>JAFEGA010000024.1 GCA_018240285.1 Pseudomonadota bacterium | reverse complement strand
TTGAAAGTTAGCGGGACAGTAGTGGTTGCAAATAGGAACTTTTTTAATAAGATTTAGAATGTATTTATTCTATTTTTCTATTTGCTTATTTCTTTAAGGTGTTAGCCTAACAACTCAACGTAAAACAGGTTATCTATGAGTACAGATCTCGAACAGTTTTATGAAATATTTTTTGAAGAATCCTCAGAATTACTTGCGGATATGGAAGCATGCTTGCTGAGGCTTGATGTAAATTCGCCGGATTTGGAAGATTTGAACGCTATTTTCCGTGCTGCACATTCTATCAAAGGAGGTGCTGGCACTTTTGGTTTTACAGATATGACGGAGATGACGCATATGTTGGAGACATTGCTGGATAGATTGCGCAAAGGGGAGCTTGCAGTACGTAGTGAAATGGTGGATGCTTTTTTGAGAGCAGGTGATGTCATAAAAGCACAACTGGCAGGTCATCGAGGAGAGGGGGAAGCAGACCCCACGGTTGCGGCAGAGGTTTGCGAAGAACTGAAAAGATTGAGTGATGAAACACAAGCTCCAGTGATTTCCGAGGTAGTTGAGGATTCTGGTACTAAAGAAGAAGCTATGCTAGTAGAAGCTGCTAGCCATAAGCCTTCAAATGTGATTATCAACGAAGCGGCGCCACAAAATGATTTGCCGAAACTGACATATTCCATAGAGTTTTCCAGTGCTGGAATGGGTGATGTGGCAGTTGAAAATTTATTGGCTAATTTGAGGCGCTTGGGTGATCTTGAAAATTCAGCGCCGGCAAGTGAGAAAGAGCGCTTCAAACTGAGATTGACAACAGCTAGTAGTGAAGAAGATGTTTGGGAAACCTTGGCCTTTGTAGTCGATCCTGCAAACTTGAAGATCGAAGTTATAACAGTAAATGCTGCAGTAGTAGAGCAGTTCACTGATGATGAAGATAGTGTTACAGAGTCGTTTGCCGATGAAGATGAGCTTTCAATGGAAAATATGCCGCCTCCGCCTGGATATGGCTTTTTCCCAGGGGCTCCTGCGGCACCAAAAGATATTGATGATATAGAACCGCAATCGAGTTCAGTGCACCAGCAAAGCACTCCAAGTAATAAGAATGAATTACAAAATACAGTCAATAAACCATCCAGCAAGGCGGGTGCTACAGCTGCCTCTGCTACCAATGAAACTTCATCAATACGTGTCAGCATAGAGAAAGTTGATCAGATGATTAACCTTGTGGGGGAGTTGGTCATCACGCAAGCAATGCTTGCGCAAACAGCTTCACAGCTCGATCCAGTAATTTTTGAGAAATTGTTGAGCGGGATGAGTCAATTGGAAAGAAATACGCGAGATTTACAAGAATCCGTGATGTCAATCCGAATGATGCCAATTAGTTTTGTATTTAGCCGATACCCGCGGGTTGTGCGTGATTTGGCGGCGAAATTAAATAAACGTGTTGAACTGAAAACTGTTGGTGAGAACACCGAACTCGATAAAGGTTTGATCGAGAAAATTGCCGATCCGTTGACACATTTGGTCAGAAATAGTCTTGATCATGGCATAGAAGTTGCCGAGAAGCGAATCGCGGCAGGTAAGCCTGCGCAAGGTACGATTACATTACGTGCTTTTCATCAAGGAGGCAGTATTGTGATTGAAGTTAGTGACGATGGTGCCGGTTTGAATCGCGGAAAAATTCTTGCTAAAGCTAAAGAACGAGGCCTGCCGGTAAATGATGGAATGTCTGATCAAGAAGTATGGTCTCTGATATTTGAAGCAGGCTTCTCTACGGCAGAAACAGTAACCGATGTGTCAGGCCGTGGTGTAGGTATGGATGTTGTGAAACGTAATATTCAAGGCATGGGCGGGCGCATTGATATTGAATCAGCACTCGGTGTAGGTACGCGCATATCGATTCGATTGCCATTAACGTTGGCGATTCTTGATGGATTGTCAGTTGCTGTCGGGGATCAAATGTTTATTGTGCCGCTCAATTACATTATCGAATCTATGCAACCAACAGCTGCTGATATTAAAACGGTCAGCGGTCATGGGCGGGTAGTGCAAGTGCGCGGCGAATATCTGCCTGTGATCGCATTGCACGAGATTTTCAATTTGCACCCTAATGTAACTGCGGTACATGAAGGAATATTGGTAATTCTCGAGGCCGAGGGACATAAAGCAGCATTGTTTGTGGATGACTTAATTGGTCAGCACCAAGTTGTGATTAAAAGTTTGGAAAGTAATTATCGCAGAGTGCAGGGTGTCTCAGGTGCAACCATTATGGGTGACGGTAAAGTTGCGCTTATTCTTGATACAGCTGCGCTTGTTCTGGCATGCCAACAAGAAATGGTATAAACCAAACAGTAATATTTCTAGAACTCTTTTTTTCATAGATAGTTTATTTTAATCAGGAGTATATACCATGTCTCAACAGCAAACAGCGATTGCAACTTCTAACTCAATCAATCCGCAAACGAGTCAAATGGCGAATGAATTTTTGACTTTCCGTTTGGGTAGTGAAGAATACGGCATAGAGATTCTTAAAGTACAAGAGATTCGCGGCTATGACGCTATTACGCAAATAGCGAATGCCCCTGAATTTATCAAAGGTGTTGTCAATCTGCGAGGCATTATCGTGCCAATTATTGATATGAGGATTAAATTCAGATTGGGAAATGCGACGTACGATCAATTTACCGTCGTGATTATTTTAAACGTGGCTGGGCGCGTCATGGGGATCGTAGTAGATGGTGTATCGGATGTCATTACGCTGGGAACAGAACAAATGCGACCAGCACCAGGATTGGGCTCAGTGATTGATACAGAATATATCATGGGATTAGGAACTGTGGACGAACGTATGTTGATATTGATTGATATCGAGAAATTAATGAGTAGTAGTGATATGGGATTAATAGAGCAAACTATTAATTAAAGAATAATTAGAAATCTTAAGAAGAAATTAAGTGAATACTTGGTGACTGCTAAGGCACCGGCTCATGGATAGGAATGAAGAGGGCTATAAAAAGCTCGATATAAGTTCGTTACTGGCTAAAATTAAGCTTTTGAATTATCTGCTTCATGTTAACAATCATTTAAAAATCACTAATTCTAGATCATTATTTTTTTCAATATATTAACCATTTGGTCAGAAAAATAATGAGACTCTAGGAGCTGATACTGCAAGAAAAGATAGCAAAGCAGTATTTATTAGAATTCAAATGGGTATACTATGGAAATGATTTTAGGTGGCGATGAAAGCTCTGATGGCAAGACACGCGAATATGTTTTTACGCAAGCTGATTTTGAACGTATAAGAAAGCTGATTTATAGCCATGCAGGCATTTCACTTTCTGTGGCCAAACAAAATATGGTTTATAGTAGGCTTGCCCGGCGTTTACGTGTCAATGGTCTGACAAGTTTTCATGAGTATCTAAATTTCCTGGAGCGTGGAAATCCTGAAGAGTGGGAAGCATTCACAAACGCACTGACAACAAATCTGACGGCTTTTTTTCGCGAACAACATCATTTTCCTATTCTCGAAAAACATATTGAGAAACGCAAGAATCATAACAAAATTCAACTTTGGTGTAGTGCTTCATCAACGGGTGAAGAGCCTTATTCAATGGCGATGTCGATGGTACAAGCATTTAAGACGTTCTCGCCCCCTGTCCATATCCTGGCAACGGATCTGGATACCAATGTTCTTGCAAAGGCACAGTTAGGTATTTACTCTTTAGATAAGCTAGAGAAAATTCCCAAAGAAAAACTTAAGCAATTTTTTCTCAAAGGAAAAGGAGGGCATGCAGGGACAGCGAGAGTGCGTCCTGAGTTACGAAATATGATTACATTCCGGCAATTGAATTTACTCGATGAAAGCTGGCCAATCCGCGGCCCATTCGATGCGATATTCTGCCGTAACGTCATGATCTACTTTGATAAACCGACTCAATATAAAATCCTGAAGAAGTTTGTGCCATTGCTTGCGCCGGATGGATTGTTATTTGCTGGGCATTCCGAGAGCTTTCAGCATGCAGTTGATTTGTTTAAATTGCGTGAGAAGACTGTTTATGAGTTAGCTAATAAGTCGAGGTGATCATATGACTGAGATCATCGATGATCAGATTGCAACCAATTTATATTTTGACAAGAACTTTAACAGTCAAGCTGTTAAGTTGTTGCCGGGTGAATACTATGTGACAGACAAGGATTTACTTCTGGTGACAGTACTGGGTTCATGCGTTGCAGCTTGCATTCGGGATTGCTACAGCGGGATTGGTGGTATGAATCATTTTATGCTGCCTGATGGAGGGGGAGATGTTGGTAGTCCGCTAAATGCTTCAGCTCGTTATGGCACTTATGCAATGGAGATACTGATTAATCAGTTATTAAAACTAGGTGCTCGCCGATGTAATCTCGAAGCCAAAGTTTTCGGTGGCGGTAATGTTTTGGATGGACTTACCGTGGCAAATGTTGGTCAGCGGAATGCGGATTTTGTATTGAAATTTTTACAAACCGAGAAAATTAGAATTGTAGCACAGGACTTGGTTGATATATTCCCGCGCAAAGTGTACTTTTTTCCCAAAAGCAGCAAAGTAATGGTGAAGAAATTGCGCAATATACACAATACAACGATTTCCCAGCGCGAAAAGGATTATAGGCAACGTTTGCATCAAGTTGATAGCGGTGGCGATGTAGAGTTATTTTCATAAGTTGGTACTTTTGGATTTTATTGAGCTTTTACCATGAAAAAAATAACAGTTATCGTTGTTGACGATTCGGCGCTAATTCGTAAGTTATTGAGCGAGATTATTAATAGTCAGCCCGATATGGAAGTTATCGGAGCAGCAGCTGATCCGCTGGCGGCGCGCGAAATGATTCGGGAATTAAGCCCTGATGTGCTGACATTGGATGTCGAGATGCCAAAAATGGATGGGCTTGATTTCTTAGAGAAACTGATGAGATTAAGACCCATGCCGGTAGTTATGGTTTCAACCCTAACTGAAAGAGGATCAGACGTCACATTTCGTGCACTTGAACTGGGTGCGGTGGATTTTGTATCCAAGCCGAAACTCGACATTGCGATTGGATTAAAGGAGTATGGCAGTGAAATTGCCAATAAGATCCGTATCGCTAAGTCAGCGAGGCTTAAACGAGCATCGCCTCTACCGGTTGCTAAAAATGCAACAGCTGATGTCGTATTGCCATCGATTTCAAATCGTATTGCTTCAACAGAAAAGTTAATCATCGTTGGTGCTTCTACCGGTGGTACAGAGGCCATCAAAGAATTTTTAATCCGCATGCCACCAGACTCGCCAGGAATTCTGGTTACCCAACACATGCCGGAAGGATTCACAAAATCATTTGCGAATCGCTTAAATAGTCTATGTAAGATATCAGTGATTGAAGCCCAAGGGGGCGAAAGGGTGCTGCCAGGGCATGCGTTTATCGCACCTGGGCATTCACATTTACTGTTAAAACGCAGTGGGGCAAACTACATGACGGAATTAAATCAAGGTGAGCTCGTTAGTCGACATCGGCCATCAGTTGATGTACTATTTCGCTCAGCCGCGAATTGTGCAGGTAAAAATGCAATTGGTGTGATCCTAACCGGTATGGGAAAAGATGGTGCTGCTGGTATGCTGGAGATGCATAAAGCTGGTGCTTATAATTTCGCTCAAGATGAGGCGAGCTGTGTTGTTTTTGGTATGCCTAAAGAAGCAATTGCTGCGGGCGGGGTAAATGAAGTTGTTTCATTAAAAGATATGGCAAGAAGCGTCTTGGCAAAAATCTCAAGTATGGGATCACATGGTAATCGCGTATAATCTGCATTAATGTTTACTTTTTACTTCGGGATAGAAAAGTACATTATCAATGAAAAAGAATATTTCTCGATTCATCATATTGATAGGTATCAGCTTCCTGTTAGTGAGTTGCGGATCACTTCAAGAAAAATCTTCACTTAAACAAGAACCGTATCCTAACGCCAATAGATCAACAGACTCCAGCCATATTAAAAGAGCGCTTTACTCTCAATTTAGTGAATGGCAGGGAGTGCGATACCAGCATGGCGGACTCAGCCAGCGCGGCATAGATTGTTCCGGTTTCGTGCATTTGACATTCAAATCAAAGCTCGGGATGCATCTACCCAGAACAGCCACGATGCAATCCATGATCGGAAGGGAAATCAGAAAAAACGATTTAAGGGCGGGTGATCTGATTTTCTTTAAAACTGGCCGGGCTTCAAAACATGTCGGGATTTATCTCGAAAAAAATAAGTTTTTGCATGCCTCTGAGAAGAAAGGCGTCACCATATCACGGCTTGATCATGTTTACTGGCAATCCAACTATTGGAAAGCCGTTCGTATTTAAGCGATAGGGCGTACATACTACGCTACGCAATGACACAGTGCGAAAGCACATTTCCACACTGACAGCATTAATAGGTAGCAGAGGTAACAGCGCTCCCGGCGTTGTATCTTTGCGCCTCGACTATAATAAAATGTGATTGCACTTAATTCAGGAAAATAGAATGAACGAAGAAATTAAACAAAGATTGCAAACAAAGGAGATCTGGCAACGCGGCCTTTTTATGCTTTTTTTCATGTTTGTCTACGGATTTTCTAACTCATTGATCATCTGTATTCTATTCTTCCAATATGCCACGTTGATAGTAACCGGAAAAACTAATGAATTTTTGCTTGGATTTAGTCAGAACTTAAGTATTTATATTCATCAGATCATTAATTTCCTGACTTTTAACAGCGAACAACACCCATTTCCGTTCAGTTCGTGGCCCAATGGCCGCGATGCGGCTGGAATGATTCAAGATGTCAGCAAAAATGATTGACTCAAACAAACTCTAATCCCGAAGTGGCTAATCCAGTTAGATTGATGTGATCGGTGTTGGCCGTTGAATCTGCTGCCAGTATGCCGAGGCTGGTCTCGTTGTAGGAACCGTTTTGTAATAATCCTACGTAGTAATTCAAATCGCTGGCTGCTGGTGCAGCGCCGAAGACATTGGTATAGAGCAAGTTTACGATCGCCGTATCGTCGGCATGGGCGCCGAGCTTGGCATTTATCGCCAGCTCCATGAGGTCGCTGTAACTCATGCCGCTGTCCAGCAGTTTCAGTCCGATACCTGCGTATTCTTTGTTTGCTAATGCATCCTTGCCGAATACTGCACCCAATATTTTGGCAGTGATACCGGCATTGCCGTCGATATCCAGCGCAAGATGCTCGTCGCTGAAGCTAATCCGCTCGATACCGTTGAGTGTGTCGGTTCCTTCAGTATGGGTGTTGTCGTTGATTGTAAAGCTGTGATCGGTGTTGCGGGTGATTGTGAAAGCACTGCGGCTGCCGGCATAAACCGCTGTGTCTATGCCATCCTGACCATTGAGAATATCGTTTCCACCGCCGCCATCTAAGCTGTCGTTGCCGCCTCCGCCGGAGAGCGTGTCGTTACCATCTTTGCCTTCGATTACGTTATCGAGCGAATTGCCGGTGATTTGATCGGCTGCTGCCGAACCGGCGGCATTTTCGTATTCCCCATAGAACCAGCGCAGATTGCCTGGATCTTTACCGGATGTAATCATATTTTGCGCATCGGACGTGCTCATCGATACTCCAACCAGATGCGCGGCGCCTGTAATGTTGACGCCCATATTGAAATAAGCGCCATTGGTGTAATCCGATAGATCGACGGTATCGATTCCGCCTGTATCGAAATAGGTCCGATAGCCGGCGATTCCCGGTGTGATGGTGTCATTGCCCGATCCGCTGGTGCCGCTTCCTTCGCCGTAGGCTTGTTGCAGTGCGATCACATCCAAAATCATCGGCGTATAAGCTTGATATACGACATTCGATCCGGGTAGTAAGGAATGCTGATCATCGTACGACATGATTGTGAAATATTCCTTGTACATGTCGGTCGCGGTATTGGTATGGAAACCGAGCTGGGAGAATCCCAGATCCTTGGTGGCGGCGTAATCGGCAGTAATGGTGGGTATGCCGGTACTGGCGTTATACGCGCTATGCGGATGGGAAAGACCGAGCGAGTGTCCCAATTCGTGCATCAAGGTTTGCCGGGCGCGCGTGTTCAGATCAAGCGAAAGATCATTATTGAATTTTGGCGCATAGGCATTGAGAAAAATATCGTTGGCTGCACCGGTGTAGTTGAATAGAAAATCATCGGAACTGCCACCCGAGATTCCGGCAAAATTGACGTCGGAGCGATAAATCCAGTTGATATTAATATCGGAAACACCCGCTCTTCCGACATCTTCAGGATTTGGGGTCGTATCGGTACCACTTGAGAATGTGTCGTAGTCTCCTATCCACTGAAAAGTGATGTTGGCAAATTGTGAATATGTTTGCAGAATGTCTTGAATGTTGCTTGTCATTTGGGAAGTCCAAGTGACTTCGTTAGCTCCCGCGGTATAAAGCATCGAATTGAAGCGCGAGTAACTTGAATTCAAATAGTCGTCGTAGCTAAAGTCATCGGAAACCGAGACGCGAATGGTGCCGCTGAGCTTGTAATTGGCTAAGCCGAATGCATCGAAATTGAACATGGCTTTGCTGATGATGGTATCCGGTGTGTAGGCAATATCCGTGGCCATATTTTCTCCTGAGCGGGTGAGTTAATCAGATTTCAATCCGCGTCCCCAATTCCAGCACGCGATTGGTCGGCAAATTGAAGTACTCGGCTGCATTGCCAGCGTTTCTGGCCATCGCGGCGAAAATGCGTTCGCGCCACTGCGCCATGCCACCGCGAGGGCTGGGCACGATGGTCTCGCGGCTAATAAAGTAGGATGTTTTAAGCGGTTCGAATTCCAGCCCAGGTTGCTCGCATATTTTAAGTGCGGCGGGTAAATCGGGCTCATCTTTGTAACCGTAGTGGACGGTTATTTGATAGCAGTTACCGGGCAGTGGTTTCACCGTAATCCGTTCACTTTCCGGGATGCTTGGAATTTTATGGTAACTGACTCTCAGGAACACCACGCATTCGTGTAAAACCTGATTATGCGCAAGATTGTGCAATAGCGCATGCGGCACGCCATTGATACTCGAAGTCAAGAAAACCGCCGTTCCAGCAACCCGGACCGGCGGTTGCGCCAGGAGCGATTCCAAGAACGGTTCCAGCGGAATATCATCGCTCCACAAATGTTCCAGCAACCTGTTGCGTCCGTCGTGCCACGTCGTCATGATAAAAAATATCAGCGCGCCGATGATCAACGGAAACCAGCCGCCCTGGAAGATTTTCAATAGCGTGGCGGCAAAAAAAGCAGTATCGATTGCGAGAAAAAAGCCGGTGGTGGCGATAGCCGCAAGCAACGGATAGTTCCAAGCGAAACGCAGCACGAAGAAAGTCAGCAGTGTTTCAATCACCATTGTCGCCGTGACAGCCACACCATACGCCGAGGCAAGGCTGGCCGAAGAGCCGAATCCGGCGACTGCCATGAGTACGGCGATGAGTAGTATCCAATTGACGAACGGAATATAAATCTGACCGATTTTTTGATCGGAGGTATGCAAAATCTGCATGCGCGGCAGGAATCCGAGCTGAATGGCTTGCCGGGTTACCGAGAAAACGCCGGAAATAACCGCTTGCGATGCGATGACCGTGGCGGCGGTTGCCAAGGCTACGACAGGATAGAGCGCCCAAGCGGGAAAGAGTAAGAAAAACGGATTGGAAATGGCCGCCGGGTCAGTGAGCAGCAGCGCGCCTTGTCCCAGGTAATTCAAGATCAGTGCGGGCAGAACGCAACCGTACCAGGTGAAACGGATCGGTTTGACGCCAAAATGCCCCATGTCGGCGTAGAGCGCTTCGCCCCCGGTGAGTGCCAATACCACGGCACCGAAAGCGATAAAGGCGAGCAGGCCGTTGTCCAGGCAAAAATGAATTGCGAAGCGCGGATCAAAGGCTTGCAAAATCGCGGGGGCGGATGCGATGTTGAACGCACCACTGAGTGACAGCGTGGCAAACCATACCAGCATTACCGGACCGAAAAGTGTGCCGATGCCACCGGTGCCGCGTTGCTGGATCAGAAAAAGCGCAATCAGCACACCGATGGTGATCGGCAGCACATAAGGTTGCAGCAGCGGTGTCGCTACTTCCAGACCTTCTACCGCGCTCAACACGGATATGGCCGGTGTGATCACGCCATCGCCGTAAAACAGAGCGGCGCCGAATGCGCCAATCATAAACAGGAGGGCGCGTAACCGCGGCCGGTCGGAAACGGATGAACCGGCCAGCGAGAGCAGTGCCATGATGCCCCCTTCGCCATGATTATCGGCGCGTAAAATAAGCGTGATGTACTTGACCGTCACCACAATCATGATCGCCCAGAAAATCAGCGAAACGACGCCGATGATGTTGCTGGCGGTAACGGCGAGTCCGTGAGCGGGATCGAAAACCGTTTTCATGACGTACAGCGGACTGGTGCCGATGTCGCCATACACCACACCAAGCGCCGCAAGACTCATCAGACCCAGTGATTCTTTTTTCATAGCGGTGTTTCTCAATAGTTGCCGGTCTTGAAACCGGGAAATGACTTTCAGCCGCAGATCCAGAATTTTTGGATATAAGTATATTACTAAATAGTATTTCTATTTGTATTCGAATGCGGTTATAGTTCGGCGCATTTTTGCGTCATCAAACCAAACCAAGTTCATGAAAATCCGCAACCTTGATCTGACCCGCAATCCGGTTAACGAAGAGCACCAGCAATTAGGACTGCCGCCGGTTGAAGATACCGTTTCGCATCTTGAAGCGCATCCTTTTCTGCGGGCTGCCGTGTGGTTCGCCGTCATTGTATTGATTTTGCTGATCGCATTTCTCATCGCGCGCTTTTTTCTCGCGCAAGATTGGGGTGCCAGCTTGCAGATCATCAACGATACGCTGGATAGCCGGATTTTTTGGAGCGCCGTTGCCGTCGGTTTTCTCGCGCAAGTTGTCGATGGCGCTTTAGGCATGGCTTACGGCGTTACTGCCACGACTTTTTTATTGGCATCCGGCGCGAGTCCGGCTGCCGCCAGCGCCAGCGTACATATCGCGGAAATTTTTACCACCGGTGTGTCAGGCGTGGCGCATGCCAAATTCGGTAACGTCAATAAGCAATTGTTCACCCGCTTGCTGGTGCCGGGCATTCTGGGCGGTGTTTTGGGGGCATTCTTAGTTACGCACGTCAACAGCGCTTTGTTCAAACCGTTCATATCGGCTTACCTGGTTCTGCTGGGTGTTTATATTCTCAGCAAAGCTTTCCGGCAACTGAGCATTCGCAAGGAAGCGCCCCAGCATGTCGGTAAGCTGGCGTGTTTCGGCGGCTTCATGGATGCCGCGGGCGGCGGCGGCTGGGGGCCGATCGTGACGACAACTCTGGTTGGAACAGGCACCGATCCGCGCACTACGATCGGCTCGGTGAATTTTGCGGAATTTTTTCTGACATTAGCCAGTGCCGCGACGTTTGCGCTGCTGATGGAAACCGATCACTGGCCGTTGATCATCGGATTAGTTTTTGGCGGTTTGTTTGCAGCGCCTTTTGCCGCCTACTTATGCAAAAAATTTCATGCGCGCACTTTGCTGATCATGGTGGGTGTGCTCATCATTACCATCAGTTTATTCAATCTGTACAAAGCGCTTATCGCACTGTAAATGAAATATCTTCCGGTAATCTGGAGCGATTCCGGGAGACTTTTTCCGCTCTTCCCGCTAAACTCGCTCGGACTAAAATTTAAGTCTGAGTGGTTTTTCTCCTTATCCCGATTCGGTCATCACATTTTTTCTGGTTATTATCCTCATGTTTCTTATTGACTTCATTCTTCATATCGACAAGCATTTGCAGCAGCTGGCTTCCGAATACGGTTTGTGGATTTATGGCATTCTCTTCCTGATCGTATTTTGCGAGACCGGACTCGTCGTTTTGCCGCTTTTGCCGGGTGATTCCTTGTTATTCGCCGCAGGTTCCCTGGCGTCGCTGGAAGGTTCTCAATTGAGTCCGCACGTCTTGTTCGCCGGACTCAGCATTGCCGGTATTTTGGGAGATTCTGTCAATTACTGGATCGGCAAGAAAGCGGGGCCGAAAATCTTCGCTTCGCAACAATCCCGCTTTTTTAAGCGCGAGTATCTCGACAAAACGCACGCGTTCTATCTCAAGCATGGAACCAAGACCATCATCATCGCGCGCTTTATTCCTATTATCCGCACATTTGCGCCGTTTGTGGCCGGGATCGGCACGATGCCGTACCGCACTTTCATTGTTTACAATATCGTCGGTGCGGTGCTGTGGGTGGGAACGTTTGTGTATGCCGGGTTTTATTTCGGGCAACTGCCGATGGTGCAGCAAAATTTCAAACTGATCATTTTGGCGATCATCATTCTTTCGATCACACCGCCGGTCATTGAATATCTCAAACACCGCTACAAAAAATCGTAGGTGTTGTGTTTCTCTGCGAATCGAAGTGCGCTCTTTATCAGTCCGTTGAGTGCACAGTGTGAGTTTCTGCCGGAGCATCGAGTTCTTAAGGTAAAATTGCCGGATTTGATAAAACTGGAAGAAAACCTGGTGCGATCGGACTGCCTGTTGCGTACAGGAAAACAACTGGCATCGTAGCGATACGCGGGTTTTTATCCGGTCGATTTTGCATGAGCCTTCTTACTGATCATTTCTATCCCTCTTCAGAACAATGACGACACCAGCGGAAACTTCACATAGCCGAATTCATGCCATTTTTGCGCGTTGGACTACATTTTCCTATCATTATGCGCTGTGGGTGTTGTTAGCGGCGCTATTGGTCGCGGTTGCCAGCGGTTTCTATGTGGCGCGCAATCTGGGCATGAATACCGATACCGCCGAGATGCTCTCCGAGGAACTGCCATTTCGTATCAATCTGAAGCGCTATAACGAATCATTCCCGCAAGACATCGATACGCTGCTCATCGTGCTGGATGCTCCGACGCCGGAACAGGTGCGCGTGGCGGCAGAGAATCTGGCGGTGCGCCTGAAACAAGATCCGGAGCATTTTTACGATGTGTACTCGCCCCGGGTGGATGATTTTACCGCGCGTAACGGACTGCTTTATCAAAGCGTTCCGGAACTCGAACGGATCACCGATAGCCTGGCCGCAGCGCAACCGTTGATCACACGCATTAGCCGGGATCCGTCGCTGACGGCTTTTGCCGATGTGCTGACTAGCGCCGTGGATGAGTTGAACAAAGGGCGGAGCATCGAACTGCGTCCCGTGCTGGGCGGCGTCAATGCAACATTGGAAGCGCGCTTGGATGGTTCGCCCAGAGCGTTGTCATGGCAGACAATGTTCAGCGGTGAGACCCAGAAAAAAACCTACCAGGAACTCATCATCGTCAAGCCGAAGCTTGATTTTTCCCAATTGTTTCCCGCCGAGCAATCGATCGCCGCGTTGCACGCTGCGGCGGATAGTGTCGGCATTACCGCAGACAGTCCGGTGAAGTTGCGTATTACCGGCGAAGTGGCGCTGGCGGAGGATGAACTCAACAGTTCGCTGCGTGGTATGGAGTTTGCCGGGATCATCACGTTTGTCTTGGTTGGCGTGGTGCTGTTTTTTGCGATGCGCAACGGTGGATTGATCTTCAATGTGCTGGTTTGTCTGCTGATGGGACTGATTCTTACCGCCACATTCGCCACGGCCGTGGTCGGCCACTTGAATCTGATTTCCATCGCCTTTGCGGTACTCTATATCGGTCTTGGCGCGGACTTTGCCATTCATTTTCTGCTGCGCTACCGGGAAGTGCTGGAAAACAATCATTCTCCATCAGAAGCCATCTACATTTCGGGTGGCGATGCCGGAGCAGCATTGACTGCGTGTACTGTCACCAACGCGATCGGTTTTTACGCTTTCATGCCGACCGATTACAGCGGTGTTGCGGAACTCGGTATTATTTCCGGAACCGGCATGATCGTCAGCTTGCTGGTTACTCTGATCATCGGTCCAGCATTGTTACGTTATCTGCCGAAAAAAACGGTTGCGGAACCTAAAGGTAAGAGTTCCGTTGGCAAAGTGCTGGAACTCTCGCTGAAATGGCACAAGCTGACTTATGCCTTGACATTGGCGGCTACGGTCGCGGCGCTGATCATCCTGCCGCAAGTGCGGTTCGATTACAATTTGCTGAATATGCAGGATCCGCAAGGCGGTGCGGTAAAGACATTCCGTGAATTGCTGGCCGAGCCCGATCTGTCACCATGGCACATTGCCGTCCTGGCTGACAATCCTCAGGAAACAGAACATTTGGCCAAGCGGCTGGTAGCACTGCCGGAAGTGAACAAGGTCGTCACGATGCTGGATTTTGTCCCCGGCCAGCAGGAGGAAAAATTTTCGCTGATTCAGGAAATGGCGCTGACGATCGGGCCGATTGCCGCTACACCGCCGCCGCAAATCCGGATAGCCAGCGATGCAATTCTGGTCGAACAATATAAAGCCTTGCGGAAACTGGTTGCGGCACTGGAGCGGTTTACCGTCCAACATCCCGGGCATCCTGCCGCGGCCACTGCGGATGCTTTAAAGTCGTCGCTGGGGCGTTTGTTTGCGGAACTGGATAAGGTCGGAAGTCAGGAGAAAAGTAAATTATTGTACGCCGTGGAAGACGATCTGCTGGCCATGTTGCCGCTGGCCTTGCAAAGCCTGCGCACGGCAACGGAAGCCACCGTTTTTGGCGAGAAGGATTTGCCCGCCGCGCTTAGAGATCGTTGGCATAGTGAAAATGGTGGTTACCGTTTAGCAGTTTATCCGCAAGAGGATCTGAATGATAACGATGCATTGCGGCGCTTCGTCCGTGCGGTGCAGCAGGTGGCGCCGCATGCCATTGGCGTGCCGGTAATCAGCCTGGAAGCGGGTGAAGCCGTGGTTCAGGCGTTCGTTCAAGCATTTTCGCTGGCGCTGATCGGTGTGGTCGTCATTTTGCTGGTACTGTTGCGCAGTATCAAATATACCTTGCTGGTGCTTCTGCCGCTGCTGCTGTCGAGTTTATTCACCACCGCATTCACCATTGTGCTGGATGTTCCGTTCAACTTTGCCAACATTATCGCTTTACCGCTGTTGCTCGGTCTCGGTATCGATAGCAGCCTACACATGGTGTATCGCAGCATCAATAATGAGCTGGTGAGTGAAATTCTGATTCACACCAGTACCGCGCGGGCGATTTTCTATAGCGCGCTGACTGCACTGGTCGATTTTGCCAGTTTGATGTTTTCATCGCACGTGGGGACAGCGAGCATGGGCATTCTGCTGACGGTAGGATTGGCGTTCACGCTCATTTGCACGCTGATTATTCTGCCGGCTTTGCTGCGTACCCCGGCCGCCAAGGTAAAAGCGATCGCTTAAAACTCAGGGGTGATCGATTGATTTAATTTATTTCTTCGCTGTATCTCCCGGATCGCAATCGGCAAGCGGCCGCACCGGACTGATAATGTCTTCGCCGCCGGTAGGCGTACCGATACCGCGGGCGACATGACTTTTGCGGTAGCCGTAGAGAAAATAGAAAATCAATCCAATCCCAGACCAAATCGGGAATACCAGTTTGGCATCCGCTGGCAGGAAAAGAAAAAGCGTGATGCATCCAATTACTGCAAGCGGGCCTACCAGCCAAATTGCGGGTGTTCGGAACGGACGTGCGCGGCTCTTGTCTTTGATGCGCAATATCATCACGGTAAACGCTACGATCATGAAGGCGAACAAGGTGCCTGAATTGGAGATATCCGCCAGTTTTCCGACCGGCAGGAAAGCCGCGGCGATAATGACACCCAAGCCGGTAACGTAGGTAACGATATGCGGTGTTTTAAAGCGTGGGTGAATGCGGCTTAAGACTTCCGGCAGCAGGCCATCGCGCGACATGACGAAGAAGATGCGTGTCTGGCCAAATAACATCATCAGAACTACCGACGGCAGCGCCAGGAACGCGGTGAATCCGAGCAGATTGCCGATTTTTTCCCAGCCGATCTCCCGCAGAACCGATGCCAACGCTTCACGCGAACAAACCAACGGTTGCTGTCCGATAGCGGCAAGCGATTGGCATTGTTCAGCGAGTTTGAGAGAGCCCGGGATCAGATTCTTACCGGTCTCGTCCAGCAACGGTTGCGCGCCAACTGCGCCGATTGCGCCGGCTGAAATGAGTAAGTAAAAGACCGTGCAGATTACCAGCGAACTGATCAATCCGATCGGGACATTCCGCTGCGGATCCTTGGTTTCCTCGGCGGCGGTCGAAACTGCATCGAAGCCGACATAAGCGAAGAAAATAGACGATGCCGCTGCAATCACGCCGGTTTCGCCCAGCGGTAAGAACGGCTGGAAGTTTGCCAAATTGGCGACCGGGAGTGTTAACGCAATGAAAAGCGTGAGCGCGGCAATTTTGATGGCGACAAGAACGGCATTGAAGGTGGCGCTTTCCCGTGTGCCGATGACCAGCAGCCCGATAACCAGCATGCAAACGAAAACCGCCGGTAAATTGATGATCCCGCCGGCGAAAGGACCGTTCGCCAGCGCAAAGGGTATTTCGATCCCGAGCGAATTTTGCAGCAAGCCGACAAAATAGCCCGACCAACCGACGGCGACCGCGCTGGCAGCGACGGAATATTCCAGCATGAGCGCCCATCCGACCAGCCAGGCGACCAACTCACCTAATACCGCGTAAGAATACGTATAAGCAGACCCGGAAACGGGCACCATGGAAGAAAGTTCGGAATAACACAGCGCGGCGACAGTGCAAACAAAACTGGCGATGACAAAAGATAGCATCATGCCGGGCCCGGCTTTCTGCGCGGCTTCCGCAGTCAAAACAAAAATACCCGTGCCGATAATCGCGCCGATGCCTAATAGGGTTAATTGCCAAGCACCCAAGGTGCGGTGGAGACTTTTCTTTTCTGCTGTAGCCAGGATGGCGTCAAGTGATTTTACGCGCCAGAAAATCATGCATGCGACCTTTTAATTAAGCGAACTTTGATGATGCACCGGAAATTTACTCAAGAATGGGCTCGAATAATATCACAAAATCTTTTGTAGACCGATTGTCTGCACTGTGGGCCGGATCGGCTTATTGGGCTGATGCAAAGTATCAGGTTTTTGCCGCGCATACTGATTTTATCCGGTATAAAATCAATTGCCTGAAAATAATAGTAACCGCAAAATTGCATCGAGTATTCTTCAGCGTGGCTCTCTCGCGAAGAAGAGACGGGTGGTTCTGATCAAGAATTGGCAGTTTCCGAGCTGCCGCTAACAGGAGGCCGACAATATGAAAGAAATGAGCTGGTTTAGTAGCTTGCAAATCGTTTTTACTCCGAGGGTGCGTCGTTTATCGCGCAATTTACTGTTTGGATTTCTGCTGCTGTGGGGAATCCTGCCTGCCATCACGCAAGCCGAACTTTGGAGCGGTACGGCAATCAGCGGCATGCGGGATGTTGCCATGGCGCCTAACGGGCGAATCTGGCTTACCGGCAAAAACGGCACCGTCTGGAAATCGGATAATATCTATGCTTCTTCTCTTACTGCGATTGAGGGAAGCGGCTTCAACCGGCTGGCCGTTGACCCTGACGGTGTTGTATGGGCGGTTAAATCCAATGGTGGTTTATGGAAATTTGCCGCTGGAAGCTGGCTCGAAACAGCGGTAAATGAAATGGAAGATGTTGCTATCGCACCTGATGGCAAAGTTTGGCTGGTAGGGAAAAATGGTACGATCTGGTTTAGCGACGGCCAAGGACAACAGCTCAACCGGATTGAAAGCAGCGGTTTTAGCCGGATTTCTGCAGGACCGGATGGTGTTGTATGGGTAGTTAAATCCGATGGCACACTGTGGAAATTTGCCGCGAATAGCTGGACTCAAGCAACAGTAAGCGGAATCGAAGATGTTGCTGTAGCGTCAGACGGTTTAATCTGGTTGACTGGAAAAAACGGAATCTTATGGAATTCACTCGATGGTGGCGTCACTTTTAGCCAAGACAACGAGGTTAGCGGTTTGGAAAATATCGCCGCTGGCCGAAGGGGCGCATGGGCAGTCGGGTTCGATGGTACGCTATGGCATAAATTCTTTTCTCCCCAATTTTAAGCGGCGCTGATTTTTCTTGTGATATACAAATATTGCAAAGCTATTTCACTTTTAATTTCCGCCGATTTTTTAAATAAAGAAAGGCCAATGCATAAATAACATTGGCCTCATAGACAAGCAATTAAAAACTTACAGCTTAGGCATATATTTTTTTCATCGGAAGACGTGTTCTGTTTTTCGATATACCTCCAATTAAGAGATAGCTTAGAAAAAATACAGTTCCCAATAAGAGATCAATTTCTAACCAGCTTATTTCAGATTGCATGACTGAAAATGAACGTGGATCGCCAAATGCAACAAGCCCAATTAATGGTAAAACACCAAATAGAATGAAAGTGGTTTTTACAGCTGCGCTAAAAAGACTTTGACTTGTTTTCATCTTTATCTCCTAAATGAAAGTTTTTGAAACTATTGAAAGTTTACAAACATTAAGGTTCAATAATTCACAAAAAGTTCACACAATATTTATGAAAAATTCACATTATGGAATTTCCATTTATAAAATAAGACATTGTAGAAATAAAGATAATCTCGCTTCATCTGATATTTTTGTTCCTTACTGTTAATCAATATTGCAAGCTTTTTGGTTTATCAAGATGTTTGAATATAATTTATTGATTCGATCACAAATCAAAAAAACTGCAAAGCTTGCCGAAAACGCATCTATTCGGGGTTGCTGAAAAATTGGAACGGCTAGGCCGCAATCCTAATGATAGTTCGCTTGATATCAAGAAACTGGAAGGTAAACCCTATTTCCGACTAGGAGTTGGTAATTGGCGCATTATTTTTGAACGGTATGATGTCGTTAGAATTATTACGATTGAGAAAATCAAACCGCGTGGAGATGCTTACAAATGACATTGCAAAAAATCAAATCCGTACACGGTAAAGACGGATGTTCTGTTACCAATGGCGGTTTACCGTACCTTAAAAGATCAGAGCGAAAAGGAATTGGCAGCTTGCGAAGCAAATCAGAATGACGAGCAAGCCTATGAACCGTTCGTTCTTGAAGATTATGTCGATAATCCCGTGGCGTTGGCGCTAATCAAGGCAGGCATTACCCAAGAACAACCGGTCCAGCGTCTGGGTGTCAGTCAAGCCTATATCAGTCAGATTGAGCGCCGTAGTAATATAACTAATTCTTCAGCTGTCATTTTTGGGCAGATGAAGAAATCGACAAAACCGATCCTAATGCAGTCTTATCAGAGCTGAAACTTGCTATTGATCGCCTAATGCGAGCAATAGGCGGCAAGGAAATTTCCGGCCGGGAATCTTTATGGATGAATCTTTCCTATCATCCATCCTTGATCTTAGTGATTAGTTAGAGTTCGTAGGAAGTAGTGTAAATCTGGCAACAGAAGTTGGTGCTATTGAGATCTCTAATAAGGTTGGGTGTGCAAAGATCAATCAACTGAAACCAATGAAAAGACTGCTGTCAGCAATAGCATAAAATTTGTGTAGTGGATTAGCTAAGTCAGTTATTTAGCACTTCCTTCGCTCTCACAAATCCTTCACATTTACCGTGCTAGACTGCCTTTCGTATCTTCCTGAATGTTAGTCAATCAACGTTCTTTTGGACGTTGATTTTTTTGCCCTTCAATACCCAGTTGCTGCTGTCTACAAACCGTTCCTCAACGGTTGCGCGAAAAGTTTCATCTTGCCAGACCTGAAAATTAGGTATGCTAGCCCTTGGCTATATTTTACGGGTTACTGTTATGGATTCTCCCACTGCATTGACTGCCGTCGCGGCTGAGCTGGGCGCGTTGGCCAAGGAAAAATTATTGAACATTCCGGATTACGCGGAGCGGCAGGAGCTGCATGCGGAATTGAACACGGTAGCGTACGAGTTGCTGGCGCCGCCGTTCGAGTTATCGCATCTGGTTTTGTTGTCGGAGCGCAATCATGTCGATCAGGAACGGCAACTGGTAGGTGAATTATGCGCGCGTTACGGCGTTACCCGGCCAAACGCGCACGAGAACGATTTCAGCGCCGATTGCGGCGAGTTTCGTTTGCGCTGGGAACGGCATACCGAGTACTCGACTTACACGATTTATCGCGCCAAGCCTTTTGAGATCCCATTCGCACATCCACCGGTTACCTACGTGCCGCAGGATTGGTTGGCGCGTTTGCCGGGTGAATTGCTGGTGGCGGTACATATTGCACTGGAAGATCGTGCGCGCCCTAAACGCAGTTTGCACGAACTGGTCACACTGTTTGCTTCCGGCACGGTGATCGGTTCCAAGGTGGCGGGCGGGGCGGCCAGCGTGTGGAGCGACAATCAGATTCATGCCGATAATTTCGGCCGCATTCTGATTCACGACGACAATTTGCGCAGCCGTCAGGTCGGCCGGCTGGTGCAGCGCCTGCTGGAGATCGAAACCTACCGCATGCTGGCGATGCTGCCGCTGCCCATCACGCGCAAGATCATTCCGCAACTGGCGCGCGCCGATCAGCGCTTAGCCGAACTGACCGCGCACCATGCGCAATTGACTTGCATCGAGGACGAGCAGCGCCTGCTCAATGAATTGACGCAGCTGGCGGCGGAAACCGAACGTTTGTCGGCGTTGACCAGTCATCGCTTCAATGCTTCCCGAGCCTATTACGATATCGTCAAATTGCGTATCACCGAGTTGCGCGAGGAGCGTATCGAGGGGTTGCAGATGTTGCAGGAATTCATGATTCAGCGGCTGTCGTCGGCGATGGGTACGTGCGAATTGGTGCATACCAAGCTGGAAACGCTGTCCACCCGTTTGGGGCGCGCATCGGCGTTACTACGCACCCGTGTCGACTTGTCGATGGAAGGACAGATCCGCGACTTGCTGCGATCCATGGACAACCGCGCGCACGTGCAACTGCGCATGCAGGAAACGGTGGAAGGATTGTCCGTGGTGGTGTTGAGTTACTATCTGCTCGGCATCGTTGGTTACGGACTCAAAGCCTTGAAAGCGGCGGGGCAGGATATAAACGTCGAACTGCTGACCGGCATCGCGATTCCTTTTGTCGTGATCGCGGTGTATTTCGTCGTGCGCGGTGTACGTTCGGTGATCGGCAAATTGCACCGGGATAAGTGAACGGTGATTCGCTTGCTTTTAAGGAAGAGCTCTGAAAAAGGTAGCGAGCGACGGCCAGGCGAGGCGAAATCATGTGAAGAAGCGCAGTTTACTAGTGTTAAATGAGCATTTTGAACCTGATTTCAACGCTGCATGGCCAAGTGTAGTAGTTTTTCAGAGTTTCCTTAACATTCAGTGATGCTGACCGCCAACCCGCCGAGCGACGTTTCCTTATATTTCACCGACATCTCCAGCCCGGTTTGCTTCATCGCTGCGATACAGTTGTCGAGTGACATGAAGTGCTGGCCGTCGCCGCGGATTGCCAATGAAGCCGCAGTGTAAGCCTTGATGGCGCCAAAGCCGTTGCGTTCGATGCACGGTACTTGCACCAGACTGCCGACCGGATCGCAGGTCATGCCCAAATGATGTTCGAGCGCGATTTCCGCCGCGTTTTCGATTTGCGGCGTGGTACCGCCCTTGATCGCGCACAGACCGGCCGCCGCCATCGCGGAAGCGGATCCGACTTCGCCCTGGCAGCCTACCTCAGCACCGGAAATCGAGCTGTTGTGCTTGATCAGACCACCAATCGCACCCGCCACCAATAGGAAATCGCGTACCTGTTCCGGCGTTGCGCCTTCGTGCTTAACCGCGTAATAGATCACCGCCGGAATGACGCCCGCTGCGCCGTTGGTCGGTGCGGTGACCACCATGTGACCGGCGGCGTTTTCCTCGTTGACCGCCATTGCATAGGCGCACAGCCAGTCATTCAAATTGGCTTTTTGCGGATTGCTTTGTAATTGCAGAAACAGCGCGTGCGCGCGGCGTTTAATGTTGAGTCCGCCGGGTAACCGGCCTTCGGCCACCAAACCTTTTTCCAGGCAAGTGCGCATCGCATCCCAGATGGCATCCAGACCGTCGTTTAATGCTTTTTCACTGATGCGTTCGAGCTCGTTACTACGTTTCATCGCGGCAACCGATAATCCGCTGTCGGCGGACATTTTCATCATTTGATTGGCGCAATCGAATGGGAATCCACAAGAACTGGTAGCTTCCATTTTGATCGGCGCGACGATTTGGCCGATTTCCTGCAATGTGGAAATGAATCCGCCGCCGATCGAGAAATAGGTTTCTGTCAGCAGTGTTTTACCGGCTCCGTCGAGTAGCTGGAAAATCATCCCATTAGGATGTTCCGGCAGCGGATCTCCGCGATCGAAAATGATGTCTTCGGCAGGGTTGAAATGAACCATGACCGATTCGCTGATCTGCAGCGTTTGTTGTTGCCAAAGCTCCTGAAAAAGCGCATTGACATCCAGTTTGGCCAGTCCTTGCGGGGTGTAATCGTTCATACCCAAAGTCACCGCGCGGTCGGTGGCGTGTCCTTTACCGGTGAACGCCAGTGATCCGCGTAACGTGCAGCGCACCTGCAGGAAAGGCGGAAGCGGTTGGCTGGTAGCGAAAGTCTGGATGCGGCCGCGAAAATCCTTGGCTGCAACCATGGGGCCCATGGTATGTGAACTGGATGGGCCGACGCCAATTTTGAAAAGATCAAGAACACTGATAAACATTAAATTGCCTATGAAAATTCGAAATTTTAGAGAGTTTCTGGGAGATGTTCCGTGGAAAAAACGTGCTGAAAACTAATGCGCGATTAGTATGCTATATGTCTTGCACCGACTCAACAAATTTTTGCGGATAACCAAAGTGGCATTACCTGCCGGGCATTTTGTATTGAATGATCGTTAGTCAACGAGATGTCTTGCATTTCATCAAGAAGTGGGTATAATTAAGAATCATTCTCATTACTAATGATTCATAGATCATTATTTTTAATATAATAATTTTTGAAATAGAAATCGTAAGGTGTTCAAAATGTATGTGTGTATCTGCAAAGGAATAACCGAGAGTGCGCTGCGTGAGGCAGTCTATCAAGGTGCGGGCCGGATGCGGGATTTGAAGGCCAGTCTGGGTGTTACGGAGCAATGCGGTTTGTGCGCGTGCCATGCAAAAGAAGTGCTGGATCAAACATTGCTGCAGAAATCCCAGGTACAAAATTTTGTTTCTCATTCGGCTTGTGCTTGCGAAACGGCAATTTGATGAGGAAGTTATTCAAGATTAGGTGCATGAAGAGTTTTTCAGTTTGTTGATATCGCTCCGGCAATTTATTTACCGGGCATTAAGCATTTTTAGCACCAAATGATTGTTGTTTTCAAAATTTTAAAAATAAAAATAATTACTTACCTCTAGATTTGGTAAGAACCGCAAAATAATTTTGCACTTATTGATGATATGATTATTCGTAGACTGGCTGGATGCATCTGTTTTTATACAATATTATTCAGTTTGTCTCTAGCGGCAGTTTTTCTTCCTAAGCCCGGTGCCGCACAATCGGTAAACACTTCAACGGCGGCGCGAACCTACAATATTCCCGCCGGTTATCTGCACGATGCCCTGATCCAATTCTCACAACAAGCTGGGATAAAACTCGCCATCGATCCTGCATTATTACAAGGGAAGATAACCTACGGACTGGAAGGCGATTTTGAAATCAAGGCCGGATTGGATCAGTTGTTGACCGGCTCCGGTTTACAGGTTACGCAACGGGAAGATGGTTTGGCCATCGTCGCATTACCCTCGGCTTCACCCGAACCGGCGGTTACCACACTGCCAACGATACAAGTCACGGCCGGCAATACCAACCGCTACGCTGCGGCGAGCAGCAGTACGGCGACCAAAACCAATACGCTGCTGCGCGATGTGCCGCAATCTATTACGGTAATAACCAATGAATTGATCAAGGATCAGTCGGTGCGCAGCATCGGCGATGCGGTTCGTTATGTGCCCGGTGTCGGTATTTCGCAAGGTGAAGGTAATCGCGATGCGCTGGTGTTTCGCGGAAACCGTTCCACCGGTGATTTTTTTACCGACGGCATTCGCGATGACGTGGAATATTATCGCGATCTGTACAACATGGAACGCATTGAAGTGCTCAAGGGCGCCAACGGCATGATTTTCGGCCGTGGCGGTTCGGGCGGCGTGGTCAATCGTGTCAGCAAGCAAGCCAATTGGAATCCAGTGCAGGAGTTTACTTTTCAAGGCGGATCATTCAATCAGAAAAGAATGACGGCGGATGTCGGCTATGTAATCAATGACAAAGCGGCGATCCGTCTGAATGCGTTGTTCGAGGATTCCGACAGTTTTCGCGACGATGTCAATATGATGCGGCTGGGTATATCGCCGACAGTCACGATAAAACCGACGCAACGAACCAAAATAGTTGCCAGCATGGAGCGCTTTAATGATCATCGTACTGCGGACCGGGGCATTACTTCGTTTGGAGGGCGGCCTGTCGATGTCAGCCGTTCGCAATTTTTTGGCGATCCCCGGCGCAGTCATGCCAATGTTGATGTGCTAGCTTTTAACTCTTTGATCGAGCATAAATTCGAGAGCGGCATTACGCTGCAGAACCGCACGAATTATGCGACCTACGATAAGCTATACCAGAATGTGTTTGCCAACGGCGGATTAAACGGTGTGACCGGTCTAGTCTCGTTGGGGGCTTATAACAATACGACAGCGCGCGAAAATGTTTTTAATCAGACCAATTTTCTGTATTCCTTAAACACCGGGCCGATTGCGCATACCCTGATGGCCGGTATCGAAGTTGGCCGCCAGGAAACCCATAACAGACGCGAAACCGGTTTGTTCAATAATAACTTAGCCACTACCAACTGGCTTGTTCCTTTGAGCGACCCGATCACGCATGTTCCCATTACTTTCAGAACCAGGGATGGCGGCGGAGATATCGATGCATTGAACCGCAGCGTCGTCAATGTGACTTCGCTCTACATCCAGGATCAGATCGAAATTATCCCGCAACTGCAAGCGATCGCTGGTGTGCGCTACGATTTGTTCGAAGTGGATTTCCAGCAGAAGAACGGCGCGCGGGATCATCTAAAAACACGGGACGACTTGATTGCCCCTCGTTTCGGTTTGATCTATAAACCGATTACCCCGGTTTCGATTTACGCGAGCTACAGCCAAGCCTATGTTCCGCGCGCTGGTGACCAGTTGACCGCTTTGAACGTTACGGTCGAAACATTAAAACCGGAAAAATTTACGACTCTGGAGACGGGGATTAAATGGGATATCCGGCCCGATCTGGCATTTACGGCGGCTGTTTATCAGCTGGATCGCACTAACGTGATCAATTCGATCGTGGGGGGGCAGACTTTTCTGAGCAAAGGCCAGCGCACCGAGGGTGTTGAAGTCAGTCTTGCCGGACAGATTACGTCCAATTGGAATGTGATGGGGGGGTATGCCTATCAAACCGGAGAGCTTACCAGCGATATTTTTGGTGTGGCAAAGAAAGGCGCATCGGTTGCGGAATTGCCGCGTCATACGTTCTCCATGTGGAGCCGGTACGATATTACGCCGGGCATCGGAGCGGCATTGGGAGTGATTCACCGCGGCAGTATGTATTCTTCATTGACCAATCAGGTTATTTTGCCCGATTTTACACGTGTCGATGCCGCGTTGTTTGCGCAGTTTTCAAAGCGCTTTCGTGGACAGTTGAACATCGAAAATGTATTCAATACCAAATATTTCGCTTCAGCGCAAAATGATTTCAACATTACACCCGGTTCGCCGATTGCTGTAAGAGCATCGTTAATCGCAAGTTTTTAGTAGAAATAAAAAATTTGCTTGAATTGGCTAATAATAATTATTATCATTATTATTAGCATTACTGTTAATCAATTAATAAAGGAGTTTGAATGATGTTTAGGTATGGAGGGCTCGGCAATTCATGGGCTTGTTCAATGATTGCGGGTTTGTGTTTGTTTGCGGCGTGGATGAATCATGCGATGGCAGCATCCAACGTTGCGGCCATTGAATCAGCGGTCACGGCCTATAAGACGATCGGCACGCTGCGGAAGCAATTGCCGATTGACGGTGGTGCGATAGCGGCTGCGTATACCGGTGCGTTGCAGACTTTGACGCAAGAAATTGATACCGCCAATTCACTAAGCCTGGATAGCGATGTTCTGGCTGCAATTGACGATATTAAGAGTGATCACGCACCAGCGCTTGCAGCCCAAGCTCTCGACAAGACGTTGCAGCGTGTTTTCTATCAAGCGATTTGGAATCGTATTGCTGCTATCCGGGATCAGTTTAAAACCGGAACGACAGTTGCCCTGACCGCGATGCTCGATGAAGCCGTGGCGGCATTTCAGGCCATTTCTGCAACGGTAGCCCGGGAAAATCAAGTGCTAACCGCCGACAGACAGGCGATCGAAGCAGGCAGCAATCCGGGTTTGGATGCTGAAATCAACGATCACTTTTCCAAAGTTAGAGTGGCCTTGAGCAAAAGCAATCCGGACGAAGATTTCATTACTGTGCAAGTTGCGCGCTATGCGATACGGATGTCGCTCGCACGGGCTTATTACATTGCAGTGTTACGCGAAGTCAGCGGTGCCATTGAGCATAGAAATACCGATCCGGAAGAAACGAGTATTGAGCAAAAAGAAGGGGAGGTTTTTTATCGCGTGATCGAATCGCTGGTAGCCAGGGGAAATCCTGCCGGCAGTCTGAGGATCAAAGCACAGTTGACGGGCGATGCATCAACAATCGTCGCGGATGAGATTGTGAGCGAATTAGGAAAAGGTTTTATCGGCCGGGTGGTTGCTGAAATAAATGGTCAAGCCAATGCAATCAAAGAGAAGGATCGTGCGGCAGCAATGGCTGAAGCAGCGGGCGCTAAATATTTTGCCCGCGTTCTGTTGCCCGATCTCGAGCTGCGGCTAGGTGCGGCCGACCGGGGCAGCCTGGAAAATGAGCTGGAGAATCTACTCACTGCCAGCAATAGTGTGGATGCGCCGAAATCCGAGCAAGCACGCAACGCCATCTCGGCGATGCTGACAAAGTATGAGAACGCGTTGAATCGCGCTAAATACGAAGTAGTTCAACATACACCTATCGTTGAGAATGCATTGGCCAGCTACCAAGCAATCGATATTCTGCGGAATCAGGCGTCAATCGATGCCGATGCCATCGCCGCAAAATACGCGGGAGATTTACAGCAACTGACGCAACTGGTCGACCAAATCTATGGGCAAACGATCGATCAAGATGTCTCGGCGGCCATCGCACGAGTTAAATCCGGTACCCAAATCGCCTTGGCATTGCAAGTGATCGACAAGTCGCTGCAGAAAATGTTTGCGCTGGTTGTTTACAATCGCGTCACGCTGGTTCTGGAACAGTTCGGCAATTTATCGGCCGATGCGCTCGCGCTGGAATGGGATAGAGCGTATACCGCTTACTCGGCGATTGCCAAAACCGCGAATAAAGAAGACAAAGTGCTTTCTTCGGACAAGCAATCGATTGTGTCGGGCAGTGATCCGGATCTCGACTATCAGATAACTGCTGCTTTTATTCAAGGCAAACGGGCGTTCGATAAGACCGATGCAGGAGATGCGCAAACATTGGCGCTAGCGCGTGAAAATATCGTCGTTCCATTGATCAGGAGTTTTCTGACCGGCGTGTTGCGGGAAGTTCAAGGCATTATCGAGAGCAGGACCACCGATGTTGATGAAGCCAGGGAAAAACAAATCGAGGGTGACTATTTTTACCGCATCGTGGAAGGTTTTATTGCCCAGGATAATCCATCTGGAAGCAATCAGATCAAAGCTCAGCTCACGGGTGGTTTATCCAATGTCGTTGCCGGCAAAATCGTCAGTGAAATCAGCAAAGGCATTCTGGGGCAGGTAGAAAGAAGTATGCATCAAATCGAAGCTAATTTTGGCAGCGACAAGAATCAAGCGGTATTGGCATTAGAGAGATTGACGTTGTATAGCGGCATTTTCTTATCCGATCTCGGTCAGCGTTTAAACACAGGGAAACGCGCCAATCTGGAAAACGCAATCCGGGATCTGAAAGATGCGATCAATACCGGAAATACCGCGAGAGCCGTTGCATTGCGATCGATAATGACTGCCATCCTGGCGGAATACGAGAGTAAGTTACTGTAGAAACAAGCTCCTTCTTCTCGCAGTCTTAGCCCTTCTGCGAGGGGAAACCGCACTGGAAGACTTGCTGCAGTATTTCAAGCCCGGCTCCGCGATCGCGGAGCCATTTGTAGCCAGCCACGACACCCCCTGTCTATAGCCAGCCATTTTCATAACAAGTGCGATTGCGGGAATATCAGCGATCGGTGCTAGTGCCGGAAGTAACGATTGCTTCCGGTAAGAGAGTGGTCACAGGAGGAAAATGTTGTCATGCAGAAAAAGTTAGGTTCTATGGCGGCCTTTATTGTTTGGCTGGCATTGATTGCCAATCCGGCGTGTGCTGCCCGGGAGTATTGGATTGCGGCGGACGAAGTGCAATGGGATTATGCACCTTCGTTTCCACTCAATGTCATGAACGGGAAAGAATTTACCGCGGAACAGCGGGTATTTGTCGAACAAGGAATCGGCCGCCGCTATTTGAAATCGGTTTATCGTGAATATACCCAAGGATTCCGCACGCTGAAACAGCGCGGTGCCGAAGAGCAACACCTGGGGATTCTAGGGCCGGTGATCCGTGCAACGGTTGGCGATGAAATCGTTGTTCACTTTAAAAATAACACCCGTTTCCCCGCCAGCATTCATCCGCATGGGGTGCGTTATACCATGGCGAATGAAGGCGCACCGCACTCACATACTGCGGGCAACGAGCACCAACCGGATGGTGTAGTTGCGCCGGGCGGGGAGTACACCTATCGATGGGGAGTCCCTGAACGTGCCGCGCCGGGTCCGAACGATCCATCGTCGATCGCCTGGATTTACCATAGCCATGTCGATGAATCGGCTGATACCAATGCTGGTTTGATCGGCGCCATCATTATTACCAAAAAAGGATTTGAAAAATCGGACCGGACACCGGCCGATGTCGACCGGGAATTCATTTCGCTGTTTGCCGTTTTTGATGAAAATGCGAGCTTACATCTGCAAACCAATTTGCCGGCATGCAATGGATTGTGCGATCCGGACAACGAGGATTTCCAAGAAAGCAATTTGAAGCACGGCATCAACGGTTTGGTGTACGGCAATAATCAAGGCTACTCGATGCGTAAAGGAGAAAGGGTACGCTGGTACATTCTGGGCATGGGCACTGAAGTGGATCTGCACTCACCGCATTGGCATGGCGCTACGCTGCTGCACAATGGCAATCGTTTAGATGTAACGGAGGTATTGCCGGCGGCTACCAAAACACTTGATATGCGGCCGGATGTCGCGGGGGAATGGATGTATCACTGCCATGTCAACGATCATATCAATGCTGGCATGATGACGAACTTTATTGTTCAATAGCGGGTTGTCGGTACCAAGGCAGTATGGCCAATTCCGGGAAATCCGGAATTGGCCATTTTTCAGAGAGAAGAAAAAACGATGTGAGGTTACAAATTGAAAACGATCATGTCGGCGGTGATCGAGTTGATGTTGACACCAACCACTTCAATGCTTGCCGCGCCGCCGACAAATTCGACGGTAAATCCGCTGCTACCGTTATCGGTGACATGGGTTATATAAGACAGCAGTTCCGGGACTGAATGAATACCGAGGGTGCTGGAGTCAAAGAACAGACGGTCTTCGCCTAAGGTAAAATCGGAAATCTGAAAGAACCCGGCACCATAAAATCCGAACGTGTCATTGCCGCTGCCGCCGTTTAACCGGTCGTGTCCGTCGCCGGCGAGCAGAATATCGTTGCCGGCGCCGCCGAACAGTTTATCGGTTCCCGTTTGCCCATCGAGAATGTCATTGCCATCGTCACCTTTCAAGGTGTCATTGCCGCTGCCGCCTTTCAGTGTATCGTTACCGCCTTCGCCTTCCAACTCGTCATGTCCTGTGCCGCCCGTAATGATATTGTCCAGGTCGTCGCCGATGTACAGTAAATCATTGTCGGTGAATCCGGCCGATCCAAGTCCTTCAAAAGGAAGGCCATCGATAAACTTGATAGATCCCGATCCTAGATTCGGGCGAGGTGAAGAAGTTACTGCCATAATATTGTCTCCTAACTAATCGATGCATTTAAAAATGCGAAAACTGAGCATGTCATCTCATTAACAAGCTACAAACAATAATGAGAATGATTCCTATTATATTGAATAATGTTTAAAATGCAATGTTTGTTATCAATTTCCATTGGAAGAGCAAATTAAGTGACTGAGAGCCGAGCAAAACTATGACACTCGAAGAAGCGTTATCGAAAGCAAAGGAATTAATCGTCGCGGGTAAATTGAATGACGCCGACCGGATCCTGGAACCGCTGAAAAGTGAATATCCGCAATCGCCTGACGTCGCGCGTCTGTGGTGCTCGCTGGCAATGCGCACCGGCCGGGTAGCCGATGTGCCAGCGTATGCGGCGGAGATTTATGCGCTAGTGCAAGGCGATTTTCATAAAGCGCATTGGGCGCATGTATGGGGAACTGCAAGCTTTCTGTCGCTAGATTTGCCTGCCGCGCACGCGCATTTTACCGATGCGCTGAATCATTTGCTGGTGCTGGCCAAATCGGGAAGATTTCCACCGCAAAAGGGGCAAACCAAGCAGCCGCAATCTGAAACAAATGCATTTGCTTCCGGCGAGGCGGAGAAATTGTTGTGGAGCACTTGCGTGCAATTAGCCAAGCAGAATATTCCGGCCTTTCCTTTCGCCGGTACGCTACTGGGCTTGGTTCGCAACGGCTGCTTGCTCGATTTCGATAAAGATCTCGATATCGCCGTATGCATGGAATCCTGGGATGCTTGTTGCACCGCATTGGAACAAGCAGGCTGGGTGCGTTCGCAGATGCGGGTCGAATACGCCAATTACCGCGATTATGTGCATCCTGAATTGGGAATCACGCTCGATGTCTGCGGTTTGCAAGCCAGAGGAAAACAACTCGTGGGAGGCTTTGCATTGCCCGGTTATCCCGATGAATATCAGCGGGTATCGGTTTTTCCCCAATTTGAACTGACTCAGCGAGATACGGATTACGGTGAAGTTTGGTTTCCACGTCAACCAGAAAAAATTCTGACGGCTTTTTATGGCGACTGGCGCACGCCGAATCCCCATTGGGATACCGTGGTGTCTGCGTGCAATTTGGAAAACTTTACTTTGCTGGTGCGCTGCTATGCCTATCACAGGCTGATACAGTCCTGGCTATTGGGTGACTTGGCCAAAGTTTGGTGTTACGCGCACCAGATTGCACTAAAGGATCCTGATGACACGTTCGCGCTGCGCAGTCGACAGTGGATGGAACGCGCCATGACGCGCTTAAACCGGGAAATTCCCGTGTGGCCGAAAATTCAGCGGCAGAAACGCGTGTACACCCGCATGGTGGCCGACCTGTTTCACGAAGGGCATGTCAATTTCTTGCGGGCAGCGCGCGCGCTGGGAACGCATTTGACTGTCTGTGTGGTTTCCGATGAGCGGGTGATGGAAAATAAAGGCAAGTTGCCCGTCATGAAGCAAGCGGAGCGCGCCGCAGTCGTGGCCGCGTGCAAATATGTCGATGCCGTCACGACGGAAACCCCGCCGGGCGTCACTCTGGAATTTATGCAACAGCACGGCTTCGACATCTATACTTTCGCCTGTGCCTCCGAGCAGGAACGCCGGGATAAATACCAGTTATGCGAATCCTTGCCGCCGGAGATGATTCAGGAATTGACTTATACTCCCGATATATCGACCTCTGACTTGGTGGTGCGAGTACTGGATGGCGTGGGTAGTAAGGAAACAGGTTTAAAAGCTTACTGATCTTCAAACACCTAAAAGAACTTCGCTCCAGGAGGGGCGAAGTTCTTGATTCATAAAATCTGGAAAGAAATTCTAGTTTATGATAAGTGTTTATTTCGTCGTCTAAATAAGGCCAAAGTTATTAGCCCGAAGCTAAATAACCAAATCATTGCTGGATTTGGAACAGGAGACGTATACAACGCAATGTCATTACCGTCACCTGCTTTATAAGTTATGAACAGATCTTGTCCAAAATTACCTACTCGGCCGCCTTCATTCAAGCCAACGAAATGACCGATTAGATTTCCGTCAATCTGCATGAAATTAAATACTTGTCCAGCTGATAAGGTGAAATTATCCCACATGGAGACCAATAAAGAACCATGTAGCAAGTTAACATCGCCCAGTACGACTAACTGATCAAATGCACCAACTTCGGTTCCGCCAATTTCAACTTCGAATTGCGCATCGCTCGTCATCGTGTAATTACCATTTAAAAGAGAAACAGCAGGTGATGCTCCGGGAGCATAAATGCCAGTATCATGGAAAAAGTCTCCGGTGAAATTAACCACTTCAAGCCTTGAACCACTAAAAATGAACGTCCCATCCGGTTCTATATTTAAGTCGTGTGCTTGAAATTCCTCCCCCGAAGCTTGCAAAGTCGCGTGAGAATCAATATTCACTTTGCCGGTACCAGTCAAATTAGCTCCAACATCCAACTGACCTTCGTGAACATCGATCGTGCCATTATTGACTACATCCCATAAAATGGCCGATGTACCCGAACCAGTCTTGCTTAGTGTAGCGCCGCTATCGTTGATCAATAGCGGTGTACTCTCGAAGTATGCGAGTCCAAATCCCGAATTGTCTGTCAATTCCACGGAACTTCCCGGCAGATTATGCCAGCGTGCATTCTCACCGAAATTTGCCACAGAGTCCTTCAAGACAGCTTTACCGGTATTTTCAATAGCGGCATCCAAGTAGTGGACATAGGTATTAATGTTGTCATCCACAATAAAGCTTCCGCTCAAACGCAGCGCATGGTTGCCTCGTAAATAATGCAAACTAAGTAAACCACCGTTTACTGTAAGCGATGAGTCCGCAGTTAGAGCTGCATTCAAACCGAGAAAGCCGCTGTCGTGCAAATTAGCTATGCCTGTTCCGGAAAATCCGGAATAAAGCCACAATTGACTGTCATTAGCCACATCGATTGTTCCATTATTGACTACATCCCATGAAATTGTTGATGTTTCTATACCTAACTTATAGATAGTTGCAGTTGATTCATTAACAATTGAGTAGTTACCAGCACCAACACCACCAAAGCTGCTTCCACCATCGAGATACAAAGCTCCACCGGAATGATTCATCCAAGTTACGTTACTTGAGTTATTATTGATCGACTGAGAGATATGAAAATTACCTTGATTGTTGATTTCTGCGTTGCCGCTACCAAATGTTAGCGCTCCTGTCAGGGTAAAATTAGACGCGGCAGCAATATTTAAAATCCCGTAACTGTTAGTCGATTGAGCCATGGTTAAATGCCCAGTTATCGATGAATTACCGATGCTATTTATAACGCCAAATGAATCTGAACCTAAAAAAACATCTCCGGATATATGCCCGTTATTTAACGTGACCGTAGCGACTCCACCGGAATTTGGATAGCCGGTATTCGTGCGAGCGCCTATTGTTGCATTCTGAAGAGTATAGGTAGAGTTGACGATATTTAATCCCGTGTCTATGCCGGTACTCATAAACAGAGAGCCTGTAGAATTGTAATCGCTTGATAAAACAGCGGTTTCTGAAGAGCCGGTGTAACCAAGAAAAATACCATCAAGATACCTTTCAAATACACCGAAGAATACGACAACATTATGAGCAGTAGATGGGCTTAAAATAATATTGACCCAGTTATTATCATCATAAAAATCCCTTTGATCGCCAGATACAAAAAAATCTCCATGACTATTGAGAACTGATCTCGGTAAAGAACCTTTCCAGAGCAAAGCGGATTCGGATATTTCAACATCACCGGCCCAAGAGGGAATGCTTGGATTCAATAAAGAAAAGATGATTAATCCTTGAGTAATTTTTTTATTCATTTTTGTAATTGTGGTTTAAGAAATAAGTAAATCTAAGATTTTTGAAAAGGCTGAACTATTCACTGGAACCAAGTCATTAAACCCACTTGGAATATCGCATACATTCGCGATTGATTATAGATAAATAGATTATTGAGATTAATTGTTCTATTTATTTGTCGCAGATTTTATTAAATTTTCATTCTGATAAAAAGAGGATATTTATCTTATAAGAATGCTATTTTTTTGAGATTTTATCTAACAAGATATCCCGATTCTGTAGGATTATTTGAAGGATTTGAATTGCAAAGCTTTCGGACATAATTCTATTTGTTTCTCAAAGAAGCTCTAAAAAAGCCTTGATCAGTTTCTGGTCTGTCAAAATTTGCACATAAGCTGGATATTCGAACAAACGCAAGCAGACCTGCAAGGAATTGTTTCTGAGGGAGATAGGAAAAGTTGTGCTGTAAAAGGATTTGATCGGGGTGATCGAGCTGCCTTACTACCCATTGCAGGGCATGGGCACGGGTGCTGGTTGGCTACAGCGATCCGGCGATAGAGGGGTACTTACGAGATTACGATCCTTCACTAGTTATCTCGAATCCATGGTGAGCGGTGTCTGCTGAGTTTCTAAAATCACTCCCCCGGTTGCAGCGTGACCGGCACGTCCATTTTCTCACCCTTACGCAGCACGTTAATCGTGATGGTATCGCCGACTTTGTAGCTATCGATGCGGGCGAGCAATTTTTCCACCGAATCGGTGGGTTTGCCGTCAATGGCGATGATGATGTCGTTGGCGATGATGTTACCTTCCGGGGTTAGCGTTGCGCCGCGCAGTCCGGCTTCATCGGCGGCTGAGCCGGGGCTGATGCTTAAAATAACCACACCGTTCACTTTCAAGTATTGCGTCAAGCGGTTATTCAATTTGCTATCGACCGTGATGCCCATGGCCGGGCGGATATATTTGCCGCGGCTGATGATTTGCGGAACGACGCGGTTGACGGTATCGACCGGCACGGCGAAGCCAATCCCGGCGCTGGCGCCGCTGGGGCTGTAAATGGCGGTATTGATGCCGATCAAGCGGCCAGCGGAATCGAGCAGCGGGCCACCGGAGTTGCCGGGGTTGATGGCGGCATCGGTTTGAATCAGATTGTCGATGGTGCGGCCGTCACCGCCGGGAAGCGAACGGTCGAGCGCGGAGACGATGCCGGTAGTCAGTGTCCAGTCCAGGCCGAACGGATTGCCGATGGCGAAGACTTTTTGTCCGACTTTAAGATCGTGACTGGTGCCGATGGGTACCGGGACGGGTTGCTGGAAGCCGATGCCGATCTTCAGCACGGCGATGTCGTGCGCCGGGCTTGCGCCGACCAGAGAAGCCTTGTAATCGCGTCCGTCGGCCAGACGCACGGTGGCTTCGCTGGCGCCTTTAACGACGTGAAGATTGGTAATGATGTGCCCGCTATCGTCCCAGATAAACCCTGAGCCGGTGCCGCTTGGGACGGAAAAGATATTGCGTGTCCAGGCATCCATCACGCGCTGGCGGGTGGTGATGAACACTACGGAATCGCGCGAGTTTTCGAACAATTCAATCGTGCTTTTCTCATCCTCGGCCAGATTGCCGCGCGCTTGAACGACGCGCGGTTCGGCGTGCTCTTGACCGTTTGAACCGGAAAAGAGATTCAGTTGCAGCACGCCAGGAAAATAGTGATAAAGGAAGCTGTGCAGAAATAGCACCAGCAGGATACCGGCCAGTGTATAGCCGATGAAACGGGCAAAGAATCCGTTATTGGGCATGAATGTGTGCTCCTTCAGGGGGTTGTCTTTATTATTACCGGTTATGTGCTTGCGCCCAGCGCACCAGATCGTGCTCACTCATGGCGCCCGATTGCCGGGCGATTTCCCGTCCGCCTTTGAACAGCGCCAGAGTCGGAATGCTGCGGATACCGTAATGTGCAGCCAATCCCTGTTCTTCTTCGGTGTTGACTTTTGCCAGCCGCATGCCGGGTTCCAGCATAGCGGCTGCTTTGGCAAAAGCTGGAGCCATCATGCGGCATGGGCCGCACCACGGTGCCCAAAAGTCCACCAGCAGCGGAATATCGCTGTTGGTCATGTGCCGGTTGAAATGGTTTGCGGTTAATTCGACCGGTTGCGCGATAAACAACGGCTGGTGGCAAGCACCGCATTTGGGCGATGCACCGAGGCGGTCTGCCGGAACGCGGTTGGTGGCATGACAGTGCGGGCAAACGATGTGTAAGGACATGAGGAATTTCCTGTGTAATGGGTTGCGCGAAAGCGTATTTGTTAATCTTCGGCCAGTCCGGATGCGTGCAAACGGGTGCGTAGCGTTTCGATTTCCTCAATCAAGTCGGCGACCAATCCGGCTAATTCCGGATTGCCTTCGAAATCGCGCTCAACTCGAATGATTCTTTTGACGCGCAAGAGACTGCGGCTGTCGAACTGCCATGTATCCGGATTGGTACCGGCTACATCGTCGCGCAGCAATAATCCCCAGTGCACGCGCTCGATGATCCATTCACGGCTGACGTGGCAACTGAATGCCAGTTCGTCCAGACTGAACAAAGCATCTTCCAGTAAAACGGCGTCGATTTCATGCGGCATAGCTTAAACTCCGAGATTTTGGCGCGGGTTAAACGCGAGTTCGCGCGCCATCGTTTGGTAAAATTCACGCGCTTTTTCGGTTGCGGCGGGCGGCAATACCACTTCCAGCACCAAATACAAATCGCCGGGGGTTGCAGCCGGGATGCCGCGGCCTTTCAGGCGCAGCTTACGGCCGGATTGGGAATTTTCCGGTATGCGCACTTCGACTACACCATCCGGCACCGGTATTTTGACCGTTGCGCCGAGCGCCGCTTCCCATGGCGCGATGGGCAATGTGGCATAGACATCCTTGTTTTCGATCCGGTAACGGTTGTGCGGATTGAAGTGCACTTCCAAAAACAGATCCCCGGCGGTTTCCCCGGCATGACCCGGGCCGCCCTGTCCGGCTAGCCGGATCACTTGTCCGGCGTATACGCCCTTGGGAATGCGCACGTTCAGCGTATGTTCGGCGAGCATGGTGTGCCCCCGATTGTCGAGTTTCGGCATGCGCAATGTCAGGCTGCGGGTGGCGCCATGATAGCTGTCTTCCAGATCGAGCATGATTTTGGCATGGTGATCCTCGCCACGCGTGCGATGATGGGCGTGCCGGGCGCCAGTACCCATTTTTCCGCCGAATAATTCGGCGAAGAAGTCGCTGAAATCCGCCGCCTGCGCGCCGTCAAATCCGCGTCCGCTGAATTCAAAACCACTGTCCCATCCGGGCGGCGGCTGAAAATCGCTACCCGGCTGAAATCCGCGTTGTCCGAGTTGATCATAAGCGGCACGTTTTTCCGGATCGGAAAGCACGGTATACGCTTCGTTGACCTCTTTCATTTTCTGCTCGGCGTCCGTTTCCTTGGAAACATCCGGGTGATATTTGCGCGCCAAGCGGCGGAACGATTTCTTTATTTCTTCCGCAGTCGCGTCACGCGAAATACCTAAGGTTTTGTAGTAATCCTTGAATTCCAAGTCAGCTCCCCTCGTTGATCACGCTCTCAGCACTCGCATTATTGCCGCTTTCAGCGCATTAGTGAAGTTTCATCCTGCCGGTGCCTCTGCCGGCTTTATCCGGTTAAATGGGTTCACTGCGGGAATTTATCAAGTGTCAGGGAACGGTTTTAGAACGGGCCGGATATTTCAAACGTTATACCGTCCTCAACGCGCCCGGTTTTGCCGCGCTGCGAACTGAAATACAGCCGCGAACCATCGGGACTGAATGCCGGACCGGTGATTTCCGAACGGTCATGACCGGTCAGTTGTAATAGCGGCAGAACCTTGTCTGCGCTCAAAACCACGATCTGCATATCGCCGCCGTCCTCGGCGATCAGCAATTCGCCCGCGGCATTGCCGGTAATATTGTCCACGCCGGTCAATACCGGCGAAAGATACGAAGACGCATTGTAGAGGATGCTCAGATGCTGCTGGCGCGTATCGTACGCCCAAACACGGTTGTCGCCTTTGGTGGTGAAATAAACAATCCCTTGGTGGTACCAGATCCCTTCGCCACCGTTAAACCGCGTGCTGGCTGCGACTTGTTTGCGCGTCGGAGTATTGATTGCCAAGGGGTCGGGCAGGGGATGCCAGCGCACGGCGCCAAAACCCCCATCAACGGCCTCGGCTACTTCCAGAATACCGTCAGCGAGGCTGGGATTGCCGTCAGCATCGAAGCTGCGCGCGCTGTAGCGATATAAACATCCATCCGGCTGATCCTCGGTCAGATAAAGTTGCTTGTTCTGCGTATCCACCGCCACCGCTTCATGGCGGAATACGCCCAAAGCGCTGCGGACTTGCGCTGCTTTACGTCCGAACGGATCGCATTCCCACACCCGGCCCTTGTCGATTTCTTCGCACGACAGCCAGGTCTGCCACGGCGTGTGCCCGCCGGCGCAATTGCGGTTGGTGTGACGCAGAATCGGATACGCATCGGTGATGCCGCCTTGAGAATTGAAACGCAAAGCAGCGGCGCCGCCCGCCTGTTTATCCAGCTCGCAATTGGAAACGTAAATCCAACCGCCATCCCCGGTGGCAAACGTAGCGCCGCCATCGGGTGCGGCATGCCAGCGGTAATCGAAAAGTTTCTGACCCGAACGGGCGACGATGCGCGACGTAAAGCCTGCCGGTAAGCGTACGCCGTTCTGATCCGGCGGCAACAGTCCCGCACCGGTCGTTAGCTGTGAAACCAGCGATGCAGCCTGGAGAGTGGATGGCAATAAAGTGGTACCGGCAAAAATTCCCAAACTGCCGAGACCGTATTGCAGCAATTTGCGCCGCTGTGAGTTAAAAGTATTCATACGCGCAACCTCATGGATAATCCGGACGCTGGATGACGGGGAGATAGTTTACAATGCGCTGCCGATTAATTTCATTAATGAAAGCATTTTCCAATGATTCAGACTCTTAAAATAATTGTATCCTTGCTGATGTTTCTAACCGTGCTGTTTTTTATCAATACGCTATTGACGATTACCACCGGTTTCCCCGCGTGGCTCAACACAGCTTTTTCATTGGGTTGCGCAACAATGGCCGCTTGGTTTTCCTGGCAGCTGGTTTCCGGGAAAAAGACCAACACACTGATTGCGGTGACCGGCGGCGCATTGATTCTGGGCGGTTTATTTTTTACATTGGGATTTTTAGGCCCCATGGTATTCGCCAAAGATACCAATCAGGGACCGCTGATCGGAGTTTTCATCGCTGCGCCGTTGGGAATCATTATGGGGGCGATCGGAGGGTATGTGTATGCTCGGGAGGAGCATAAAGACAACAGTGGATTGTAGTTGAGAGAGATGATTATAGTTTTAATCTAGGATATCAAGCTGTCAGAAGAGATTATCCTGCTCAGTAGAAAATAAAGCGGTACATACCCTAGCAAATAAGTACCGCTTTATTAAAAAAAATGTGTAGTTAGGCTATCGTTTTATTATTGCGACGGCGAGCGGCGAATCCAAGCAAGCCTAATCCCGTCAACAACATAGCGTAGACTTCAGGCTCAGGCACTAATGCAATATTACCACCGAAGCTAACTTCAGGAGCCGAACCTGGCCATGGCAAAAGGCTTGTAATGTGGTTATCAATCGAATTTGAGCTTGTTAAAGTGTAAGAAAGTGACATCTGATTATAATTAAGTCCAGTTGGTACCGAAACTGTATTGGTCCCAATATGTACATAGCTGTTGCTTATACCTGCTTGTACATCGGAAAAAACACTGCTTCCACCGAAAGATAAGTCTAAATTATAGTCACCTGTCCGTGTGCCGCTTTCACTAACAAAAAAGGACATAAATGGAAATAAGTCTCCTCCAGAAAAAACGTTCCAGTAGCTTCCGGGAGTCGTTGTGATGGTCCACTGAAAAGTGTCGCCAGCTTGCAGATTGGTGGCTAATGGATCATCGGATCCGGGCGCGAGAGAGATACTTCCACCGCCGCTGTAGATTTCATTGAAGTTGTAGTTTGCTGCCATCGACGAAATCGAAAATGTGCTAATGGCCAAAGAAAATCCGAGAAAAGCAAAAGTCTTTTTCATATTAATTCTCCATAAAAGTAGGCTATAGACTAACTAATTTAATCCACGGCTTAGGGTATTATAGTGCAGAATTATGTCATTGCTGAAGCACAGCAGCTTGGAATTTTGCAAATAACCGGTAACCGGAAAAGATATATCCGTAAGGACGGCACTCGTTACCCGGTGCAACTCAACGATGCTATTAGCGATGGTAATCTTAAGGTTGTTTACAAAAATGCCGCTACGAGTCGCTGTGAAAGTACACATCATCATCTGTCATTAATCCCGTAAATATTTTTCTTTTTCATGGAACTCCTTCTTCCGTGATTGAGCACGATACTCAAATTCCAAATCATGTATTAATGGATAATTGCGATAATTATGGATTGATACGATTTTTTACCTATAGCTTATGAAATTGAGTGCGGTGCGATTCTTTTCCTTCTTGCAAAACGGCTGGTATGTTTTTTTACCAGCGCTCGTAGTAGGAATTTGTCTTCTACCGGTCGGACTTTATGTCGATCATTTGCATCTGCGTAACCAGGAACGCGATTTGCGTGATTCGGTGTTGACCAGGCTTAGCCTGTTGCGTGCTACTTTAGAGGGCAATATCACCAGCAATGCGCAATTAGTGCAAGGTTTAGCTGCGTCGATTTCAGCCGAACCGGATTTGTCCACCGATAAATTCATGCAATTGGCCCATTATCTGTTCAAAGGCCACTCGCAGTTGCGCAGTATCGGTGCGGCACCTGATTTGGTCATAAAGTATATGTTTCCGCTTGAAGGCAATGAAGCGGCTATCGGTATGAATTTCCGGAATCATCCCAAGCAACTCGAAGCCGTGTTACAGGCGCGCGACAGCGGTAATCTCATTTTTGACGGACCGGTTGATCTGGTGCAAGGAGGACGAGGCTTTATTGCGCGCCTTCCGATATTTCTCGATGAAAATAAGGACGGCAAAGAAAAAGTATTCTGGGGTGTGATCTCGGCTGTCATTGACGTGGAGCAATTATATACGGCCAGCGGTTTGCAGGAACTTGCGCAAGAATTTGATATTGCGCTGCGGCGCAACGATACCTTGGGAAAAGGTAAAGTGTTTTTCGGGACGAATCAAGTGTTCGATCAGCGGCCGGTGTTGCTGGATATTTCTTTGCCCAACAAAGGCTCATGGCAAGTGGCGGCGATTCCCAAAGGAGGATGGTCCGCAGCCAGTGGCAGCTCTGCTCTTTTCCGGCTTGGCCTGATTTTGGCGGGCATTCTGATTTTACTCCTGCTCATTGCTATCGGGAGATTTCACCGTAAGAACCGGGATAGTGAAATGCGTTTGCGTGCGCTGTTTGTGATGTCGCCGGTTGGGATCGCATTGAACGATTATGCGACCGGGAAATTCATAGAATTCAATGATGCTCTGTTAACACCCACCGGCTATGCGCGTGACGAACTGCTGAATCTGACGTATTGGGATATTACACCGCAGGATTATGCTGCAGATGAAGCTAGGCAGCGTGAAAGTTTACAAGCGACCGGCAGGTTCGGCCCTTACCAAAAAGAATATATCCAAAAGGATGGTAACCGTTATTCAGTGCAGCTCAACGGTGTTTTGATTCGGGATACATCCGGCAGGGAATTGATCTGGTCGATTGTCGAAGATATTACCGGGCGTTTGCAGGCAGAGCGGGCGCTGCGGGAAAGTCAGGAACGATATCAACGCTTGGTGGAGGACATCGGTGATAAATTTGTCATTTATAGCCATAAAGCGTTGACCGGAGAACTTACCTACATCAGCAGCGGTGTCGAGAAAGTTTTTGGTATTACCAAAGAACAGGCTATCGGAAGATTCTGGGATAAAATGATTAATTGGTATCCGGATTCGCTGGAACATGCTTACTTCGTCGCTACGCAGATCGCACAAGGAAAAATTGAGTTTGTGCAATTCGAGATGAGTTTCGTTCATCCCGATGGAAGCGAACGAACGATCTTGGCCTCGGCGCATCCGGCCAACGATGCCAGCGGCGATTTGTGTATCGAAGGTATCGCCGAAGATATCACCGAACGCAAGGCGGCCGAGGAGGCGCTCATTAATGCCCGGCAGGAAGCCGAGCGGGCGAACGAAGCCAAATCCAGATTCCTGTCCAACATGAGTCATGAATTACGCACACCGCTGAATGCTATTCTGGGTTTTAGCCAGCTACTGGAACTGGAAAGTTCCAACAATCCGTATTTAAAATACATTAAGGCGATTAAGAATGCGGGCACTCACTTATTGGCGCTGATTAATGAAGTGCTTGATCTGGCTCGAATCGAGTCGGGACGGATTGATCTGAAACTGGAACCGGTTGAAGTTCTTCCGCTGATCGAGGAATGCCTGAGTCTGGTGCGGACACAGGCGGATAAACGAGAAGTTCAAATGACGCATGCTGTGCTCCCGGAAAAAGTGCTGCACACCGACCGGGTCAGGCTCAAGCAAGTGATTCTCAACTTGATATCCAATGCCGTTAAGTACAATCGGCAAGGCGGTAAAGTTCATGTTGAAACGCGAGAATCTGAAGCACCTGGGTATTTGAGGATAATGGTCATCGATACCGGAATTGGAATCGCCGAGCAGAAGATGGGAGAGCTTTTTCAGCCTTTTAACCGGTTGGATGCCGCGAAAAGCGGAATTGAAGGTACCGGCATCGGCTTGTCGATCACCCGGCAAATCGTTGAGTTAATGGGCGGCACCGTTGGCGTGGAAAGCGAATTGGGCGTGGGCAGTACTTTCTGGTTTGAATTGCCGGTAAAAAAACTTCCTTAAGGAAACGCTGATTAATTGACTGTACAAGCGAATCGCTTCGTTGCGCGGTACTCACATTCTCGCCTATCTTGTTGATATGTCTAGGTTGCTGCGTTCCGTGCGTCTATCGCTTCGTCACGTTCGCCGAATTAATCAGCGCTTCCTTAAATACAAAAAGAAAACACGCTGCACCGCTTCGATGATCGCGCAGGATATATCCCATTGAATGTCAGGTGCACTCTGCAAAGCATGTGCAACCCATCAACCGGATTCAGCTAACAAAGAAGTTGCGCATCATGCCCATGTCTTCATGCTCGAGATTATGGCAGTGATAAAGGAATAGGCCGGTATAGTCCTTAAACGGTTTAATGATCTCGACTTCTTCTCCCGGCATTACCAGCACGGTATCCTTCCAGCCGCTATTGATGAATCCATCCTTGACCGTATCGTAAGCACCACCGGGATTATTTTGCTTGCGCGACAGGATCTGAAATTGCTGGCCATGGATGTGGATCGGGTGCGGCAACGTCATCATCATGCCCATCCCGCCGCCCCGGCCGCCGCGCATTCCGCCACCCATTGCCCGGTTATCATGGGATATTTTGATGCGCTGCACGGTATTCACCGGTATTTTTTCCCGTTCCATATAATTTTGCATCTCAAAGGTTCTGCCGTTGAGATTGAACGCCATGTGGCGCATGCCGATGGTGATCGGTACCACGCTATTGGGAGCGGAAACATCCTTGACGGTCAGGCGGTGTATGGGAACCAGCGTATCCGGCAGTTTGGGTGAATCACTGACCTGCTCGGTAACGGAAAATCTAACGATCGTGTCTTTATCGCTTTGGCTTGCCGCACCGTCCATCATGCCCATTCCGCCTCGGCCGCCGTGCATGCCGCGCCCCATGCCGCCGCCCATATGCGCAGCCGATCCTTGGTAGGGCAGGCTTTGCAGCGTCAGCTCGGAGCCGGGTTTGCGGCCGCTGAAATCGGCCCAGAGCTCCACTCGTTCCGCCGGGCCGAGCATGACGTAGGGCAGGGTTTCCGGTTTTGCCAGCAATGCGCCGTCGGTGCCGATGGCCGTGACCGGCGTGCCGTCGCTCCAGGCCAGCTTGTAGATTCTGGAATTTGAACCATTCAAAATGCGCAGGCGGTACGCACGTGTTTTTACCGGGATCGTATGGTCGCTTTGACCGTTTACCAGAAGGGTGTCGCCCAGGAAACCGCGCATGCGCTGATGCATATTCATCAGGTAGCGCAATTGATTGCCGTGGGTGAAGCTGCGATCCTGGATCACGAGCGGAATATCGTATTCACCGCTTGGCAAGTCCAGTTTGCGTTCTGCTTCGTCGGTGATGGTAATGAGTCCCGCCAGCCCTTGATATACCTGCGTGGCGGTCAATTCGTGTGTATGCGAATGGTACCAGTTGGTGCCGGCGGGGTTTTTTACCTCAAACTCGTAGACGTATTGTTCGCCTTGATGGATCGCATACATCGGATGGCCATCCATGATCTGCGGCACATGCATACCGTGCCAATGGGTAACGCACGGTTCGGTCAATTGGTTGTGAAAAAATATCCGGACTTTCTGGCCTTGTTCGAAATTAAGGATCGGTCCAAGATAACCAGGTAATTCTTTGAGCGCATTTTGCGGACCTTTCAGCAGTTTTCCAGTGTATTTAAAAACATGCGTATGAGCGCCCGGTAAAATCGGAACATCTGCGGTTTGCGCCGTCAATGCGATTTCGATGTCGGCATTGAATGCGCTATTGGGTGTTTTGTTGATGATGCGGTTTTCTGCAATTGCGAATCCGGGAATGACGGTGCTGAGTGTGCCGAGTGCTGCGTATTGCAGGAACTGGCGCCGTTTAAAATTGATATTTGTCATGATTAACCTTCCGTGTGATTAACGATGAATTTCGAACGATTCACATCCAATTGCGGATGACTCCACCGCAACAATTTCCTGGAATTCAGTGTATCAGTTCAAACGTAATAAGCAATCGGATTTCAGCCGAATGAAAGAACTTATGCAGGAACAGAGAGATAAAAAAGCAGAATGAGAAATTTAGAGTGTGGTTGGCTTACTTAAGCAGCACCATCAACACTTGCGGCGATGAGTTGGCCTGTGCCAAGACCGCAGTGGCGGCTTGCTGCAAAATCTGTGTTTTTGTCAGAGAAGTTGTTTCTTGGGCGTAGTCGGCGTCTTGGATACGCGAGCGGCTGGCTACGGCGGATTCGGTACTGATATTGTTGTTGGTGATGACCGATTCCAGCCGGTTGAGCTGTGCGCCGATCTTCGATCTTTCCTCGCTGATGTGATTCAAAGCGAGATCCATCATATAAGTGGCATATCCTGCGTTATTGACCAGATCCAGGTTTTGTATGCTCATGGCGGCCGTATTCACTGCGCCAAAGGTGACGTCCAGGGTGTCCGTTTTGTTTGCCCCGACCTGAAGCTGCTTGTTATTACCTACCGCCGCTGCTTCAATATTTTCCCAGATTTCGTTAAACCCGCTGAGCGGATTGGTGCCGCTTCTTGAACTGGTATCGGGGATAACGCTGGTCGCGGTTTGGATCGCCCCGCCATCGGCATTTGCACCGCCAATCGCACCGGTATCGGTATCGGTTAGGTTCATACCGGCAATGAACGCAGCTCCATGTGCGACAAAATCTGCATTAAAGGCGTCGGCATTCGCATATAAGCCACCTGTCGCGGCATTAATGGCATTGCTGAGCGTGGCGCTTTGATGCTGATTTAAGTAAACCATCACATCCTTGATGCCCGAGCCGCCATTGTCCTTGATGACTTGGTGCAGATAGCGCACGGCGGTGTAAGCTGCGGAGTAATCATCGGAAGTACCGCCCCAGGCTGCGCCCGCAGAACCGAACGTGGCCGCTCTGGCCATGACGCCGCCGACACCGACGCTGCTGATCGACGATTGCAAACGCTCATCGGCACCGTGGATGAGTTCCGCAGCGCCTTCCATGAACCATTTCTGATCGGCTGCGGGATCAAACATCGAGCCGATATTCATACTGCGGTACATCACAGCGTGCACCATTTCATGCGCAATGATCCGGTCGTTATAAAACGGCGCATTGCCGCCATCGGGCAAATTGGGCGGCGTGAAGTCGCTCATGTCGATCTGCAATTTGACGTTGGTTGCTTTCCCCGTATAGCTGCCGGGTACCGACCCCACAACCCGGGCGGCGGTGCCGCCGGCTCCGTCGGTAAAAGTGGTCAGTTCGATATTCATGTCGGCACCGTCGGCGGAGATGCCGAAATATTGCTGGATCTTGTCTTCCGCATCTTCCAGCCAGCCGTTTTGCAGTCCATACATAACTGCCAGTTGATCGGAATTGCCGAGGACACTGCTGCCGGAAAAATCAAAAATTTTGTCGCCGTTAAATGTCGTCGTCGTAGAGACTTTCTCGATTTCCTGAATCAGTTGATTTGCTTCTTCTTGTAGCGCTTTCTTATCGCTCAGGCTGTTGGTCGAATTTGCCGCCTGGATGGAAAGCTCGCGGATGCGCTGTATTGCAGAAGTCATTGAGTTCAAGGCACCATCGGCTGTTTGCAGCATCGAAATGCCGTCGCTAGCATTCCGGCTTGCTTGATTTAAGCCAAGAATTTGCGATGTCATGCGTCCTGAGATGGCAAGGCCTGCTGCATCATCTTTAGCGCTATTAATACGCATACCCGATGACAACCGTTCTAATGAACGGCTCAGATCATTGGTGGCCGCTGACAAATGCCGAGAAGTATTCAGCGCTCCCAGGTTGGTATTAATGGATAGACTCATTTTTTATCTTAGTCGCGTTACAAGTACGCTTTTTTAACGAGAGCTGGTTAAATTTCTTTAGGGTTGAAGTAAATTTTCTTACAAGGTGAAGCGGAATCAATACAATGAAATTCCGTAAAGAAAGACTACAATTCCTCACTGGAATCTTTTAGATCAATCAACGGTAATTCCAATCCCTCAATGGCCGGTAGCGCACGTCCGGCGATTCCTTGCAAATCACCATACATGCCCACTGTCGATTCAATGACGCCCTGAATTTGCATTTCCCGTTTGGCCCAAAGGCGTGTCATGGCCTTGCGCTCTTTATCGAGATCGGCTTGCATGTCGGCGAATTTCTCGACAATGGCTTCGATGCGATGTTTGAATTTCGGCCCGGTTAAATAGCGGTAGACCAATTCCATTTTGGTTTCCTGGCCTTCCTGGAATTGCCGTGTGTTGGCGATTTCTATCAGCGATTGGCGCAGCGCCATGACGAGCGGTAGCGCCAGCCGTGGTTCGGTGACCCAGACACCTTCGATTTGTCCAAACGTTTCAATCTCCTTCGGTAATGTGCTGGACACCAGCACCGCAATTTCCGCTTTGGCGGCGCGTTGATCGTTGCGCAGTTTGGCCAGCCAAGCGTCGCTCCAGTTTTTGGTTCTTTTCGATTCCCACAAAATTGCGCCGCATCCTTGCCCTAGCGGCCCCATGACTCTTTGCAGCACATCACCGCCGGATTCGCCTTTGGCAACGGGTTCAATACTGTCCAATGGGAATTTCAGCCGCAGCGCGGTTTCCAATTCGAGCTCGAGGACTTCGCCTTGGAGTTGCTGCGAACCTTGATCGGCTTTGCGCTTCAATTCGTCGATCTGGCGTTGCATCGAAGCAATCTGTTCTTCTTTCTCGCTGACTTTGAGTTTGAGACTATCTTCGGCTTCTTGCTTGGCTTTTTGCCGCACCAGCGTGATGGATTCTTGCACTCGTTTTTCGATGGTCAAATCCAGTTCGCGTCTGGCATCATCCAGTTCACGTTGTTTCCGCAGCAATTCAACCTGAGTTCTCTGTGCTTCTTCCAATTTGCTGTTGCGTTCCTTGAGAATTTCCTGCAAATCAAGCAATTCCTTGGATTTTGCTTCCAAGTCAGAGGCTAGTGCCAATCTGGCTTTTTTGGCTTCTTCGGCAGCAATCGATGCGCGTTCCGTTTTAAGTTTGCTGGTGACTTGATCGTCGAGTGTTTTTTGCGCTTCTTCCAGAGATTTTTGCTGCGCTTTGAGAGCAGCTTCACGGTTGGATACATCCACTTCTTTTTGTGCCAATTTTGCCTCGAATTCCTGCCGTGTAGCTTGAATCAGGGGCGCGGCGAGCGACTCGGTCAATTTGATTTCGGATGTGCAATTAGGGCAGCGGATGGTCGGTTCGGTCATGTTGAGGCCTGTGAAAAGAGTGTTTTGATCGGAAGAGCGATAAAACTGCTGCAATATGCGGGTATTACAGGTTAATTCAGCAGCAGCGAATAACTTAATCCAACGATAGCGCAAGCGCCGATGACCGTGACAATGCCCGCTTTATACCGGAATAACGCGATAAATGCCGCGATACCGATCAGCGCGGAAAACCATTCGAACGCCGCATCAAATCCGTTGGGCCACAATACGTGATAAGCGAAGAATACCGCCAGGTTGACGATCACACCGACTACCGCAGCCGTGATGCCGGTCAGCGGTGCGGTAAATTTGAGATCATGGCGGGTTGCTTCTACGGCGGGGCCGCCGAGCAGAATAAACACAAATGAAGGTAAAAATGTAAACAGCGTCGCAACCGATGCGCCGCAAATACCCGCCAGAACCAGCAGATCGGATCCGAAAAGCGCTTTGGTCCAGCCGCCGACAAAACCGACAAACGCGACGATCATGATCAGCGGGCCCGGTGTTGTCTCGCCCAATGCCAATCCATCAATCATTTGCACCGGATTCAGCCACGCGTAATGTTCGACGCCACCCTGATAAACATAAGGTAACACCGCATAAGCGCCGCCGAACGTCATCAGCGCGGCTTTGGTGAAGAACCAGCCCATTTGCGTCAACGTGCCTTCCCAGCCGTATTGCATGGCGAGCAGCGCCATGACGCCGCCCCAGATCAAAAGCCCGATCATCAGCAATAGCAGAAACCGGCTCCACCGGAACCGAGCGTGTTCTGGAACGGGGGTGTGATCATCGATCAAAGCGGGACCATAGGTGGTTTTCGATTTTTCGTGATGCCCGCCTGCTCTGAATTTGTCCGGCGCATAGTGCGATCCGATGTATCCGATCAAGCCCGCTATTAGCACGATATAGGGAAAGGGAATGTTGAGCGCAAAGATAGCAATGAATGCAGCAGCCGAAATGGCGCGCAGCAAATTGTTTTTTAGCGCTCTCGAACCGATGCGGTAAGCAGCGAAAAGGACAATCGCCGTGACCGCGGGTTTGATGCCGTACAGAATGCCTGCGACGGCGGGAATCTCGCTGTAAACCAGGTAGATCCACGTCAGAACTATCAGTATAACGAGCGACGGCAGCACGAACAGCGCGCCGGCCACAATGCCGCCCCAGGTGCCGTGCATCAGCCAGCCGATGTAGGTAGCCAGTTGCTGAGCTTCCGGACCGGGCAGCACCATGGTGTAATTCAAGGCGTGCAAAAAACGCTGTTCGGAAATCCAGCGCCGCCTTTCGACCAATTCCTGATGCATCATACTGATTTGCCCTGCCGGCCCGCCGAAACTGATAAAACCCAGTTTCAGCCAATAGAGAAATGCTTCCAGGAAAGATACCGGGTCGGGCCGGTTTGCCGTTTGCTGTTCTGCGGATGACATAGTGCTCGCGTGGTTGTGATGTGTTAAAAAATGAGGATTATTGTTCGGCGATTTTCCATTGCCGATCGCCTTCGGCAGCTTTTTGCAGGATCAGATTCCGTTCTTCTTTCGGCAATTTGCTAATTTTTGTAACGGTTTCAAAGAAACGTTCCAAATCCTGATCTTGTTGCTGCAGGATATTTTGAAATGCCGGTAATAACTGAGTATAAATTGAGACGGTTGCCAGCAGCGCATTATTTAAGGGTTGCGCAAACCATGTGTCATAGCTATTGAGTCCATTTTTTTCGGCTTTCAGAAGTGAGAATTCCTGACGCAGTTCATCAAAAATACGTGCTTTCCGGGCGCGTTTCTCAGTGTCGCTGAGGTCCGATTCGAAGAGTTTTTGCAGCTCTTTGCGATGTTTCAATATCAAGCCGGTAAAGAGTTTTTCTCGTTCCTGTCGTGCGGTTAATGCCATTTGCACCGGAGCGTTTCCTGTCCTGCTAAACCAGCGCTTAATCCCTTCGTGCTCAACTGCGGTGGCGAAGGATTCATTAAAAACCGTGTCATCGGAGACATACATGACCTGATGCGCCAATTCGTGAAAAATCAGACGCGCCAGATCCATTTCCGAGTAGCCGATGAACGTATTCAATACCGGATCGCTGAACCAGCCTAACGTGGAATAGGCGCGGATGCCACCGACATGCACATCGTAACCTTCACGCTTTAGTTCCGCCGCGTAACGCTCGGCGCTCTCTTGTGAAAAGAAGCCGCGATAGTTAACGCAACCGACTTGCACAAAACACCATTCTTTCAATTTGACCGAGAGTTCGGGTGCTGCAAATACATTCCACACGACAAAAGGGCGCTCTAAATCGGCATAACTGGTATAGCTCAGGTTGTCCGGCAGCTTCAATTCACGGCTGGCGAATTCACGCAGCTGGACCACTTTGGCGAGCGAGTGTTTTAGTTCCGGATCGGTATCCGGATTCGCGATTACTTTGCTGATCGGTTGCGCGCGGTGGATGACCTGAAAATGCCCATCGACAGCTTGCGCATAATAAGGAAGATTGGCGCAAGCGCTGAGCCAGATCGTCAGGCTCATGGCGATGGTCAGTTTTATCGTGTGTGGGATTTGCATAGTCATCCGAGTTTTAAGTTCGATTCACGCAACATTACGTGCCTCATTGGGGTTGCCGGTTATTTCGATTTTGCAGCTATCTGATTCAATTTCCTCCGTTTAATTCCATGCTCATTTTATACAAATGCTCTAAGTGTTCTCTATTTTTATTCATTAGAGTCGATATAAAAGTGCTGATTCAAAAGGAAAGACACTTTTTATGAAAAATTTTAGGAATAGATCGGTGAAAATTGGTCTTGGTATGCGGTTTTTCCGGCCTATGCGATCGTCTGCGCTGTTTCCGGGCTTTGTTTTCTCTTTGTTGTTTCAAATTTTATGAAAACCGTAGCGGAAATTTATTTGATTCTGGGTATCACGCCTACGGGTCGGCCGTTTCGCCCCAGCGATTGGGCGGAACGTTTGTGCGGTGCGCTGGCAAGTTACGACAGCACAGGACGCTGGGTTTATTCGGATCATGCACAGCCCGTGATACACCAAGGACAAATCGGTGTTCGAATTGAAAAAGTGTTACATGAAATCAATCCGGCTGCGTACCAGTTCATGATGCAGTTTGCCTTTAACTATCAGCTAAGAATACTACCGGAAGGGGAAGTGATTTGCCTGGAACAGGTGATTGAAGCGAGAAAAATTGTTCTACCCGAACAGAAACTGACGTTTGCCGTTTGATGAGATTGTCAAAAACTGCTTTGCTTTGATACACAGAGGATTATTCTTGTACTTCGTTCATAGAGATTTAAGGTATTCGAGTAAATCCAAGCGTTCTTCCTTTGTCAGTGCCGGTAATAATGTGCCATCGGGTAACGGCGTGCGGCCGGAAGCATATTCGTGACCACCATTGTGATTGCCCCAAATGCTGGTGCGGAACAGAAAGCCGTCGTAACCCGCCGACTTGAATCCCACTTTACCCGGATCGAATTCGCGCGATCCGACCATAAACTCATCCGGCCGGTATTCGCCTTCCGCCGGATCGTCCGGCTTTCTTTTTGGCAGCAGCAAATCGTATAGTGTGGGTACCGAACCGTTGTGCAGATATGGTGCAGTGGCCCAGATACCGTTCAGTGGCCGGGCTTTATAAGCCATCGCAGAGGCAAAAGGCTGAACTGTTGTGTCGGGCGTGTAGTTACCGGTTTTCACAGAAGACTGTACTTCGTTATCGAAAAAGGTGTAGGCAAAGTCAAATGACCGTTCGAGCCACCGCCGTACCAACCATTTATCCCGATCCGGGGTTGTCACCACATTGCGGGTCGCGGCCGTAAGCAGCGCTACCGCAGGAGCTTGTTGTTGCAGCAAAATATTGCCTGTGCTGACACTGACATACTGATTGCGCAAGATACCGCTATAGCCGGTAAATTCGATGGCGTTCTGGGCCATTTTGGAATCCGTGCCTACCGACGATACCGCAATCATTTTGGCAATGATGCGGCGGTCAGGGGCGGTGCGGTCAATTGGGTTGTGACAAGCTGAACAGTAACGTGAAAATAATTCCTCCCCCCTTGCTTGCCGTGTCTTATCGATTTTAGGCAGGATATGTTCCGGCCATTGCGGCGACTTTAATTTGCGCAAATGATTCTCCACCCGGCGCAGATTGCGGATGTCGATAGAAGATTGAAAATCGATATGTTTGGAACCGAATCCCTGACCGCCCAATACCGAGGCTAACGTGAAGCCGTCTTTTTCCTGCCAGTCGAGTGTGCCGAAAACGCCAATCAATTGACCGGCGTTGCGTGCCATCGGTCCCAATCCGCTATTGTCGACCCGGCCGTTCCATTGAATGTAATCATGCTGCGGCACATCCCAGAGAAATGGATAACTGACTGGCGCATCGGCCGGATTATAAATTTTATTGCGTAATTTCAAGCTCTGTTTGCTGCTCAGATAACGCTGAGTGCGCTCGATAATATGGTCGCGATTACTGTCGCTGAGAACAGGTTCCACATCCGCCATAACTTGCGTCAGCTCATCCGGAGAAAGTGATTCGGCAAGCAACTCGCGCATTTGCTGTGCGCTCATGATGTGTTCCAGCACACGATTGTAAATGCGTCCAAACGCATCCAGCCGTGCGTAACCGTAACGCGTCAGCGGGCGCTGGGTGTCCCGGGGTGTGTTGATAATGGTGTAAGTTTTGATGCGCTGCGCATATTTCTCGAGATCGGCCAGAACGTCGCCTGCATGATGGTAATGACCGTGTTGCAAGACTTTGGTCACGAAGCGCCCCTGTTTTTCCGGATCTTCCAATGTGGCATATAAAGCTCCGGCCAAATCGATCATAAACATTTCCATATCGGAATTGGCCGGGCCGCCATCGATGCGAATTCCGGTGCCTTGATAATTGATCTGAGTGGTGTGACAGGCGGCGCAAGTAAATCCCATAAACGCTTTACCTTGATATTCATCCCGTACCATCCCGGCAGGCAATCCATCGGGATTGCTGGCGGTTTGCCGCTGTGGCAGATAACCGTAGCGATCAATGTTTTCGTCCGTGCGGAACAATGCGGACGAATCGGGCTGCTCCAATACCAGGAAAAAATCGTACGGCAACAAATTGGAGCCTTGTGTTGCATTGTAGAACCACAAGCTATCTGCGGCAGACCAGCCTTGATCGAGATAAACCGTGCGGGAAAATTGCTCGCCAAATTTACCGCTGCCGTTCGTGTGAGCGCCGCGCTCGGGATCATTGTCACGAAGCTCGTATAGCCGCCAAGACAGACCGGTAATAAGCCAAGCCGTGGCGAACAAGGCGGAAACCAGCAATAAAAGCTTTATTTGAGATAAATAGTGATTAAATGGTCTGGAAATCATTGGAGTCAATCTCACCGTTCAGCAATTATTCAGGATTCTTTTGATTAAATTCTAAGCCGCCGTTGAGAAATTGTCTTTAATTGATTGATATTTTTTTATAAATAAATATAGAACTTGATAATTACTTATTAATTGATAGTACCGGATTCAAAATTTCAGATATGATTGATAATCAATTTTGTGTGAATAATATGTGAATAATATGTGAAGGTAGTTGCCTCACAGTAACAATAGAAAGGATGTTATGCAGATTTCCCCGTTTTGGTATTCATTGCTCGGCATAAGCTTCATATTCACATCACTATCTGTTTCTGCTCAACAAACGACCAAGTTTACGGTCGAAGAATTGCAACGCCTGGGTTTGCAGGCAAATGGGCTCGTTCAAGCTGCCCGGTCGCAAATAGAGATGGCCAAAGCAGGGGTTGTAGCGGCATCGGCTTTTCTCAATCCGGAAGTAACCGTAACTGCAGGTCCGGATAGCAACCGTTATTCGTTGGCGGTTACCGGACCTACTTCCATGCAGCGTTCCGTAACGGTTAGTCAGCCTATCGAAAATCCTTTCATGCGCAGTGCGCGCATCAATGCTTCGGAAGCAGCAGTGGATGCCAGCCGCGCCAGTTTTGATCAAGTGCGCGCCGATTTGGCGGCGCAGCTGCGCGTCCGTGCTTTTGAATTACTGCTGCGTCAAGAGCAAGCGGAAATGGAGCAAGGAATATACGAGCTTGTGGAAGATGTCCGTCGCCGTATTGCAATTAATGTCGAGCGGGGCGAAGTAGCGCGCTTTGAATTGATCAGAGCGGAAACTGAAGTGCAAAGCGCGTTGAATCGCGCGCAGGCAGCGCAATTGACCGTTCAGCGCGCCCGGCTGGCGTTGATGCAATTGACAGCTGGCGCAATGCCGTCCGATTTTGAGATCAATGCCTCATTGAAGGATCCGGTTCAATTGCCTCCGCTGGAAGCATTGCGCCAGGAAGTGCCCGCGGTAAATCCCGATGTGTTGCGTTTGCAGGCTGAGCAGGAACGCGCCAATGAGCGGATTAAGCAGGAGAAGGCAGCCGTATTGCCGCAGATCAATGTGCTGTACACCAATTATCAGGATGCCCAATTCACTTCCAATATTGCCGGAGCAAACGTCAGAATCCCGATTTTTTACCGCCGCCGGGGTGAAATCGATACCGCGATTTATGATTCCGCGCGCATAAGAGAAACGCTTGAGTACCGCCGTTACGAGATCAGTCAATTGTTTGAATCCGCCTGGCAGGCTTTGCAGATTGCTCAACGCCGGGTCGATATGTTTGAAGGCGGACTGATCAAGGAAGCGGAAAATGCCGTGCAGGTTGCGCAAGCGGCTTACCGTTTCGGTGAGCGTGGTCTGATCGAATTTCTGGATACGCAACGTATACTCAGAGGAATTTTGGGCGATTCCCTGCAGGCGCGTTTTGATCTGCAAGCGGCTGTCGCTGAAATTGATCGTCTGCGCGCCCATTATCCCAAGGAGCTAGTTGTCGAATGAGAACCGGATTATCAACCATCGGCGCTATTGCCATTATTGCATTAGGGCTGGCAGGATGTGGAAAGGAAGGAACGGACGGTGCGTCACAGGAAGAAGCCGTCCAACAATCGGCGGATGAACGCGATATCAACAGTATTACGGTACGGCCCGAATTGGCGGGCCGGCTAAAAATCGGACAGCCGGTAATGGTGGATCTTGCGGACAAAATATTGGTTCCCAGCCGTGTTCAGGTGGACGAAGAACGAACCGCGCAAATTGGCTCCTATGTTACGGGGCGTATCATCAATATGTTTGTGATATTAGGCGATTACGTTAAGCCGGGCGACCGGCTGGCGCGTATTACCAGTCCGGAATTGACGCAGTCGCAACTCGCTTTTTTACGTGCTTCGTCAAGAGTCGTGGTAACTCAGAAATCATACGATCGCGCCAAGCATTTATTGGCGGCTGATGTGATTCCGCTAGCCGAAGTGGAGCGGCGGCAATCCGAGCTGGAAATCGCGCAGGCTGAGCTAAGCGCGGCAACCGATCAATTAAGGCTGTACGGCATGGATGAGGCGGAAATCAAAGAGCTTTCCAGAAAAGGAAAAATTTTTCCCTTTCTGGATGTCAAGGCGACCCGGGAAGGATACATCATTGCGCGCAATGTGATCGTGGGGCAAGTCGTACAGCCTTCCGATCCGTTGTTTCAAGTCGCCGATCTATCGTCCGTTTGGGTGGTTGGCGATGTGCCGGAGCAGATTGCGCGTGACGTCCGGCTTGGCCAGCATGTGGAAATCAATGTACCGGCAATAGGCGATAAAGATCGCGATGGCGTCATCATTTTTGTTTCCGATACGGTCAATCGTTTAACGCGTACCGTCATGACGCGGGTGATGGTGGACAATCCGGATCGCAAACTGAAACCGGATATGCTGGCCAACATGCATATTACTGATCCGCAGCATAAGTCGCTGGTCGTTCCTGAAGCGGCCGTGGTACGTGAGTTGAATCAGGATTATGTTTTTGTTGCGACCGGAGAAAGGCATTTTCAGCGCGTTCCGGTCGAGTTGGGTCCTGAAGTGGCCGATTTCCGGCCCGTATTGAGCGGGTTGACCGTTGACCAGCGTATTGTCATGGAAGGCGCGTTTCATTTGGATAGTGAGCGCAAGCTTGCTGAATTGGAGTAAGCCGTGCTCGCTTCAATTGTAAATATTATGATCAGGCTGCGGCTTATCGTCGTGGTGGTGGCGCTCGCGTTATGCGGCGCAGGTATTTATGCCGCCAAGCATTTGTCCGTTGATGCTTTTCCCGATGTCACCAATATTCAAGTACAAGTCGCCACGGTGGCCATAGGCCGCAGTCCTGAGGAAATGGAGCGGCTGGTCACGGTGCCGGTGGAAATTGCCATGACCGGTCTGCCCGGATTGGTGGAAATGCGTTCGATGAACAAGAGCGGGCTGTCGCTAATCACACTGGTTTTTACCGATAAAACCGATGTGTATTTTGCGCGCCAGCTGGTGATGGAGCGCATTATCGACGTTTCTCCCCGCTTGATTCCCGGTATCACGCCGGTGCTTGGGCCGGTCTCAACCGGTCTTGGCGAAGTTTATCAATACACCATCGAACATCCGAACGACGGTAAGCGGGCGCTGACGAAAGAAGAATTGACCGAGCGCCGGACAGTTCAGGATTGGGTGGTGCGTCCCATGCTGCGCTCGATCCGTGGCGTGGCGGAAATCAACTCTATCGGCGGACATGTCAAAGAATATCAAGTGTACGTCGATCCCAACAAACTGCGGCATTACGATTTAACTTTAACCGAAGTCGATCGCGCGCTGGCCAGCAATAATGCCAATTCCAGCGGGAATATCCTGGCATTGCGCTATGAACAGTACCTGATCCGTGGCGTCGGCTTGATTTCCACGCTGGACGATATCCGCAATATCGTACTGCGGGAAATGGATGGCGTGCCGGTTTATGTGCGCGACGTTGCCGAAGTAACCTTGGGCGGTGAAGTCCGGCAAGGCGCTAGTATCAAAAACGGACAGACCGAAGCGGTTACCGGTATTGTGATGATGCTGCGCGGCGGAAACGCCAAGGAGATCGTCAGCCGGATCAAAGAAAAAGTAACCGAGATCAACGAAGGTGGATTGTTGCCGGATGGTTTGCAAATCGTGCCTTTCTATGATCGCACGGTGATGGTCGACGCCGCGCTCGATTCAGTCTACAAGGTGCTGATCGAGGCGCTGATTTTCGTCATTCTGGTGATGTTCATTTGTCTTGGGCACTTGCGCGTCAGCTTGGTCGTGTGCGCAACGTTGATCATTACGCCGTTGATTACATTCATGATCATGAACTACTTCGGCATTCCCGCTAATTTGATGTCATTGGGGGGATTGACGATCGCGATCGGTTTGATGGTCGATCCGACAGTCGTGGTAGTGGAAAATATCTTTCTTCGATTGAGTCATGCGCCGCACGGCGAACCCAAGATTATCACGATTGCCAAGGCGGCCGCCGAGGTCGGAGCGCCGGTCATTTACGGCATCATCATCATTGTGCTGGTATTCTTGCCGTTGATGACGCTGGAAGGCATGGAAGGTAAGATGTTCAGTCCGCTGGCAATCACGATTTCCATCGCGCTGCTGGTTGCGCTGGTGATTTCGGTGGTTTTGTCCCCTGTGCTTTGTGACTATGCGCTGCAAGGCGGTAGCGAAAAAGATACTAAAATTGTCGTCGTTCTGAAGTCGCTGTATTTGCGTTTACTCTATTTGGCGTTAAGAAATCCGAAAGGCACAGCGCTGGTGTCCGTGGGTTCTCTAGTACTCGCCATCGGTTTGTATCCATTATTGGGCAAGTCTTTTATTCCGATTATGAAAGAAGGTTCTGTGACACCGGTAATCATACGGGCGCCTTCTATTTCATTGGAGGAAGCCATTAAACTGGAAGTCGAAGCGATGCAGAGGATAGCGGCTATTCCCGGTGTTAAGTCGGTGGTATCCAAACTCGGGCGCGGTGAATCCCCGGCAGATCCGCAATCACAGAATGAATCCGATCCGATCGCCGATTTGGATTTGAAGGGTTCGGGCCGCACTCAGGCGGAAATTGAAGAAGATATACGCAAAGTCCTGGCCGATCTGCCTGGCGTCAATATTGTCATTTCCCAGCCGATCGCGGCGCGGGTGGATGAGATGGTGACCGGGGTGCGTTCACAAGTGGCGGTCAAGATTTTTGGTGATGATCTGGAAGAACTGCGCAAGCTGTCTGAGCAGGTGGCAAGGATTGTTAAGTCTACCCGCGGCGCACGGGATCTCCGGATTGAACGGTTATCCGGTCAGCATGAACTGACCATCAATATCGACCGTCATGCCATTGCACGCCACGGGCTTAATGTTTCCGATGTCAATGAGCTGATTGAAACCGCAGTCGGGGGCAAGGCTGTTACGCAGATTTTCGAGGGCGAACGCCGCTTCACGTTGTTGTTGCGGTTTCCGGAACAATACCGCCACGATGTCGAATCGATCAAGGATTTGCTGCTCAGACCGACCAGCGGTGCTGCCGTAAGCGGATTGGGGAGAGGCGGAATGCTGATTCCGCTCAGTGCTGTGGCGGATATCAAGGTTATCGACGGTCCGGCAGTAATTTCGCGTGAATTTGCCAAGCGCCGGGTGGTTGTGGGAGCCAATGTGCATAACCGCGACATCGGTAGTTTTGTTGCGGAGCTTCAACAGCGGGTTGCTAAAGAAGTGAAGTTGCCGCCAGGTTATTACTTCTCCTGGGGCGGGCAGTTTGAAAATATGGAACGCGCCATGGCAAGGCTTGCTGTGATTGTGCCGATTACTTTCGCGGCGATTTTCTTCTTGCTGTTCATGCTGTTTAACTCGGTAAAACTGGCGCTGCTTATTTTCACGGCATTGCCGTTCGCCTCCGTCGGCGGTGTTATCGGTTTGTTTTTAACCGGTGAATATCTGTCGGTGCCGGCATCGGTGGGGTTTATCGCGGTTTGGGGTGTCGCGATCTTAAACGGTGTGGTACTGGTTTCTTTCATCAAAGAACTACGCGAGCAAGGATTGACCGTGCAGGAGGCGGTGAAAACAAGCTGTGAGGCGCGTTTCCGTCCGGTTTTGATTACCGCTGCGGCTACGATACTCGGCTTGGCGCCGTTCCTGATATCCAGCGGCCTGGGTTCCGAGGTGCAGAGACCGCTGGCCATCGTGGTGATTTGCGGGCTGATTACCGCGACGGTGATGACAAAGGTCGTTGTTCCGATGCTGTACCGCTGGTTTGACGATCATAAGGATGATGCGCCACCGTCAGCGCCAAATCTGCCAGAGATGACTGGAAGTAGCGTTAAGGCTGATGACCGGCACGACGGCACAGCGGTTACAACAGGCGGAACGCCAGCACAGCCATCAGCGTAGGGGGTAGTGCGGCAATGAGCAGTCCCAGCGGATGGATCGACTGCTCATCGAATTTGCTTTTGAGAATCGCAAAACCGGCAGGATTCGGTGCATTGGCGATGACGGTCAGCCCACCGCCAGTTACTGCACCGGCGACCAAAGCGATTTTAAATTCCTCGCTCAACCCTTCGACCAGCGATCCCAGATAAGTCAGTGCTGCGTTGTCGGTAATGGCCGTCAATGCGGTAGCGCCAAAGTATATCGCAGTGTCGTCCATATCCATGAGAAGCGGTTGCAACCACCACTGCTGTTGCCCGCCAAGCACGACCAAGCCCGCCAGGAAGAATGCCACCAGTAGCGCTTCGCGCAGAATCAGCGGACTTTGGTAATGGTGATAAGCCGTGGTAAATCCCAGGAAGAAGAGAAATATACCCATGAATGCCACGGGATGATGAGCGAATAGCACGACGAGTGTCAGAAATGCCAGATGAATCAAGACTACCGCTAGCGGCGTTTTTGCTGCCGCAGTGTCTTCTTTCTGGCCGACATGCCCCAATTCACGCCGGAATAACCAAGTCACGGCTAGCGCATTGACAATCACCGCTAACGTGGCTTTCCAGCCGAAAGTGGTTATCATGAATGCGATATCCCAATTCCATTTTCCCGCTACCATCAATACCGGCGGTGCGGCAAAGGGCGTTAGCGTGCCGCCGATCGAGACATTGACAAACAAAACGCCGATCGTGGCATATTTCAGGCGTGTGGATATTTCCTTGCTGAACAAAGTGTCGCGCAGCATCAGAGCAGCCAGTGTCATGGCAGCGGGTTCGGTGATGAATGAACCAAGTAGGGGAACGAAAGCCAGCAATAGAAAATACATCGCCATTCCGGTATGAACGGGCAGCACGATCGCTGCGCGCTGTACGGTTGCGGCGGCAAAATCCAGAATCGGGCGCGTGCCGGCAATCACCATGATGACAAACACAAACATCGGTTCGGTGAAGTCGCGCGATTCGAGATAAGTGATCGCTTCCATCTTACCGCTTGCAGCAAAAATAAACAGAATCAGAATCATTGCCCAGAAACCGAATACCACTTCCACTTCACCCAATAAATGCCAGATACCGGCGTGGCGGGGCTGGCTGTGTGCCAGATGTTCAAAGAATTTGGTCGAGAAGGTATGAATAACAGCCAACGCGAATAACACAGCGGCGATCAGTTCAATGGAAGTTGGATTGGTCATGATGAATTTTCGATTGTCAGGAATGGTGCGAAGATAGCATTTTTTTATGACAGCATGGCTAAATGCCAATGCTTTACTAAAAATTACGATTGGATTGCGCGATCTGCGAGCCATCATGACAATTTTGCGCGTCGCAGAGAAACGGTACAATCTACTGTTATTATAACGAGTGGTGTACTTTCCTATTTGCCCGGTATGCTTAAATTATTTCGTGTTTGATCCGCTTGATACCTCTTTTTCCATCCCTGGCATTTATAATGGATAATGGGCGTGTATGAGGAACATAGTCATATCACTGATCATCGTGCTCTTGTCAACTTGTTGGAGCTGGGCGGCCAATGGCGATATCGATGCCGCTACAGAATACAAGGAAACGATTGGCCGGCATATCTGGGTTTACCAGCCTGAAGGTGCTGATTGGCATATGCAGGATGCTTTGGTTGCATATCGAAACGGTCAATTCACATCCTCCGGCAATTCCGTTCTCAATTTCGGCATCGGCGCAAAACCGGTATGGCTGGCATTCAAAGTTAAAAATAATGGCCATAAAGCCGTGCGCCGGAATCTTTTGCTGGAAACTTCCTGGCTGGATAAAGTCGATATTTATTTTCTGAGGCACAGTGAGTTGATCGGCAGCTATCATACGGGGGATAGTCTGGTATTTTCCCAGCGCCCGCTTGAGCACCGGTTTTTTGTCACTGCGCATGATTTTAGCGTTGGAGAAACAATCGTGCTGATGCGGATAGAATCGGACGACGCCATGGTTTTACCGTTTTATTTCATCAGCGATGAGAAGCTGGCTGATAGAAATCAATTGCAAGCGTATAGCTATGGTTTTATGTACGGGGTCATCCTAGCTTTGGTTGCTTATAATGTGATGCTCTATCTCGGGCTTCGCACCAATCCTTACTTGTTGTATTCGATTTACCTGCTGTTTTTCTTATTATTGAACACTGCCTATACCGGTCATGGCTATCAATGGTTGTGGCCGGAATCGCCCTATTGGCAGAAATGGGCCAATCCGGTATTAATCATGGCATGTACAGTGAGCGGATTTGCTTTTGCATTGCAATTCCTGAATATCAAAGCCGCTTGGCCCCGCGTTTACCGCTTCATCATGGTGAGCTCGGCTGTTTTTTGCGCACTGATGCTGCTAGCGATGCTGAGCGGCGAATTTGTTGTGTCGCTGCTGATCTCTCTGGTTTTTATTTTTTTCTTTTATGTTTCTTCAATCGGATTGGGCGTTATTTCACTGAAAACCGGTAACCGGTTTGCCAAGTATTTTTTGCTGGCATCGATTTTTACCATATGCGGTGGCGTGATCACCGCCAATACCATCTGGGGATTGATTCCATTTAACGAAATAACGTATCGGGCAACGGATATCGGCATGATGATGGATGCCATTTTGCTGGCATTGGCGTTGGCTGAACGTTTTAACATCAACCAAAGCGAGAAATTACTGGCGGAAAAAATGGCCGGCATTGATTCGCTGACTAATCTGAATAACCGCCGGTCTTTTTATAAGTTTGTCCAGCCGATCTGGGCCATGGGATTGCGCAGTAAGAGCAATACTGCAGTTATTATGCTGGATATCGACAATTTCAAGCTGCTCAACGACACTTATGGTCATGCGCTGGGGGATCAAGTTTTGGTGCAGCTCGCGGAAACATTGCAAAAAGAAGCGCGTAGCGGGGATATTCTGGCGCGTTGGGGCGGTGAGGAGTTTCTGATTTTTCTGCCGGAAACCCGATTAGCCGATGCGGTTGCCATTGCGGAGCGGATGCGTAACAAAATCAACGCCATTTCAGTGACAATCGCAAAAGGTGAAAAGCTTTCATTTACTGCCAGTTTTGGCGTTGCACATACCTGCTTCACCAGTGTATCGCTGGATGAATTGATTTCTCAGGCTGATCAACAGCTTTACCGTGCCAAGAAACAAGGGCGAAATTGCGTATGCTTCGGACTTGATTGATTAGAGGCAATCGAATGAATAAGAACAGAGAACCGTTTCAGGTATTCGCAATCAGGCTGTTTATTTTATGGCGTGACGGTTTCTTTAGTGCAGTTTCCGGAAACTCGTGATGATTTTATCTTCGTCGTCACTTTCATCAAATTCGTCACAGCTTGCTTCCAATTCATCAATTAACTCCACGATACGGCTATCCGGTGTCATGCCGTCGGCTAATGCGCAATCATCATCCTTATCCAAGGGATCGGCATCATCCATATCATCAAACGAGAAACTTTTCAGCGCCATGACAACCTCCTTGCAAAATAGACTAATACGCTATCAGTAGAACATATTGCTGAGAAGTATAAAGCAAGGATTAGAAAGAATTTTTTGTGATAATTCCGACTTTTGGGCGTGCTGCCTTAACCGTATGGTTACGGTCTATGGCGATGCCAGAAAGGTGGTGAGCAATGGCTATTCAGTGCAAGTGATGTACACAAAAAAGTGAGCGGATTGTAAGAGCGGGTTTATATCCACCGGGTGTGCACGGATGCCCGGTTCAATGCCAGCCATTGCAAAGCGATGATGGCGCTGGCTGATGTGATTTTTCCCGAATTTAGAAAAGTGAGTGCCGTATCCAATGGCACCACATGCACTTTGATATCTTCGCCTTCTTCGGCTGCGCCGTGCACACCACCGGCATGAGTCGAGTCAACCCGGCCGCAAAACAATGCTACGCGTTCCGTGGTGCCGCCGGGACTGACAAAACAGTCGTAAAGAGGAATGAGATCGCTGATGATGCAATCGGCTTCTTCGATACTTTCGCGCTTAACGACGTCTTGCGCTGTTTCACCGGCTTCAATCATGCCGGCGACGATTTCAAGCAACCATGATCCATCTTGCGCACCCAGTGCGCCAACGCGGAATTGCTCAATCAGAATGACTTCATCGCGGATGGGATCATACGGCAAAACGGCAGCAGCATGACCGCGTTCAAAGACTTCACGCACCAGCGGCTGACTCCAGTCACCGCTGAATAATCGATGCCGCAAGCGGTATTTTTCTATGCGAAAAAAACCTTCAAAACAAATTGTTTTCTCTAAAACTTCAACGTTTGTATTCACTACTTTTTCTTTCGTTCGTAAAAATTGCCGTTTTGTGTGCGTGCTTGTGACAAACCATACCGTCGTGCGTATGCCGGCTTATCGCGCTGGGATGCTCTGAAAAACTACTATATTCAGTCATACTTGTGTTGAAACCAGATTCAAAATGCTCTTGCCGTTTGTGACTGCGCTTTCTCCCCTCATTTTGCTTTGCCTGATCATCGCTCGCTACTTTTTTCAGAGTTTCCTAACGCAGTCCTAACGTATCGAGCGTCACATCGTCATCATCGTCCAAGTCATTCTTGACGGTCTCGAATTCGTCGTCGTCAAAATCGTCTTTCGCCGTTTCAAATTCGTCGATTATTTTTACGAATTTGCCGGCGGGGATTTTGCTGTCTGTCAGCACATCATCCTCTGTGTCAAAGCCATCAGTTGGATAGAAATCATCTTGGTCATCAAAAGAAAGTTCCTTAATCATCGTCATTACCTCCATCTTAATATGTTTGAAGATAAGCTATTGATAACAGATCGCGCCGTTGAAACAATTAATGATCACACCGGAATTTTCCCGGTAATTCTGAAGTTTGAATAGGATTCATTGAATAATCATCCATTACACCGCGTTTCTTAATGCTCAATATACGCCATTTGATTTTTTCTGATAGAGAAAGTTTTATAATGAAACCGCTGCGTTGTGATCCGGTACTCAGCCGTTGCCATATAGTATATAGAATGAGATTTGGTAAAATCAGGCACTACTTTGAACAGGTAAATAACTTATGGATGAAGAAACGAAAATACTACTTCGCAACATTGCTCATCATCTGAAATGGATCATCGTTTTACTATTTGGCATATTGGCTTTGCTGATTGCTGAAATAGCAAGCGGGGTTTGAACGGATAAAAGTTTCCCGGCTACTGCCAGCCGGTAACCTCATAACCTTTTTCTTCCAGACAACGCGATACAAAGTTGATGTAAGCCTGATTAGGTTGTGAGGATTTTGATGAAAGCAGAACGCCTCTGAGCAATCCTGCAACGGCACCGCTGGCTGCTCCCACCACGGAGCCTTGACCGGCCGCGCCGTAGATGGCTCCACCCACGGCACCGCTGGCGGCTCCGACACCAGCACCCATCGCTGTGCTGGTTGCCACATTGCCGAGCTTTCCATCACCTTCTCTGGCACCGGCCGATTCAGCCAATTTTCTGCACGCTTCGATATCTTTCTCAGCAGCCGCTTTTCCCATGGATAGAAAATGCGTGTTGGGATAGATAATAGGGCCGGTAGTGGAACAAGCGGATAAGCCAAAGGCGATCGATCCGGATATCAACACTTTCAGCAGTTTCATACATATACCTCTTCGTTATGATTTTTAGCAAAAAACGGGCAATTATCCACGCTTGCGATCAGCTACGTTAGCTGGTATCCGAAAATTCACCCGGCGATAATGTCTCTTCGCCTTTGTTCCCTAGTTCTTGCATCGCATTTTTCTAGGGAAGCTTTGAAAACGCCAGTGAGCGATGGCCAGGCAAGGCGAAATCAGGTGAAGAAACGTAGTCCACGTGTGTCAGATGAGCATTTTGAACCTGATTTCAACGCTGCATGGTCAGGCGAAGTTGTTTTTCAGAGCTTCTCTCGAGTAATTGAGCCGCAGTTGATTCAGTATAGCTGGAAAATTCTGGAAATCTACGGGAAAAACTGATTTCGTAATCCGGTTTGCGATTGCGAAATCATATTCGATTGAATTGCGGCGAGTATTTTTGCTCATTGGAAAGTCATTATTGTTCTAGGAAAAGCAGATCTATGATAATTAAGCCTTTTATTTGGTTTTCGCAATATTTAAGATTTTTCTTAAATATATTTGGTATACGCAGAAACCTTGATCCTAGCGGTTCATCTAATTGGCGTGTTTGTCGATTCTACCGATTTGTATGCTGGCCAAATGCTTCTTTTGTCGCCGATTTTGAAAATGGGGGTGTTGCCGATAGGAATGAATCCTCAAATAAAGTAAAAATGAGATCTGCGTATTTGCGGATTTTTAATGAATCGTGGCTTATTTTTGAGAGATAACACTATGAATGCTTGCGATCGTGAAACAGCGACAGATACCTTAAACCAGGCCAATGGAATAATCCGGAAAAAGTTGTTGTTTTTTACAGTCCTCATGTTTGGTTTTGGTTATGCGCTTGTTCCGATGTACGAGAAGTTTTGTGAAGTGGTTGGAATCAATAATCAACGCATACCGGTCATTGCGGAAAATGCCGCCGAGGCCGATATGTCGCGGATAATCGCGATTGAGCTGGATACCAATGTTCGCGGCATGCAATGGAAATTTAAACCACTGCAAACAAAAGTGAAAACGCATCCCGGTGAACTTGTCGAGGTGATGTATGAAATTAAAAATGAATCGGATCATGAGATTACCGGCAAAGCAATACCCAGTTACAGTCCGCGCAATCTCGATCAGTATTTGAAAAAAATCGAATGCTTTTGTTTTACAGTGCAAACGCTTAAACCGGATGAAGTAAAGCAGATGCCGGTCAAATTTTTTGTGGATCCGCGATTACCTGCCGGAATCGATACCGTAACGATTTCCTATACCTTCTTTGCGCAAGAAGCCAGTTGAAGCATCAAGAAAAATACCCCCGCAAACCAGCGTGCGGGGGTATGTTCTGAAGCGCTTAATTACCCTTAGCCGTTAAAGAGCCCAGGAAAGCTTTGACATCCTCGATAAATCCGGGACCCACTTTCCGTCCAAGCTGATGTTCCGCCATTTCCTCGATCGCTTCGTCCAATGTTTTGACTGAGCCGTCGTGGAAGTACGGCCCTGTTTTGGCGATGTTTCGCAGACTTGGCACCTTGAACACATATTTGTCGGTTTCAAGGCCGGTTACTGCAAACCTGCCCACATCCGAGGTTTTATACGGTTCGACCAGACCGATTTTTTTATAGGAATTGCCGCCGAGCACTACACCGTTATGACAATTGGCGCATCCCATATGGACGAATTTTTGCAAGCCCCTTTTCTCGGCATCATTCAATGCATTTTCATCGCCCTTGAGATAGTCATCGAAGCGCGAAGGGGTTAATAGCGTGCGTTCGAAAGCGCCGATGGCTTTGCCGACATTTTTATATTGAATCGGATCTTTCTCGTCTTTGAATGCTTCGGCGAACATAGTCTTGTATTCGTCTATTTTTTTCAGCTTATCGACAACGGCGGCTTCGCTGGGCATGCCCATTTCGATCGGATTCAGAATCGGTCCCAATGCCTGCTCTTCAACATCTTTCGCCCGCCCATCCCAGAATTGCGCAATATGTAATGCGGCATTGAATGTGGTTGGAGAATTTCTGCCGCCGCGTTTGCCGTCATGACCGGGTGAAGTGGGCTGACTATCGACACCGTAATTAGTCAATTGATGACAAGAATTACAAGAGATCGTATCGTTGATCGAGAGCCGCGGATCGAGATACAGTTTTTTGCCCAGTGCGATTAGCGCGGCATTCTTTTTTTCATCAATGATCGAAGCAGGTAAAGGTTCGAAGAATTGTTTCAACGTGGTTTTGTCCAGCTTGTGGTGACCGCCATGCATGCCGTGCATTCCCCCCATGCCGTGATGGTCGCCGCCGTGCATATTGCCGTGCTGATCGTCCTTTTTTTGCGATTCACCTTGATGATCGTGTCCGCTTTGCGCATAACTATAAGAACTAACAATCAATGCTAAAAATAACAGTATTTTCATACTTCCTCCAAGAATTTAACGTGAGTACGCCCCGGTCAATTTCACGGGAACATTAAGAATAAAAAGGGCGCTTCGCAATCGCTGGTTTTTTCAATGAATGATTGACCGGCTTTTAGTATACCCAGATTGTATTTGCTATAGATAGCGAAGTTGCGCATTTGGCGGGTTTCCATTGAATTGCGGGTGGCGATGGAATGCTGCGCAATTCCAAAAATTGTGCACCTATTTTGTGAATGACTGTCAAATCAAAATCTGCGCAAGTGCATAACAAGCTTGCAGTGAGCGATAAGTATCGGACTCATCTTATTCTTACCTGGTCTCGGCGTGCTGGATGTGACCCGCCTGGGGTTGCCGCTATTCACCTTGGCGATCGGGGGGCTGAATGTCAAAGATTTCTTTGCGTGGAAACAAGGTATTTCCTTATCCATACCGGATTCCGCCAAACCGGGGTTGTATGCGCGGATGCGCGCGGTACTCGCTGCCGGCCGGCTATTACCCGCGATGATTGCGGTTGCCACATTGGCGGTTCTGGTCAATTTTATCGAATTGTTATGCACCGCCGGTTTTCCGGCCATTTATACCGCGATTCTGGCGCAGCAAAACCTTCATCCGCTGGCTTATTATGCTTATTTGGCGCTTTATATTGTTGGTTATATCGCAGATGATTCGTTGATGGTCGCGATTGCGGTGATCGCTTTGAGTAACCGGAAGCTGACCGAATGCTCGGGGTGGTGGCTAAAGCTGATCAGTGGCGCGGTCATGCTGGGGTTGGCTTGTGTATTGATTTTGCAGCCGGAACTGCTGATCTAGGCGATTGCCTGCTTGTATTTATTTCGAAATAGTGATCGGCAAATCCAGCGATTTCGCATCGGTTACCGTTAAACGAAACAGAATGTACAGCAACTGGAATGCATTGAGGTTCCAGTGCGCATTCTCGCCAGTGGTGTCCACCAAGTAGTATTTGTCATGGGAACGGGCGTATAACTTTGCGCCGTCCGGTAAACGATCGGTCACGATGAGGCCCAATGTGTGACTTGGGTTTTCATTTCTGGCGAGAGGCGGTGTGCGCGGATCCTTATCGATGAGGTATTCGGCTTGTTCGCCGAGGGAATGACCGAGAAAATTCAGAATGGTGTGAAAACTCCGCAAGCGGAAAGCGCCGTGGAGAGGCCATTCACCGCCGGGGTAACCGGGGCGGATGTCGAAAGCGACGTCGTTCTCTATCCATGGATTGATCAGTTCGTATAACGCCGCGCGTTCTTCGCAGCACAGAATATCGGGATCATAGTTGGTGATAAGAATTGGGCCGGGCAGTTGCTTGCTCAATGTGTAAGAATTCTTTTCTTCGTCATAATTCATGGTGAAGTCTTTTTCGATGACTTGAAACAATCCTTCCGGCGATATCGCACTGGCCGGGATTGTCCAACTGCGTTCGAAAGTCAGCGGTTCCGCATACAATTGCTTTTGATCCTGAATGGCCGCGAGGTGTAGCACAATCCGCCGGAACATTTCATAACCGGATCGATCCGACGGGTTGTTGTGATAAACGGATTGTTGCAAATGAGCGCGCTGGCGGCTGTGGAGCCGTCGCTGCTGCTCTCTTGTTAGTTGAATACCGGGAAGAAAATGCAATGAATTATCGGAGTCTGTTCCGGTGGATTGAATCCTTTTCGCCGAACTGTGATGCCGGTGTCGCTTACTGTGTTGTTGTTCCGGTAATGCCGCATCCGCCGGTTGCACCGTTGCCGGATGGTGCAATTGTACTTCCTGCGCCATCATCCGCAGCATGAGGTCAATATCGAAGTGCTGGCGCAGCAGCAGTGTCAGCTTGTGCTGACTGAAGGGGGGCAGGATGCGCTTGGTGAATTCGTCTCCCGCGATGGGGTCGATGCTGAACGTTGGATTCTCGGCACTCCCGCGCCGAATACCGGTGCCAGCAAGCTGCCGCTTTCCCCGGTTGGTGCGGGCGTTGCGCCTGCGTTGGCGCTGAAATTGAAGGTCGCCGCGATACTGGAGACCCGGGTGAAATGCAACGGTTCGTGATGCTGGGCGCGGGCGATGTTGATGAGCAACTGGCGCTATTCGGCGTGGATCGCCGCATTATCGTAAGTTTCGACAGCGCGGTTCAGTGCAACCGGCGACAGGCAGCCGCTGATGGATGAAACGGCAAAGATAAACAGGACAATGCGTGCCAGGAATTTCACTCAACAATATCCGGGAAATATCATGCTTCAATTCTGCTGTAGAAAAGCCTCGAACTTATCAACCATCATCGGTTTGCTGAAAAAATTGCCTTGGCCGTAGTCGCAACCCATGGCGATCAATAACTGTTGTTGCAAATCGGTTTCGACGCCTTCGGCGATTACCTTCATACCGAGGCGGTGCGCCATGGTGATCACCGCTTCGCATAGAATTCTGTCGTTGGATTGGCTATCCATATTGGAAATAAACGAGCGGTCGATTTTCAGGTAATCGATGTCGAATTTCTTCAGGTAGGATAGCGATGAATAACCTGTGCCGAAATCATCGATGGCCACTTGAACGCCCGCATCGCGGTAATTGAGTAATTGTTTGACCACCAATTCATGGACATCGAGCAGCAGGTTCTCGGTGATTTCGACAATGATGCTTTGACCGTCCAGACCGCGCTCGTTGAGATGGTTGACCCAATCGCCCATTTTATCGATGAATTGTTTCGGCGATTTATTGATGCTGATTTGGAAACCGGCGTTGAAATTGGCTTGCCACAAAGCAACCTGATTGACTGCCTGTTTGAATACCCAATCGCCGATGTCAGTTATCAGGTTGGTTTCTTCCGCAATGGCGATGAATTCCCCCGGATAAATGGTTCCCCGTTCCGGGTGCTGCCAGCGGATCAAAGCTTCGGCTTTGTATACGTTGCCGGTTTTTAGTTCGACGATCGGCTGGTACAGCAAAAATAACTGCTCCTCCTTCAATGCATTGCGCAGTTCGTATGCGGTTTTTGAGCGGACTTCACTTGCGGTTCGCATATTCGACGTGAAGCAATTCCAGCAATTGCGGCCATTATTTTTGGCGGCGTACATGGCCTGATCGGCGTTTTTCATTAGCAGCTCGACGCTGCTTGCGTCATCGGGGAAGAAAGTCGCGCCGATACTTGCGGAAACGTATGCCAGCTTGGTGTTGAGATAGAACGGCTTGGCCAGCTCCAGCAGGATTGTGTGCATGATCTTTTCGGTCTGGTACGGCTCGCTGATGCCGTTCAGAATAATGGTAAATTCGTCGCCGCCCAGGCGTGCCACGGTATCGGTTTCCCGCACGCAGCGGGTCAGCCGTTTGGCCGCTTCCACCAGTAAGGCATCGCCCACGCTGTGTCCCAAAGAATCGTTAACTTCTTTGAAACGGTCGAGATCGATAAACAGCACGGTTAATCCCGTGCCGTTGCGGGTGGCGCTCTTGATGTCGTGGTTTAACCGCTCGTAAAACATATTGCGGTTGGGTAATCCGGTTAGTGAATCATAATTGGCTTGCCGCCAGATAATTTCATCCGCTTTTTTCTTGTCGGTGATGTCGGAAAAATTGATCAGATAGTAACTAATCAGGCCATTCTTGCTGCGCACCGGGATGATGTTGAACCACGAAGGATATTCCCGCCCTTGCTTGTGAAGATTCCATACCTCTCCCTGCCAGTGGTTATGCTGTTTGACGCTTTGCCAGATTTTCTGGAAAAAATTACTGCCGTGCCGGATGGACGTGACGATGGATACCGGTTTTCCGATGACTTCTTCTTCCGCATAGCCGGTGATTTTATGCAGTGCTTTATTGATCGAGACGATGATTTTGCTGGCATCCGCGATCAGGATCGCTTCGGTGCTATTTTCGAAAACCTTGCTAGAAAGATAGAGTTGCTCGTTCATTTTTTGCTGCTCCAGCGCGATACCGGCAATGAATGAACCGATTTCCAGCAGCTTGCGATGAAAGGTGTTGGGCAAGCGGTGCTCAAAACTGGAGAGTGCAAACGAGCCGATGCATTCGTCGCCTTTGCTGCGTATCGGCATGGACCAGCAGGAAAGAATATTAAAATCGATGGCCAATTGGCGGATATTCTGCCAGCGTGGATCGTCCAGTGTGCTTTCGATAAAAACCGGTTCTTGACGGAATACCGCATTGCCGCAAGAACCGGTGCCCGGACCCGGGCGCAAGCCATTCAATTGTCTGATACATTCTTCGGGAACGCTGGGAGCGGCAAATACATTCATGCATTGCTTTTCTTTGTCCAGCAGCATGACTGAGGCGACTGCATTATCCAGCAGCTGCTCCATCAGCAAACAGACTTTTTCGCAGATCGCTTTGTAGTCTTTGCCTAACACCACTAACTGAAGAATTTCCTGTTGAAACTGGAGGATCCTGCCCTGTTCGATGTTGGTCAAATCGAAATAATTGACCGGTGCATACAGTTGATCGAATAAATCCTCATTGACTCGGGTATGCTTACTCATTCGTTTTCTGATAGGGAAATGGGTTTTAGAGATTCAAATGCAGGATCAAAATTAGAGAAGCGATCCGGGCCGGCGAGGATTATACGATAATTATCTGTATGCTCATAAGCTTACCATCAAGAGAATGGCTTGTATTTGACGGCTATTTTTTCAAACTAATCGCAACGGTACGCATTGCCGGCAAATATGATTTCCTTATCAGCGCCGGGAACCTCGTATTTTCCCGAATTGTTGGAATACGTGACATGCACGGTATCGCCGCCTAGTTTTTGCGTTTCGTTTCTTAGCTTGTTGCGTGCTTTGATTAGCCGTTCTACATACGGTGCGCTGTTTGTGTCGCTGTCGTTTTCTTTTGAAGAGCCTTTCACTGGACCCAGCAATTCACAACCATCCGGAGCTTCCGCGCCGAGCACTATCGTCACTGTTGTATTTTTTTCCGGTTGCGCCGGTATTTTGTCCGATTGCGCGGAAACCTCGGTGATGCTCAAGACCAGCACAGCCAGTAATATATTTTTCGTTAATTTATTTAATGGTTTGAAAGCGTTCATTGACAACTCCTGATACGTCCTATTGGTATTTTTCAAAGCAGAGTAGCATAGATAAGCGCTGCGCAGCCCGTCAATAGTAATAGTATTTGATGAAAACGTGCTGAATGAACGAGGCTGCGCCGGGAAATAAAGCCGCTCCGGGTATCTTTTCAAAGCATTTTGGAGAAGAACGGCAAGGTATAGTGCACGGACATAACTGAGAGGAGGCGGGATGTTGGATATCGTCGTTTATCTTTCCCTGGCGGGTGTGATCATCGCTGCTGCTTACGGCGTCATGCTGTACAACCGGCTGGTGGATATCAAACATAGTGTGTCGCAAGCGTGGTCGAATATCGATGTGCTTTTGAAACAGCGTCACGATGAATTGCCGAAACTGGTCGAGACGTGCAAGCAATTTATGGGGTACGAACAGGAAACGTTGAAGCAAGTGATTGCGGCGCGTTCGCAAGTCGCCAGCGCGCGCGAGGCGGGCAATATCGGCGCGCTGGGCGCGGCGGAGAATAGCTTGCGCCTGGGTTTGGGCAACCTGTTTGCCGTCGCGGAGGATTATCCCGAACTGAAGGCCAGCGAAAAATTCCAGCACTTGCAGGCGCGCATCAGCGGGTTGGAAAACAGCATCGCAGACCGGCGCGAGTATTACAACGAAGCGGTGAAAATCAATAATGTGCGGATCGAGCAGTTTCCCGATGTCATCATCGCCAATTGGTTTAAATTCAGACCGCGCGATTTGCTCGAATTCAGCGCAGCGGACAAGCAGGATGTCAATATCGGCAAGCTGTTCGGTTGACGTGTGGCTTGCATATGAATCAAATACTGGCGGAGATTCCGCCGCAAGATTATCCCTATGTGCTGGGCATGATGATTGTTGCGGTATTGCTCAGTTTCTATGGATTTGTGCGCAACTGGAAACGCCTGCGCATCATCGAGGATACGCCGACGGCGAAATTGCGTTCGGCGCATCAAGGTTATGTTGAACTGGAAGGAAAAGGCCGGTTCATCGATGACCAGCCGATTTACGCGCCGCTTTCCAACCATCCCTGTTTGTGGTACTCCAGCAAAATCGAGCAGCAGGAAACGTTTACCGAAAATGGCCGTACGCAAACACGTTGGAATGTGGTGTACTCGAATACCAGTGAACATCGTTTCAAGCTTACCGATGGCGCCAGCAGCTGCGATGTCGATCCGGATCGTGCCGAAGTCAACGGCAATGAAAAATTGGTGTGGTACGGCAATACCGAATGGCCAACCCGCACGCAAATGCTGGAAAGCCAATCGATCGTGCACGCCATGTCGAACCGCTACCGTTACAGCGAATCGCTGATACTGCCGGGGCAGCCGCTGTATATTCTGGGGCAATTCAGTACCGCATCCGCCATGACGCAGAAATCGGTGCGCGATGTCATGATCAATGTAATCAACGAGTGGAAACGCGATCAACCGGCATTGCGCGAACGTTTCGATATCAACTGCGACGGCAATATCGATCAGCAGGAATGGGAAACGGCGCGAACCGAGGCGCACACCGAAGCGCAACGGATTTACGACCAGCTTGCCGTAGAGCCGGATACCCATATCATCGCAAAACCGCGTAATTCTTCGCAGCCGTTCATCATCTCGGTGTACCCGCAAGCGTTATTGGCGCAAAAATTCCGCCGCAACAGCTATGCCGCGCTGGCCGTGTGTATCGCGTCGGTTTGCGCGACCGCTTGGCTGATACACGTTCATGCCTGAACGTGCTCATTATTGCTGCCAGAATAAAGTAGACCCTGCCAGTTTCTTCCAGCTTGCGGACGATAACTGATCATGTTGCGCGGCCGCGAATGCCAGTGCGCCGCTCAATTGCCCGAGCTGAAAACTAACCGCGGCGGTTTTTTTGGGCAATTCATTCAATAATTGCATAGCCATAAAGCGGTCGTTTTCCGCGCCCAGTTCATCCTGTAAAGCCGCCAGCGCAGCAATGAACGGGGTGGCTCGTTTTCCATACAGCACCGCAAACGCTTCCACACTGTAGCGCATTTTTTTGGCGGCGATGCGCACCAGGTGGCGCTCGGCCGGATTCAAGGCGGCGAAACCGTGGCAGCGCTTGCGCAGTTTTTGCCAGCGTTGCTCGAGAATGGTTGCCGCCCATGTTCCGGTATCGCGCCGGTGTGAATCGGCAGGCGTCATCAGCAGGCTGCGGCCGATGTCGAGTATCAGTTGGGTAAAGGCTGGTTGCAGCAATAGCGCTTGTGCACGCTGACGGGCTTGTGCGGCAGTATTTTGCAGCAGTGAGAGGGTGTTATCTTTGGCGGCCGCGTGCGGTGCCTGTGCTGTCAGAACCGGAAAGATGCCGGGCAAGATTTCATGCTGAAATACATCCCAATCGCGTGCCGGATTCAGCGCGTGCATCAATTCACGCAATGGCCGTTCCCAAGCGGGTGTTTCCTGCCCCAATGATTTCGCCAATTGCGCGGCGGTGCGCAAACGCCGTAATGCCACACGCAGTTGGTGCAGGTATTCGATGTCGTGCGCATTTTCCAGAAAACCTGGCACGTTAGCGGTTAATTGCACCAATGCTGCTTGCACAATGGCGTTCCAGGCTTCATCCGCAGGTTGGTCTTGCGCAATGGTTGAGCGGACGGATTTAACCGGACTAGGGGTGATCGCACCGCTCAGGATATAACCGCGCTCCGCTTTGCTGCGCGGCTCGACGTGCAACGGTGCGGCGCGCAGCAGTTGTTCCGCGATATCGAACAGAAATTCCGGTTTGCCGGATTTGAGTTCGATTTCCACTTCGCAAATCTCCCGGCTTCGTCCGGCGGCCGTGATCTTGCCGCGATCGAGCGCCACTTCGGCTTGCGCTTTACTATTACCGATTTGCCATGCGGTGCGCCGGAATTCGGTGGTGAATACCGGCGCGACACGTTTGTGCTTGACGCCGGTCAGTAAATCCAGCGCCGCTTGCGGCAGTGCGGAGAAATCCGGCCGGTCGCCATGCGCGACAACCGCTTCCCACTCCGGGCGGCTGGTGAGCGCACCGATTGATTGTGTCTCGGCTTTCAACGTCTGAATCCACTGCTTGCCGATGCGGCGCACGCGCAACGCGATGCCGCGCTGCATCAAATCAAACTTCGGGGTATCGAAATAAATACTGAGCAATGCATGTTGTCGCGGTGTGCTGGCGTTCAACAGAGGGTGGCGCCGGATGCGGGTCGCATGGCGTGGCTGCAAAGCCAGCTTCAGCTCGATTTCCATACAATTTTTCCGTGAGAATGGTGCTGCAATAGATGGCGCGGAGCGGATACTGTACTACTCTATCTTCAAGGTATCAAAATTGATTCCTGCAGGTGCTGGCGGTGTTTTTAGCTTCATGTTTTCCAGCGCATTGACTACCTGCTGTGCGATGACCAGATTGCGGTACCACTTGTGATTGGCTGGCACGATATGCCATGGTGCGAGACCGGTGCTGGTGGCGCTGAGCATGGCTTCGAACGCTTCCATATAGTTTTTCCAGAATTTACGCTCTTCGATGTCGCCCGTGCTGAACTTCCAGCGTTTCTCTGGATTGTTGATGCGCTCCTCAAGGCGTCTCTTCTGCTCATCCTTGGAAATGTGGAGGAAGAACTTCAGAATGCATGTGCCGCTCTCGGACAGTAACTCCTCAAATTCATTGATCTGATCAAACCGCTGTTGCACCACCTTATCCGAAATCAAGCCGTGCACGCGCGTGATCAACACATCTTCATAATGCGAACGGTTGAAAATACCGATCTGGCCTTTTTCCGGTGCTTTCTGATGTACGCGCCACAAAAAATCATGCTTCAGTTCTTCCGTCGATGGCGTCTTGAACGTCACCACCTTGCAGCCTTGCGGATTGACACCCGACATCACATGCTTGATGACGCCATCCTTGCCGCTGGTATCCATGCCCTGCAACACGATCAGCAACGCGCGGTTGCCATTGGCGAATAATCGCTCCTGCAATTCATCCAGTTTGCCGGTCAATTTTTCTGTAACGGCTTTGGCTTCTTCCTTGCCTTGCGTGGTTTTCTCGAAATCGCCGGTATCACCGGGATCGCATCGCGATAGATCGAGCTTGCTGCCGGGTTTTATTGGGTAGTTTTTCATTGAACGATAAGATTCTGGTTATTACTGTATGCCATAGAGTAGTGCGATTGACCAGAAATGTAAAAGTGCGGAAGTTCGATTATTATGATCAAACAAAAAGCAAACCCCGTCACGGAGGACGGGGTTTGTTAAAACAAAATAGAATTAAGTAATTGCTTATACTTCTTCTTTTCTGCGGCGAATAGAGAAGCCGAGAATGCCAAGTCCTGCTAACAGCATGGCGTAAGTCTCAGGTTCTGGAACAGGAGTGATTTCCAGCGATACCGTCACAAACTGTCCGCCGTGGTAGTCAGATAATTTGTCTGGTGCAATAGTTACTTCTGCACGAGTTGCGAAGTACTGGCCGCTTAAAAGTGATGCGTTAACCAGCGAAGTAACATCTAGGTTGCGAATTTCCCCGCCAGAATATGTGAATGTATCCGCTGCGATTCCCATGAACCGGTCGCTGACTGAAATGATTCCATCGGCGTCATTACCAGCATAGCCGGTAATCTCAGCCGGGCCAGAGCTCCCGAATAGTGAGCCAAAGCTCCAAGTGAGCACCGCACTTGAAACCGAGCTTATTGAGCCTAAGTCAAAGATCGCATAAGGAATATCAATGAATCCAGGATGATTTAAAGCGAGATTCCCAGAATCTAGTCTGTCTTCTGCGCCGATGCTGTAGAAAGGCGCATTATCGATGATGACTTGGTTGTCGATTAATGGCACCGGCACAGCCATTGCGGTGGCAGGCAAAAGTGCCGACAAAGCCGCGATACTAACAAGTTTGTTGATTTTATTCATACAAGTCTCTCGTTTAATAATGTTATTAGAGGTGAATTGAGGCAGTGGCACTATATTCTTATAAGAAAATAATTTTATAGTGTGATCCAATCATTGCGAGCTAAATTTATCTTCCTTTTGGCAAAAGTTGATTGAAAATCAGCAAGGTGAAAAGTGAGGTTAATATTTTCTCCACTGACGCAGGGTATTGTATAGCTTCCCTCTGCGTAATGCTATCATGATGTTTTATTTGTAAAGATAAGATGCGACTACTTTCTTCCCGGGGTGTTTGTTATGGTTCTGGGTGAGATGTGATTCGAAAAGTCTATGGATGACCCCCATTTCACTGTCCCCATCGCGCAGCACATCTGGGATACCAAATACCGCCACTATGAGGGCGGTGTAGCGCTGGATGCTTGCATCGAAGACACCTGGCAGCGCGTCGCAAGAGCATTGGCTGCACCGGAGAAAAATCCAGATGATTGGCAGGCGCGTTTTTACAGCATTCTGCGTGATTTTAAATTTCTTCCCGGCGGGCGGATTCAGGCGGGGGCGGGGACTGCGCATCAGGTGACGTTGTTTAATTGTTTCGTGATGGGAACGATTGCCGATTCGATGGATGGCATTTTTGACGCGCTCAAGGAAGGCGCGTTGACGATGCAGCAGGGCGGCGGGGTTGGGTATGATTTCTCGACGCTGCGGCCACGCGGTATGCCAGCCGCCAGTGTCGGGGCGGTGGCTTCCGGGCCAGTTTCGTTCATGCGCATCTGGGACAGCATGTGTGCGACCATTCTATCCACCGGCGCACGCCGCGGCGCGATGATGGGCACGTTGCGTTGCGATCATCCGGATATCGAGGAATTCATCGCCGCCAAGCAGGATCGCAGCCAGTTGCGGCATTTCAATATTTCCGTGCTCGTTAGCGATGCGTTCATGGCCGCCGTCAGCCGCGACGAAGATTGGCCGCTGGTTTTTCCTGCGAACGAAAGTGAAACCGGCAGCGAGAAGCTCATGCGCGCCTGGCCGGGATACGCCGATCCTGTACCATGCAAGGTGTACAAACGCATCCGGGCACGCATGTTGTGGCAGAAAATCATGCAAGCCAACTACGATTATGCCGAACCAGGCGTGTTGTTCATCGACCGCATCAACCGGCTGAATAATCTGTATTACTGCGAGACGATTCAAGCCACCAATCCGTGCGGCGAGGTGCCGCTGCCGCCGTACGGCGCTTGCAATCTGGGCTCGATCAACCTCACGCAATTCGTACGCAATCCTTTTACTGCACAAGCGCAGCTTGATCTCGATGCGATTGGTGCGACAGCCGAGACTGCTGTGCGGTTGCTGGATAATGTCATCGATGTTTCGCATTTTCCCTTAGTTAATCAGGCTGAACAGGCGCGTAATTCCCGACGTATCGGCTTGGGGCTGACGGGCTTGGCCGATGCGCTGATCATGCTGCAAACCCGCTACGGTAGCAGCGAAGCAGTGCAAATCGCCCAGCAAGTTATGCAGCGCATCTGTCACGCGGCTTATCAGGCTTCGATAGAACTGGCGCGGGAGAAAGGCGCGTTTCCGCTGTTCGATAAAGAAAAATACCTGGCCGGTGCTTTTGTGCGCACTTTGCCGGAATCCATACGCAGCGGCATCGCACAATACGGCATCCGCAACAGTCATCTGACCGCCATTGCTCCGGCGGGCACCATCAGCTTGCTGGCCAACAACATTTCGAGCGGGCTGGAACCGGTATTTGGCAGTGACTACACGCGCCGGATACTGAAGCGCGATGGCTGTTACGCGGATTATGCGGTGACCGATTATGCCGTCGCTCTATGGCGCAAGGATCACGACAGCGATGATTTGCCTCCGGCTTTCGTTACGGCGCACGAACTGACACCGGACGAGCACCTGCACATGCAGGCGGCTATTCAGCCGTATGTCGACCAGGCGATTTCCAAGACGATCAACGTTCCGGCGGATTACGATTTCGCGGCCTTTCGCGATTTGTATCGGCAAGCGTACGATCTTGGTTTGAAGGGATGCACCACGTTCCGGCCTAATGCGGTGACTGGCGAAATTTTGCATAAACCGGATGCGGAACATGCAGCGCCGCATTGCTGCGGTTTGGAGCGGGAACCGGACTGAGCATCCAATAATGCTAAAAATCCGGATCGTCCGGAAAAATGCCCGTCCGTGCAATACCATCGTCCCCGATGCTGCCGCGGAACATGCCGCTGGTATTGAAGCGCATCGCGAAGCGGCCTTGCACATCCAGCACGATCAAACCGCCGTCACCGCCAAGCGCGGCCACTTCTGCGAGAGTACGGTCGGCAGCCTCGGCGAGTGGAATTTGCTGCAAACGTACCTGCGCCGCGGTATTGAATGCTGCGGCGGTACGGATGAACATTTCGCCGCTGCCGGTTGCGGATACCGCGACCGAACGGTTGTCTGCATAGGTACCCGCGCCGATGATGGGCGAATCGCCGACGCGCCCGTAGCGCTTGTTGGTGAGTCCGCCGGTCGAGGTGCCTGCGGCGAGATTGCCATAGCGATCCAGCGCCACGGCACCGACAGTGCCGTGTTTTTCATCGCCACCGGGCAAGGATGTGCCGGAATCCATGTCGTGATCGCGCACCACCAGTTCTTTCGCGATGGCTTTTTGCAGCTGATCCCAGCGGTGCTGTGTGTAGAAATAGGATGGATCGACGATTTCCATGCCGTGCTCGGCAGCGAAAGTCTCGGCGCCCTGGCCGATCAGCATCACATGTTTGCTTTGCGTCATGACCGCATGCGCGGCGCGGATCGGATTGCGGATCGTGGTGACCCCGGCAATAGCACCCGCCATGCGCGTAGCGCCGTCCATGATCGATGCATCCAGCTCGTTACGGCCTTCGCGACTGAACACCGCGCCTTTACCGGCATTGAACAACGGCGAATCCTCCATGATCACAATCGCGGCAATCACGGCGTCAATACTGTTACCACCCGCTTTAAGCACGGCATGACCGGCGCTTAACGATTCCGATAGCACTTGCCGGTAAGCGTGCTCACGTTCTGCGGTCAATCGGTTGCGGTCGATCGCACCGGCGCCGCCGTGAATGAGAAGGCGGATGGGTACATTAGGTGTTTGGGTTGTCATGCGTGACAGGATTGAGGCTGGCTTAGCCCGTTGTTTACTATGTTATTCACGAGAGGTGCTGGCGCTGTTATCGAACCCGGGTGGATTCCTCGTTCGCCATTTCCAATACATCGTTTGCCGTGAGCTGCCTGCTCATGTCGCCATCCCAGGTGGCATTGAACGGCAGGGTATTTTGCACGCGCGTGGCACGGTCCAGATAGGCTTGCAGCGTCAGTTGCGGCTGGGTGACCGGCGTGGCGATGGCGCGCGGCGTGCGGATCGTTTCATTGAGCAGCGCTTGATTGATTTTGGCTTGGCGTCGCCCATCACGCTTACCCTTCGGCGTTGCACGCACCGCAGTCAATGATTTCTTGAATAGATTGGCGTGGTTACGTTTGTCGTCTTCCAGGATGGGATAAGTTTGCAGATACAGTTTATTACCGCGCCAGCCGAGCAAACGCGGCTGATTGACGATACGAACCGGTGTGCCGACGGGGACATTCTGATAAATGTACACGATATCTTCCGGGTACATGCGCAGGCAACCGTGGCTGCCGCGTAAGCCGATGCTGGGCGGTTTGTCGGTGCCGTGAATGGCGTAATTCGGCCAATCCAGTTTCAACACATGCGTGCCCATCGGATTATCCGGCCCGGGCGGCACGACAGCTGGCAGTGGATCGCCGTTTTTGGCGTGTTCCCGGCGGATCGAAGGCGTAGGAATCCAGCTCGGATTCTCGACTTTCGCAGCAACGCGCGTCATTCCCTCGGGTGTTTTCCATTCCACCCGGCCGATGCCGACCGGATGCGTGATCACCCGCTGCGGCTTACCGGGCTTGGTTTTGGGGTAATAAAACAACCGCATCGCAGCGAGATTGATCACAATGCCTTGTCGCGGCGCATCCGGCAGCACGAATTGCGTGGGAATGATGATCTTCGTGCCTGCTTTCGGCAGCCACGGATCGACGCCGGGATTGGCGCTGACGATTTCTTCGTAACCCAGGTTGAAACGCCGTGCAATGTCGGACAATGTGTCGTCTTTACCGGCAGTGACCACTTGCAAGGTACCGACGACATCGTCGCGCGCGGCATCAAAACTGAATTCATGACTGGCGACCGGGATCGGCAAAGGCTTGACTACCGGCGCCGGTGAAGCCGTTTGCTGCGTCGGCAGCGACTGACAACCGCTCAGCAACAAAAGGCCGATGCAAAAGCCGCATACGAGACCGTCACGGAGTAGATATAAGTTTTTTTTGTTCATAGAATCAATAAGATCATAAAGATTCGACGTGACCAATAGCAACCAATGTACAAGATTTCTCGCCATGGCACAACCATTAATCATGTCAAATCAGTGTATTTTCATTGTCATTTAAAGTATCGAATGAGCGTTCGAAAATGCTCTGGTCGCTGCAAAAATTGTAAAACCAAGCAGTGATTCCGGGTTCCCATCGGCACAAATTTTGACCGGGAAAATAAATTGCCAGTATGATTGCCGGATTAAAAAAACAACAGTTAGGGCGGATCAACGCAACGTCATTCGCCTTCGATTTAAAATTTTTACCCATCAATATTCATAAAAAATGGCCACTATCGGTTTCATCGGTCTCGGCATCATGGGCAAGCCCATGGCGGGGCATTTGATCAAAGGCGGGCATCGTCTGTTTTTGCATACACGCAGCGGCGTACCTGCCGACTTGGTCGAGCTGGGCGGCAGCGCGTTATCTTCGCCCAAAAAGGTTGCGCAGCATGCGGATTTGATTATTACCATGTTGCCGGATACGCCGGATGTGGAGAAAGTGCTGTTTGGCGAGGATGGCGTGACCGAGGAGTTGCAAGCCGATCCTGGCCGGAGACGGATCGTTGTCGATATGAGTTCGATTTCGCCGCTGGCGACGCGCGAATTTGCCGCGCGGCTGAATGTGCTCGGGCATGATTACGCCGATGCGCCGGTTTCCGGCGGTGATGTGGGGGCGCAGAATGCCACGTTGACGATCATGGTCGGCGCGAGCGTGGCGGTGTTTGAAACCATCAAACCAGTGCTGGCATTGATGGGGAAAACGGTGACGCATATCGGCGATGCCGGCGCCGGGCAGGTGTGCAAGGTTGCTAATCAGATCGTGGTGTCGTCGGCGATCGAGGCGGTGGCTGAGGCGTTGCTGTTTGCGTCCAAGGCCGGGGTCGATCCGGCCAAGGTGCGGCAAGCATTGCTGGGCGGATTTGCCGCATCGAAGGCGTTGGAAGTGCACGGTCAGCGCATGATCGAGCGGCGCTTCGAACCGGGGTTCCGCATCGAACTGCATCACAAGGATTTGAACATCGCGTTGCAAAGCGCAGCCGAATTGGGCGTGAGCCTGCCGACTACGGCGGCGGTGCGTGAATTGTTTTCCGCTTGTCTCGCGCACGGTGGCGCAACATGGGATAATTCCGCCATTGTCAAAATGCTGGAAAAACTCGCTAACCACGAAATTCAAAAACATCCCGAATAATCGTATGTCTGCTCAAGAACTTGTCAATCAAATGCGGTCTTTTTTGCCGCCCGATGCGGTTTTGCATGAAACCGAGGATTTGAAACCGTACGAATGCGACGGTTTGTCGGCTTACCGGCAATTGCCGATGATCGTTGTCTTGCCACAAACGGAAGAGCAAATCGTCAAAGTTTTGCAGCTTTGCTACGCGACTCAAACGCCGGTGGTGGCGCGCGGCGCGGGTACCGGTTTGTCGGGCGGCGCGTTGCCGCATGCGCAAGGTGTTTTGTTGTCGCTGGCGAAACTGAAGCAAATCATCGCCATTGATCCGCTGGCGCGCACCGCGCGCGTGCAGCCCGGCGTGCGCAATCTGGCGATCAGCGAAGCGGCGGCGCCGTTTGGTTTGTATTACGCGCCCGATCCTTCATCGCAGATCGCCTGCTCAATCGGCGGCAATGTCGCGGAAAATTCCGGCGGCGTGCATTGCCTGAAATACGGTCTGACCGTGCACAATATTCTCAAATTGCGGGTGCTGACCATTGAAGGCGAGTGCCTGGAAATCGGCGGCGACAGTTTGGACAGCGCAGGCTACGATTTACTGGCGCTGATGACGGGTTCCGAAGGCATGCTTGGCATCGTCACGGAAATCACCGTCAAGCTGATTCCCAAACCGGAAAAAGCGCAATTGGTGATGGCGGCGTTCGACGATGTGCAGAAAGCGGGCAGCGCAGTAGCGAATGTCATTGGCGCGGGCATCATCCCGGCGGGTATGGAAATGATGGATAAGATTACGATTCATGCCGTGGAAGAGTTTCTGCACGCCGGTTACGATCTGAATGCCGAAGCGATTTTGCTGTGCGAATCGGACGGCAGCGTCGAGGAGGTGGCGGATGAAATCCAGCGGATCAATGCCATCATGCAACAAAGCGGCGCGATCAATATCAGCACGTCGCACAATGAAGCCGAGCGGCTTAAATTCTGGGCCGGGCGTAAAGCGGCGTTTCCCGCCGCAGGCCGGGTTTCGCCGGATTATTACTGCATGGACGGCACCATTCCGCGCAAACGCCTGGCCGATGTGTTGCGCGGCATCGAAGAACTTTCGCAGGAATACGGATTGCGCTGCATGAATGTATTTCACGCCGGGGACGGCAATTTGCATCCGCTGATTCTGTACGATGCGAATAAGCCGGGTGAACTGGAACGAACCGAGGAATTCGGCGGCAAGATACTGGAAATGTGCATTCACGCCGGTGGCACGATCACCGGAGAACATGGCGTGGGAATGGAAAAAATCAATCAGATGTGTTCACAATTCGGCAGCGGCGAGCTAACCATGTTCCATGCCGTGAAAGCGGCGTTCGATCCGGCGGGTTTACTCAATCCGGGCAAAGCGGTGCCTGAATTACACCGTTGTGCGGAGCTGGGAGCGATGCATGTGCATCGCGGTGAGCAAAAATTTGCTGATTTGCCGCGTTTTTGAATGCCATGCAGACCCTGATTGAACAGTATCAAACGGCTATTCGTGCTGCGGCTGAATCTAAAACCCCGCTGCGAATACGTGGTGGTGGCACCAAGGATTTTTATGGTAATCCGGCAGGAGAACAAAATAGCACGCTGCTGGATATGAGCGATTACAACGGCATCGTGGATTACGAACCGACCGAACTGGTGATTACCGCACGCGCCGGTACGCGGTTGGCAGACTTGGAAGCCGAGCTTGACCGGCATGGCCAGATGCTGGCATTCGAACCGCCACATTTCGGTGCAGCGGCAACCTTGGGCGGATGTGTTGCTACGGGGTTATCCGGTCCGCGCCGCGTGGCTGCCGGTAGTGTGCGCGATTTCGTGCTCGGTGTGCGCATGCTCGACGGGAAAGGCGAAGATTTGCGCTTTGGCGGGCAGGTGATGAAAAATGTCGCCGGTTACGATGTGTCCCGGCTGATGACGGGAGCACTGGGCACGCTGGGTGTTTTGCTCGAAGTGTCGCTGAAAGTCCTGCCCAAACCGGCCATTGAAACGACGCTATGCATGGCCATGCATGAAGCGGCTGCGATTGAAAAAATGAACCAATGGGCTGGCAAACCGCTGCCGGTTTCCGCAACTTGTTTTACTGAGGGTCAGCTGTTTGTCAGGCTTTCCGGCGCCGAATCGGCAGTGCGCGCCGCGCGGGCGAAGCTGGGTGGCGAAGAAGTAAAAGACGACGCCGTTTTTTGGCGCTCGGTACGTGAACACACGCATGATTTTTTTCAGCCGGATCAGCGGTTATGGCGCTTATCGGTTAAATCGACTGCACCGTCATTACATCTGCCGGGTAAACAGTTGCTGGAATGGAACGGCGCTTTACGCTGGCTATGCGCCACCGGTGGCGATGATGCTGAAGTCATTCGTCGCGCGGCTCAAGAAGCGGGCGGGCACGCTACTTTGTTTCGTGGCGACGCGATGCGCACTGCGGTGTTTCATCCGTTGCCGTCCGCGTTGATGAAGATTCATCGCGCTTTGAAAGAAAAATTTGATCCGGCGGGAATTTTCAATCCCGACCGGCTTTATCCCGGGATTTAAATGCAAACGAAGCTTGCTGATTTCATAAAAAATTCCCCGCAAGGCGAGGAAGCCGACGCCATTCTGCGCAGTTGCGTGCATTGCGGTTTTTGCTTGGCGACTTGTCCGACGTATCAGATTCTAGGTGATGAACTGGACAGTCCGCGCGGACGTATATATTTGATGAAACAAGTGCTGGAAGGTCAGCCGGTTACGCAAAAAACGCAAGCTCATCTGGATCGGTGCTTGACCTGCCGCGCGTGCGAAACGACCTGTCCTTCGGGTGTGCGTTACGGTGCATTGGTGGATATTGGCCGTGCTATTGTTGAACAACAGGTCAAGCGCGATATCCGGTCCGATGTGATGCGATTTACCTTGCGCAAAGTCTTGCCCAATGCAATGCTGTTTAATACGCTGTTCAAAGCCGGTCAAGCGGTTCGCCCGTTGTTGCCGGGAAGCCTGAAAAGAAAAATTCCGCAGAAACTCAAATCGGCAAAAACATGGCCTGAGGCGCAGCATGCGCGCAAAATGCTGGTGCTCGATGGTTGTGTGCAGCCGGCATTGGCGCCTAATATCAACGCTGCAACTGCACGTGTGCTGGATAATTTGGGCATTTCATTGATTAAGGCTGAAAATGCGGGATGTTGCGGTGCGGTTGCTTTTCATCTAAATGCGCAAGAAGAGGGGCTGGATTACATGCGCCGCAATATTGATGCTTGGTGGCCACAGGTGGAGCGAAAGGAAGTCGAAGCGATTGTAGTGACGGCCAGCGGCTGCGGCGTAACGGTGAAAGAGTACGGGCATTTTTTACAGCATGATGCAGCGTATGCCGGAAAAGCGGCGAAGATTTCCGCGCTTGCCAAAGATATCGGCGAAGTGCTGCATGCGGAACTGGAAAATATCGAACGGTTACTCGCGCAGCGGTCTGTTAAAGCCGAAAAAAACCGGCTGTCGTTCCATTCTCCTTGCACGTTGCAGCACGGCATGCGAATCCGCGGTGTGGTGGAGAAAATTCTGGTTGCAGCCGGTTTCGATTTGACTGTCGTACCCAATGCACATCTGTGCTGCGGTTCCGCCGGTACATATTCCATTTTACAGCCGGAGCTTTCGCAGCAATTACTGAAGAATAAGGTTACCGCGCTTGAATCGGGTAAACCTGATCAGATTGCCACCGCCAATATCGGTTGTTTGATGCATTTGCAGACCGGTACGGCGCTCTCGGTTAAGCACTGGATTGAACTGATGGATGAACGGCTGTCCGGCGACTGAAACGGTAAAAGTTTTCATTTCGATTAATATTCTATTTCTTTTGTTATACAATCCCGTGCTAAGTTGTTCGGGCGGAATTTCTGAACATACAGTAATAAAGATAAGCTTAAGATAATCAATTGGAGAAAATATGAAGGTTGTTTTTAAAAGTGGTTGGGTAACAAAAGTTGGCGGTGCAGTATTAGCATCTTTATTGGCAATGCCATCGTATGCGCAATTGATGCTCGCTCATGAAGGTCACCATGATGCTGGCGGTTGTACGATTAAAACTGGCGAATTCCCAGTAACATTCAGTGCTTATGAAGTGCCGGAAGGCGGCATACCGCCGATGCATTCGTTTTGCGAGAATCTGCCGAACACCGGCAAGGTAAATTTGACTATTGAATTGCCGCACGAAGCACGCGAGATCCCTCTGGCAGTTCGCCTTGTCATGGAAGGACATGAAGGCCACGGTGCCAAACCGGCTGCACCTGCGGAAAAAAAAGCAGCTGATGCGAGCGATCATGCAGGTCATGAAGGTATGAATCATGATGAACACGCTGGGCATGCAGCCGCTGAGCATGGCATTGTTTATATGCCGGCGCAAAAGCATAATTCGGGGATCATTGTTGTAGCAGCCAATATTCAGGAAAAAGGCCAGTATGCAGTGCAGCTGGAACGCAAAGATGATGCCGGTACTGTGAAAACAGTTGTGAAAATTCCGCTGAATGTTGGAAAAGGCGGTGGACACGGCAGTCACGGTGGTGGATTGGGTGTGATGGAAATCGGTTTATTGGTTGCTGTTGCGGGCGGCGGTGCTGCATTCTATTTCATGCGCCGTAAGAAAGCATCGGATGCTTCAGCTAACTAAGCAAAGATCTTTCCATAGTTAGGTTGAGCTGAAATCAGTTGCGCGGTTGCGGCTAAGTGGTGCAATTCTTTATCAGCGAACAGAATCAAGAGCAGTTATTCTTACGTTAGTTTGTCAGCTAAATTCCCTTGACAGATATAAGAGTACTCAGTAGTCTTGCTTGAGCTTTGTTGAGGAATGGCGAGTTGCGGCGTGTAAGGTTTGCTGCGCTTGCAGTATAGTAGATAGTAGAAAGAAAATAAGAAGATAGAGAAGGAAAGCAAGAAAGAAAATGGAAAACCAAAGGAGA
>JAFEGA010000023.1 GCA_018240285.1 Pseudomonadota bacterium | reverse complement strand
CCAGAGCCTGGACTCATCTTCCATCCGGATCGCGGCAGTCAGTATTGCAGGCACGCATTTCAGAATGCACTGGCTGAATAGAGGGTATGCACAGTTCAATGAGCAGAAAAGCAAACTGTTGGGATAATGCTCCCATTGAAAGCCTGTGGGGATCGTTAAAGGTAGGTAGATTGTATGGAATGCGGTTTGGAACACGCCATCAGGCAATGGATGAAGTGATTGATTGGCTTAACTACTACAACCACAGAAGATTGCATTCAACACTGAATACATCAGTCCAATGAAGTGTGAGCAAAACTGGCTTGTGGCACAGTTGAAAAAGACCGCATAATAAGCGCGTTAAGATGTACGAATTATCGGGGCAAGGTCACCACTCTTCTTTTCCCTTAACCGGATTGCTCCATTATTAGGCGATGTCAGTTCACTATAAACTTTCCGGCCGCATTACCGATAAATATTAAAAGTTCAAGATTTAGAACTTGATCCGATTCAACTAAATTCAATATTTACAATAATACTTTGACAAGATAATTCCTATGCCAAAATTACGCCTCAAAATCATCAAACAAAAACCACAAAAATCCCCAACGCAAACATACAACTTCTTGAAAGATATTCGTGGGTTTACACAAGAAAAAATTAATCAAATACTTGATAATGATATATTGCCTTTGATTATCGCACCATCCATTTTTATTATCTTTGCAGGTCTGGAATGGTGGCGCTGGTATCTAGAAATACCGACACCTATTCCGCTTCTTTTAACTATCATCGCACTAGGTTTGGGTGCATATTGTTTTCATAAGTTGTTCGGGCATAAAAAGCATGAGAACAGACAAAAAGACTTTCAGACACACATCAACCGGCATCCGGAATTACACTAACCGCATCAGAAACTTAGCAAACCCGGGACATCTTCAGGATCAGTCACAGCAAACCGGCGCTTGATCAATTCTTCAATAAAAACAAATTCCGGAATGCGTGCTAAAGTGTATTACAACAGCGCTTGCCCCGTTTGCAATGCAGGGATAAAAAACCAACGACAGCGCATGGCGCAGTGCGGGATTAGCGATATTGAATGGGTGGATGTACACAGCAACCCGGGAGCAACATCGGAAACTGGCCATTCACTGGAGCAGGTGCGCGAGCGGTTACATATCAAAGACGACAGTGGTGAATCGCATATCGGCATCGATGCGTTTATTTATCTCTGGCAGAAAACCCCGCAGCAACGCTGGCTGGCAAAGTTGCTGCGGCTGCCGGTTATTGGGTCATTCGCGCATTATGCCTATAACGGTTTTGCGCGACTGCTTTATCGCTGGAATCGGATGTTAAGACACTGGTAATCCCCATCTGCCATTTACACCAAAAAATTCTGCACTACACCAATTTCCAATTCAAAGGCGCGCCCGCATAGAGCGGTATTAATGGTTCACCACCAAAATCAAACTGCTCCGGAACAATCCAGCTTTCTTTCTGCAACGTGATCGAGCTTGTATTGCGCGGTAATCGGTAAAAATCCGCGCCATGAAAACTGGCAAACGCTTCGAGTTTATCCAGCGCTCCGGCTTGCTCGAAAGCTGTTGCGTATAACTCGATGGCGGCATGCGCAGTGAAAATGCCTGCACAACCGCAGGCGTTTTCTTTACTCGCCTGCCCATGCGGGGCGCTATCGGTACCGAGAAAAAATTTCAGATTGCCGCTGGTAGCCGCTGCCAGCAAAGCCTGCCGGTGCATTTCGCGCTTCAATACCGGCAGACAGTAATGATGCGGACGGATGCCGCCTTGAAAGATCGCATTACGATTCAATAACAGATGATGCGCCGTGATTGTCGCTGCAATGTTGCCGGGCGCTTCTGTTACAAACTGCACCGCATCGCGTGTGGTGACATGTTCGAATACGATGCGTAAGCACGGAAAACGCCGGGTCAGCGGCATCAATACACGCTCGATAAAAACTTTCTCGCGGTCGAATACATCCACATCGGTATCCGTCACTTCGCCGTGTACCAGCAACGGCAAGTCATTCCGCTCCATCGCGGCCAGCGTGGCATAGCACTTGGCGATATCAGTAACACCGGCGTCGGAATTCGTCGTCGCTCCGGCCGGGTATAATTTCACGCCGTGTATCACGCCGCTTTCCTTGGCCCGCACTATTTCCGCTGGCGCTGTGTTGTCCGTCAAATACAAGGTCATCAACGGGTCAAAACCAGATTGCAGTGCCGCAGGCAAAGCGGCCAGAATCCGGGCGCGGTACGCCAGCGCCATTTCGACCGTGGTAACTGGTGGCCGCAAGTTAGGCATGATGATAGCGCGCGCAAATTGTCTGGCCGTGTGCAGTAACACAGCACGCAGCTGTTCGCCGTCACGCAAATGCAGATGCCAGTCGTCGGGGCGGGTAATGGTAATGCTGGTCAAGATGGTTTCTCGCTAATGATGGGTAGCGGCTATTATAGCGCAGGCTTCGATACTATCCGGAATCACCCGCCGCTTTTAAATCCAGCGCTAATTGATAGAGCACTTTCTTATTTTCGCCACTGATCTCCGCAGTCAGCTTAACCGCCTGCTTGAGCGGCAACTCAGCCAGCAAACAGATCAAAGTATGCCGCGCCTGATCACTGATTTCGGATTTCTCCGGAACCTCCGCTCCGGATAGTAGCAATACAAACTCCCCTTTTTGCTGATTTGCATCCGCTTGCAGCCAATCCAACACTTGTTGCAAAGTTCCAGCATGAATCGTCTCGAATAATTTGGTTAATTCCCGGGCAATGGTCAGTTCGCGATCCGGCCCAAAGACCTCCAACATATCCGCGATACATTCCAGAATGCGGTGCGGCGCTTCGTAAAAAATCAGTGTGTACGGGTACGATTGCATCGTTATCAGCTCGCGCTTGCGCAATCCGCTTTTGGCCGGCAGGAAGCCATAAAACAAAAAATGAGGATTCATAATACCGGCGGCGGACATCGCGCAAACTGCCGCATTCGCACCGGGAACCGGAATCACCGGATAGCCCTGCGCACGCACCTGCCGGACCAAAATCGCACCGGGATCGGAAATACCCGGCGTGCCCGCATCGGTCACTAAGGCGACACTTTTCCCGGAATCCAGCAAGGTGAGTATTTTTTCCGAAACCGCTGCTTCGTTGTGCTGATGCAGACTAATCCACTTCACTGTTGTAATGGCATGCGTTGCTAGTAAATGCTGAGAATTCTGCACATGCTCGGCGGCAATCAGGTCAACTTTTCCCAGCACATCCAACGCCCGCAAGCTGATATCGCGTAAATTTCCTATTGGGGTGGCAACCACATATAATGCATTTTTTTCCAGCATTGTCTTCACTATGGCACGTTTCGTTACAATTCTCGCGGTGTTTTTACTGGCACTATACGGTAACCCGCCGGTAATGGCCACCGATACGGAAGAACCTCCGCAGCCGGAAATTGTGTCCGGGCCGGTGATCGTTTCCCACATCGCGCTACTGCTTCCGCTTGAATCGACCGCATTTGCCGAAGCCGCGAATGTCGTCAAGGAAGGATTTGAAACCGCCGCGCAACGCGGGCAATCGCTGCCGCTGACGATCCGCCTCTATGCCACTGGCGACGACCCACTCGATATCCTCATGAGTTACCACTACGCCGTGGCTTCCGGTGCGGTGTTTGTCCTGGGGCCGCTGACACGCGATGGCGTAGCGGCCATTGCCTCCGTTCATTCGCTGGCAGTGCCGACGTTGACATTGAACACCACTGACAGCCAGCAGTCTATGCCAGCCAAACTGTATCTGTTCGGCTTGCAAACCGATACCGAAGCCGGTCATATCGCGAAATGGGCGCTCGCAAGTGGAAGAAACCATGCCGTTATTATCGGCGACGATAGCGCCCTGTCAAAGCGCTTGCAGAATGCCTTCAAGCAACGCTGGCAAGGCGAATATGGAAAAGTTTCTGAATCGCTGCGCTATACGGAAAATCCGCTGGTGTTGCAACAACTGCGCGAGCTGACAGCCGGAGCAGACAAGTTGGCTTTTTTGGCTCTGGATGCAGCCAAAGCGCGCGTCTTGCGCGCCTATCTCGATCCGGAAGCACCGGTGTATGCCACTTCGCAGATTTTCACCGGTAACGACAATCTCCTGCTCAACAGCGATTTGAACGGCATCCAGTTTCTCGATATGCCATGGCTGCTGCAACCCGATCACCCTGCGGTCATGGCTTACCGCCACGCCAGCAAAACTAGGAATACCGAAATGGAACGCCTCTACGCGCTGGGTATCGATGCTTTCCGCTTGATGACCGACCTTCTTCACCAACAGTCTGCCAAAGGCATCGCGTTTGACGGTGTAACCGGCAATATCCGTTTCACACCGCCCAATCTCTTTACCCGAGAACCCATTGCGGCACAATTCGATAACGGTAAGGTGCGGTTGGTGACAATACCTTCGAATCCACCGGAAACACCCCAGAATCTACCCGAAAATGAAGGGCAGTGATGCCGAACAAATCGCCCTATCGTACCTGCAACGGCAAAACCTGGTACTGATCGCGCAAAACTACCGCTGCCGCTTCGGCGAAATCGATTTGATCATGCGCGACGGCAACACACTGGTTTTCGTCGAAGTCCGCATGCGCGGAAGCGAAGCATTCGGCGGTGCCGCCACCAGCATCACACCGGCAAAACAAGCCAAACTGTTACACACCGCACGGCATTATCTATCCCAACTCAATAGCGAACCGGCTTGCCGGTTTGATGCGTTATTGTTATCGGGTGTAAATGGAAAAGAAATTGAATGGATCAAGGATGCGTTTGGAGAATGATTGCTTATTTTGAATGCATTTCTATCACAAATAAATACTTCGTCCGCCATCCACCGCAATGATCTGTCCGGTGATATAAGGCGCATCGGCAATCAGAAACTGTACGGTTCTGGCGATATCATCCGGTTCACCGCAGCGTTTGAGCAGTGTGCTGGCAATGATCTGATTCCGTTCCGACTCATCGGCCCATTCACCGTCTTCCGGCCACAAAATAGGACCGGGTGATACGCCATTGACGCGCACTTCGGGCGCCATTTCCACGGCCAGCGATCTGGTCAGTGCCAGCAAGCCACCTTTGGCGGCGTTGTAAATCACATAATTTTTCAATGGCCGTTCGGTGTGAATATCCACGATGTTCACCACGCACCCATTTTGTTCCTTCAGATATGGCGCTGCCGCCTGAGCTAGAAACAAAGGCGCCTGGAGATTGCTGCCGATAAGATCATGCCAGTCCGCCAGTGTGCATTGCTGCAGCAGGGTCGGAAAAAAACTCGACGCATTGTTGATCAGCACATCCAATTGCCCGAAACGGCCAGCGGCTTTTTCCACCAAATCCGGTAATAGTTCCGTATCCAGCAAATCGGCTTGCACCAAAGCTGCCGAATCGGCGCGTTTGCGGTTCAACTCATCTTGCAGCGCTTTGGCTTCATCGAATGACGAGCGGTAATGCACGACCAAGCGTGCGCCCTGCGCATGCAAGCGGCGGCAGATGGCCGCCCCCACTCGTTTTGCACCACCGGTAACCAGAATCACTTTTCCTTGCACGCGCGTCTCCTTCAAAGAACTGCTACACTATGACCCATTTTACAAATTAACTTTACAATCCACTCTAGCTTTATTTCGTATATCATTGATCATAAACATGCTACCTCCTAGCGAAATTGCTTTAACCCATAGCCGGTTGGTACAAGGAATGATCCGGGAAAAAATTGCGGCAGCCAATCATTGGATTTCTTTTGCAGATTATATGAATCTTGCATTGTACGCACCAGGAATGGGTTATTACAGCAGCGGTGCAACCAAATTCGGCCATGCCGGGGACTTTGTCACGGCACCGGAAATCTCTCCGCTGTTCGGCCGCACGCTGGCGCAGCAACTCGTGCAAATTTTGCAGCCTATGGCACCGGCGGACATTCTGGAATTCGGCGCTGGATCGGGCAAACTGGCGCGGGATATTCTATTCGAGCTGGAAAAATCCGATGCGCTGCCAAGAAAATATTACATTCTTGAAGTCAGTCCCGACCTGCGCCAGCGGCAGCAGATGTTATTGGCTGACGAAGCGCCCCATCTTATGCATCGAGTCGAGTGGCTGGATCAACTACCCGGACAATTTAACGGCGTCATGCTTGCCAACGAAGTGCTGGATGCGATGCCGATTCACATCGTCCGATGGCATGGTGATGCCGTGCTGGAACGCGGTGTGACTTGGCAAGACAATCAATTCGCGTGGCAGGATCGTCCCATTGAGAATGTGGAACTGCAAACGGTTGCCAGCGAGCTAACCGCCGAAATCAATCCAGATAATCAATCGGTCGATTATGTCAGTGAAATCAATCTCGCGGCAGTTCGTTTCATACACAGCCTGGCCAGCACGTTGCAGCAAGGCGTCGTACTACTCATTGATTATGGTTTCGGCCGCAGCGAATATTACCACCCGCAACGCAATCAGGGTACGCTGATGTGCCACTACCGCCATCATGCGCATGACGATCCGTTTTACCTTCCCGGTTTGCAAGATATCACCAGTCATGTTGATTTCAGCGCGCTGACACAAGCTGCGGAAAATAACGGGCTAAAACTTCTGGGTTACACGACACAAGCCTATTTTCTGCTGAATTGCGGCATTACTGATCTGCTCGCGCAAACATCTGCGGAAGATATCCATCACTACCTACCGCAATCGAACCAATTGCAAAAACTGGTCAGCCCGGCTGAAATGGGTGAATTGTTCAAGGTGATTGCTTTTGGGAAAAACTTTTCCGACCCACTGCGCGGCTTTAACACTGGCGATATGAGCCGCTTTTTGTAAAAAAATATAATTTCAGTAAAGAAGACAGAAAACCTGCCGCTTTACCAAGCGGATAAATTTTCCTTCAATTTATGCATTCATGTTCTGCCGCCAATTGCTTCTCGTCCTATCAACTCAATCGGAATCTGAGATTCAAGCAATTACCGATCATGCCAACTAAAATTTTGAGACAGAATCAATGTTGATCATTAATAAACTGGAATTCAGCCAGAACTTCCGCAGCATTCTGCAACAAGCAGGGCAAATCCCTCCGCTCCCTGAGACTGCGCGTGAGCTTCTGAAGTTACGCAACGATCCGGAAGCTAATTTGGAGCAATTGACAGGAATTATTGAGAAAGATCCCGCGCTGGCTGCTTTCATTATGAAATACGCGCGCATGTCCATCTTCGGCTACGGCAGCCGGATCAATTCTGTGCATCTTGCTGTATCGTTGGTATTGGGCTTTAATACGGCGCTCAATCTAGCCTTGGGCATCACTTCTTCCGGTTACCTCAAATTACCGAATCACGGCGCATTAGGCCGCATCCGCATTTGGAATCAAGCATTGGAATGCGCCGCGCTTTGCCGCGAACTTTGCCACGTCATGACAGAGAAACATCTCGCAAATTGTGATCTGCTCTATCTCAGTGGGCTATTTCATAATTTTGGCTATTTCCTATTCGGACATCTCTATCCGAAAGAATTTTCCTATCTGAATGATTTAGTTACCCGTTACCCGGAACAGGATGCCCGTGCACTGCAATTGCAGGTTTTCGGCATCACGCACGACACCATCGGCATGTATCTGATAAAATCCTGGGATTTACCGGAAGAAATTGCCGTTGCCGTCGCTGAGCAGAATTTTCCTGATTACTCCGGTAAGCACGCCCCTTATGTCAAGCTGCTGGCTATTGCCAACCGTATGTTGCATGATGATACACAAATTGACGGCTGCCCCTATATCGATACGCTTTCACTGATGGATTGCCTGGGAATAGATCCACATACGGCTAAGTCGGTGCAAGAAAAAGTCCGCGGCTGCCGAAACGAATTTCATATGCTGGCACAGGACCTTGCGGCATAAAACCCTCCCCGTAACTTACATGGCTTTGAGCAAAACGAGTATCGCTCTCAAGTGACAACTTGAACCCTGCATGCTGTCTTGAGTTAGAATAAGCGCCTATGTCGAATATTCATAATCCAGAAAATATCATCCGCCCGGAAATTCTTGCCTTATCGGCTTATCATGTACCGCCCGCAGCGGGCATGATCAAACTCGATGCCATGGAAAATCCCTACCCTTTACCACCGACATTACGTGACGAAATTGCGCAATTGGCGCTGCATGCACCGGTAAACCGCTATCCCGATGCCAGTGCGGCTTCCCTTAAAGCAACCTTGCGGCAAGCGCTGGGCATTGACGACAATCTCGACATCCTGCTGGGTAACGGATCGGACGAAATCATTCAGATCATTGCCATGGCCATCGCCAAACCCGGTGCAGTGTTGATGAGCGTTGAACCTGCGTTTGTCATGTTCCGCATGATCGCCACATTCGCCAATATCCAGTACGCCGGCGTACCCTTAAAAAATGATTTCACATTGGACCTTGACGCCATGCTGACGGCGATTGCCAAACATCAACCGGCTGTGATCTTTCTGGCTTATCCGAATAACCCAACAGGCAATTTATTTGATCGCGCAGCCATTTTAAGCATCATACAAGCTACTCCGGGCATCATCATTATCGATGAAGCTTATCAGGCTTTCGCGGAAGACAGCTTTATCGATATGCTCGGTCACTATCCGAACTTGTTATTGATGCGGACGCTATCCAAATCGGGTTTAGCCGGTTTGCGGCTGGGGCTTTTAATCGGCCGGTCCGAATGGCTGAAGCAATTGGAAAAGGTGCGTTTGCCTTATAATATTGGCATAATGACACAATTGATTGCAGAAAAAGTATTGCATCATACCGCAGTGTTATCGGAACAAGCGCAAGCGATTAAATCAGAACGTACAAAAATGAATGCAATTCTTGGTACAATGCGCGGCATTACGGTATATCCTTCCAATGCCAATTTTATTTTGTTTCGTGTTAACGCAGCCGGTCAAATCTTTCAAGCACTCAAACAGCACAACATATTGATTAAGAATTTGGATGGCACCCATCCCTTATTGGAAAATTGCTTGCGAGTAACCGTGGGTACCCCCGATGAAAATTCACAATTTTGCGCGACATTACGTACCATCCTGAGTGAACCAGTTTAAAATTCCCCAATTTTTTGCATCCATCAAAGATTCATAATTTATGCGCCGGGCACAAGTCATCCGAAATACACTGGAAACCCAGATCAGTATTAATCTGAATTTGGACGGAACCGGTAAATCCGCACTTGAAACCGGTGTGCCGTTTCTCGACCACATGCTCGATCAGATCGCGCGCCACGGCATGATCGATCTAGAAATTGCCGCAAAGGGCGACTTACATATCGATGCCCATCATACTGTTGAAGACATCGGTATCACATTCGGCCAGGCTTTAGCCAAAGCTGCCGGAGATAAAAAGGGGTTGCGCCGCTATGGTCACGCCTATGTGCCGTTGGACGAAGCGCTATCGCGTGTCGTCGTCGACTTATCCGGTCGCCCCGGTCTGGTTTTCAATGTTGATTTCACGCGAGCGCGTATCGGTGATTTCGACGCCGATCTGTTTCATGAGTTCTTCCAAGGTTTGGTCAATCACGCCTTGATAACATTGCATATTGATAATCTAGCCGGAAGAAATGCACATCATCAGGCGGAAACGGTCTTTAAAGCATTCGGGCGCGCTTTGCGCATGGCAATAGAGTATGATCCGGCGGCTTCCGGCATTATTCCATCCACCAAAGGTACTTTATAAGTCACTTTGTCTCTAAACACACGGTATGACTGATATCGCAATTGTTGATTATGGAATGGGAAATCTGCGTTCCGTCCATAAAGCGCTTGAACATGTAGCACCCGCTATCACGACAACGGTCACCAGCGACCCCGATGTCGTACGGAAAGCATCGCGTGTTGTTGTTCCCGGACAAGGCGCCATGCGCAATTGTATCGATGAACTGGAATCCCGCGGATTGCGCGAAGCGGTCGTGGAAGCAGCCACTCATAAACCTTTTCTCGGTATCTGCCTCGGTCTGCAAATGCTGTTTGAAGAAAGCGAAGAAGGTAATGTCAAAAGCTTGAACATTCTGCCTGGAAAAGTCGTGCGCTTCCCCGCTTCAGCCATGATCAATGCCGACGGACAAAAACTGAAAGTACCGCATATGGGCTGGAATCAAGTGTATCAGGTCATCAAACACCCGTTGTGGGAAGGTATCGCAGCAGATGCACGCTTTTATTTCGTGCATAGCTATTATGTCGATACACCGGACAAGGAATCAATTGCAGCGCAAAGCCATTATCCTTTCCCATTTACTTGCGCCGTTGCAAAAGATAACATTTTCGCGGTACAGTTCCATCCGGAAAAAAGTCAATTGGCAGGATTAACCCTACTGAGTAATTTTGCCAAATGGAAACCGCATTTCTAAAATCAATTAGTAGTAAACTGATTCTGTTAATCAACTCTCCATTCTGATTACGTTATGCTGATAATTCCCGCAATCGATCTTAAAGATGGACATTGTGTCCGGCTCAAACAAGGGGTTATGGAAGACGCCACGGTTTTTTCCGAAAAACCCGGCGAAATGGCGGCGCATTGGTTAAAGCAAGGTGCGCGCAGGCTTCATTTGGTTGATCTGAACGGCGCCTTCGCCGGAAAACCAAGAAATGAGGCGGCGATTCGTGAAATCGTCGAGGCCCTGGATGACCAGATTCCGATACAACTGGGTGGTGGTATTCGCGATCTCGATACGATCGAACGTTATCTCGACGACGGCATCACGTACGTTATCATCGGCACTGCCGCGATCAAAATACCTGGGTTTCTGCAGGATGCCTGCAATGCCTTCCCAGGTCAGATCATGGTCGGACTAGATGCCAAGGAAGGCAAGGTTGCGGTCGATGGCTGGTCCAAGGTTACCGGACATGATGTCATCGATCTGGCGAAGAAATTTGAAGGCTACGGCGTGGAAGCCATCATCTACACGGATATCGGCCGCGACGGCATGCTCAGCGGCGTCAACATCAAGGCGACGGTTGAATTGGCGCGAGAACTCACCATACCGGTGATCGCCAGCGGCGGCATCACCAATATCGATGACATTCACAAACTGTGCGAAATTGAATCGGAAGGCATTATGGGCGCGATTACCGGGCGTGCCATTTATGAAGGTTCGTTGGATTTCAAAGAGGCACAGATTCTGGCCGACAAAATTAGCAAGGCTAATGGCCTCTCTTGATCGTGACTCGGCAATTCACCATCATTCTATTCTCATTAATTCCACTTTTTATTCCAAACGGCTTTAAAATCCGATGAGCCTCGCTAAACGTATCATTCCATGCCTGGACGTCACTAACGGGCGCGTGGTCAAAGGCGTCAACTTCGTTGAGCTGCGTGATGCCGGCGATCCGGTGGAAATTTCGCGCCGTTACGATGAACAAGGCGCGGACGAACTCACTTTCCTCGATATCACCGCCAGCTCGGATGACCGCGACCTGATTCTACACATCATTGAAGACGTCGCCGCGCAAGTATTCATTCCGCTAACCGTCGGCGGCGGCGTGCGCCAGGTAGCGGATGTCCGCCGTTTACTCAATGCCGGCGCCGATAAAGTCAGCATCAACACTTCCGCCGTGCTCAATCCGCAATTGGTCGCAGATGCCTCCGATCATTATGGTTCGCAGTGCATTGTCGTGGCGATCGACGCAAAACAAGTCCATTCGCCCGACGGTGCTGCGCCACGCTGGGAAGTCTTTACCCACGGCGGCCGCAAAGCGACCGGCATCGATGCCATCGAATGGGCGGTCAAAATGCAATCGCTCGGTGCCGGTGAAATTTTACTCACCAGCATGGACCGTGACGGCACCCGTAACGGCTTTGATATTGCACTGACACGCGCGGTATCGGATGCCATCGATATTCCGGTGATTGCTAGCGGCGGCGTTGGCAATTTGGATCATCTGGTCGACGGCATTTTGCAAGGACACGCAGACGCAGTGTTAGCCGCCAGTATTTTTCACTACGGCGAATTTACCGTGCAGCAAGCTAAACGGTATATGGCGCAGCATGGCATCGAAGTGCGGTTATAATGTTAAAATTACGGGCAAAATCGATAACTGAACGGAAATACCGCTTAATTTATGTCCTCTGATACTTGGCTCAGCAAAATCAACTGGTCGGAAGATGGATTGATACCAGTGATCGCTCAGGAAGCAGGGAGCGGAAAAGTCCTCATGGTGGCCTGGATGAATCGCGATGCGCTCAAATTAACCGTGGAAAAAGGTGAAGCCGTATACTGGTCGCGCTCGCGCAAAAAACTGTGGCATAAAGGCGAGGAATCCGGTCACACGCAAAAAGTGAAGGAAATTTACCTGGACTGCGATGAAGATGTATTGCTGCTGATAGTCGAACAAACCGGCGGAATCGCCTGTCATACCGGACGGCACAGTTGCTTCTTCCAGAAACTGGAAGGCAATGAATGGATCGTTGCAGCGCCTGTGGTGAAAAACCCGGAAGAAATCTATAGCAAATGACAGACACAACGATACTTCATCGCCTCGCGGAAACCATTGAGGCGCGCAAGGCAGCCAATGCGAACAGCTCGTACGTTGCCAAATTGTTACACGGCGGACAAGATAAAATACTGAAAAAAATTGCGGAAGAATCCGCCGAAACATTGATGGCGTCGAAAGATGGCGACAAAAACCAAGTCATTTATGAAACCGCCGATTTATGGTTTCATTGTCTGATACTACTCGCCCACCACGGATTGAAGCCGGACGATGTGTTGCAGGAACTGGAAAGACGAGAAGGTGTTTCCGGCATCGTAGAAAAAGCCTCTCGGAAAACGGATTAGCCATGGATAATTGTATTTTTTGCAAAATCGCGCGCAGGGAAATTCCCTCCAATAAAGTTTACGAAGATGATGATGTGCTTGCATTTCATGATATCAACCCGGCCGCGCCGGTGCATTTCTTGCTGATTCCCAAACTGCATATCGATTCGCTTGCGGATGTGCAAGATAATCATCAGGATTTATTGGGGAAAATGCTATCATTAGCGCCTAAACTGGCAAAAGAGCAAGGTTGCGAAGATGGTTTCCGCACCATTATCAACACCGGACGAGCAGGCGGGCAAGAAGTATTTCATCTGCACTTCCACATCATCGGCGACCGGGAACGACTGCCTGGGATGCTTCACCACGGCTAGGCCAGCACTGTTCCATCTCACAGGAGAAAGTCATGGGCACATTCAGCATCTGGCACTGGATCATCGTGCTGGTTATTGTTGTATTGGTATTCGGCACAAAAAAATTGCGTAATCTCGGCAGCGATCTGGGAGGCGCATTAAAAGGCTTCAAAGAAGGCATGAAAGAATCGGATAGCGGCACTACTGCTTCCTCTCATTCAAATCAAGCCAATGAACCGGCAATCGAAGTGACAGCAAGTAAAGAACCGGCTGCGAATACTTTTAAGGGAAATAGCACGCCGCCGTCAGGCAACACGGTTAGCACCCCGGTAACAGACGCGGAAATCAAGGAAAAAGCGCACCCCCGGACATAGAACCTGTCTCCACAAAAAAAACCGGCCATGCCCAAACCAATAGCTTCATTACCCCTGATTCGATCTTCACAACAGCATGTTTGATATTAGTTTCATGGAATTGCTGGTGATTTCAATTGTCGCCTTGATCGTCATCGGCCCCGAGCGGTTGCCGGCTGTGGCACGCACCGTAGGCCATCTGTATGGACGCTGCCGCAACTTCGTCTATGCCATCCGCACCGACATCCACAACGAAATGCGCATGGAAGAACTGAAAAAAATGGAATCTTCAGTGCAAGAAACATTGCAATCGATTGAAAATTCGGCACAGCAAGGTGTCGATCGTTTGAAAACGGCGGTGATCGATGACAAAAGCGAAGAGAAACCGCCCGCAGACTCAGCGTTACAATCCACAAACCAGGCACAGCCAATTCCGGGTAGCAGCGAAGCTGTGCAAAACAACCATGATCCGGCAACAAAGTAATCCCTTAGTAAAGACAGCCTGGTGCCCATTGATGCCGATTCAATCTCATCAGCATTATCGCGATCATCATGCTTGAAGGGTCGTTCCTGTCTCACTTGGTAGAGCTGCGCATCCGCATGATCCGCATCCTGGGTGCGCTGCTGATCGGATTCCTGCCGTGCGCTTTTTATGCACGTGAACTCTATACCCTGCTGGCGCAACCGCTATTGGAAAAACTGCCGCAAGGCGGACAAATGATCGCCACCGACGTGGCGACACCGTTCTTCGTACCGATGCAGGTTGCGATGATGATGGCTTTTGTCCTTACCTTACCGCATACCCTATATCAAATCTGGGCTTTCGTCGCCCCCGGACTGTATTCTCACGAAAAACGCCTGGCGCTGCCGCTGGTCATTGGCAGCAGCTTTTTGTTCTTTTGCGGCATGGCATTCGCCTACTTTGCCGCATTGCCGGTAGTCTTCGAATTCATCACCTATTTCGCGCCCGAAGGTGTGGCCGTAATGACCGACATCAGCAAGTACCTGAGCTTTGTCTTATCGATGTTCATCGCATTCGGTGTGACTTTCGAGGTACCGGTGTTTGTTATTGTGCTCGTCAGAACCGGTGTCATCACCGTCGAGAAACTCAAGGAAGTCCGTCCCTATGTCATCGTCGGCGCATTCGTCATCGCTGCCATTTTCACGCCGCCCGACGTGGTTTCGCAATTCATGCTGGCCGTGCCTTTATGCCTGCTTTATGAGCTCGGCATCTTCATCGCTGCATTCATGATAAAAAAACAGCAACCGGAAGGAGAAGATCCGGCGGATGCTGCAAAACAAAAAGATATTCCGGCCAAAACCGACTGATCGAATCACTAACCCGGTCTGCACAGGAAGCCGGTGTTCGTCAGAAAAACAAAGCCGCTATAATGCAACCAACGCCACCCTGCTTGATCTAAAAAATTTGTTATAGCCATTGTTTGCAAGGAGACTCGCGATGTTCAATAGCTGCTCTGCCGTTAATGCAACAATCCGGATCACTGTATTTACCGTTTTCCTCACTGTTTGCACAACCACCATCGCTTCAGCTCAATCCTCCGGCACAGATCAAGGTCAGCGTCAGCCGCAATCGCAGCATCTGACAACACAACCGTCGCCTGAGAGTCCGCCCGATGTCAACCGGCCGCCGCGAATCATTCATCGCACCGGCACAGCCATTGCGCCGCCGCGCAACAGCGTCAGTATCAAAAGTACGGACGCAGGCATCATACACCGGCAACCACCGGCATCCGGATGCAGCAACTGCGGAATTATCGATTTCGTCAACAAAATCGGGCAAGGTCCCGGTCTTAATGCCATCGCCGGTGGCGTGATCGCCGGCACTGTCGCACGGGAAGTGATGCGCCAGAATCCGTATCCACATGGCACCGGCAATCCCGGCGCCATTCCGGGCTCCCATGCCGGAGGAACCGCTCAGCCGCACAATCAATATCAAGTCGGCATTACCATGAGCGATGGCAGTCAAGCCATCATCGCGCTTCCGGATGCCACCCAATTTCATCAGGGTGATCGCGTCAAATGGGTAGATGGCGTACTGATGCTTGACCGGCAGTAACGGCTGGAACCACTTCACTACCTGGAAAAATAACCGTGAATTCGCAACCGCTCAAACACCTCGAACTGCCGATTGAAGGCATGACGTGCGCAGCCTGCGCGGCACGCATCGAGAAAAATCTGAACAAGCTGCCGGGGGTTGAAGCAACCGTCAATTTCGCCAATGAAAAAGTGCAGGTGAACTATGACGAAAACCAAGTCAATACCGGCGCATTGGTTAAAGCCATCGAAAAATCCGGCTTTCACGTCACACCGCGCACAGTGCAGTTGCAACTGCACAAAATGACCTGCGCCGCCTGCGCTGGTCATATCGAAAAGGCGCTCAACCAATTGCCCGGTGTCACGGCTACCGTGAATGTGGCCACCGAAACGGCGCGAGTCAATTTCGCGCCCGGCGTAATCACGGTTGACCGCTTGATTCAGGCCGTCGTTGACGCCGGTTACGATGCTACCGAAATCAGCGAATCCGGTCACGCCGAAGAAAAAGCACGGCGTCTCGCCGCTTACCAGGCGGAATTGCGGTTATTCTGGATTTCAGCGGTGCTCACCTTGCCGTTAGTGCTGCAAATGGGTGCTATGTTCACCGGTCACGACATGGATATGCTGCCGCGCTGGCTGCAATGGCTCTTGGCCACGCCGGTGCAGTTCTGGATCGGCCGCCGCTTTTATATCGGTGCTTGGCATTCGTTACGCGGCGGCGGCGCGAACATGGACGTGCTGGTTGCGCTGGGCACCAGCATGGCGTATTGCTTCAGTGCCGTGGTCACTGCTTTCGAATTGGATCAGCATGTTTATTTTGAAGCCAGCGCAGCCATTATTACGCTAGTGCTACTCGGCAAATTAATGGAAGCACGCGCCAAAGGAAAAACTTCTGAGGCCATCGAGGCTTTGATCAGGCTGCAACCCAAAACAGCTCGCGTTGAGCGTAACGGTAAAATTCTCGAGATTCCGGCCAGCAGCTTGCAGGCCGGCGATGTTTTCATCGTCCGCCCCGGTGAGAATCTGCCAGTCGATGGCGTTGTTATCGAGGGAAATTCCAGTGTCAACGAATCCATGCTGACCGGAGAGAGTCTACCAGTCGGCAAACAGGCGGGTGCCAAAGTTTTTGCCGCCACACAAAATGTGAATGGCTTGCTCAAATGCCGCGCCACCAGCGTGGGTGCGCATACGCAGCTCGCTGCTATCATTCATCTGGTCGAGGAAGCGCAAGGCTCGAAAGCGCCTATCCAGCGCCTGGCCGATACGATCTCGGGTATTTTCGTCCCGGTTGTCGTGGTCATCAGTCTCTTGACTCTGGGTATCACTTGGTGGCTCACGCACGCGTTTGTTGCCGCGCTCATCCACGCCGTCGCCGTGCTGGTAATCGCTTGTCCTTGTGCATTGGGGCTGGCCACGCCGACCGCGATTATGGTCGGTACCGGGCGCGGCGCGCAGATTGGCGTGTTGGTGAAGAACGCAGCGGCGCTGGAACATGCGGAGAAAATTCAAACCCTGATTGTCGACAAAACCGGCACTTTGACCGAAGGCAAACCGGAAGTCACGGACATTATTCCGGCTAATTCGATCAGCACGCAGGAATTGTTGCAGACCGCAGCGTCACTGGAACAAGGATCCGAACATCCGCTAGCGCGGGCAGTTCTGGATAGCGCGCAGAAACAACAACTGGCATTGCACACCGTTACGGATTTTTCCGCTATCGCAGGTAGCGGTATCACCGCACGGGTAAACGGTGTTGAATATCTGCTGGGTTCTCCTAAGTATCTTGCGCAGCAGGGTATCGCATTGGAAGAAAAAACGATTATCACGTTGCAAAACGAAGGGAAAACTGTCGTAGCCGTTGCATCCATCGCTGGAAATAATCCCCAATTGCTCGGTTACTTGGCGATTGCCGACCGTTTGCGCGCCACTTCGATTAAAGCGGTCAAGCAACTGCAATCAATGGGTATCGATGTGGTAATGCTAACCGGTGACAATGCCTTGACAGCTGCGGCAATCGCCGAAAAAACCGGTATTTCGCATTATCGCGCCGAAGTGCTGCCACAGGATAAAGCGGCAGAAGTTGCCAAAATGAAAAGCAGCGGCAAGTTCACCGCAATGGTCGGTGACGGTATCAACGACGCACCGGCTTTGGCTGCTGCGGATGTCAGTTTCGCCATCGGCGCCGGATCGGATGTTGCCATAGAAACTGCCGATATTACCTTGATACGCAATGACCTGATGAGCGTTGCCGACGCCATTTCCCTGTCGCGCGCCACGCTCAGGAAAATCCGCCAGAATCTGTTCTTTGCTTTCGTCTACAATACGCTAGGTATTCCATTGGCCGCCATCGGCATGCTCAATCCGATCATCGCCGGTGCCGCCATGGCCATGAGCTCGGTATCCGTTGTCAGTAATTCACTGTTATTAAAGCGCTGGCAAGCCTATCATTAAAAAATAAGATCATTTTAGGGAGTCGTCATCATGCAAACCGCCACGATCAAAATCAAAGGCATGACCTGTATGGGTTGTGTCAACAGCATCAAAAACGTGCTCAAGAATTTGCCGGGAATCACACAATTGGAAGTCACGCTCGATCCCGCGCAAGCCGTCGTTCAATTCGACCCCGCCAGCACCAATCCCGATCAGTTCAAGGAAGCCATCATCGATGCGGGATTTGATGTCGTCGAGTAAACATATTTCACCGCTGCTTACCCACGATCCATTAGAAATCTTTCCCAAGCCATTTTGATTATAGTAAAATCCAAACCTGTTTATGTAAGATAATTCTTATTCACTAAACTTCAAATTAATACTGTGTTATCCCAAAAAAATATAAAAAACGGGATTTTATGAAGGTAATTATTAGGCTGGTGCGGCTTAATTTAATGCTGCGGGTAAAAAAAACCGCAGCGGCTTATAACAGCGCTAATGCACCTTCTCACTTATCGCTCGCACTCACGGCAAACGACATCTTCGACATTGCCGGAATTGCCAGCACTCCGCTAGCAATTCCGGGGTATCACCGATGCCGGATCTGACCATGATCCGCACACAAATAATCAATGATGCGGTACAAAAGATTCTGTCGGCTATCGATTCGATTATTATCATTACTGACGAAAAAGGCATCATCATTGAAGCCAATCGCAGTGCCTGTCAATTATTCGGCTACAGCCCGGAAGAATTAACCGGCAGTCCGGTACATCTTTTGCTACCGCCGCGTCATCGCGAGCAACATGCCGACGCGCTCGAACAATTTGTACGGGGCCCCGAAACGCACCATCGCATGGATCAACGCAATTCCGTATTAGGGTATTGCAAAGATGGCACTCTGATTGAACTCGACGCCGGAATCGCCAAATTTCATACAGGCGATCAATGGATATTAGTGATCACAATGCGTGACATCACGCAGCACAAGCATCACGAGCAGGAATTGATCCGCCAATCGACACACGACGCACTCACCGGTTTGCCCAACCGTAAACTAATCCTTGAGCGATTAAACAGCGCCTTGCAACGCTCGTTGCGAAGCAAGCTAAATGTCGCCTTACTGTTTATCGATCTGGATGGCTTCAAACTGATCAATGATAACAATGGCCACGAAACCGGCGATGCGGTACTAAAAATAATCGCCGGCCGGCTACTGGATCAACTCCGTCCCGGTGATACCGTAGGGCGGCTGTCCGGAGATGAATTTATTGTGTTGTGCGAGCAAATTGAAAAACCGGAATTAATCGCAAATTTGGCAATGCGTATCAACGACGCGCTAAAGAAAACCATTCAATATCGTGAACTTAATCTATTCACCACTGCAAGCATCGGCATCATCATCGGTCACGGTCAGCAGTATTCAGCCGATGAAATGATACGTTCAGCAGATACGGCCATGTACGAAATCAAACAGAGGGGCCGCGATGGATGGCAATTTTTTAACGATCAATTGCAACGGCAGGCACAACAAAAAAATTCGATTAGCCTGGGATTACGCCGGGCGCTCGAACGCAATGAATTTTCCTCTGTTTATCAGCCCATCATTGCAGTCAATACGGAGCGAATCGTCGGCGCCGAGTTGCTGCTGCGTTGGAATCTGGATGGGAAAGCCATACCTCCGGAAATTTTTATCCCGGTTGCGGAAATGACCAATATGATATTTTCCATCGGGGAATGGGTATTTCGCGAAGGTTGCAAAGCACAAGTTAATTGGCGGCAACGTTGGAAAGAAGAAGCACCCTATGTTGCAATCAATTTGTCAGCACGACAACTGAACCAAAGAAAATTAGCCGCAAGCTTTGCGGCGATACTGCAAGAAACAGGCGCCGATCCTGCCAGAATCATGCTTGAGCTAACTGAAGTGGCTTTGTTACCGGATGTCGTTGAGTCGAACTTATTGATACTTCATCAATTAGCAGACTTAGGTTTACAAATCGCCATTGATGATTTCGGTACAGGACATTCGTCATTAACGCAATTGATTCAGCTACCCATCAGTCAGCTAAAAATCGGCAAATCGTCTGTCGATGATTTGGAAAATCAGCAGAATACAAGTGTACTGATCAATGCAATCATGCGATTGGGGCATTCTTTAGGATTACAACTTGCCGTGGAAGGTATAGAAACAGAAGCTCAATTAGCAGAACTCAAACGCTATGATTGCGATTTCATTCAGGGGTATTTTTTTCATTCACCCATGCGTGAACAGACTTTCATCCAACACATGAACCATCAAGTAATGAAAACAACTAACGGCATCATATAATTATAATGCCGGAATACTTCACACTGAGAAAATTACAGCAAAGCTTCTTCTTGCAAAAATGAACAATGCCCATCGGTGTATATTTACCAGATGGGCATTGTATTAAGCATACTCGACTGATTTTGCCCTGCTTATCACTTATGGTGATGGTTTAGGTCTTGGAAAAATTAAGTTTTTAGCAAAACAAAACCAAGGGCATCGATAATTTTTTCAGTCTAGAATACGCCGTAAACAATTGCTCCAATAACGAGGAAAGCAGCTGTTGCAATGAAGAACAATCTTAAAACTTGTGCGTCTGTTTCTCTTCTGTTGATTTCGGCCATAACAATCTCCTTTGATTAAGAATTAAAACCGATCAGTGATCGGCCCCTCCACATACGATTACAAAACTATAACCGTTTAACTTTATTCTCTGTTCCCAGATTCACTGCAATAGTGATCTTTCCTTTATAGAACCGAGTACATTATCCGCAATCATCTTGCACCATTCAGATTATTGCGCCCGCAGATTCTAACTCACATTTAACAACATTGAAAGTATTGAAATTGAATACACTCCATTTTTATTATAAAAATCCGCAAAATCAGAACAATAACTCTCATTTCATGCCAGAATGTTAAGCAAGCAATCACACGCGACTTCCATTCATTCAACGAATAAGAATCTTTACAACCTCAAAGGCTTCGCATAGCCAGTCAACTCAAGATAGCCGCGCCCGGCCGGTTGATTATCCCGGGTCAGCGTCACAGCGCCTTCCCAGTAAATCGAACCGGTTGACTGACTGGAATCCAGTTCCTGATCGTCCAGTAAAGGCGTGAGCCGCCATTCAATCTCGGCTGTGCGGATCTGCATGGCGACCGGGTAAACCGCTTCCGTATGCGGCGATCGCCAAGTGCGAATCGGCGTAAATTCCACTTCTTCCGGCGCAAAAAAACGGATACTGCCATTTTTATCGCGCAGAGCAGCATACGCCCAGACTTTACCGCCGCCTTTGCGGCGAATCTGGAAAGCCATCAACGCCGAACCATCATCCAGATTAGCACCCGTCCAATCCCAGCCATCCGCATCGGGATCGAGATAAGCCGTCGACCATTCGTGATCCAGCCAAGCGCTGCCCGTAACCTTAACCGGTTTGCCGTTGCGCAACACGGTTCCGGTCACTTGCAAATGCGGCTCGCTGTAATAATAGCTTGCTTGCTCCGGTTTCGGCCCTTTGCGGGAAAAACCGTTTTGATCTTGCAGCATCGCCATTTGCGTTGGCGTCAGCGATAACCGCAAACCGAAATTGCTGCCCAGCATCTCGACCTGATAGCGCCCGTCCGCTTCCCGTACCAGCGTCCAGTCATCCAATTTCACATCGGTATTGCCTGATCTGGCATACGCTAGATCGAATCCCTCACGCAACGATTTTTCTTCATGCATCAGTTTGCCGGTAGCCGGATCGGATAACGCCAAATGCGCGATGATCAGATACTTCGCGGCAAACCGGCTGGGATTATCGTGATTCTGATCAGTCGCATAGCGGAAAAAAGTAACTTGAAAACCCAACGGCTTGTTATCCTCGGTCTCGAGCCAGCCAGTGATGTACCACCATTCGATGCGAAAATCCTGATGTGCACCGTAATCTTGCGGAAACACCAGTTTGTAGTCCGGCGTGACCGGCTTCAACCGGTTCGACTCGGCCAATGCCTCCATTCCGCAAAACCCGATTAATGCCAGCACAAACACAATCAAGCTGTGCGCATTTAAAAGCGTGCAACGCTTCATTACCAATCCTCCTTCACCGCGCGTACCACTTCACCGGAAACTGCCCGCCGTCCAGCCAGCAATGCCGTCAACGCCGCCGCAACCAGCATGATCACGGCGATCATGGCCAGCCAATTCCACGGCAGATGCAACTCCATCGTCCAATGGAAAGATTGCGGATTGACGATAAATACCAGAATCAGGCTGATACTCCATCCCAATACAAACCCCAGAACCATGCCCAGCGCGGTCAGCAAACCGCCTTCCGCCGCCAGCATTGCAAGAATCTGCTGCCGCATCACACCGATATGCCGCAACATACCGAATTCCTTGATGCGTGCCAGCGTCTGCGCGGAAAAACTCGCTGCCACACCGAGCAAGCCGATCACTACGGCAATCAGCTCCAGCAAATACGTAACCGCAAAGCTGCGGTCGAAAATTTCCAGACTCAACGCGCGCATATCGCTCGAACGCGATATCTCCAATGCGCCACCGAAGGGCAACTGGCGCAATCCGGCAATAGCCACATCGATACTGACGCCCGGTTGCACCCACAAGGCCACGGTATTGATGCCCAGATCGCCGGTCAATGCCTGATAATCCGCCAATTGCATCTGAATCGCACCGAATTGACGGCCATAATCGCGCCATACCCCGGCAACCAGAAATTCACTGGCTGTTGCACCAATGGGCAACGTCACTTTATCCCCTACCCGGTAGCCGTACAAATCCACCATCGCTTCCGACACCCACACCGGCATGGCGTTCTCCGGCAGCACTCCAGGAGCGATCATGTCATCCGTCAACGGTAATGTGTTACGAGGATCGGCCTGATCGACAGGCCGCGCGAACAACGTGATTTCCGGCCGGTTGACATCCAGCGTCAGTTGCTGGGTACGGAAAAAATCCACCCGATCAAAACCGGGCAATCCGGCAATCGCCTGTTGCGCATCCGCTTGCAAATCGCCACTGGCCGCGGCGCGCACGTACAAATCGGCCGGCAGCACACGTCCCAGCCAATGATCGATCGAAATACGAAAACTCGTCACCATGATCGCCATCGCCACCATCAAGCTAAAACTTGCCAATATCCCGCCCAGCGCAATGGCGGCCTGATTCGGCGCATTCGCCAGACGCGCCAACACCAGCGTAGACACAACACCGCTCCGGCGCTGCTGCCATTGATTCGACAAAACCGAAAAGAACCCTGCGGTCAAACGCGGCATCAGCGCAATGCCACCGATCAGCAGCAATACAATGGCCAGATAACCGAAAATGGGCAACTCGAAAACCGGCGGCAATTGCGTGAATATCGCTGCAACTGACAAGCAAATCAACGCAAACCACGGTGTGGACAATTTCGCCATCGCCGTATCCTCGCTGCCGGAACGCAATGCCACGGCTGGTTTGGCGCGCGCCGCTTCCAAAGCCGGAATGAGGCTACCCAACAGTGTCACGGCCAAACCCACGGTAAAAAATAGCACCGCATCCCAGAGATCGAAATGAATGCCCGGTTTAACACCCGGAAAAAAATTAGTGCCTAAATCGCCACCCAGCAACCGGATCGCCAGCACTGCCACTGCATAACCCAGCGCCACCCCCAGCAACGAGCCAGCCACCCCCAGAATTCCGCCTTCGGTCACGATCTGCCGCAGCAATTGCCGCCGCGTAAACCCCAGTACGCGCAGCAACGCAAATTGCCGGCGCCGCCGGATGACCGACAGCGCTTGCGTGGAAAATACTAGAAAGGTACCGGTAAACAGAGCCACCAGCGCCAGCATGTTCAAGTTGATGCGATAAGCGCGCGACATATTGGCAATGCGCTTTTCCTGATCCACGATCTCAGTCACCCAATACGCATCGCCCAATTCTTCAGTTAACTTGGCTTTGAACGCCGCATGATTGACGCCATCACGCAGCTTCAACTCGATACGCGACAACACGCCAAGATGTTGAAAGCGCCACTGCGCCGCGCCGATGTCCATCACCGCAATGCGCTGCCCCGCGCGTGCACGCACTAATCCTCCGGCCACACGCAGCGTGATGGTTTGCAATCCGGCGTACAACTGCAATGCATCGCCTTGCTGCACTTGCAACCACTCCATCGCGGCAGGCGACAGAAAAATGGCATCATCCGCCAGCCGGTCGAGCGTTTTTCCTTCTGCGGTCAAACCGAGCAAATCAGGCGAAATCTGGATCGCCCGGAACATGTCGGTACCGATGATTTTCAGCTTGTGATCGTTTCTATTCTGCTCTTTGCCCGGTATCACGACGTCGAATTCCAGCACCGGATTCGCCACCGCAACACCGTCGTGTTTGACCAGCACGGGATACAGCGCTTCATCAAAGAACGCCTTGCGCCCGCGCACTTGCAAATCCGATTGCCCGGACAAACTTTTGCTGGCAGCGGAGAATTCGTTGAAAGCGGCGGTATTGATCAAATGAATGGAAAACGCCATAGCCACGCCGATGGCAATGGCGATCAGCGCCACGCTCACTTGCAGCCAGTGCGCGCGCCACTCACCGGTGAGCAGCCAGCGCGATAACACTGCCGAGTTCATGCGTTATCGCCCGATTTGACCGGATGCAAACCATCCTTGGTCAAATTCAGCACCCGATCCGCCGTCGCAGCAGCAGAATGCGAATGCGTCACCAGAATGCCCATTGCGCCGTTAGCTTTGATTTCCGCGCGCATCAACTGCAGGATTTCATGCGCGGTATCGGGATCGAGGTTGCCGGTCGGCTCATCTGCCAGCACCAATTTCGGCCGGTGCACCAGCGCCCGCGCGATCGCTACGCGCTGCAATTCGCCGCCGGACAGCTGGCGGGGAAAATGATCGCCGCGCCCCTGCAACCCAACCTGCTCCAGCATCTGCTGCACACGTTCCGTGGTTTTACCGTTCAGCAGCAGCGGCAACGCGATATTCTGCGCCAGCGTCAAGTGCGGCAGCACATGAAACGCCTGGAAAACAAATCCGAACTGCTCGCGCCGCAATTGCGTCGCGGCATCGTCATCCAGCGAGGAAATCGCCACACCGTTAATCAAAATCTCACCCGAATCCGGAGCATCCAACCCGGCGATCAGATTCAACAGCGTCGACTTGCCCACCCCGGACTCGCCCATGACGGCAACATACTCACCGGCGTTCAGCGTGTAACTCAAACCAGCCAGCACCCTGCGCCCTCCGGCATACGCTTTGTTGACATCGATTAACTCAAGCATTTACACCAGCACCACACAAAAATTCATCAAATCCTCTCCATGTAAAAATAGCACAATGCTTCAACCAGCACGCCAATCTGTGCTTAAATGTATCACGTACGAAAAATTATTTTTAATAAATACAGGAGAACCCCATGGCACGAGCCAGCGCACGACACATCTTGGTCAAAACCGAAGAACAATGTAACAACCTGAAAGCGGAAATCGCCAGCGGTGCCAGTTTCGCCGAAATCGCGCAACAACACTCACTCTGCCCATCCGGCAAACAAGGCGGCGATTTAGGCGAATTCGGCCGCGGCCAAATGGTCAAGGAATTCGATACCGTCGTATTCAGCGCACCGGTCGGCGAAGTGCAAGGCCCGGTTAAAACGCAATTTGGGTATCATCTGGTGGAAGTGACGAAACGGAGTGATTAGAGTTACCGGTTTTTTTCTTTAAGATAATCCCAAAAACATTGCCGCAAGCAAGTTAGCACACTCGGGAGAAACAGCATGAATGTACAAAGCCGAGCAAAACAAATCCTGATCCACGGTCTAGCATTGGTGTTGGTCGGCATCGTCTGGGGATTGGTGATACCGCATACGCCTTTTCCGCGATTAGCCCTGAGCGCGCACATTCAAGCCGTACTGAACGGCATGTTGTTCATTTTGATGGCGGTATTGCTTCTTACGTTGCCGCACAAGGTGAGCGCGCGCTCGGCTCTGATCATGCTGGGAGCGGTTTGCTTGACGTGGCTCACGGTTATTTCCGAAATCGCCAACGCCTGGTGGGGCACCTCCGAATCTCTTTCCATTGCCGCTAAAGAAGCTGGCGCAATCGGGGGTACCGTGTGGCAAGAACAGTTTGTGAAATTGACGCACATCCCGGCAATTCTCAGTTTAATTGTCGCGTGGATTTTGCTCATCGCCGGGTTTGTGAAAAAACCGGCTTCTCAAGACTAATCTTCCCAATTTACTGTGATTTCAGTATTGCCCGCGATTTTGCTGGATTAATTCATGACAGATTCCGGCAAGAATAAGCAAACCCGCTGGCACGCCATAAAACAAGCAGCGCAGTTCGTTACGCCGTACCGGCGCCAGGTTGTTTACAGCTTACTGGCATTACTGTTTACAGCGACAATTACCCTGTCGATTGGACAAGGCATCCGGCTGATGATCGACCAGGGATTCGCCACACAATCCAAAGAACTGCTGAGTCAGTATGTCGGCATGTTTCTACTGCTGGTGATCGCCTTGGCCATCGGCACGTTTACACGTTATTACTGGGTTACCTGGCTGGGTGAGCGGGTGATTGCCGATGTCCGCAGCCGGGTATTCAATCATTTAATCCATCTGCATCCGGGCTTTTTCGAGGAAAACCGTAGCCTCGAAATCCAATCGCGTTTGACCGCCGATATGACGTTGCTGCAAACCGTGATCGGCTCGTCGATATCGTTTGCATTGCGCAATTTGATCATGATGATCGGCGGCATCGTCTGGCTGTTTATTACCAATGCGAAGCTGACTGCACTGGTCATGATTTGCGTACCGCTGGTGGTGGTGCCGATTCTGATTTACGGCCGCCGCGTGCGGCACTTATCGCGCCAAAGCCAGGATAAAGTAGCTGCCGTTGGTGCTTATGTCGGCGAAGTGCTCGGGCAGATCAAAACCGTGCAAGCCTATAATCACCAATCCATCGATCAGCGCACTTTTCATACCCAAGTCGAAGAAGCCTTTAATGTCGCCAAACAACGCACGCTGCAACGTTCATTGTTGATCACCCTGGTCATTTTGCTGGTGATGGGTGCAGTCGGCGTGATGCTCTGGGTGGGCGGTCTGGATGTGATCGAAGGCCGGATCAGCGCGGGTGAATTGGCGGCGTTTGTTTTCTATAGCGTCATTGTCGGCTCCGCCGTTGCTTCCATTTCGGAAGTCATCGGCGAATTACAGCGCGCCGCCGGTGCTGCGGAACGCACGGTGGAATTATTGCAAGCGCCGAATCTGATTCAATCGCCGCAAAAACCGCATACCTTGCCCGCAGTATCCGGGAACATCGAAATCGATCAATTGTGCTTCGCCTACCCTTCCCGCCCCGATGTCCTCGCCATCGACAATCTGACCTTGACAGTCCGGGCAGGCGAAACGCTGGCGCTGGTCGGTCCTTCCGGCGCAGGCAAATCGACTTTGTTCGATCTGTTGCTGCGCTTTTTTGACAGCCAGTCCGGCTCTATAAAACTGGAGGGCATCGATATCCGGCAGCTCAATCTTTTTGAACTACGCCGCTGCTTTGCTTTGGTGTCGCAGAATCCGGCACTGTTTTACGGCACCATCGGCGACAATCTGCGCTATGCCCATCCGAATGCCAGCGATGCAGAAGTGGAAGCGGCCGCTATGGCCGCGTATGCACATGAGTTTATCTGCCAATTGCCGCAAGGCTATCAAACACACTTGGGGGATTCCGGATTGGGATTATCGGGCGGGCAGAAACAGCGTCTGGCCATTGCCCGGGCAATTCTAGCCGATGCGCCGATCCTGTTACTAGACGAAGCCACCAGCGCACTGGATGCACAAAGCGAGCATTGGGTGCAGCAAGCGCTACAGCAGTTGATGCGCAACCGCACCACGTTAGTTATCGCGCATCGTCTGGCGACCGTGCAATCCGCCGATCGGATTGCTGTGCTCAATCATGGACGGCTGGATGCGATAGGAACACATGCGCAATTACTGCAATCCAGCCCGCTGTACTCACAACTGGCCGCATTGCAATTCCAATCACTCGTTATTGATTGACTGGCCTTGATTTTCCTGAAAATTACGGTAAGGAGGCATGTAGTCGCTGGCAAAAGTCAATCCGGTTCTTTGCACGACTTCAATCAATGCGGAACGCGCCACATGCATGCCAAGCCCAAGATGAATCAGCGTTTTGATCGATATAGCTCCGCTCATTATTAATTTAATCAACTGAATCGCATCCACGCTGCCATCCGGATAAACCGCGCTCATCAGTGCTTCCGGTGGAGAAAATTCGATAGGATCGACAATCGCGCGAATAGCGAGAAACGAGATACCGGCATCGGCCGCCACTTTTGCTATCGCCGCCGTTTCCATATCCGCCGCGCATGCGCCTGTTGCTTCACCCAGCGCAAGTTTTTGTTCGGTTGTCGTTAGCGGTTCTTCACAAGATGCCAGAATTCCGCCAGCAACCGTCAGTTGTTTTGACATTACACTTGCCAGCTGGTTACGCCACTCCAGATCCACCGGCAGGATTTCGCCATTCATCGTAACTGCTTCGGGCAACACCAGATCACCGGGAATCAATTCATTGTTTACAGCAGCCGCAACGCCGAAACTAACCAGCGCACTGATGTCGCGCTCGCGCAATTTCAACGCTGCTCCTCGCGCCGCTTTACTGCCGATACTGCTAAGACACACCGAAGTTCTCTCCCCTATTTCCACCACCTGATAAAGCGGAAAGCTCTGTTTTTCCAATAAACAGCTCGCTTCGGATTTCAGCGCCGAAACAACGCCAATGATTTTCAATTGCCGACCTCTCTTGTCAAAGCCCGGTAGCGCGCCAATGCCCACAACGGAAAGAATTTTGAATAACCGTGATAGCGCAAATAAAAGACGCGTGGGAAGCCAGGCGCGGTAAACCAAGGTTCTTCCCATAAATGATCGCTACACTGGTTACGCAGCAGATACTGAATACCCCTGCGCACCGGTTCGCTATTCACTTCGCCCGCCGCCATGAGACCCAACACCGCCCACGCGGTTTGGAATGCCGTACTGGTTTCAGTAAACCGACCTGCCAGTTGAGTATCCAAATAAGAATCATTGGTTTCCCCCCAGCCGCCGTCCACTCTTTGCACCGATTCCAGCCACTTCACAGCACGGCGCACCGAATGATGCTGCATATCGAACTTAGCCAGCCGGAAGGCTTCTAGAACCGACCAAGTGCCATAAATATAATTGGTGCCCCAGCGCCCGAACCACGAACCGTTTTTTTCCTGCTCCCGCAGTAAAAAACTGATGCCGCGCCACACTTCACGCTGATGCTTACCGTATTTTCCTAGCAAACCGACGCAGCGCGCCGTCACGTCGCTGGTAGGCGGATCGATCAATGCGCCGTGATCGGCGAATGGAATTTCATTCAAGTAGTGATAGACATTATCAATGTCGAAAGCGGCAAAACCACCATTGCGCGACTGCATACCCGCAAGCCAATTGGCTGCGCGTTCCAGCGATTTATGATGCCGCTCCGCTCCACCCTGCTCTAATGCCCAGCCCACCGCGGCAGTATCATCGAGATCCGGATAATGCGGATTGGCATACTGGAAAGCCCAGCCGCCGCCGGGCAGATCGGGACGCTTATCGCGCCAATCGCCAGGCTCATCCAGAACCTGCTGCTCGACCAGCCAATCCAACGCCCTCATTACCGGTTCCTGATCGGTTGTGGGATCTTCCTGTAGCGCCAGGCTTGTTAACACCGTATCCCAGACCGGCGATGTGCATGGTTGACACCAGGAGCGTTCGCCTTCGTCGACCAGCAATCCGCGCAACGCATTGCGGCATTGCACGCGGTTCGGATGATCATAGTCATAACCGAGCAAAGTCAGCGCCTCATGCGCATTGACCATGGCCGGAAAAATGGCGCCGATACCGCATTCACCGTTCAGGCGTTCGAGCGTCCAGCGTTCCGCCTTGCGAATCGAATATTGCCGGATCGATTGCGGCAGTTTTGGTTCGATGCGCGACAAGATACGTTCAACCAGCATAAAAGCGCGCTTCAGCAACGTATCCGCCTTGGGAAAATAGTTTTTTTCCTCTTCGGGCGGCACAATGAACAATTCGCGAATATTCACTTTGCGCGGATTGATCGCACGCGCTTTCATGGTACACAGAATGGACAGCGGGATCATCACCGTGCGCGACCAATAAGAAACCTTGCTGATATGAAAAGGAAACCAGCTGGGCAACAATACCAGTTCCGACGGCACCACCGGTACGCCGCGCCACGGGATCTGATCGTACATGGCCAGCAGCAAACGGGTAAAAACATTCGCTTTGGCTGCCCCGCCACGCTGCAGAATAGCGTCCCGTGCGCGCACCATGTGCGGCGCATCGGTCGAATCACCCGCCAGCTTCAGCGCATAATACGATTTAATCGTGCAGCTGATGTCAAACGCACCGCCATAGTAGAGCGGCCAGCCGCCGTGCGTCATATCCTGCTTATCACGGATAAAACGGGCGATTTTGTTTTCCAGAATGACGTCGATTTCATCCATGAAATGCATCATCAAAATATACTCAGCCGGAATGGTACAGTCGGCTTCGAGCGGAAAACACCAATGTCCGTCAGGATTCTGCAGTGCCAGCATGGCCGTGCGCGCTTGATTGAATTTCGTATCCAGCTCGATGGCATTGATCCCATCCTGATTCAGGGCTGGCGCTGTATACGACTCAGGTGCTTCACCGTTACCCGCAAAATCATCTGGTTGCTGTGATACAGCTGCTATTCTTTGAAATCCGTTCATATGTTCCTAAGCACTTAATTACGTTACAAATTCCCCAATGGATAAATCATTCGCTACCGTTCAAGCTGATTTTGGTTTTACATACAAGCGCCTTTCCGTCAATAGTTCACAAGAACAAACACGAGATGATAATTCGCATTCATTATTTTTTCTTTTTACCATCTTTTTCAAAAGGATTATCCTGAAAAGGCTCGGAATCATAAAGATCCAGCGGCAACTTGCCATCGTGCACGAGGAATTCACGTTGTTGCATGGAAGCTTCGCGCACAAATAAATAGGGATCAATTGCAGCTTCATCACGAATTCGCATCGCCCCCATCAAGCGCGCGCGTTTATCGATAGCACCCAAAATGGTTAAAGGGGCCGCAAAGTATGATCCCACCACAAGGCCGGCATAAAATAATACATTGGTAAAAACGCCGACAGGAATATTGGTTACGTCGCGTTCGCTGCTCGGACCAATAAGGGGAATGAATAAATAAGATCCGGGATCCACACCCCACACTCCTAGTGTTTGGCCAAAATCTTCATCGTTCTTCTGTAATCCCATGTGCGATGCCATATCAAAAAGCCCGAACATTCCCACTGTTGAGTTCACAAAAAAACGCAAGGTATCGGAAGCACCCTGCTTTACCTTGCCCTGCAGAAAAGAATTCAGCATGACATTGGGATAAGACAAGTTATCGTAGAAATTGCCAATCGACCGCTGTGCAGCATTTGGAACATAATCGATGTAGGCGTTCACAATAGGCACAAACACCGTCCGATCCACTTTGTCGGTAAAATCATAAGAAGCACGATTAATCTTTTCGTGCGGATCAACCGGATCTGTTTCTAGATCACCCTTTCTCGGCGCCGATGCACAGCCTTGCAGTGCGATAATACAAACAAACAACAAAATAACAATCAGGTAGCAATGATTTATGATCGGATTTGTATTTCTCAAAATACCACTATTCTCGTTCATATACGTATAAAACAATCAACCCGCAAATCTTTTACCAAGAAAACCATTGACTATCACTTTAGTCAGCTTGATCTCGTGATTTCCAGACTATGGAATCAAATGGCAACAGAAAATATTTCCTTTTCCATCTACCCGCCTGTTCCTGCTTATATTTCCAGTCCAAATTGATTGAGCCGCAGTATACACTACTAAGTTAGCATCATGTTTCGCGACACCTGCCATTCTAACCTAGTCTCACGAAATGGATTCTCTCTTCGATGTCTCGATTGAAGGTGCACACCAAAAACTGTGTACACAAAACTTTATAAGCCTATTCAGGTTTCTCGTTCTCCATGCACCATTTCGACCAGCTTTAATGCCTGCAATTCCATTTCTATGACGATATCGTCGACTTTTGCACGGAAATGGCGGTAAAAAATCATGCTAGGAATGGCCACCAGTATTCCAAAGGCGGAATTATACAAAGCGACGGAAATTCCGTAAGCAAGCTGTGCCGGATTGCTGCCGGTAGGTGAATTCGATCCGAAAATCTCAATCATTCCAACCAAAGTACCGAACAAACCCATCAGAGGACTCAGTGCAGCTATCGTTCCCAATGTCGTCAGATAGCGATTCAGATCATGTGCAATCACCCGGCCGGACTCTTCGATCGATTCCTTCATGATTTCACGAGTACTTTTAACATTCTTAAGTCCGGCGGCAAGAATTTGTCCCAGCGGTGAGTAATTCTGCAAACGCGCCAGCATCTCTGGATTCACGCCATTACGCTTATATTCATTCAACACTCTGGGAAGCAATTCCTTCGGTGCAATAACGCTCAATCGCAACGTCCACATACGTTCACCGATAATGCCCAAGGCCACGACGGAAGCAATGATGATTGGCCAGATAGGCCAGCCGGCAGCTTGAATTAACGATAACACGTGATAATCTCCTCACTCACTTTAGTTCCAGGTATCATTCTGTGTCTTACTAAGTTACCCAATTATTATATTCTATAACTGGACAGCCGGTTCAGCATGCAAAGTATCGCAATACTCAATTTGTTGCAAAAAATAAACGGCTTTCTATCCACAATTTCTGTGGATAAGTCTGTGAGTATGTAATTAATATGAGAATTAAGTGACCAAATCCAAACATTTTTTCTCCCTTGATTATTTTTTAATCTCACATAATTATCTCTAATAAACATCTATTTATACATAGAAACAGCATGCTTTGTGAGTTGCGCATTACACTGATCTAGTTTCAATAAATAATGCGAATAATGGCATGCACTCATCATGAATCTTTTTACTTTTCCATCGGCGAGCCTTGCACGAACAGTACTGACAGTCAGTGAGCTGAATAGCAGCACCAAGCAATTCCTGGAACAGAATATTCCATTGCTATGGGTCAAAGGTGAAGTCTCGAATTTGAAGTGTTATCAGTCCGGTCACTGGTACTTCTCGCTCAAGGATTCCAGTGCGCAAATCCGCTGCATATTGTTCAGTCATAAACATCAATATCTGGACTGGCAACCGAAAGACGGCATGCAAGTTGAAGTGCTGGCGCTGGTTACCCTCTATGAACCCCGCGGCGATTTTCAGCTCAATGTCGAAACGATGCGGCGCGCCGGTTTAGGAGAATTATTCGAGGCCTTCGAGAAGCTTAAAGCGAAGCTGGATAAAGCTGGATTATTTAATCCGGCCAAGAAAAAATTGCTACCAGCATTTCCCAAACAAGTCGGCATCATTACTTCTCCTGACACAGCGGCGTTACGCGATGTTTTGTCGACATTGCAACGGCGCATGCCGTCCTTGCCGGTTATCCTCTACCCTACTTTAGTTCAGGGAAAAACCGCAGCCAGTCTGATTGCTGCAGTAATAGCAACCGCCAATCAACGTGCTGAATGCGATGTGCTGATCGTATGCCGTGGCGGGGGCAGCATTGAAGATCTATGGGCATTCAACGAGGAAATCGTAGCACTCGCCATTGCTGCCAGTACCATTCCAGTAATCAGCGGTGTCGGTCACGAAACGGATTTTACCATCGCGGATTTTGCCGCAGATGTGCGTGCCCCTACACCAACGGCAGCTGCTGAATTGGCAAGTAAGGATCATAAGGAATTAAGTCAACACTTAAACACCCTGCAATTGCGGCTATCTCGCGCCATGTTGCATCGTATAGAGAATGCCATGCAACAGATCGATATTCTGTCGCACCGCCTCATTTATCCGGGTGATCGCATCAAACAGCAATCCATTCATCTGCGCCATCTGCAAGACCGGTTGATGAAAACTTGCCGCCATCAATTGGAAAGAAAGCAATGGAAATTACTCGAATTAAATCAACGATTGGCGACGGCAAGCCCCAATATCGCTCAAATTAGCCAGCAACAAAAGGAATTGGCTGCCCGCTTCCGTTCTGCGTATATCCGCTATCTCGAAATCCTGTCGATCCGGCTTCAACATATGCAAGCACAGCTATCTCATTTGGATCCGCAATCGGTGCTTGAGCGTGGATATAGCATCGCGTACACCGCGCAAAACACCGTCATCCGTGACAGCAAACAAATACATTGCGGTGATCGAATTCAGGTAAAATTCGCGCACGGCATGTGCGAGGCGGATGTAACAAAAACCGAGAACTCCTGAAGTACGCACAGTTATACAGCATTTACTTTATTTCAAAAAAACAAGAAGGACTGGATCGTCGATGCCAAAAACTTTTCTCATACTGGGTACCTTGAATACGGTTTTATGCATCGCTCTGGGTGCTTTTGGTGCGCACGGACTAAAGCGGGTTTTATCCGCCGACATGCTGTCGGTTTATCATACCGGCGTGCAATATCATTTTTATCACGCTTTTGGCATCATCGTCATCGGCTTGCTATTGCTGCATTTTCCAAAATCCCGCCTGATGCCGGTATCCGGCTGGCTGATGATGGCGGGTATCGTATTATTCAGCTTTAGTCTTTACGTGCTGAGCATAACAGGCATGCGCGGACTCGGTATGATCACGCCGTTCGGCGGTGTTTCATTTCTCACCGCCTGGCTATTGCTTGCTTATGCTATTTGGAAAGAAAAATAAAATGACCGGCAGCATTCATCGCTGTTTACCTTGCCATTTTCCGGTGTAGCGCAGCCATTTCCTTATTACGCTCAACTGCCTTTACATATTTCCGCAATAACGCTTCATGGTGCGATTGGAAATCTTGACCTTCTCGACCGTAATATTCACTATGCCGCTTATATTCTTCCAGTAACTCTTTCTGTTCCTTGGCTTTCGCATCCATTTCATTAGCTTCCTTTTCGTACATCTCAGCCAATCCGATATGATCGAATTTGGTTTTAGCTTGCGCTTCCGCTTTATCCATTTTCCCCAATTCTGCAAGGGATGCACCGGAAAAAAATAAAGAAGCAGTAACTAAAGTGATGATCAGTATCGTTGTTCGCATGACAAATCTCCTCAATTAAGTCAATGAAAAGTAAACTCCAGTGCTACTATGAATATCCGTTAACCTGATTTTTCTGATGATACCAAACTATCTGAAATCCACAAACGCTCAATGGATAAATTGAGCAACTCATCCGATTGAAGAGAAAAACAAAATGCGACTACTATTTTTATTTATCCTCCTTTGCTGTATCGGCCTGTTAGGCTATGCGCAGTTTTTGCAGCATATGCAAGGATTACTGCCCTGCCCGCTGTGTGTAGCACAGCGCGTTGCTTACTGGTTATTGGGATTAACCGCCTTGCTCGCGTTCCTTCATAACCCTAAGATAATCGGACGCCGTATTTATGGTTTCCTGCTGTGCGGATTTGCCCTGACAGGCGCAATCATCGCCGCGCGGCATGCGTGGTTAATGCGGTATCCGGAAGCATTTGAATGCGGCATCAGTCCGGAGGAAGCTTTTCTGAATTCCTTACCGATTGCTGGCTGGTGGCCTGGGATGTTCGAAGCCAACGGCGATTGCGCCAATATTGATTGGAAGCTCTTATCACTTACCATCCCCGATTGGTCGTTGATTGCTTTTATTGGACTTGGGAGTCTGGCGTTTTATGTGCTGCTAGCTAAAAGATAACTTGCAATTGCTGCCGACTAGCCACGCGGGTGATGCTTAGCATGCAACTGCTTGAGGCGTTCACGCGCGATATGGGTGTAAATTTGCGTGGTGGAAATATCCGCATGTCCAAGCAGCAATTGCACAACGCGCAAATCCGCGCCATGATTCAGCAGGTGCGTAGCAAAGGCGTGCCGCAGGGTATGCGGCGAGAGCTGTTTATCAATGCCAATAATCAGCGCATAGCGTTTGATCAGATACCAAAACGCCTGACGTGTCATGGCCGCACCGCGCGCTGTCACAAAAATGGTATCGGTAACAATACCGTTCAACAGTGAGGGCCTGGCTTCTTTGGTGTAGCGGCTTAACCATTCGAGAGATTCTTCCCCTAGTGGCGCAAGACGTTCTTTTCTACCTTTACCCATGACGCGTAAAACCCCCATATCCATACTGACCTGCGAGTACTTCAAATTGATTAACTCCGATACGCGCAAACCGCTGGCATATAAAACTTCCAGCATAGCACGATCGCGCAAGCCAAGCGGATGCTGTAAGTCGGGGGCACTCAGTAGCAGCTCAACTTCTTTCTCAGTCAAACTTTCCGGTAAGCTGCGCTGCAATTTGGGTGTTTCAATATTGAGACTGGGATCCGTTGTAATTTTTCCCTGACGTAACAAGAAACGATAGAAACGCTTCAGGCTGGATAATTCACGGCTAGTTGTGCTGGCCTTAATCTTGGCGGAAACTCTGGAAGCTAGAAACTCAAGCAGGTCGGTATGGGTCGCATCAGTGAGCACCCTGTTATCTTGATTGCGTTTTCTGAGCCATTCGCTGAAAAGTTGCAAATCATTACGATAACTGTCGAGTGTGTTACGCGACAAGCCATCTTCCAGCCATAAGGCATCGGAAAACTCATCCAGCAGACCAGCATTCAGTTCAGGTGCTCTCATGACGCAATAACCAACGTTTGATTTCAAGGGGATCGCCATCACTCGCATTCATAAAACCTCCTAATCCGCCATTTTTAGCAATAACCCGGTGGCACGGTATAATGATCGGTATCCGGTTAGCACCGCATGCCCGGCCAACTGCTCTAGGCGCAGAATGTAATTGCGTTGCAATTTCTGCATAACTGCTCGTTTCTCCGCTTGGAATTGCCTGAATAGCTTGCCAAACACGTTGCTGATGCATTGTTCCGCCGATATGCAAGCTCAAGTCAAACCTAAAATCCGGTGCAGCTAGATAAGCTTGCAGCTGCCTGCATACTTCTTTCGCCAACAAAGTCTGGGGTGCTAATGTCGGAGTATCGGCTGGCAAATAATCAATAGCCGTAAGCCAGTCTTCTTCTGTTTTAATACCGAGTACAGCGAACGGTGTCCACAGCTTTGCTTGATAGGATTTGGTTAAATCTGCAATCTGATTTTTTTTTGATCTACCCACTGTCCACCTGAGTACTTAACTTGAAAATTGTTCAATGTTTTTGTATGCAAGAAATGGACAGCCGAACTGAGTAGAAGTTTCAAGTGAGTTTTGAATCTTCCGGCTTTACGAGGCTTATGCCGGAAGATTTATTGGAGGCACAAAAACTTTATTAACTTCAGGATTTCAGCAATAACAGTTCATTTAATCTTTTTACAAATGCGGCCGGTTCTTCAAGCTGCCCCCCCTCCGCCAGCAAAGCTTGACCGAATAATAAATGACTCCAATCTTCGAAATTTTCGACTTCGGTCTTCAACCGCTGCACCATCGGGTGATGTGGATTGATTTCCAGGATCGGTTTGGTATGTTGCACTTTTTGTCCCGCGGATTTCAGTAATCTCTCGAGATTACCACCCATGTCATAAGTATCTGCAACTAGGCAAGCCGGTGATTCGGTTAGCCGGAAAGTAACACGAACATCTTTTACTTGTTCGCTAAGCGTTTGTTTCATTTTTTCCGTCAATTCATGGAAGGCGTTAGTTTCTTTTTCGCGTTCTTCTTTTTCTGCCTCGTCTTCCAGATCACCCAAATCCAAGCCGCCTTTAGCGACTGATTGCAGTGGCTTACCGTCATATTCGGTTAGATTACTCACCAGCCATTCATCAATACGATCGGATAGTAATAACACTTCAATACCCTTCTTGCGGAAAATTTCCAAGTGAGGGCTGTTCTGTGCGGCTCTCAGATTATCGGCAGTCACGTAATAAATTTTTTTCTGACCTTCTTTCATGCGTTGCACATAAGTTTCAAGCGAAACAGCTGGTTCACCAGTATCACTGTGCGTAGTAATAAAACGTAACAATTTCGCAATACGCTCGCGATTAGCAAAATCTTCTCCGACACCTTCTTTTAGAACTTGACCAAACTCCCGGTAGAAAGTTTTGTATTTTTCTTTCCCTTCTTCATCTTCATTTTTGGATAAGTCTTCGATCAATCCCAATACTTTCTTGACTACACCAGCCCGGATTGAGTCGATATCCTTTGATTCCTGCAGGATCTCGCGTGATACATTCAACGGTAGATTGTTCGAATCGATTACACCGCGCACAAAACGGAGATAGTTCGGTAATAATTTTTCTGCATCATCCATAATGAATACACGTTGCACATATAATTTAATTCCATGCCGGCGCTCACGATCGAATAAATCGAAAGGCGCGCGTGCCGGAATGTACAGAAGTTGCGTATATTCCTGCTTCCCTTCTACGCGTGCATGTAAATAGGCCAGCGGCGGCTCGAAATCATGTGCTACATGCTTATAAAATTCATTGTATTGTTCGACCGTTATTTCATTTTTAGGGCGTGCCCACAATGCATTGGCTTGGTTAATCGTTTCATCTTCATCGGTAATCTTATTTTTCTTTTCATCTTGCAACCATTCTTCTTTCTTCATTACGATAGGCAACGTAATGTGATCGGAATATTTACGAATAATGTTACGAATTCGCATGCCATTTAAGAATTCATCTTCATCGGCACGCAAATGCAAAATAATATCAGTACCTCTGGTTGCTTTTTCAACAGTTTCCAACGTGTAATCACCTTCACCGCTGGATTCCCAGCGAACACCATGCTCGGCAGTCAACCCTGCCCGCCGGGTGATCAAGGTAACCTTGTTGGCCACAATAAATGCGGAATAAAAGCCGACACCAAATTGACCGATCAAATGCGCATCTTTCACTTGATCACCGGTTAAGGAGTTAAAGAATTCACGGGTTCCTGACTTCGCAATGGTTCCAATATGATCGATGACTTCTTGTCGCGACATACCGATACCGTTATCCGAGATAGTGACGGTTCGTTCATCCGCATCATAGCTCACACGAATTTTAAGGTCAGTGTCTGATTCATACAGTGCAGCATCGGTAAGGCCCTCAAAACGCAATTTATCAGCCGCATCCGATGCATTCGAAATCAATTCACGCAAAAAAATTTCCTTATTACTGTATAAGGAGTGAATCATTAATCTTAATAACTGTTTCGCTTCCGCTTGAAAGTTTAATTGTTCTTTGTTTGTTTCAGCTTGCACGTTAATCTCCTCAAATATTTTGCTTTAAAATGGGGATCGCATTAAGAAAATCAAGATAGTTGAATAGAAAATTGATATTTTTATGCACTTCACAACCATTCCTGGTAGTGTTTGTAAAGAAGAGTGCAATTAGAGAAAAAATAACTTCGGCAAGGAAGAAATTTTTCAATCTTGAAAGGCGTTCTTTTTATAGAATGTGCTGAACAAGGATATTTTTAAAGAATATCCTTGTTTATTTCCGATTACATAGAATTTTGAATGGCGTATAAGCTAAGACTCATCAACGCTTGAGGGAAAATACCTAGAGCCAGTACTGCAAAACCGTTAGCACTCAATAGGATTTTTACATCGTTATTAGGTGTCAATACTTCTGTATTTTCTGGCTCGTCAAAATACATCAATTTGATAATACGTAAATAATAAAAGGCACCGATTAATGAGAACAATACCGCTGCAACAGCCAGCCAAATATACCCGGCATTAACAACAGCTTGTAATACAGAGAATTTCGCATAAAACCCAATCATCGGTGGAATGCCTGCTAACGAAAGCATCAATAACAATGTAACAAACGCATACCAGCTGTTTCTTTTACTGAGTCCTTTAAAGTCATTGATATTCTCAGCTTCGAATCCACTTCGGCACAGCAACATGATCATAGCAAATGTTCCTAACGTCATCAGAACATAAGCGATCACATAAAACAGCGCCGAGCTGTAACCATTAGAATCGGCACTGATAAACCCAAGCAGTAAGAATCCCATATGCGAAATAGTTGAGTAGGCCAGCATACGCTTGATATTAGTTTGTGCAATAGCAGCAATATTACCCACTGCCATCGACAAGATAGCGAGAATTACCAGCATACCTTGCCAATCAGAAACCATTTCTCCCAAACCTTCGATCAATAAACGCATAACAAAACCAAAGGCCGCAAACTTGGGAGCAGAGCCGATAAATAAAGTGATTGCTGTCGGAGCACCTTGATAAACATCCGGAGCCCACATATGGAATGGTGCTGCGCTGAGTTTAAAACTGATTCCAGCTACAATAAATACCAGGCCGACAACCAACACTTCCTTACTGCTCGCTTCACTCTGAATAATCTGAGCCAGTTGCGATACATGCAATGTGCCAGTTGCACCATAAACCATCGACATGCCGTAAAGTAAAAATCCAGAAGCAAGAGCGCCTAATACAAAGAATTTCATGGCAGCTTCAGTCGCCACAATGGAATCACGACGTAGCGCAACTAGCGCATAAAGCGACAGTGAAAGCAACTCCAATCCAATGTAAAGAGTCAGAAAATGACTGGCAGAAATCATCACCATCATTCCCAAAGTTGCAAACAGTATTAAGCTGAAAAACTCACCTTTCAGTAGCCCGCGATCACTGATATAGGAATGGGAGTAGACAAGAACAGCCGACACAGTACCATACACCATCAGTTTAAGTATATCCGCCATCGCATCATCGACATACATGCCATAAAAAGTCTGTTTGACTTCGGTAGAAAATGATACAAAGGTCAGTACGGCACAACCCAATAACGTTACTTGTGTCAATAGATAAGCGACATAACGCCTATTGTCACCTGCAGTGAGATCAGCCAGCATGACCACGCACACCATAATGAGCATAAAAATTTCAGAAGAAGCTGGCGCAAAATCAGGTGGTATAAAATTCATTAATTCTTAATCCTTATATCAGGAATTTTTATTGTTTCAAAATGATTTTTTATAATTTGCTGTTACTGACATGTGTTAACAATTGATCAACTGTCGTATGCATAACTTCAGTTAATGGATAAGGATGTACACCGATCCATAAAACCGAGATTGCCAAAATGGCCAATAAAACAAACTCACGTTTTGAAATATCCTGCAAACTTTCGACCGCAGGACTTGCGATAGCACCGAATATCACTCGCTTATACATCCACAGGGTATAGGCGGCACCGAAAATGAGTGTGGTCGCGGCCAGAAATGCATACCAAAAATTAACTTTGATTGCGCTCAGTATGACCATAAATTCACCGACGAAACCGCTCGTTCCCGGCAATCCAGCATTCGCCATTGCAAATAACATGAAAAAAGCCGCAAAAATAGGCATTTTATTGACAACTCCACCATAATCGGCAATCTGGCGGGAATGCAATCTATCGTACAACACACCAACACAGAGAAACATAGCACCGGAAATAAATCCATGAGAAATCATTTGCACCATGGCACCTTCAATTCCGTGCGCATTCAACAAAAAGAAACCTAAGGTAACAAATCCCATATGTGCTACGGATGAATAAGCAATCAGCTTTTTCATATCGGCCTGCATCAATGCAATCAAGCCTATATAAACAACAGCAATCAAAGATAGAATGATCATCATATCTGCTAAATAAAGGCTAGCATCAGGAGCAATCGGCAACGAGAAGCGTAAAAATCCATAACCACCTAATTTCAGCAAAATCGCCGCTAAGACGACCGACCCACCTGTTGGCGCTTCAACGTGAGCATCCGGTAACCAGGTATGTACCGGCCACATCGGAACTTTAACTGCAAACGCTAGCAAGAATGCGATAAAAATAAAAATTTGCGGTGTTAGTGGAATTGCAAGTTTATGGTAATCTTCAATCGAAAAACTTCCTTCCGATACTTGATACAGATAAATGAATGCAATCAGCATCAATAAAGAGCCAAGCAATGTGTAAAGAAAAAACTTGATTGCAGCATAAACCCTGTTAGGGCCACCCCAGATACCGATAATCAAAAACATCGGTATTAAAGAAGCTTCCCAGAATACGTAAAATAGAATGGCATCCAGTGACGCGAAAACACCATTAACAATACCAGACATAACGAGAAACGCACCCATGTATTGCGATACGCGCTCCCTTATCACCTCCCATCCTGCCACAACAACAAGTGGTGTAATGAAGCAATTCAACAAAATCAGCGGCATTGATATCCCGTCAACACCAAGATGATAATTGACATTGAAGCGCTCAAACCAGACATGATTCTCCACAAATTGCATTGCACCTGTGGTGGAATCGAAGTTACTGCATAGCGGAATTGCTACTAAAAATCCTAATATCGATCCTGCGAGAGCAATCCAACGAGCAAATTGCGCGTTATTATCTTTTCCAGTTGCAAAAACGGCAATGCCAAACACAATAGGCAGCCAAATAATTAAGCTCAATAGTGGGAATTCAAACGACATGCTTATTCCGTTTTTTGTTAGTACTTATTGTTGAGTTGTTGATAGTAGACACTCAAACTCTTATTTTAAGAAAGCTAATAAAGCCATAGTGTCAAGATGACAAATATGCCGACAATCATTGTAAAAGCATAATGGTAGATATAACCGGTCTGATACCTTCTTACTACAGTTGCTGATAAAGCTATAACTCGTGCCGTGCCATTGACAAAGAATCCATCAATCACTTTGATGTCGCCATATTTCCACAATGCTGTTCCTAAAGCTCGCGTTCCACTCGCAAATATCCATGAATACAATTCATCAATATAGTATTTGTGATTCAGAAGGTTATACAAATAACTAAAACGTGCTTTTATTTTTCCAGGCCATTCAGTTCTTGAATTGTATAAAAGCCAAGCAGTAAAGATCCCCGCTATGGATAACCAAAATGGCGCCGTAGAAAATGCATGCAGCATCATGTTGACAATTCCGGAAAATTCCGCAGCCAATTTTTCGACAGCATCATGCTGAGGTGATACATGAATTACATTATTAAAATAATCACCAAAAACAATTGGATCAATAAACCAGCCTGCCGCAATAGTAGGTATTGCAAGCACAATTAGTGGTAAAGTAACTACCCATGGCGATTCGTGCAAATGTTCTTTGGTATGTTTATCCATTCGGGTATTACCGTGAAATGTCATGAATATCAAGCGGAACGTATACAAAGCTGTGACAAATACGGTTGTCAATACGCAAAAATAGGCAAAACCGACACCTGGGATATTGGCAAAATGAACCGCTTCTATAATGGCATCCTTTGAAAAAAAACCTGAAAATCCTGGCACACCGGCACTGGCTAAAGCGGCGATAAACATCGTCCAGTACGTAATTGGCATATAGCGTTTCAATCCGCCCATTTTTTCCATATTTTGCTCGTGATGCATAGCAATGATGACAGAACCCGCACCCAAAAATAAAACAGCTTTAAAAAAAGCATGAGTCATTAGATGGAAAATCGCGACGGAATAAGCTGAGGCACCTAAAGCAACTGTCATATAGCCCAATTGTGATAACGTGGAATAGGCAACTACACGTTTTATATCGGTTTGCACAACTGCAACTAGGGCCATAAATAATGTAGTAATGCCGCCAATTATCAAAATAACTGATAGCGCGGTTTCCGATAATTCGAATAAAGGTGACATGCGTGCCACCATAAAAATACCAGCCGTTACCATCGTAGCCGCGTGAATTAATGCAGAAATCGGCGTAGGGCCTTCCATAGAATCCGGTAGCCACACATGCAACGGAAATTGCGCTGATTTACCCATCGCACCAATAAATAACAAAATACAGATCAGCGTAATTACTAGCCAAGACATACCAGGTATTAATTCAATTTTCTCATCAACAATTCCAGGCGCTTGAGCAAATACAGATGCGTAATCCAAAGTACCAAAGTGCATTAACACCAATGCAATACCGAGAAGAAAACCAAAATCACCAACCCTATTTACCAAGAATGCTTTCATATTGGCGTAAATTGCAGTAGGACGGGTGTACCAGAATCCAATTAATAAATAAGAAACCAAGCCAACAGCTTCCCAGCCAAAAAATAACTGCAGGAAGTTATTCGACATTACCAGCATCATCATTGAGAAGGTAAATAATGAGATATAACTGAAAAAACGTTGATAACCCGGATCATCATGCATATACCCAATGGTATAAATATGTACCATGAGTGAAACTAAGCTGACGACAATCATCATAGTTGCTGATAATTGATCGATTAAAAATCCAACTTCAAATCGCGTATCACCAGAAACTAACCAAGTATAGACACTGCCGTTATAACTATTACCCTCTAGTACATCTAAGAAAATAACGATAGATGCCAATAAAGAAACAAAAACTAATGCAATAGTCGTCCTATGACTCCAAATGGATCCAATAAAACGTCCAAATAATCCAGCTATAAGTGCACCAAACAGTGGAGCAAGTGGCACCAGTAAGTAAAGTTTTTGCATCTCAATAGAAAATTCTTTATTAGTGATAGGTACTTAAAATAATTAATTATTGCGTACTAACCCTTGAGCTCATCCAAATCATCGACATTAATCGTACGCATGTTGCGAAACAGCACTACCAAAATTGCCAAACCTATTGCAGATTCTGCTGCGGCAACCGTCAAGATGAAAAATACGAAGATCTGACCTGATATATCTTGCAGATAATGCGAAAATGCAACAAAGTTCATATTTACTGCCAGCAGCATTAATTCAATCGACATCAGCAGAATGATGACATTCTTTCTGTTGAGAAAAATACCAACCAAGCCGATCGCAAATAAAATCGCTCCAAGAACGAGATAATGAGATAACGATATCAAAGCTAACTACCTCTTTCTATATTTATAAAAATGCCACAAATCCATTCCATGATTCCGTTACTCTCTTTTCTCCGCAGGCATTGTAACTATTCGTAGCCGATCTTCTTTCCGCACTTTAACTTGTTTGGATGGGTTTGGAGATTTCTTATCTTCTCGATGACGCAAAGTCAGTGCTATGGCTGCTACCATCGCAACCAATAAAAGCACTGCGGCTAGCTCAAATGCATAAACATATTCAGTGTAAATCAACCGCCCTAACTCTCGTGTATTACTATAATCCGCATCTTGTGATCTGGGTACAGGCATTTCTTCTAACCCGAAATATTTTCCCATCAGTACCATTGACATTTCTGCGACCATAATTAATGCAACAACTGCACCAAAGGGAAACCATTTCCAGAATCCTTCACGTAATCGATCCAGATTGATATCGAGCATCATAACTACAAATAAAAACAATACCATGACAGCGCCAACATATACCAATACTAAAGCGATTGCTAAAAATTCAGCTTCTAGCAGTAGCCACAAACCTGCACACGTGACAAACGCTAAAACCAATAATAATGCTGAATTTACTGGATTACGCACAGTAATTACACCCAGCGCTGATACAACCAAAATAGCTGAAAAAATATAAAATAAAATATCTTGAAAACTCATTTTTTATCTACCGGCAAGATTCAGCGATAACGTGCATCAGCTTCTCGATCTTTGGCAATCTGTTCCTCGTAACGATCGCCAATAGCCAATAACATTTCTTTAGTATAGATCAAATCGCCCCGCTTTTCCCCGTGATACTCCAGTATACGAGTCTCCACAATCGAATCAACCGGACATGACTCCTCACAAAAACCGCAAAAGATACATTTACTCAAATCAATATCATACCGTGTGGTTCGGCGTGTGCCATCTGCACGCTGTTCCGAATCGATCGTGATTGCCATTGCTGGACATACGGCTTCGCATAACTTACATGCGATACATCGCTCTTCACCATTCGGATAACGGCGCAATGCATGAAGACCGCGAAATCGTGGTGATTGAGGCGTCTTTTCCTCTGGAAAATGCACGGTGATCTTTGGTTTAAATAAATATCGACCGGTAACCGCCATTCCCTTCAGAAGCTCAAACAGCAAAAAAGTACTGAAAAACTTTCTAATACGATCCATTTTATTTCTCTATTTTAAAACCAGATATTCAACGGAAATGTATTCCTAATAGATTCAGGTAATTGCATTATTGAACCCAATAAAACAATCCATACAAGCGTAATCGGGATAAAGATTTTCCAACCCAATCGCATAATTTGATCATAGCGATAACGTGGGAAGGTCGCACGAAACCAAAGAAAAAAGAATAAAATAAATGCAATCTTCAATAGTAACCATACTATACCCGGTATCAGAGTAAATGGTGCCATATCGACAGGCGGCAGCCATCCCCCTAAAAACATAATAGACGTCAAAGTTGCAACCAATATCATATTAGAATATTCAGCCAGGAAAAATACTGTGAAAGCCATACCTGAATAATCCACATGGAATCCTGCAACAATTTCCGATTCACCTTCAGCTACATCAAAAGGTGCGCGATTAGTTTCTGCAACACCTGAAATCAAGTAAACCAAAAACATTGGGAACAGTGGTATTAAATACCAATTCAAAAAACTGCTGCCTTGCTGTCCATTCACAATATCCCCCAGATTTAAGCTCTGTGACATCATCAAAACACATACCAAGGCAAAGCCCATTGCCAATTCATATGACACTACCTGTGCAGCTGAGCGCATGGCACCCAAAAATGCATATTTAGAATTAGATGCCCATCCCGCAATAATAATGCCGTATATCCCCATTGACGTCATTGCCAAAATATAAAGCAATCCAGCATTAATATCGGCTAAGACTAATTCTGGAGAAAACGGAATTACCGCCCAGGCCGCCAACGCTGGCATAATAGTCAAAACTGGAGCCAATACAAAGAGCAGTTTGTTTGCCCCCGTCGGAATAACAATTTCCTTCATGATTGCTTTAACTGCGTCAGCAATTGGCTGCCCCCAACCACGCAACCACGGTATCCCAAAGAAAGTGACTCTATTGGGACCAACACGAATCTGCATATAAGCTATTATTTTGCGTTCTGCAAAGGTCAAATATGCCACACCTAATAGCAATGGAATAACAATTGCAAAGATAAATGTCATGTTGGATGCTAATGAAAACAGCATGGCACCCCATTCTGCTCCGAATATTTCCACGAAATATTGTTGAATATTCTCCATTAATAAACTCCAACCATCGCCTTTACAATTTTTCCAGCATAATTTCGCCAAACAAAGCACCTAGTGCAGCCGTTTTAGAATGAGCTCCTGCTATCCGCACACAATTCGCCGGTAATTTTTCATCGTGAGCCGCTTCAAGCTGCACAATTCCCCCTCCCTGCTTAACTCTCACTTGATCGCCAGTGGCAATTCCCAGTTTCGCCAGCATTTGAGGTGCCATCCAAGCCTTAGGTGGCTCTGCATCATGTGTAGCTTGTAAAGACCGAGCACGCCGCACAATCGGATCAGCTTGATAAATCGGTATTTCTCCTATGCGCCGTATACTCTGATCTTCAATCACTATATTCGCAACACCACCACTCTTCAATTTATTACTCAGATACTGATTGATTTCTATACCATTAGGAAAAATCTCTTGACGAATCTGTTCAGGAGTTTCGTAATCAAATTTCTCCAGTTCCAGCAAGTTAGCCAAAACACGTAACACTTTCCAAGCTGGTCGAGTTTCACCCAGCGGTGATACAACACCATTAAAACTTTGCACTCTTCCTTCTGTATTAACAAAAGTTCCTGATGTTTCAGTAAATGGCGCTATCGGCAATAATACATCTGCATACTCTTTAGCATTTCCATGAAAAGAACTTAGTGATACCACAAACTCACTCGACCTGATTGTTTTAAGTGCTACCTGCGAATTGTAGGTATCAAATTCCGGTTCCACATTCATTAATATTAGTGCTTGGCATTTACTCTCTGTGGAGTCATTACTAAACCCTAAAATTTGTGCAGCGTTTAATCCGGATTCTGTATAACCTAAACTCGCTACAACAGTTTCAGAATTGATTTCTGGTACTGCACCCGCTAAATAAGCACCAACACTATTGGCCGCTTCACCCAATACACCATAACTTGCCCCTGTTATTTGTGCAATTAAACTGGAAAGCAAATTGATCATTGAATAATCCGGATGATGCTGTGATAGATTACCCAGATAAATTGCTGCCGGAGCATTTTCTATCAAGCTGGAAGCAATAGCAAACGCGTTAGCTGTGCTTGAAACGTTTAGCGCATCAATGTTCTGTTTCAACTCATTGGTTAATCCCGTTCCCTTGATCTCTGCTGCTGCTTTTAGGATTTCCGCCAGAACTCTAACCATTGCAGCCGGCGAAACAATTGCTTTGTTCACAATCGTAACCAGCAAATCATCATCAATAGGATTGACTATATTTAACTGCATGCCGTTCTTGACGGCCTGACGCAAACGTTGTGCAATCAACGGATGATCTTTACGAAGCGTACTACCGATAATTAGCGCTGATTTTAATTGTGATATATCCGCGATACTGGTTCCCAGCCACGGAATGCCCAGCATTTTCTTATCCGCACGAAAATCAGATTGACGTAAGCGATGGTCAATGTTCCCACTACCCATCGCACGCAATAACTTCTGCAACAAATAAAGTTCTTCGGCTGTACTGTGCGGAGAACCTAATGCCGCTATGCTTTTGGCACCATATTTTTGTTTAATAATCTGCAAAGAATGCGCCGTAAACTCCAATGCTTCTTGCCAGTTGCATTCAATCCATTGCCCGTCACGCTTGATCATGGGATTTGTCAGCCTATCTTCCGAATTCAATCCCTCATAGGAGAATCGGTCTTTGTCCGACAACCAACATTCATTAATCGCTTCATTGTCACGGGGAAGTACGCGCATGACACGATTCTGCTTGACTTGCACAACCAGATTTGAGCCCAGTCCACAATGCGGGCTTATTGATTTTCTGCGCGATAATTCCCAGGTACGCGCGGAATAACGGAAAGGCTTACTAACCAGTGCACCAACCGGACAAAGATCAATGACATTACCCGATAACTCAGAATTGACAGTCTTACCGACAAAAGCAAGAATTTCAGAGTGTTCACCACGCCCTGCCATTCCAAGTTCCATAATTCCAGCAATTTCCTGACCAAAGCGGACACAGCGTGTGCAATGAATACATCGCGTCATATCCGTTGAAATCAATGGCCCCAAATTCTTATTGACGACCACTCGCTTCGCTTCAGTGTAGCGCGAACCGCTAGATCCATACCCCACCGCCAGATCTTGCAATTGGCACTCACCGCCTTGATCACAAATTGGGCAATCCAGCGGATGATTTATCAGCAGAAATTCCATCACCCCTTTTTGTGCCGTGATCGCTTGTTGTGAATGTGTATATACCTTCATTCCATCCATAACCGGTGTAGCACATGCGGGCAGCGGTTTGGGTGCTTTCTCAACTTGTACCAAACACATGCGGCAATTGGCAGCAATGGATAATTTCTTATGGTAGCAAAAATGTGGAATATACACACCAATCTGCTTAGCACCATCCATAATAGTGCTTCCTTTAGGTACAGATACTTGCTTACCGTCGATTTCTATATTGACCATCGGCTAAAATTCTTGGGTTAATTACAAATTGTAAAATTGAAGCGTCTTGATTATTTTGCTCTGAAATAATCAAACCATGCATTTCTTATGTTCTATATGGTAAACAAACTCATCTCGAAAATGTTGAATCATTGCTCGAACAGGCATCGCAGCTGCATCACCCAAAGCGCAAATTGTTCTTCCTTGTATGTTGTCCGCAATATTATCCAGCAGCTCCAGATCTTCTAGCCGACCTTTGCCACGCTCTATGCGATTGACGATGCGATAAAGCCATCCTGTACCTTCTCTGCAAGGTGTGCATTGCCCGCAAGATTCTTCAAAATAAAAATAAGACAAACGCTCAAGCGCTCTAACCATACAGGTAGTATCATCCATAATGATGACTGCCCCCGATCCTAGCATAGATCCAGCTTTGGCAATCGAATCATAATCCATGTCCGTTTTCATCATGACATCGCCCGGCAACACTGGCATAGACGATCCTCCCGGTATGCATGCTTTTAACTTTCGGCCACCACGCATTCCACCAGCTAATTCGAGTAACTCAGTAAAAGGTGTCCCCAATGGTATTTCATAGTTACCCGGCTTATTGACATGACCCGAAACCGAGAAAATTTTTGTACCACCGTTATTCGGTTTACCGAGTTGAAGGTACTTTTCTCCACCGTTTCGGACAATCCAAGGAACTGACGCAAAAGTTTCGGTATTATTGATAGTAGTCGGCTTTCCATAAAGGCCATAGTTAGCCGGAAATGGCGGCTTGAAACGTGGTTGGCCTTTCTTGCCTTCTATGGATTCCAATAACGCAGTTTCCTCACCGCAAATGTAAGCACCATACCCATGATGATTATAGAGTTGAAAACTAAATGACGAGCCTAAAATATTATTACCCAGATAACCGGCAGCTCGCGCTTCCTCAACAGCCTCTTCCATGCGCTCATAGGTTTCCCATATTTCACCATGAATATAGTTATATCCCGCTTTAACTCCCATTGCATAACCAGCGATTATCATTCCTTCAATCAGCAGATGAGGGTTAAATCGCAAAATGTCGCGATCCTTGAAAGTACCGGGTTCTCCTTCATCTGAATTACAAACGATGTACTTGTCACCCTCATACCCTTTCGGCATGAAACTCCACTTAAGCCCCGTAGGAAAACCAGCACCGCCTCGTCCACGCAACGCAGATTTCTTTACTTCTTCAATTACTTCCTCAGGAGAAATTTTTTTCGCCAGTATTTTTCTCAACGCTGCATAACCCTCGCGTCTCTCGTAACTTTTAAGTCGCCAATTTTCAGGATCGGAAGAATTCACTCCATTCATCAATGTTTGCGGATACTGATTCATTCGCTCAGTTCCTTCAGCAATTTATCGATCATCTCGTTGGACATAAAACTGCACATGCGTTTGTTATTTACCAAAAATACTGGCGCATCGCCACATGCGCCAAAACATTCGCCTTCTTTGAGTGTAAATTTCCCATCTGACGTCGTCTGATTGAATCCGATGCCTAATTTCTGCATCAAATAAGCAGCAGCATCGTTACTACCCGATAATGCACAAGGCAAATTGGTACAAACCGTAATTTTATACTTACCTACAGGCTCGAGATTATACATGTTGTAAAACGTTGCCACTTCATAGACTGCAATGGGCGGCATACCTAAATATTCAGCAACGAAATTCATTGTCTCATTCGCCAGCCAGCCCTTTTCTTCTTGTGCAATTGCAAGCGCCGACATGACAGCTGATTGTTTTTGATCAATCGGATATTTCGCGATTTCTCGATCTATTTTTTTTAGAGATTCAGTGCTTAACATCATTATCTATCTATCTCACCAAACACAATGTCTTGTGTACCAATGATTGCCACCACATCAGAAATCATATGTCCAGTAGACATTTCATCCAAAGCAGCCAGATGTGCGAATCCAGGCGCGCGTATTTTCAAGCGGTAAGGTTTGTTGGCGCCATTCGATATTAAATAAATGCCAAACTCTCCTTTTGGATGTTCAACCGCTACGTAAGCTTCCCCCGGTGGCACATGAAATCCTTCCGTGAACAACTTGAAATGATGAATCATTTCTTCCATATTTTGTTTCATATTAATGCGTGAAGGTGGCGCTACTTTATGGTTGTCGGTGATCACTGGCCCCGGATTCTTGCGCAACCAATCGACACATTGCTTTATGATGCGATTTGATTGACGAAACTCTTCCATACGCACTAAATAGCGATCATAACAATCGCCATTGACACCTACCGGTATATCAAAATCAAGACGATCATACACTTCGTAAGGCTGTTTCTTTCTTAGATCCCACTCGACCCCCGAGCCGCGCAACATCGGACCGGTGAAACCTAATGCTTTAGCACGCTCAGGAGAGACAACACCGATATCAACTAAACGCTGTTTCCAAATTCTGTTATCGGTGAGTAAAGTCTCATATTCATCAACGTAAGCTGGAAAGCGATTGGTAAAATCCTCTATAAAATCCAATAAAGAACCTTCCCTATTAGCATTCCTTATACGCGTCTGTTTTTCATTATGAATTTTTGATGCCTGATATTTTGGCATAGTATCCGGCAAATCGCGGTAGACGCCACCGGGCCGATAATAAGCAGCATGCATCCTGGCACCGGAGACTGCTTCATAGCAATCCATTAGATCTTCTCTTTCGCGAAAAGCATACAAAAACATTGTCATGGCCCCCACATCCAAAGCATGAGCGCCAATCCACAGCAAGTGATTCAATATACGAGTAATTTCATCAAACATTACACGTATATATTGCGCTCTTAAGGGGACATCAATTTGCAGCAATTTCTCAATAGCCATGACATAAGCATGCTCATTGACCATCATTGAGACATAGTCCAATCGATCCATATAGGGAACGGATTGCAGATATGTCTTATTTTCTGCCAATTTCTCGGTAGCACGATGCAACAATCCAATATGCGGATCGGCGCGTTTTACAACCTCCCCATCCAATTCCAGAACAAGCCTCAACACACCGTGAGCTGCCGGGTGTTGCGGTCCAAAATTCATAGTGTAATTACGTATCTCGGCCATAAGCTACTTCAAAAAATTCTTATAAACATCATTCATGGAAAAATTCGGCAACCATTAGGATTGGCAATCTCCGTAATGTTCTTCACGAATCACAAGCGGTGTGATTTCTCGCGGTTCGATAGTAACAGGTTGATAGATGACTCGCTTCTGCTCTGTGTCGTAACGCATTTCAACATGACCTGTTAGTGGAAAATCCTTACGGAACGGATTCCCAATAAAACCATAGTCGGTCAATATACGACGCAAATCTGGGTGACCGGTAAAAACTATTCCATATAGATCAAATGCTTCCCGTTCAAACCAGTTGGCAACCGGCCATATCTCTGTTACCGAATCCACAACCGGAAATTCATCGTTTTCAGCCAATGCACGGATTCGTATCCTTTGATTTAGCTCCACTGACAGCAAATGATAAATCACAGCAAAACGCTTGTTTCGCAAATTTTGCTTCGCCGAGAGATCCTCGCCATAAGTAGAATAATCAACCCCACACAAATCAATTAGCGTATCGAATCTTAGCTGAGAATTATCCCGCAAGGTTTCGCTCACAGCGATAATATCCTCTGCTCGCACCCCAATCGTTACTTCACCATGCTGTATTTGTAAACCAGCCAGTTTGTCCCCGACTATCTCTTTCAGGGTTTCTGCAAGATTTTCCAGTTGAGTTGTAGACATAAAAAATTAGCGGGCAATAGTATTGGTACGGTTTATTTTATTTTGTAGTTGAATAATGCCGTACAGCAAAGCTTCCGCTGTTGGCGGACAACCAGGCACATATATGTCAACCGGCACAATGCGATCGCAGCCGCGCACCACAGAGTAAGAATAATGGTAATACCCACCACCGTTTGCACAAGACCCCATAGATATCACCCAACGAGGCTCGGCCATTTGATCGTATACTTTACGTAAAGCAGGTGCCATCTTATTACAAAGTGTGCCTGCCACAATCATCACATCCGATTGCCGCGGACTAGGTCTAAACACGATACCAAAACGATCAAGATCATAGCGCGATGCACCGGTCTCCATCATCTCGACCGCACAACATGCCAAACCAAAAGTCATGGGCCACATTGAACCGGTTCGTCCCCAGTTTATGATCGAATCTAAACTGGCAGTAACAAAACCTTTCTCAAGCGTTCCTTCAATACTCATAACATTAATCCCACTCTAATGCGCCCTTCATCCATTCATAGATAAAACCTACGATCAGGATACTCAGGAATGACATCATAGCAACGAATCCAAATACGCCGATTTCATCAAGGACAATCGCCCAAGGAAATAAAAAAGCAATTTCAAGATCAAACAAAATGAATAAAATTGCGACCAAATAATAGCGTACGTCAAATTTCATTCGCGCATCCTCAAAAGCTTCAAATCCGCACTCATAAGGAGAGAGTTTCTCGCTATCCGGGCGATTCGGTGCCAAAAGCCATCCAAATAACATTGGGACGACACCAACCAAGAATCCCACAATAAGAAACAGCAAAATTGGAAAATAATTTTCAAGCATTTTTTGTAAAATTAAATAATTCGCTATAACATAAATATTATTCACAAAACAACAATCATCTTACAAATGCATTTTTGTGTGGTGCCGACGGCGAGACTCGAACTCGCACAGCTTTCGCCACCGCCCCCTCAAGACGGCGTGTCTACCAATTCCACCACGTCGGCAGCTAAAAATTTGTATAATCAACAGACCGCCATAAAGAATCGCAGATGTTATTCCGGTATTTGGTTTACCTTTGATTTTCCTTCTACTTCAGATATATCCTGATTTCGATCTCTAGTAGATTTCTTTTCACTTTCTATCGCAGACACACTATCAGATTCTTCAATCTGACCCATCAAACTCATTGCACCTGAACTATCAGTTTTATTGGCTGAAAGATAAGTCAAACTCATACTCGTTATAAAAAACATTGCAGCAGCAAAACCAGTAGCACGACTTAGAAATGTGGCCGACCCACTCGCTCCAAACAAACTACCCGCCGAGCCGCTACCAAATGCAGCCCCCATATCAGCGCCCTTGCCATGTTGCAATAATATCAAAACTACCAAGACTATCGCCAGAAAAACATGTACTGCCAAAACTAAAATTTCCAACGTGAAGCTCCCCTAGAATTAATGATGTACAGCACGACAAATCGATACAAATTCTGTAGCTATAAGCGACGCTCCACCTATTAGACCGCCATCAATATCCGGCATCGCAAACAAGTCAGATGCATTGTTCGCCTTTACGCTGCCACCATAAAGAATAACCAAATCTTTGGCTATGGCGGCATTCTTTTTAGCGATGCTCGATCTAATAAATGCATGCACATCCTGCGCTTGCTGAGGTGAAGCTGTTTTACCGGTACCAATAGCCCAAACAGGTTCATAGGCAATCACTGATTTATTCAATGACTCAACGCCGGTTAGCTCGATGACTGCCGCCAATTGCTCTTCAATAACTTGTTCGGTTATTTCCGCTTCACGCTGCTCAAGCGTTTCACCCACACACAAAATAGGTGTTATTCCTGCTCGTTGCGCAGCCAGATATTTTTCTGCAACGATGAAATTATTTTCACCAAATAATGCTCTTCTTTCCGAATGCCCAACAATGACGTAACGACAACCGAAGTCTCTCAACATTGACGTTGAAACTTCACCTGTATATGCACCTTTTTCAAATTGACTAACATTCTGGGCACCCCAAGCAATATTTGTGCTTTGCAATGCATTCTGTACTGATGACAAGTAAGGATAAGGAGCACAAACCACGAAACGCGCTTCATTTAATTCATTCAAACCCGCTATAACCGCATCAAGTAACTGTTTATTTTCGTTCAAGCTACCATGCATCTTCCAGTTACCAGCAACCATCTTTCCGCGCATTTTTACTTCTCACCTTAGCTTCTTAAAAGGATGAGATGCTACATTTGATTCTTTACCAAGTCAATTGTGATTCCATATTCCTAGTAACTTAATGCGGATAGAGCACTATCATTTATATGCACATTACATTTGGAGACACACATTTCCTTACTGACACTTGAATACATTAACCAAATCTGCCAGTAATATAATCTTCAGTTTGCTTATTTTTTGGTTTTATAAAAATGGTATCCGTTACATCAAACTCGATCAGTTCCCCCAAATACATGTACGCAGTGTAATCAGAAACTCGCGCAGCCTGTTGCATATTATGGGTAACTATAAGGATAGTAACCTTATTTTTTAGATCTGTTATTAATTCTTCAATACTCGCTGTCGCTATTGGATCAAGCGCGGAAGTAGGTTCATCAAACAGCAGAATCTCAGGATCTGTGGCTAAAGCTCTCGCAATACATAGCCTCTGCTGTTGGCCGCCGGAAAGATTAAAAGCCAGATCATGCAGGCGATCCTTTACTTCGTCCCATAGTGCTGAATTTCGCAAAGCAGATTCAACTTTCTCATCTAGAATTGCACGTTGCTTAATTCCCCGAACACGAAGCCCATATGCCACATTCTCATAAATAGATTTTGGGAAAGGATTCGGTTTCTGAAAAACCATACTTATTCTCATCCGAACTTCAATCGGATCTACGTTGGAAGCCAAGATATTGACATCATCAGGGTGAAGAATAATTTCACCTTCATACCGATTACCGGGATATAGATCATGCATGCGATTAAAACAGCGTAGAAAAGTCGATTTCCCACATCCAGAAGGCCCTATCAAAGCTGTGATCCTTTTGTCATGCAAGACCATATTAATATTCTTCAGTGCATTAAATCCACCATAGTAAAAGCTAAGATTCGTTACTTCCGACTTATACTGAATCGCTTCTATTGGTCTCGTAGAATTGATTTGCATTGCTGTTACCATTTAATATTTTTACGCATACGATAGCGCAAATAAATTGCCAATCCGTTCATCGCTAACGTCATAACCACCAATACCAATCCAGCTGCGGCCGCATTCAATTGGAATGCTTCCTCGGGGCGTGATACCCAGTTAAACATTTGTATCGGCATCACCGTAAAAGGTGCCGTTAGCCATTCAAAGGATACATAAGGAAATTCACTTTTCACTGGTGAAGGGGGTAAAAAAGCAATAAAGGTTAAGGCTCCGATCGTAATAATCGGCGCAGTCTCACCAATCGCTCGAGCTAAACCGATAATGATTCCTGTCATAATTCCTGCCGATGAATACGGCAGTATATGATCCGAAACAGTTTGCCACTTAGTCGCACCGAGTGCATAAGCTCCCTCTCTTATCGATACCGGAATTGATCGTATTGCCTCACGAGTGGCTACAATAACAACCGGCAAAATAAGCAACGCTAAAGCAAGGCCCGCAGCCAATATACTTTGCCCAAAACCCAATTGATAAACGAATAATCCTAACGCAAGTAAACCATAGATGATCGAAGGAACACCTGCCAAGTTAGTGACATTTATCTCAATAATCTCAGTTAATAAATTTCTCGGTGCATATTCTTCCAAGTAAACACCCGATCCGATTCCTAAGGGCACAGCAGCAACTGCCGTCACCAGCATCACCAGAGTCGTTCCAACCCATGCTGATAAAATCCCTGCTGACTCAGGTCGCCGTGAAGGAAAAGAGGTGAAGAATTCCCATGAGAGCCGAGGCATCCCATCGATCAGCATATGAGCAAATAGAGCCATAAAAGTTAATACTGCAATCATTAATGCAATGATTCCGGTAATCATAAAAATCAGATCCCATTTTTTATGCAATCCAATGATTCTTCTGATTTCCTCTAAATTATTCACATTTTTCATTGCAGAAAATGACCTAGAAATTTTTACTTTATTAACTCAATATCGTTAGTAAACTTCTCTATAGCGCTTACGCAATACATGTCCGATGATATTGAATATCAGTGTTATCAATAACAAAGTTAAGCCAGCTGCAAAAATAGTTTGATAACCAATGCTACCGTGCGGTAGATCTCCTAAGCTTACTTGGACTATATACGCCGTTATAGTCGCGGCAGGCTCCATGGGATTCCATGTTAAATTCGGCTGCATACCAGCGGCAATCGCAACAACCATTGTTTCTCCCACTGCTCGTGAGATACCAAGAATGTATGCCGCCGCTATTCCAGAAAACGCAGCTGGCATTACAACACGAATAGCAGTTTGGAAACGAGTAGCTCCCATTGCGTAAGAACCCTCCCGTAAATTCATCGGAACTGCCCGCATGGCATCTTCGGTCATGGAGCTTACATATGGAATGATCATTATCCCCATCACTAATCCAGCCGATAGTAAATTAAAACCGGGTAATTCAGGAAAAACTATTTGTAGCAATGGCGTAACAAATAATAATGCAAAATAACCGTATACAACTGTTGGTACACCACCCAGCAATTCCAGAAAAGGTTTCGCCATTTCACGTACTGTAAATGGCGCAAATTCGGAAAGATAAATGGCAATGATCGTTCCTAAAGGAAGCGCAACCAGTAATGCAATCAGCGAGCTGACTACCGTTCCGGAAATTAGTGGCATTATTCCATAATGAGCATCATCAAATAACGGTGTCCATTGAGTGTCGGTAATAAACTCCCAAATCGATACATGTTGAAAAAAAACAAATGACTCTTTGACTAACATCACAATAATCGCAAGCATAATCGCTATTGATAGCATTGCTGACATGAACAAGAAAGTTTCGATAAATTTCTCGTGCAGGTGACGACGAAAGCTATATCCTAACTTGCCAGCATGAGTTATTTTAGTGTGCGACTCTTCGGCCAAAATTCTAGCCCTTCTTTATGTTGAAGCATTGCTAACCAAATGAGAGTTATTGCAAATCTGCAATATGGTTCTAATTAGCATTAGTTAATCAAGTATTAAAAAGCACAAACGTTTATCACAATAAGTAATTTTATTACCCTAGGCACTCTCAGAAATAATTATCAATAATTCTTCTTATCGCGATACTTTTCTTTTCTAATTTTTGTTACCACAAAAAAATTCTGGAGATTGATATATCTCCAGAATTCTATATTGACATTATTTCACAAAGATGAAATTCGCAAAGATTTACTCCTCATCATCCTCATCGTCATCGGCCGAGGCTTCCGAGCTT
>JAFEGA010000022.1 GCA_018240285.1 Pseudomonadota bacterium | reverse complement strand
CGAATGAGTTGTCTGAATTTTGCTTCTGTAATTGGCGAACGAAATTAGTAGCTGTTTTTAACATTCATCTCAGTAAGTTATCACACTTGAGTAAGTGCTTAACGTCCTAAGACCCTTCTTAAATTAGCCGAGCTCTACTAACAAGCGCAATTTCATTTGGTAGTCCTGTCGCCAAATTAAGTAGCGCCAGGTCAGCTTGCAACAACTGTTACTTATTGTTCCACCGAAACAAATCTCCAAGCAGTAAATTGTGGCATTTAACCTTTTTTCTCAATCAACGAGAAAATAAATTATCGCTGGTTAGGAAAAAGTACAAGTTAGTGCTGCTCCATATAGAGTGTGCTGTTGCCGTGTGAGCATATGATTATTTTTGTATTGTCATCGGCAGTTTCTAATTTGTTTTTTTTACGTTTCTTAAGGATTGGAATTGTTTCCTTATCACACAGACAAACCGCCCAGTCCGTAAAAGCATAATCTTTACTACCGTAAACATTCGATGCGTTGAGTTTATATTTCTTGCCTGTCATCGTCTTGATCCAAAAAGTTGAATCTTTGCTATTCAAATATTCCTCTATCTCCTTTTTATTTAAACCAGCCTTTTTAGCAAATTTCCTGGCGGTTTCCAATGGCACTTTTCTTACCGACTTGGCTTCATGAATCTTGGCAACAACTTCATTGGCATCTTCTATGACTGTGGGTAGCCATAGCTTGCGGGATATGGGTAATCCTTTGTTCTTAATGGCGGCCAATTCCTTCCTTAAAGTTTCCAACTCCTTCTTCGCAACCTTCGACCAAACTTTTGGGGGAACTAAATAGAGGGTTTTTTTTTGGCTACGTGTTGATTCACCTTTAACAGAAAAATTATCCTCATCGGGATCATCTTCTGAATCAAGTCTGTAATCCTTTTCGATAACAGAACGGAATGCAATCACATCCGGTTGAATGCATTTAAGCCACCGATCGCGCGCTTCAAGTACTCGGCGATACAAATCTATTGCTTGCCTTTTTTTTCTAATCTGCTCTTTTTTATCTGATTCGTTTTCAATACCCATTCTTAGGCTTAGGATGTAGTTGATTCAAATTAAAAAATTGGTTATTGGATGAACTATCTAATCTTCTTGATTAGATAAATAGTAATTCGTGCAACACGAAATCAATTCCTTGCAATACACCTCGGCTCGTAGGAGCTTTCTGTATCTCAATTATGGAAAACAATAACTATCATATGGTTATGCCGTATCGGTTTACCAGGACTACTTTATATCATATTGGGTTGTAAACAAAATATTATTAAATACTTTGACAAAATTATTAACTGGAACTATCATTTTTCCACATTCTTACTGATAAAGATTAACTATATATTAGGTATTAAAAATTATTTATATTTATAAACAAATAATTAATTAATTTATTAGCCAATTTTAATCAGTAGAAAATTAAATAAATCTCAACCTATATGGTACTGCCTTTATTCTATAAAACAATGTCATACCTGTCTGGTATATGTTGCGTATTTAGAATAAACAAATAATTTTATCCTGAGAAAAGATGGTACATCAGAAATTCAATGGGATAAATGTTATTTGCTTAAGACTTAGAGGTGATAGTTAGTGAGAAAAATACACCGCATGAAAAATCTGGTTAAAATTTTAAATTTATCAAGGGCTTCCATCTATCGCTTAAGAAAAAATGGTGATTTCATTCCGCACATTCAGCTTTCTTCTAGGTGCGTTGGGTATGAAGACGGTGCCTTAATGAAATGGCTGGAGGAACGCGCAAAGAATATTGAAGAAAAATAATCCCCTTTGTTATCTATGGCAGCGCATTAGCTGCTCTTTTTAATCTTTTGGTTTTCAAATAGCCCTCGTCGAAAGGAGCGAGCAGCCTAACCACCAGCAAATAATTTAGTTAACTTGAAAGGAGACACATGAAAGTCAAATCGAATGAACCCAATGTTTATATTAGAAATTTATTTTTTGATTGGAGAAATACCTATGAAAGACGACGTGGAAGACATCAAAGTTTATTTAGAAGCAATTGAAATTCATCATCATATTAATGGAGAAATAACCAAAAACTACGATATCGGAGGAAAATTAAAAGGCGAAAAATTTAGAAAAATACTGACTGAGCAAGAGTATAGCATTGGAAAATTTAGTACTTCATTGTTTGGCGAGAAGTTGGCTCTGAACAATCGTCAAAATCTTAGTCAGAGAGAAATCACGGAATCAATTTCAAGATACACCAAGGAATATGAAATTCTTCATATTTTTCATTATCTTGGTTATACGGACCTTGGTGAAGACAAAGTTTATGTAACCAGCAATGGCGTTATTAATAAGGATGGATTAGTTGAGAATTGTAGCGTTGACGTTCCTAGCACTCCTCCTAGTGATCCCAAAAGAATCAAAATACCCGAAACCGAAGAAGAAAAAGCCGAAATGATTAATTCATGCCTAGGCTTACTATTGGTTCCTCAAAAAAAAAGGCCAAAAAACAAAAGTTAGAAAAGCCAGGTTTTTGGGACTGATAACGCTGGTAATTGTAGCTAGGAGTCTATTAACGCATATTTTAGCAACCAAGGTGATTTTCGTATTCATCGGCGATAGCGGTAATTATAAGTCAACCCTTGCTGCTGTTTTGCTTAGCTTTCTATTCCCAGGAACCAAAGAAGATTCTTTGACATTAAACTTTTCTTCGACAGAAAAGGGGATGCGACTACTAATGTCGCTGCTGAAACACTGCTTAGTGGTCATTGATGACTATAACACTGATAAGAAGGAAGAATCTAAGGTTGAGTTCCTGACAGTTGATCAATCCAGAATGACTGCCAGGGTGACCGCCAAATCCGCGACCGAGCTTGATCAGCCCGTGACAACGAATACCACATTAGTTTGCACAGCTGAACGCCCGTTTAATACGAACGAAGCTTCAAGGCTGGCGCGGGTAATCCATCTTGAATTTACTAAGGGTTTTATAAATATCGAAAGAATTATTAAATTGCAATCCCTTGCCGAAAATGGAGTTTTCTTCAGTGCCATGCTCATGTTTATTCAGTGGATACTGAAGAATCAGGATCGGCTGGAACAGGAAGTTAGGAACAAATATGAGGAGTTGAGGAGCAATGCAGCAGCAGAGTTGCCTGACGGAACGCATCCTAGAATATGTGAAAACGCTGCCGATTTTTTTCTAGGTATTTGCTTCTTTATTCAATTTTGTATTGAAAATAAGTACCTGCCCGAGGATGAAAGAAATAAGTATTTGGATCCCATATGGGTGCGTATCAAGGAAATCATAATCAATCAAAATCGGATCATTGCAAATTATGAGCCATCGGGGATAGTAGCCAGATCGATTAAGAACGCATTATCGGAAGGGAAACTTTACTTGAAACGGTGTAAAGACGATACCTACGTGGATCATTTCCTGAAAATAAAAGAAGGTGAAGAACCTTCCGGAGAATTTTTAGGGTATATCAAAAATGAGTCGTCCGGGGACATATATGTACCGGCAAATACTGAAATCAGCGTGATACTTGAAGTCATGCCTAAGCGAATTCAGTCAATGATACCAAATACCAAAATAAAATTTTGGACGGCACTGGCTAATCTAGGTCTACGTATTCCAACCAATACATCCAATAAAGATCGGATAAGTATAAAAGGTAATGAGAAGCCTGTTGCTTGCTATCGCCTTCGGTTGCCGGGTTTGTTTGAAGAATAGCTTTAAAAGAAATCGCTCATTTTGTTCATAGGAGTCAAAAAGTGAGTGAAATGAGCGATTTTAAATATGTATGTGTGCTGTGCAATGACATCTTAATGGATTTACTAACAGCATGTTATTAACGCATGCATCAATCAATACAATTATTTTGCTAACAGGAGGGTCTTGGACCAATGTGTTGATTTCCCCAATTCTCATAGAGTCGGGTCACGTTATGGAATACCCCTACTATAATCATTGGATAATCAACTGATGGGTGTCATAACAATAGGTATAACCAATATGTTAATAGCACTGATAAGTTAATGATCCTAATTTGACATTAATAGTCATCACTAAACAATATTCGATGGGCAGTGTTAACTTTCAGTTGATGTGCCCACTATTTCAAATGAAGGTGTTAAAAATGGAAAAGAATAGAGTCTCTTCGGTTTTATCTGACAAGCTTTCGGGCACTTTGCCGGTGCCGGATAAACGTAAGATGAGGGTTAAGAACAGGTTACTGGAGGGAATGAGGTATTTTAAAAGCAAGAATATCCCGGCCAAACATTATCCTAGCCAGGAGCGATACGGTAATAACTTCAAGTTTACGCTCCCTACTGATACTAAAGAGGGTACGTTTGATCTAAAAATATCCATATACCCCATGAACAAAAGTCATAATTTCTTCAGAATAGAGTTTAATCCCAATAAGTTAGGCACTAAGGGCGGGCGGTGGATCATACGGATCTTGACTAAAGTCTTGGGCGCGGATCTTGCGGCCAAGTTTTTTACCGAGGGGCGATTAACCCGGCTCGATCTCGCGCTAAACATTCGTAAACCCATGGGCGATTACTTTATCTACATGAAAGGGTTGCAGCAATCTGAGATCATCTTGGGCGATGGGGGTACGATTGAATCCCAAGTCCTCGGTAGCCCCGCCAGCAGTAAAAGGCTTACTTTGTACAACAAGCTCGTGGAGCAATGTCTACCTGATACTGGCGATAAACACTGGTGGCGTCTTGAGTTCGTGTTGCGTAACCTGGATTGTTCAATTGCTGAGATCGACCGGGATCTACTGAAGCATTTTAAGAAAATCAGTTTCTACAGTCGGGGGTTGCTTGATGATGAATATTTTGACCAACCCTTTCTTCAGCACGTTAAGGAGCATGGGCTTAATTCTGCGCTGTACCCCTTGGATCGCAACACTAAGGCGAAGTATTTGCGTAGACTGACTAAATATGAGATTCACCCCGTTGACTTGCAGCGTCTGGGTTTTAAACGTGGGCTTGCTTCGCTGAGTTTTCTTGATATGGGGCAATCGGCGGAGGTGGCTGCGTGATGCCGCTGGTGTTCTCTTTAGTCTACAGGCGCGGCAGCTTCGCTCGTTACTGTGCAAACGAAAAATTCTGCTGCGTACTAATTTCACTGTAGCACATGAGTTGCTAATTTTATTTTAAGAATTCCGGGTGTGGCGGGCAACCGTTCATACCCGGTTGATCTAATCATGGGACAGAGTGTAATGACCTTAAATCAAACATGGTTGTATTGTAGCCATTGAAGAATTTCGCTCTATCTCTGTTAGTTTCCGTTCTGGTGACGCTTTCCGGCTGCGCAGTAGAAAAGCGGGTTACCCCTCAACAGGAATCAATCGCCGCCCCCGGCTCCGGTTAGTCCCTACAATCGCAAAGATTGGCCGCACTGGATTGATGCCGATGGGGATTGTCAGAACACGCGGCAGGAAATGCTAATTGCGAGTAGCCGGGTGCAAGTCAAATTCAAGAATACTAGACACTGCACAGTAGTATCCGGCGAATGGTTTGGTGTGTACACAGGCAAAACATTCACCAAAGCTTCGGACGTCGATATTGATCATATCGTACCCTTAGCCCATGCGCATCGGCACGGTGCGGACAAATGGACACGCGATCAGCACCGGACCTTTGCCAACGATTTTGAGAATCTTGTGGTTGTTGACGATGCGGCCAATCAATCCAAATCCGATCAAGCTCCGCACGAATGGTTACCGCCACGAAAAGATTATTGGTGCGAATACGGCAGGCGCTGGGCTCACATCAAGGAAAAATATCGGTTGTGGTACAGCAGCCGGGAGCGTGAAACTTTGGGTATGTTGGCTAAGACTTGCCGGTGATAGCGGAGAAAATAATCAGCCTATCGCTATAGCTTGGTCGCACGCAACCGTAAGGCATTACCGATTACACTAACCGAAGATAGCGCCATCGCCGCTGCCGCGAGGATTGGCGAGAGCAGAATGCCAAGGAATGGAAAAGTACCCCAGTTGCGATCTGTACGCCAGCCGCATTGTAGAGAAGATTTGCGGCGTTGAAACTGACACTATTCAATTATCGACAAGATTACATCAATGGCGCATTTATTAATACGCCATTAAAAAACCGCCAACCATTGAGCATGGCAAAAATGCGTTCTTGCGACCGCAGCCGCCTTGGAGATCGAGTTCTGTTAATAACTGTACGGTAGAATTGAAAAATAAGGACTTGATGTTTGGATGTGCTGAAATTCGCTAAACGGCCAAAAGCAGACATGGCGCACAAATTGCCATCATAAACAGCACCTAATCAGCGTTTAAGCGGGATTTGAAACTAATTAGGAATATGGAATGCCGCCGCAAGAAACTCATTAAGCTTAGCTAATAAAGCATCCTTATCCTTCAACTCGCATTCCCAAACCACTAGCACTTCCCAACCCATTTCAGCCAATTCGGCCTTCACCTTTTTATCCCGCTTTATATTGCGGTTTAATTTTGGCAGCCAGTATTTCAAATTAGACTTAGGGAGATGACCGCTTTTGCACCCTGCGTGCTGATGCCAGAAGCAGCCGTGGACCAGAATGATTTTTTTCCTCCGCGAAAATACAATATCCGGTTTCCCGGGTAATTCCTTATTGTGCAAGCGATAGCGGTAGCCGTTTTTGTGCAGCAAGCACCTAACCGCCATTTCAGGAGCCATATCTTTGCTGCGAATGCGGCTCATGTTTTTACTGCGGCGCTCCGGCGTTAGCTTATCCGTTGTTATCTACTCCCAGCGCTTTTAGAATGGCGTTGCGGTAAACGTTCTCTTTCGGTAGGGTGACGTTATTGAAGGCTTCCTGCACCTTGTACACCGTGGTGGTGTGCGAGAGAGTCTGCTTCAGCGGGAGTAGTCCGCTACCGGCGGATGCAGCTTCCGTCTCGTGACCGTATGCCATGAAGGTAATGGATGCCGGCTGCAGCGTGTAGCGTATTAGGCTATCCTTGCCGCCTAGCCTTTTGGCAATGCGCTCGAACACCTGCTCTGGACATACAAAAAACAGGCCTTTTTTGCATAATTCTTCGCGCTGCAGGACTTGGCCTTTATAAATGAGCTGGGGCAGTATCCGTTTAGAGACGTTTTCCCAATTTAGACCGGCACTGGTCTTTTCAACGGTTCTGCTATCTTTCAGTGCTGAAAAGCCGTTGCGGTAGTTTCCGGTGGTATCGATGGTCTGCACTTCGACGGCGGTAAATTCCAGTAAACTGCCGTCTGCACCGAGCTTACCGAGTACCCAGTCAACAAAATAGCCGCCGCTGCCCGACTTTTGCGGCAGCCTTAGTTCCCCGCCCCAACCTTTGCCGAAGACGGCTATGCAGGCCTGGCCCCTATCCCGAGCATAAACCACAGCTTCCCGCCCCGGCACCAATGGCAGCTCCTGTTCAAAGGCTTTAAGCGATACGTCTTTGAGTATCTGGTAATCGTCTGCATAAAGTCGGATGGGGCAGCAGATAACCGGCTCCGATGTGATGGGCTTTAGGGTGCAGACGCCTGAAATGACGCCGTCATTAAAGGTTTTTTCACACTTAGTGCCGGTAACCGGGCAGGTTTCTGTTTTTGCTGCCTCTAGGGCTACTTCAGAATCGTCATCCGCGCGGTATCCGAAAAATTCCCATATTTCTGCCGCCATTAAACCGCCTTTTTCAAATCCTTTTGGCCCGCTTCTAATACAGCGGCAAGGCTGCGCCCTATTGCTGCCGCGAGCAGCGGCGGCACCGCGTTGCCGACTTGTTCGTATTGTTCGACGCGCGATCCTGTGAAATGGAAGGTATCGGGGAAGGTTTGGATACGCGCGGCTTCCCGGACGGTAAACGCCCTGTCCTGGCTGTAATGGAAATAAGCTCCCCAATGCGGATCGCATTTGGTCAGAATGGTGGAGGCGAGACCATCCGGATTTACTCTGCCATAGCGTTTGGTATGATCCGAACGGCGGGCGCGCTGCATGCCTTTTGGCAGCAGATCCATAGGGATATCGGTCCAGTTTCCGCCATGCGGGATATGGGACAGGCGGTCTAGGTTTATTTTGCTTAGTCTTGCTGCTTCGTGATTGACAACACCTTTAGAGCCAGCTCGCATGGCTTTCTGGAAATTGTTCTGCGGCGTCGTGCGGTATTGTTTGATTTCCGCACCGGCTTCGCCATTAATTAATTCCGGCAAGTCATCAATTGCATCTTTTACGGATATAAACCGCGGCAGTTCGACTTCCCCGGGCAGTGCCACAATATTGCGGCCATCAAAGGATGAAGTGAAATTTACCCGGATAGGCGCTTCGTAAGCCGGTTCCGGAAAGGCATGTACCGCCTGGCCCTCGCGGAGACCGATAATGATGGTCCGCCAGCGGGTTTGCGGCACACCGTAGTGAGGGGCGTAAAGAATACGCACGTCGGACTGGTAACCGTGGTTTCCCAGTTCTGTGAGGATGGCCTGCAGCGTCATCCCGCCTTCGAAGGAGACTAGGCCAGGTACGTTTTCGATGAGTACGGCGCGCGGGTAGAATTCGTCTACGAACCGGAGGTAGTCGCGGAACAAGTGGTTTCTGGCATCTTCATTTGAGCGGACCGGAGCATTGATCGAAAAACCCTGGCACGGCGGCCCCCCGGCTATCAGGTCTAATTCTCCGCGCCCGATACCGAGCTGCTCTCTGATTGCTTTTGCATCGACTGTGCGGATGTCGCGCTGGTCGATCACGGTTTTCGGATGGTTTAGCGTATACGTTTCTGAATAGCGGCGAACGATTTCATTGGCGTACAGTGCGCGGAAGCCGGCTTCGCGAAGGCCTTCGGATAGTCCGCCTGCACCTGCAAACAGGTCGATGACTGTGAAAGCATCTCTTTTATTTGCGTGCACTTTGGCTTTTGCTGCTTTGCTGGTTATTCCACTCAATATCTGCCACCGATTTTAAAGTAAGGTAAAACTAACTAGGCAATTTACCATTTTACTTGGTGGAATGCTAGACGCTAGCTGGATAGGCCTTTGTTTTATCTGGATCTGTCGATGTGACTCGAACCCGCGACCGGTTTATTACAAATCATGTTACAAAGAAGCCTTTAATAAATACTTTCCCCATCCTAAAGTCTATTTCTTCTCTTCTACCGACAACAAATAAGTCAACTTCGGCCACAAAATATACAAATCCCCCTTCCCAGTAGTAACCGCACACCGACCCCTGGCGATCTGCCGAATACCCGATGAGTCGGATAAAATCATCGCACTGGGCGTAATCCTTCTGACGCACGTCCAGTGTTTGATCCGGCCACTCAAGCAAATGATAACTGCTGAGTCCGGCTGACTCAGATGTTCGGTCAGTTTTTCCCAATACTCGTCCAGTGTCACGTCATCCGTATCAAATGCGATTTCCTTGCGTAGTTTGCGCTTCTGGTACTTTTTCACGGATTTGATCGCGATGTCTACGAAGCCGCCTTTGGCGTCAATATTTTCAAAACCCCAAATCATGGCTTCCTCAAGCATGTCATGCTTAGCCAAATAGCCGATCAGTTTTTTAAACAAAACTTTTCTCTGGCTGGCTTTGCGTCCCAGTTTGCGGTCATAGTGAAATTTGCCGATGACGGCTTCGGTTGCGTTCATCACCGAATACACGCCGCACAATCCATCAATACTGCCTTGCCGGATGGGCATGAGCCTTTCCTCCTCATCCATACCAGCTACCAGATTTTGCTGACTGCGTTGTTGTGGAGCAACTGTCCATCCCGGATATAGCGCTGCAACATCACATCCGACTTATGCGCAGTTTGCTGACGTATTTTCCAGGAACTGACACCGGCTTTGGCCGCACTGGTCACCAAACCGGCTCGTAAGCTATGGCCGGAATACTGTTTGGGATTCAATCCGGCCTCTGCCACCCGCTGCTTGATGATCAACGCCACCGATGCAGCGCATAGTCCGTAATCAGTTACTTGATCGAAGCGGTTCATGCGGCGAAACAATGCGCCGGTTCTGATGCCTGATTTTTGAAGCCACAGCTTCAGAGCCTGCACCGGGCAATGACGGCCATTGGTATAGGGAATGGCGACATTGCGGCCAATGCCATTTTGGTCTGTTTTGCTGCGTCGGATACGAATAAGCGCACCCTCAGCTACAAACCGTACATCTTCCACTTGTAGCGCCACCAATTCAGAACGGCGAAAGGCTCCGGCAAAGCCAATCAGCAACAATGCCTTGTCGCGTAATCCGATTAGTCCAGGTAATTTTCTGGTAATTTTCACCAGATCGGTTTTCAGCAAGGGCATGACCTGGCGCTGCCTGCTGCCATTGATGCGCCGGATACCGCGCAGTGTATCGGTTACCAGTGCCGAGCGAGTCGGTGATGCGAATCCTTTATCTTTATGGGCGTGACCGATTGCCACCATCCGGCGACTGAGCGTTGCCAGTGACAGGGTATTGGCGTGAACAGCCAGATAGGAGGCTACACAATGAGGGGTTGCCGGAATCCTGCCGCCGCTTTTCAGGAAATGGGCAATATCGCTCTGATAAGCCAATTGGGTATTCTTGGCTTGCGTGGCGACCAGATAGGCGCGGACTTTTTTGCGGGTACCATGACTGGACAATACTGAATTTTTTCTCATGCCATTCTCCTACCGGACATCGACATAGCGCATACACACGCTCAGTAAATGCTCGTAATCGCTGGCGGTAGCTTCGCGCATGAAGTTTTCCGCCAGTTCCGGACGATTGCTTTTCAAGATGGCGCGGCGAACTAGGCCGAGAATCAAGAAGGCATTGCCATCCTTACCGGTCAGTTCCACCACGGCATCGGTCAATGGTGAATCGGATTTTTCAATCAATTTCATAAAGATCTCCATAAGCAATGGATAACCCAATCATCACGGTTGTGATAATGAACAGTTATCGTAAGTTGAAAAGTAATAAAAAAGCCCGCCAGCATTGAATCTGCTGACAGGCTAACGTTTGGGTGTTTTCGTTTAGTTTGCTCCCATAACACCCGAAAGGAGCTTATTGTTGTCTTTGAATAAGAGTCCGATTCAATACTCTTCAGGCAACAGCAACGTGGTGACACTGCGATCCGCTTCGGTGATGATCCACAGGTTCTGATCGTCGCTAAGTGGGTAACTTGATAAGATGCGCCAGCCATTTTCAACCGAACGCAGGTTTTCTTCAGCATCACTGGGCGGCACGTTGCCCCAGTCGCCGGATTGGTGTCGTTTGATCAAATCCATCGCATTGATGGCATACCGATCCAGCGCTTCCAATGCGCCGGGGGTTGCGAAAATCTTACCTAAAGGAAACAGGGCAATAGGCCGCCGCTCCCTTGTTGATTTGGGATTACACATTTTTTCTCCTTTTTATGGACGAGCGAAAGCAACTGGATGCAAAATGCTCCAGGTTGAACTGCTACGTTAAAATGGAATTTGTTTGACAGATTACTGGGATATTCCCAGCTACTTTGCTGCAGATTTGTATTGCAAAGAGACCTGTTTAAATGAAACTGCTTATTTTATGCAGCGCAGAAAATACTCACTTAGCGATCTGTACAAACAATTGCAATACAGCTATATCTTAGAAGGTTATTTTCTGCGTTCAAAATGGTAATGATATTTCCATCAACTACTTATGAAGAACACTGCCATGTTCAATCAAGATGGGTAATTTGATCAGCGCATCGAGCACCGGCAAATGCTTGCTTGCGATGTAATCCATGTCGCCAACCAGGTACACCGCATCGCGAGCCCGGGAGATTGCCACATTCATGCGGCGGTCGTCGGCATAGAAAGTCGCGGGGCCGGTGTTTCTCGCGAATGAGAAGATCACGATGTCGGCTTCTCGTCCTTGGAAGGCATCTACGGTGTCGACTTCCACGGCGAGGACCTCGCTGAAGTCGTGTTTCCTCAGTGCTTGGCGCAACTCCTTGCACTGGGCTCGGTATGGTGTGATGAGGGCTACACTGATTTTTCGCTCGGCCTTGACTTGCTTGAGGCGATCGTTTATCTCAGCGAGGCGGGCCAAGATGATTCGGATCTCAACATCGTTGATCAGAATCTTCTTCTCTTTACCCTGCTGCGCTGGTACTCGGTAGCCATTGGACTTGTATGTGAACCAGCCAAAATCTTGAAATTCGTGGTCGGTCTCAGTCCGGTGGTGCTCAAGCTGTCCTTTGTAGAAGTGGTGAGAGATGAACTGACCAATGTGCGGTAACATGCGGAACTGCTTTCCGAGGGTTCCTTTCATCTCGAATGGCAGGTTCTCAAAGAGGCGGTCGATTACTCCGTTGCGGATCAGTCGTTCCTTGTGACCGTCCATTTGTTCCAGCACTTCGGATTCTTCTGTGCAGAACGTGGGCGGCAATTGCTTATGGTCGCCAACCAGAATGCACTTCTTGGCCACGCTCATGGCCATTAACCATTCAGGCATGGTGGCCTTAGAGCATTCATCGACGATGGCCAAGTCGAACATCTGAGTTTCGCTGTCCATCAGATGGTCGATCTGATTACAGGTGACGCCAATCACCTGGTGCATTTCAGCTAGGTTACGAGCTTGCCAGCGAGCGATAGAGAGAGTGTCATCATCATTTTTTCTGCACGTATCCAGATCAGTCCATAGCTGCATGGTCAGCTCTGTAGCTGCCTCGTGAGCCTTGTGCCAGAGGGCGTCTGCACGTGTCAGCGCATCAGCCTGCGGAGTATTTTCGCATTCAAACTCAGAGATAGAGAACTCTGGATAGCGCAAGATCGAGTCCATCAGCTCGGGAGATGCCTCCTTTGCCAGGCGGTCGAGTGCATTGTCAACGGCCACGTGGGTTTCAGAGCTGATCAAGATGCGAGCATTTGGCTTTGCTCGTATCAGCTGCAGGACGATCTCCACAATTGCCGTTGTCTTGCCGGTACCAGGTGGCCCTTGCATGAAGAACAAATCTTCGCAGGCCAAAGCCTTGAGGATTAGCTTGAAGGCGGGATCGTTGGGCTGGTAGCTTCTTTGGATCGGCTTAGTCGGATGGATCGACATGGAGGTCGCGCCTTCGCGGGCTTTAAACTCCGCAATAAAGGCATCTATCCTGGCCTGTGTGTCAGGCGAGTTTTCATCCGGAACGCACTCATCTTCAGCGTTGTAGTTTTCACCGGGCAAAGAGATGTTGTCGCCGCCCTCCCTAGCTTGGTTGCTGTAATAATATTGCAGCAGCCGGTTGTGGTTGATGTTGCAGTTCGTACCGGCGCGAAAGCCCAGTAGATATCTGATCTGGCGCTCCAACTTCGGCTTAGTTGCTTTGTCAGCGTTGTCAAGCAGCGTCGTGAGGTATTCCAGCCAGTGGTCGATGTGATCGACCAAATCAATGGATACTTCGGTCTCGGCGTGCAAATTCGGATGTGCGCCCATTTATACCTCAGCGACATTTGTGTTTAGGAGCGTTTCCACTCCAGCAGGATTTTTGCAACCAAGTTTGTTTAGAAGTACTCGGCGCATTGCTGGGTTTTTTGCGTCCTTCAGGCTCAACGGGAGCACAAGCTTGGCTTTAAGTAACTCAAAGACAATATCCATGTCTGAATGGATCGTAAGCGAGCCAAGATTATTCTTTGCCATGTCAGCCGTAATCAGTGCGTCGATGGCAAGTGCAATTCTATAGGTTGAGAATTGAGGCAATGCGGCCAGCAGCTTGTCCTTGGTGTCGTAGCCAGCAGCGACAGCCTTAGTGACAGCGACGATGGCCTCCTTGATGTCCTGGCGCCGCCAGTAGAACTGCAGTTCAATTTGCGGTTGCATTTTTAATCCTTCTCCCAGTGTTCGCGCTTTTGCTTGCTGGTGTTGATGCCGAAGGCAAGCCAGGCATTGAATTCGCGGTCAGAGTTCAGCATTTCACACATTGCATCCATGGCCGCATCGGGATGCAAGGGTTTGATACGAGTGATATAGCCACGCAGCTCGTCGCATCGGGCGTACAGGAGTGACCGTGCATTGATGCGTTCTTGCAAATCTTTCCAAACTGAATCTGCCTCGCGTTTAAATCGGTCTCGTTGTGCTTTATCGCTGGCAAAGGTATCGGGATAGTCATTAGTGTCATGAGCCTTTTTTACAATGGACGCATATCGCTTACGTTCATTTTCAATGCCTCTGTGATTTTCTCTGGCGGACTGAACACTCTCTTTCACCGTAGTGCCAATGACCTTAATTATTTCTGGTAGAGTGCCGCCCTCACTGAGACTACCCATCCATTCGTTGATGTACTTGAGTTCGCTAACCTCGAATGCATAGTAGGCTTCAAACTTCTTGGCGATCTTACCCCAATGCTCAACGCGCGACTTGTACTTCTCAGCCAAGGCCTTCTTGTTTGCAATGTGCTGTTTATCTAGTATTTTTTTTCTTCTAACTAAATCGGCGCGCTCAGTGTGTAGATTACTGACCTCTTTGTTGAGAGCGTTGCGGTGACTTTGAAGGCGCTTGAATTCATTTTTGAATTCATCGTGATTGGATTTCGATGTGCGATCAATGCGATCCTTAGTTTCTTTAACAAAGTCGTTGGTGACCGTCAGCTCCCGTGTAGCAGTGAGTTTGCGCCATGCCTGCCGCCCTTGGCGCTGAGATAGCTTATTCAGTTCAGAGATGTATGCATCGATCAGGCCTATCGTGGTGACGACGGCACTAATCTTCTGAGAGATGATATCGATCTCCTGTTGACACAAGTCTACGTGCATCCAGGAATCCACGCAGGTGAACGTAAAGCTCTGGAATTGATTAAGTTCTGGCAAATATCCGGCAGTTATCTGTAACTGCTCATTCATAAAATCAATATGAGCCTTCAGTTGCTCATTGCGCCTTTCTTGGTGCGCCTTGATCCGGCGTGAGTATTCACTCTTCTTGTCTTGAAGCTTTTCGTTTGCATCTGCCTTTGCACGGTCAAGTTTGCGGAGCAGTGACTGTGTATGAGCTTCCTCCTGCTCCAACTTGGAACTAGCCCAAGATTGGGCTACGTATTTCGCGCCACAACCTGCCGCAACCAACCCCACAACACCTAATGCAATCAGAAGCATAACGTTTATCTCTTACAGTAACTCAAGAAACTCACAGGCGTGATCCCAGCCCGTCTTGTTGGGGATCAGCATTTCCATGCGGGTGAGGACCGTCTCATGCACGATTTGCTTGATGGTGAGGTCTGCTTGATTCAAAACGGCGAGGCCTTCCAGCTTGTCCTGGATAATTTCAAGTTCAATGGCAAAGGCTCGCGAGCGATCTTCGTTTTCTTGTTGCTTACGGAGTTCAATGTCCATCAGGACAGAGTGCTCGATGTAGTTCTTGCGCACAGGCGCGAACATTAAGTACTGCATCTCTAAGTGCTGATTGAGCTCTTTACTCATAGAGTCAAATTGGTCGAATGCCTGCTTGGTTATACTTGCGCGCGCCTCTTCATACTGACGATCGATGTCGGTAATAGCTTTGCTGTACTGATTGGCCAGCTCCTGCATCATTTCCCGCTCTTGTTCTGGCAATGCATCAAGTTGGTCGAGGATGTTGCTTTGAACGGTACGCAGTTGGTTCTTGCGTGAACCATATTCGGAAATAACCGAGATCGCACCGCTGAAAGGTAGGATGTCGCTCCAGCTGAAAGTCAATTCAGACATCTTGCTAACCTTGCCCACGTAGGTAGAAAGGTCTATTTGTCCTCCATTGAGCAGCTCCAAAGCTGATTTCAAGTCCGCATTGGCAAGTGCAACGCCTTTAGATGAGAAGTGATCGACGTAAGCTCCGGCTGCGACAGCGAACCCAATCGCAAATGCTGCGCCGCTGGCCATGACACCTAGAGCCCCCAGAGTGGTGCTGCCAATCGCGTAACTTGAAATGGCTGCAGGAACGCTCGCGCCAAGGTAGGTGGCCGCGCCAGTACCTAAGCTAAATGCCAAGCTGCTACCAACAACCTGTACAGCACCACCAACCGTTGACGAAGCAAACTGGAGATTGTCAATCTCACCATTAGAGAATTTGTACAAGTTCTGGGCCAGTTGTATCGTAATTTGAGCCACAGTAGCGGCTACGTTGCCCTTGATAAGTTGTTTGCCGATCGTCTGGCCAATGGCTTTGCTGGTTTGCTGAGCCGCAGCATCGATCATGGCCTGGCCCGCATGCTGGATGCTGGTGATCAGCAGCGCGTTGCCAGCACCTTTTACGGAGCTGACTACCACTCGTTGTGCCACTTCCATGCATTGATCCATGGTCAGAGGCTCGTCGCTGCGCAATACCTCCAGCAAGATGGTTGCCCCCTCGCTGACAGCGCCGGCAATTGCGCCGGTCTTGGCCGCATTGCGATATTGCATCGAATTAAACTCGCTGCGCACGCGCCCCTTTTCCTTGTACTCAGGTCCGTTCTCTTTGGTCTTGGCTTCCTTTACAAGTTCTTCAGCACTTCCTTCACCCTTGCGGTTTAATCCTGTGCTGGAAACTTTGCCGTCGCTGGATGTCAGAGTGTCGGTAGCGTTGTCAGCGGTGTTCTGATTGCTCCTGGAAACGTCGGGACGCGTTTCTTCGTTACGCAGAGCCTGCTTACGCGCCGAAGCCTTCACGGAGTCGACCTGATCTTTGGGTACGATCTTGCCGACGTTGTCGTACTTTTCTGGTGATAACGCCGCAGCGGTCTTATCGCCATCCTTATAGAACTTGACCTGGTGCTTGGTCGTACCATCAGGCGTTGTCACGTGGATGTCGGCCACAGGGTCGTTATGAGTGCCAACATCGCGGGTGGCGCGATGGTTGTTCTGACCCTTGGCTGCTGCTTCAATATTGAACGAGCCAGTGTGATGCGCTTCCGCTGCAAAGCCCTGCTTCACATCCATAGACTGATTGGTGAATCCACCTCCCCTCTGGGAAATGGATTCCTGGATGCCTTTGCCATAATCGGTCAGTGCCTTATTCAGGGCGTCACCCTGCAGTTGATTCCATGCGCCTTGGAACTGCAAGACACCTTGGTTGATGTCGTCTTTCGACTTCGGTTTGTCGCTCACTGTCTACCTGTCAGTCTAATTCATGTGCGTATGCAGATCATGGTGAAAAACGGATGAACATAAAGCATAGTCACCTTGGGATCAGAATGACCGAGTATTTGGTGCACTTGCCATTGTTGACCAGGAAAACGACAAAATAAATAGATCCCTTAATTCATGTAGCCAATCGATTCATCAACTCAATGACATGCTCACGTTCAATCATTGCCTGCATTGGGTGCTCATCCTCAGACAGAATAGCTTCCTTTAACTTATTCAATTCAGCGGGGTCGGTATCATTCTTTAGCAAAATATAGTAAATCAATTCATACCGGATCTGGCTTAGATTATCCACGACCAATGAAAATCCGTCACGCCTCACACAGGTGATCATGGCTTTGCGTTGCAGCCATAAATCTTTTGTCCAGATGTCCGCCCCATCTTTCAGGTTGGTCAATGCAATTTTCCTGATGATGCCAGAATCACTGTGGTGGTTGATGAGGTATGACAGTGCAAAGAATAGTGCTGGATATAGCGCATGGAATTCGTCCCATTCAGCACTCGCCGTTATTAGTTGATCAGGAAACAGCAGATTTTCGTCAATGGAATTTGGTTTTCTCTGTTCTTTTTCCTTGCCGATACCGAGAACCCACCAGTCATAATAGGAATTCAGCAATTCCAGGGCATTGCTGTGTATTCTTTCCTGATCGGCCATGAACCAGTTCCATTGGGCTGCATCGGTCAGGAGTTCTATTTGGCTCAGTTCCGCCCGGAACAGGTCATTGTGGCAGGCTTGCCGGTTGGCGAGATAGGCTTGCACGGCTTCGTGTCCAAATTTATTCTGCAGGGTATTGAATAACCCAGGATCAAAGCCATGCGAAAAGTAGTGATCGTATAAGCGGCAGAATGCCAGATCGATCAGCGGTTTCGGATTATTGGGATCTTCCAGTTGTTCGATCTCGGTTTTAAGATCATCGGCTTCCTCAAGATAAGCAAACCGGCTATAAATACCATGTCTTTGGCCGGATGCCACAAAGTGAAGCATCGCGTATTCATAACAATATTCACACATACTGACCACTCCTTAAAGTCATTAGAAAAAACAATGTTATTTCTAAAATTAGCGTGATCGGTTCGTACTTGTGGAATTTATAGTTTAATAATTATCATTAATAATCAGTTATCTATTAAACAAGAGCTAGGCTATCAAGATGGTCCGCCCATTTTTGTAACCATATACGACACTCCACTTCATAACTGTGTAAATCATAAGTTCCTTCAATACCTTTTCTTGAATGGCCAATTATTGCCTCAGCAACTTCATTTCTGCATCCTAATCGGGATAGGCCAGTTCTCACAGTTCTTCTTAAATCGTGGGGAGTCCAATGATCAATATCCAACATGCGTTTTGTTTCTCTCAAGCGCCAACTTTGTTCAGTTAAAGATTTTTGTTGTATAGGCAACCCGGTTTTCTGTGATGGAAACAAATATTCTCCAGTTGATAGTTTTAGTTGCTCTAAGAATTCAATGACTTGTTGAGGTAATTGCACATATCTTTCTATTCCAGTTTTGCTGGATTTTAAATGCCAGGTTTTGTTTTTAAGATCAATATCTGACCAAGTGGCAGCACAAACTTCCCCGGTTCTGCATGCAGTCCAAAGAGTAAATCGAATTACATTTTTTTGGGTTGGTGTAAAAACTGATCCTGGTAACCAGTTAAGAAGCCATGTTAGCTCTTTGTCACTCAGAACACGCTTGCCCTTCTGGTGTGTAAGTCTGATCTTTGCTTGCCGTAATCCGGATTTTGCAAGCAATGCGGGATTTGCAAAGTCATCATTAAATTTACCCAAGCCAATCGCGTAGTCGAATGCAGCTGAGAGTTCTCGTAGCACGTTGCCTGCTTGCACATTTGATCCTCGGCCAACAATTTCCATAATGAGATTAACAACATCCTTTCGGGTGACCAAACAAGCTGGCTTACTGCCGAGCGCTCGTACTGCATCTCCGTATAAAGTTCTCCTAACCTCGGATTGTCCTTTTGGTTTTCTGGCTCCAGAAACAATTTTGCCATTAACTAATCTATCCTCTATATGCTGAGTAAGGTACAACTCAATCATTGTTTTAATGGTGAAATTGCTTATAGCCTGTTCTTGTTGTAATTGTTCCTCTATTTTTTTTTGTTGTGATTTAAGCTCATTTGCGGGACAGCGTCCGGAATTCCTTATTACTCTGTATTCCTGAAGTTTAATTCTTGCTTCAGCCAATGACATAGTAGGAAAATGCCCTAATCTCATTTGTACAAGTTTTTTTGTGATAGGGCTTCGATATCGATAGAAGAAAGTTTTTGTACCTGATCCGCTGCAACTTATTCGAAGACCTCTATTTTCACCTGTGTCAGATTTGGTGTTGTCACCCGGCTTCATTGTTGCAATTTCTCGTGATGATAGTGGCTTATTATTATCTTGGTAACTCACAATAAGATTCCAGCATTAGTTAATTTAATCTCTTCGGGTTTAATTCCTCGCCCCTTGGGGCGTAAGCTGGTTGAAAACCAGCAGGTTGAAGAGCGTACTTAATACCTCGCCGCTTGCGGCGGGGTGCTTTATTTCTAAAAAGGAAAAGGGATAATTAGATTTAGTGTAGTTTTTGAATACTTATTAATAGTTAAAAAGAAATTCCTACACTATATACTATACTAAATTTCGAGATTAAGTGAAATCTTAAGAGACGTAATGAAATATAAAGGAATCATGAAATTATTGTTATATAATATGTTTACTAAGATATATAAGAAAAATAACAAGGAATATAATGGATATAGTTAGTAAACACACACCTATGATGCAGCAATATTTGCGCATCAAGGCGCAGTATCCGGACATGCTGATGTTTTATCGCATGGGGGATTTTTATGAGTTGTTTTTCGGCGATGCGGAGAAAGCGGCAAAACTGCTGGGAATCACGCTGACGCAACGAGGCGCTTCCGCCGGAGAACCGATCAAGATGGCGGGCGTGCCCTACCATGCGGCCGAGCAATATTTGGCCAAATTGGTCAAGGCGGGTGAATCGGTGGCGATTTGCGAGCAAGTAGGCGATCCGGCGCTCAGCAAAGGGCCGGTGGCGCGCGAAGTGACGCGCATCATCACGCCGGGGACGCTGACCGATGCGGCGTTGCTTGATGATAAGCGCGATTGCATTTTATTGGCGCTGATGATGCAGGAATCGGCATTGGGGTTGGCTTGGCTGAACCTGGCGGCGGGGCAATTGCGCGTGCTGGAAACTGGCCCGCAAAATCTGCTCAGCGAGCTGGAACGCTTGCAACCGGCGGAAATTCTTCTGCCCGAGCCGCTGGTTTTGCCTGAAGTGCAAGGAAAAAATTGGGCGTTGAAACGCCTGCCGGTGTGGCAATTTGAGCACGATAGCGCGCGCAATAGTTTGATACGGCAATTTGAAACGCATGATCTCAGCGGTTTCGGTTGCGAGGATTTAACCACTGCATTGTGCGCCGCCGGGGCTTTACTGGAATACACGCGCCTGACGCAAGGATCCGCCGCTCCGCATATCACGTCATTGCAAGCCGAGCGGCAGAGCGTTTATGTGCGCATGGACGCCGCCACGCGCCGCAATTTGGAAATTTCCGCAACGATTCGTGGCGAGCGCTCACCCACGTTACTGGCACTGCTCGATACGTGCGCAACCAATATGGGCAGCCGCTTGCTGCAATTCTGGCTGCATCATCCGTTGCGCGATCGTGTGGCGATACAACAACGGCTCGACAGCGTTGCGGCTTTGACCGGTGAAAATGGCCAGAACTATTTTGCAACGGTGAGAACGCTGCTGCGGCAATGCGCCGATATCGAACGCATTACCGCGCGTATCGCGCTCAGATCAGCGCGGCCGAGGGATTTGTCGGGTTTGCGCGATAGTTTGCGGTTATTACCGGATGTGATTCAGACCGTCACCGCTTGCGCCAGCGAGCGTATCGGTCAATTGATACACGCATTGCAGATCGACACGGCTGTCGTCGAATTGCTGAGCAATGCGCTGCTGCCGGAACCGGGCGTGGTGCTGCGCGAAGGTAACGTCATTGCCGACGGTTACGATGCCGAACTCGATGAATTGCGCGCATTGCAGAATAATTGCGGCGAATTTCTGCTGCAACTGGAACTACGTGAAAAGGAACGCACCGGCATTCCCAATCTGAAAGTGGAATACAACCGCGTGCACGGTTTCTACATCGAAGTTACGCATGCGCACAGCGAAAAAATCCCTGCCGATTACCGCCGCCGGCAAACCCTGAAAAGCGCCGAGCGTTACATCACGCCGGAACTGAAAGCGTTCGAGGACAAAGCCTTATCGGCACAAGACCGGGCGCTGGCGCGGGAAAAATATTTATACGAAGGATTATTGGATGTGCTGGTAAAGCATGTGCAAACGCTGCAAAAAATCGCTGCCGGGATCGCGGAACTCGATGTGTTGTGCGCTTTTGCCGAACGTGCGCAAGCGCTCGGCTATACAGCGCCGGAACTGTCCGATGACGATGAATTGGTGATCGAAACCGGCCGCCATCCGGTGGTGGAGCAGCAAGTGGAAAACTTTGTCGCCAACGATGTGCAGTTGGGCGCCGAACATACCGGAAAACCGCGCATGCTGCTGATCACCGGACCCAACATGGGCGGAAAATCCACTTACATGCGGCAAATCGCATTGATCGCCTTGCTTGCGCATTGCGGCAGTTATGTACCGGCGAAAGCGGTGCGCATCGGCATGCTGGATCAGATTTTTACCCGCATCGGCGCCGCCGACGATCTGGCCAGCGGGCGTTCGACGTTCATGGTGGAAATGACGGAAACTGCCAACATCCTGCACAACGCCACGGCGCAAAGTTTGGTGCTGATGGATGAAGTCGGGCGCGGCACGTCGACATTCGACGGCTTGGCTTTGGCGTTCGCCATCGCGCGTCATTTATTGACCAAGAGCCGCAGTTTTACGCTGTTTGCCACGCATTATTTTGAACTGACCAAACTGGCGGAAGAATTCAGCCAGTTGCAAAACGTGCATCTGGATGCCGTGGAATACAAGCACCGCATCGTTTTTCTGCACAAGGTGAACGAAGGCCCGGCCAGTCAAAGTTACGGATTGCAAGTCGCGGCGCTGGCGGGTGTCCCGGAAGCGGTCATCAAGCTGGCAAGAAAACATCTGATCAAACTGGAACAGGAAAGCATAAAAAAAGAACCGCAACTGGATCTGTTTTCCTTTTCAGCATCTGAACCGCCGATCGATCCCGATCCTCCGCAAGAAGACCATGCGGTCATTGCTATGCTGAAAAGCCTCTCGCCGGACGAACTAAGCCCCCGGCAGGCGTTGGAACAACTGTACGAATTGAAAAAGGCGTTAAGAAAGCTCTGAAAAACTACTACGCTCGGCCATTCTGTGTTGAAATCAGGTTCAAAATGCTCATTTACACCTCGTAAACTGCACTTTTTCGCCTGATTCCGCCTTGACTGACCTTTGCTTGTTGCTACCTTCTTCAGAGCTTCCTTAGAAATACCGGGCAACGGTTAATACCCGAAACCGCTGCCGGAAAAAGGCGGTTAATGGTCGTGGTGACCGTGCGCGCCATGCACATGCTCGTGCGCGATTTCATCCTCTGTGGCGGGGCGCACATCGGTGATGGTGCAAGCAAAATTCAGTTTCATACCGGCAAATGGGTGATTACCGTCGACGATGACCGAGTCGTCGGTAACATCGGTCACTTTATAGATAATAAAATCATCAGAATCTTCCGCACCACCTTCAAAATGCATACCGACGACCACGTTGTCGGGAAATGAGCTGCGCGGCTCGACGCGAATCAGTTCGGCGTCGTACTCGCCGAAGGTATCTTCCGGCTCCATTGCAACCGAGCAGGAATGACCGATCTCCTTTTCGTGCAACGCTTCTTCCACCAGCGGGAAAATGCCGCCGTACCCGCCGTGCAAATAGCTGATCGGTGAATCCGTTTTCTCCAGAACTTTGCCCGAAGTATCCGTCAATTCATAGTTCAGTGAAACCACAGTATTTTTTAAAACGCGCATATTCGATTGATCCTTTGTTGAGTGAGAGGCCGCCGGTAATTTCGATAGTTATCAGTACCATCGCTTGTCATGATAACCACAGTGATTAGCCGCTATTATACGCTAAAGTGGAATGAATGAGATTTTCGGTGTTGGTGACTGTCAGTCGCGGTGTTAACGCTGGCCGGTAAGGTCATTGAGCTGAGCTGAGCCGTGATTTCATTTTCCGTTTTTCCCAATTCCACGAGAAGCGCGGCATAGTTGTTCTTAACAGTACGCGAGTAAGGGTGCTCCGCGCCCAGACTGGCGATGAATATAGCCAGTGCACGGCGCATCAACGGTTCGGCCTCGGTCAGGCGGTTGGTATCTTGAAGCAGTCGCGCAAGATTGTTGAGGCGGATGGCAACGTTGGGGTGATCCGGCCCGAAGCTCGACACGTCGATAGCGAGTGCGCGGCGCATCAGCGGCTCGGCTTCGGTCAGGCGGTTGGTATCCTGAAGTAGTAGTGCCAGATTGCTGAGGGAACTGGCAACGTTGGGGTGATCGGCCCCGAGGCTTTCCTCAGCAATGGCGAGTGCGCGGCGCATCAATGGTTCAGCCTCGGTCAGGCGGTTGGTTGTTTGAAGTAGTCGTGACAGATTGTTGAGATCGCGAGCAAAGCTGGGATGATCCGACCCGAAACTCGCTTCGTCGATGGCTAGTGCGCGGCGTATCAGCGGTTCTGCTTCGGTCAGGCGGTTGGTATCTAGAAGTAGTTGCGCTAGATTGTTGAGGTCGATAGCAACATCTGGATGATCCGGCCCGAAGCTCAACTCGTCGATGGCGAGTGCGCGGCGCATCAGCGGTTCGGCCTCGATCAGACGATTGGTAGCCTTTAGCAGTTGTGCCAAGTTATTGAGGTCGCGGGCAACGTTGGGGTGATCCGGTCCGAAGCTCAACTCATCGATGGCGAGCGCACGGCGTATCAGCGGCTCGGCCTCGGTCAGGCGATTAGTTTCTTGAAGCAGTAGTGCCAGATTGTTGAGGAGAAGGGCGACTTTGGGGTGATTTAGCCCGAGGTTTGCTTCATCAATGGCGAGTGCATGGCGCATCAGCGGCTCTGCTTTGGCATACAGGGACTTAGTCAGGTACATGGCACCCAGCTGATTGAACAATCGGGCAGTGGGCGCGGCGATCCCTGCTGCATCCGCGTATCCGGCGACGGCTTGCGCATGCGGCGCCAAGGGATTCAACACCGGCCAATTGCGCACGTCTTGCGGATCACCGGAGAAGGCGGTGTTCAGCCATCGCAGCGCTTCGTGCAGACGGGTATTTCCCGGATCGTCTTGCTGGCGGCGCGTGATTTCCTGCACCAGGCGGTGCACGGTAAAGCTCGGGTTGTCGCGTGCGCGGGTCACCAGCGAATAGGATTCTAGTTCCGCTAAAGCCGCGAACGGATCGGCTTCGTTTTTACTATCCGTGACCGGCACATCGAGCAACGCTTCGGGGATCGGTGAAGGACTCAACCAAGCTAGGCGTTGCAGCAATTGCCGGGCGAATGCGCCGAGCTGATCGAACGAAGTCTGCCAGGTGACGGCGACACTCTTCGGGTACTGCATCAGCCGCTCATCGTACCAAGCCAGTATCTTATCGCGCTGGCTGCGCCATTGTTGAAGGTAATTCTCAAAGGTCAGGCGGTGCTGGCAGATATAAGCGCCCGCCTGTTCCAGGGCCAGCGCCAGGTAGCCGAGCGTTTCCGCCAGCAATGCCGCCTGAGTGTTGTCGTTTGCCAGCGGGCGGCGTTTGGTGCTGGTGCGTTCCAGCAGAAACTCCGTCGCGGCATCGGGCGGCAGGGTATCGACCGGCAACGGTTGCAAGTGATGGCTCCAGTTTGCCAGACGGCTGGTTACCAGGATATGTCCGCCCAATAATCGCGGCGCCAGTTCCTCGACAGCCGCCGCGGCTGCTTCGGTATCGACGTTATCGAGGATCAGCAACCAGCCGGGATGTTGCCGTAGCCAGGCGAGTACGGCGTCGCATTGCTTGCTTTCATCGGTTTCCTGTTGTTCCACTAAAGTGAGGGGACGGCACAACGCCGCCAGGTTGCGTTGCAGCGCTTCCGCACTATCGGCGGTGGCGAAAAGCCGTGCCGTGTAATCGTTGCCATGCCGCCAGGCATATTCCAAAGCCAGCCGTGTTTTACCTGCGCCGCCAAGACCGCTCAGCACGCAAGCGGCGGCTGGTATGTCGGTCGTTGCGGGAATCGCGCCAAAGTTGCGGCCCAGGTCGTCCAGCAAAGCATCGCGGCCTTTGAACAATCCGCCGATGCTGGCCAGCGGGAGATTGACGGGTTTATTGGCTGTACCGGCGCAGGCGAGAATATCGTGCAGTTTTGAGCGCAGGATTTCAACCGCCAGCCGGTCGGCGCTGGTGAAGCGGATCTCCGGGTAGCGCTCGTATGCGGCGAGGCGGTCGAGGTGCTGCCGCTGGTGCTCGCGTTGTTCTTCAATCAATTTGTAATTGGCATCGCGCGGCGCATCGGGTTCCGGGGCGGCGATGATCAACGGTTTGCGGTGATACAACGCCAGCCACGCTTCCCATTGCGTGTAGGAAAGTGGCGCTGCGCCGGGTTCCAAACAAGGACGGAGCGGCGGCAGGCGCTCGGCCAGATCCGGGTAGCGCGCTTGGATCAGCGCCAAGGAAGGCGCCTGCGCCAAAGCACCGGTCATGTCACCGGCCAAATGAATCACCGCATCGCATTGGCGGATGTAATCGTCCAGCTTGTCCAGCGTCTCCGTGCCGGTGGCGATGAAATCCTCCTGCACTTTGACCGTGACGTTGGGACGCTCAAGATCATGCCGCAAAGTATCGCGATAACTGCGGAACTCCGCGCTGACGATGGATAGGAAAATGCGTATCTGCATAGTAAGCGATGATAATCATAAAACTGCCGCAGTCACAAATAAACAAGCTTTATGCTTCATCGAGCTGTCACAGCATCTGGTGAATCACCGCTTTGACCGGCGCAAAACTTTGCCGGTGAATTTCGCACGCGCCGTGTTGTTGCAAGGCTTGGAAATGCGCTTTGGTCGGGTAGCCTTTATGCCGGTCGAAACCGTAGTGCGGATAAATTTGGTGCAATCGCAGCATTTCGGCATCGCGCGCGGTTTTGGCCAAGATCGATGCGGCCGAGATTGCAGGGATTAAACGGTCGCCGTTGACGATGGTTTGCACTTCACAGTCGAGGCGCGGGCTGTGCTTGCCGTCGATCAGCACTTGCTCAGGTGTAAACGGCAGGCTTTGCACGGCGCGCTGCATGGCGAGCAGGCTTGCTTGCAGGATATTGATCCGGTCGATTTCCTCAACCGTGGCGAATGCGATTGCCCAGGCTAGGGCGTGATGTTTGATTTCAATTGCAAGGACGTCGCGTTGTTTTTCGCTTAGTTGCTTGGAGTCGGCTAAACCAGCAATAGTATGGGCCGGATTAAGAACCACGCAGGCTGCGTATACCGGACCGGCGAGCGGCCCGCGGCCTGCTTCGTCGACGCCGCCGGCGAGTGTTTTGCTATCCGCGGCCGGCAGCAATTGAAACGGGATGGGTTATACCGCTCTTGCGGTACACATCAGTTGCGCTTCGGTGACCAATTGGTCATCCACCTCGGCGCGGGCGGAATACTTCCAGAGTCCTTTGATCTGACGTTCGATGGTCACTTTCAGAATCAACTGATCACCCGGTAAAACGGGCTTTTTGAAGCGCACACCGTCGATGCCGACGAAATAATAAACCGAATCGGTTTTATTGACGGCGTTCTCGGTTTTGAGCGTCAGCAATGCGGCCGCCTGCGCCAGCGCTTCGACGATCAGAACGCCCGGCATAACGGGGTAATGGGGAAAGTGTCCGGAAAAGAACGGTTCGTTGATCGAAACGTTTTTTACCGCAACGATGTCCTTGCCCGCTTCGAGCGAAATAACCTTGTCGACCAGCAAAATCGGGTAACGGTGTGGCAAGTATTTCAAAATTTCGTGAATGTTCATGATGCTCATTTATTTTCCTTTTTAGCCTTGCAGCCCGGATCGGAATATACCGGCTGCGCTTTTGTTATTCGCTCTCGAGCACTTTGATCACTTTGTCGGTGATGTCGATGCGCTGGCTTCTGTAGACCGAGTCTTGCAATTGCAGTATCAGGTCATAGTTTTCCGCTTCGGCGATTTTGCTGATCGCCCGATTGGTACGCTCGAGTATGACGCTATATTCTTCATTCTGACGCACACTCAAATCTTCGCGCATTTGCCGCTGCGCGCGCTGATATTCCCGGCTCAGATTGGCCAGGTTTCTTTCCAGATTGCGCCGCTCGCTTTCTTCCATTTTGATGCTGTTGATCTCCAGCTTGTCTTGCAATGTCTTGGCTTCCAAAGCCATTTTCTTGATGTCTTCATCGCGCGGCATGAATTCCTGCTCGATTTTTTTCTGCGCCTGAAGCGCCGGTGACGATTCACGTAGGATTTTTTCGGTATTGACTACCCCGATTTTGATGCCGCCGCTGACAACAGTCATCGAGCTACAGGTAAAAGCCGCGGCTGCTATGAACATAGCCAGGCCTCGCCGCTGTTGATGGATTTGTTTCGCTAACTTCATCAGAATTGTTGCCCGAACATAAACTGGAATCTTTGCAGATTATCGCCGGGGTGATCGTTTAGGGGTTGCGCGATGCTTACCTTCAGCGGTCCCATCGGTGAAACCCAGGTGAGTGCCAATCCGGCTGAATAACGCATAAAGTTATTAAGATCGCCGAATTTGTTAAATACGGTACCGCCGTCAAGGAATGTACTCAAACGCAGCGATCGATCGTCTTTTAAGAAAGGCACCGGAAACATCAGTTCGATATTACCGACAACGCGTTTGCTAGCACCAATGGCAAACAAGGTTGAATTGCTGCCTGTAATATTGGTGAACTGGTCGCGAGGACCCAAGGAGTTCAAGTTATACCCGCGGACGGAGTTGTTACCACCGGCGAAAAAGTTCTTGAAAAATGGCAACGGATGTCCGGTATAACCGTCGCCATACCCGGCTTCGCCATTCAGCATCAGCGTGAAGAAATCGGTTATCGGGAAATACCATTTTTGGCTATAACTGACTTTGTAATAATTCAAATCGCCGCCGGGTATGCTGACTTCGCCGAATAGCCGGTGTGTGGTTCCGGATGTGGGCCAGATGGCGCTGTCGCGGCGGTCGCGGGCCCAGCTGATGGTAAATGGGAAATTGTTGGTGGATGTGCCGAACTCTCTGACAAAATCGATATAACGTAGCGGGCTGTCGCCAAAAGTTCCGATCTTGGTATTCTCCGCGGCCAGTCCAAATGACACGATGTCACCTTCCGCGATTGGTATGCCAAGCCGCAAACCTGCGCCTAATGTTTCCGTTTTGAATGCGCCAACTTGTACTAATTTCCGCGTATCCAAATCGCGCTTGTAGACGTCAACGCCGAGACTGACGCCATCCACGGTGAAATAAGGATTAGTGAATGAAGCGGCGTAAGTTTTATTGATGAGACCGGTATTTACATCCAAGCTGAAAAAATTACCGGTACCGAAAATATTGTTCTGAGAAACCGAGCCGTTCAGAATGATGCCTTGCTGCTGCGAATAACCGGCGCCAAACATGATCGATCCGGTCGGCCTTTCTTCTACTTTGACGTTGATATCGACCTGATCCGTTTTATTGGGCACGGCCGGAGTTTCGACATTGACGCTATTAAAGAAAGCTAAACGGTCTACGCGCACTTTTGAGAGGTTGATGTTCTTAGTCGAATACCAAGCCCCTTCCATTTGCCGGAATTCACGCCTGATCACCTCGTCGCGGGTCCGATCGTTTCCTGTGATGTTGATACGCCGGATGTAGACCCGCCGCCCCGGGTCAATAAAAAAAGTAAATGCGGCTTTGCGGTTCTCCTGGTCGATTTCCGGCGATGCATTGACATTGGCAAAGGCATAACCGTCGTCACCCAACCGGTCTGTAATCGATTTAATCGATTCGGTCATTTTTTGGCGGGCGAATACCGCACCACTTTTGAGCAAAATCAGTTTGCGTATCTCTTCTTCCGGTATGATCGTATCGCCAGCCACTTTAATATCAGAGACGGTGTATTGAGCACCTTCGGTCAAGTTGATGGTGATGTAAATATCGCGTAAATCCGGTGTGATCGATACTTGTGTGGATTCGATATTGAATTCAAGATAACCGCGATCCAGATAGTAGGAGCGCAGCGTTTCCAGATCGGCTGCCAGTTTTTGTTTTGAATACTGATCATTTTTGGTAAACCAGCTGAGTAAATCCGGCTTTCTGAGTACCAGTATGCCGCGCAATTCTTTATCGCTAAATTTTTCATTACCGACAAAGCTTATTTTTTTGATTCTGGCTGTACGGCCTTCCTTGATATCGAAATTAATCGCCACACGATTACGTTCCAGGGGGGTTGTGGTGGTGGTAATTTTGACAGCATATTTGCCGCGGCCAATATACTGGCGCTTTAATTCAAGTTCCGCTCTTTCCAGCAGCGAGCGGCTGAAAATCCGCGATTCCGATATCCCGGCTTGTTTTAGACCTTCGAGTAACTTGTCTTTTTCAAATTCTTTGGCGCCATTGATACTGATTTGCGCGATTGCAGGCCGCTCTACGACTTCTACGATCAGAATGTTGTTTTCAGATTTTAGTTTTACATCCTTGAAAAAGCCGGTAGCGTACAGTGCTTTGATCGCCTCGGTTGCCTTGTTTTCATCCAAAACATCGCCGACCTTGATCGGCAAATAACTGAATACCGTACCGGCTTCGGTACGTTGTATGCCTTCAACACGGATATCCTTAACAATGAAAGAATCGCCGGCCCAGCACGAGAATGCGTAAAAGAAGCTTAACAGTGCTACAAGATGCCGGAATTTCATTATTTAGCCAGTGATGAGGCGGTTAATATCGTTATAGATGGCAAATATCATCAGAGTTAATAGCAGGGCCATCCCGATTCTCTGTCCAATAATAATAATTTTGTCAGGAAGCGGACCGCCTCTGATGATTTCAATCAAATAATACATTAAGTGCCCTCCGTCCAAAATCGGGATCGGCAGTAAGTTCAGAATGCCGATACTGACACTGATCAATGCCAGGAACGCTAGGTAAGACACTAATCCCATCTGTGCGGATTGGCCAGCATAATCGGCAATCGAGATCGGCCCGCTGACATTCTTCAGGGAGACATCGCCGGTAATCATTTTCGCCAACATTTGCAAAGTCAGCACCGTTGTTTCCCATGTTTTCTCGAGCGCTTTTTGCAGTGCTTTGCCGGGAGGATAGTGGATGGTTACAAGCAGTTCGTCGAATTCCGCTTGATTGACCACAGGGGCCACACCGATTTTTCCGATTTGTTTGCTATTCTCAGCCGCGTTTTCCGGCGTAACGCTTAATACGATCGTTTGGCCATTGCGCCAAATTTCCAGTTCCAGCGTTCGTCCCGGACTTGACCGTATTACTTTGACAAAGTCCATCCAGGTATGGATTTCAGTATCATCGACAGCGATGATTTCATCACCGGCCAGCAACCCTGCTTTGTCACCGACACTAGCGGCAATGACCTGGCCGATGACAGGCTTGACGGTGGGCTGGTAGCTGGTAAGTCCAATGATGCCGGGAAAATTTTCATTGAGTTTATCCGGATCGACGTGACTTAAATCCAGCTTGCGCCAATTAATCTCACCATTTTTACTGGCGGTTTGTATGGTTACATCCGCTGACTGATCGATGGCGTAGCGTAATAATGTCCAACGTGCATCCTGCCAGCTGGCGACAGGCTCGTTTTCGATACTGACAATGGTTTCGCCTTCGGTAAAATTGGCGTGAGCAGCAGGTGTAGCAGGTTCAACCGGACCCAGGACAGGCTTCATGCCGGTAACGCCGAGAATGAAAAGCAGCCAATATAAAACAATCGCTAACAGGAAATTGGCTATAGGGCCGGCGGCTACGATGGCGAATCGGCGCGCGACCGGCTGGCGGTTGAACGCACGCGGCAAATCTTCCGCTGCCACTCTGCCTTCATTTTCATCCAGCATTTTGACATAACCGCCCAACGGAATAGCGGCAATCACCCATTCCGTCTGATCTTTTCCCCAACGCTTGCGGAAAATAGGTTGACCAAAGCCGATGCAAAATCGCAGTACTTTCACGCCGTTCCAGCGCGCTACCAGATAATGACCGAATTCATGAAATGTAATCAATATCCCTAATGCGATAATGAACGAAATGATCGTGTAAGTTATTGACATGTCAGATATTGCACAAGGGAAGCGGAAAGAAGCCGGAAGACAGCATAATACTGATCATTTCATCGTTTCATTGAATAATGCACGATACTATCACTAATTGGGAAAAATGGAATCTAGTCATCAAGTCTTTTTGTTTTGTGAAGACTCACTGTAAATTGGCAAGCCAGTTTTGCGCGGCATCGCGCGCTTGCTCGTCTGTTCTGAGCACATCATCCAACGTTGACATTTCTTCTTGCCGCATGGTTTTCATGACGTGCTCGATCATGAGCGGAATGGCGGTGAACGGCATGCGTCTTTTCAGAAACGATTCCACCGCGATTTCATTTGCGGCATTCAGCACCGCGGGCATATTCCCGCCTGCAGCAAGGGCTTGATAAGCCAATCCTAGACAGGGGAATTTTTTAAAATCCGGCTCTTCAAAATCCAGGTGAGCGACTTTAAACATATCCAAAGCCGATACGCCGCTTTCTATACGATCCGGATAGCCCATGGCATGCGCGATCGGCGTGCGCATGTCGGGATTGCCCAATTGCGCAATCACCGAGCCGTCAACATACGCAACCATGGAATGAATGACGCTTTGTGGATGGATGACCACTTGGATTTTTTCCGGCGGCGCTTCAAACAGCCAATGCGCCTCAATCACTTCCAACCCTTTATTCATCATGGTGGCGGAATCCACCGAGATTTTCTGTCCCATGTCCCAATTGGGATGGGCGCATGCTTGTTCTGGTGTTACGCTCGCGAGCGAGTCCAATGGCGCGCGCCGGAATGGTCCGCCCGAAGCGGTGAGTAAAATACGGCTGATACCGGCCGCTGTCAGATTGCCGTTGAAATGATGCGGCAATGATTGATAGATGGCGTTATGTTCGCTATCGATCGGCAATAATGTGGCATTGTGCTGTTTCACCAAATCCATAAAAATCCGCCCCGCCATGACCAACGTTTCTTTGTTGGCAAGTAACACCAATTTCCCGGTGCGCGCTGCGGCGAATGTCGGGCGGATTCCGGCGGCGCCGACAATGGCGGCCATCACGGCGTCCACTTCGGGAAGCGAGGCGACTTTTTCTAGCGACTCGATACCGGCCAGTACTTCTGTCTGGATACCGGCTGATTTAATCGCGCTGGCGAGTTGTTCTGCGCTGGCCGTATTCAACATGACCGCGAACCGTGGTTGAAAACGCTGGCACTGCGCGAACATTTTTTCGACATTATTGTTGGCAGTCAGTGCGAAAGCCTGGAAACGATCCGGATGTCGTGCAATAACATCCAACGTGCTTTCCCCGATGCTGCCGGTAGAGCCAAGAATAGTGATTTGACGAGTAGTTTTCATGACGCAGATGAATAAAAAATAAGTAACGCTAACGTGGCGAATGGCAGTGAGGAAGTCAAAGCGTCGATTCGATCCAGAATTCCGCCGTGACCCGGCAAAATATTGCCGCTATCCTTAACACCGGCTTGGCGCTTCATCAGTGATTCGTACAAATCGCCAATAATACCCAAGATCGCCATAAACAGCAGCAACGGTATCAATTTTGCCGCTAAAGATTGTTCGTTAAACCAGAAATCCCAGATCAGACCGTAAATCAATACCGCTATTAGAGCACCTGCCACTCCTTCCCAGGTCTTATTCGGACTAATCTGCGGGGCAAGTTTGCGTTTGCCGAGTGATCTGCCGGTGAAGTAAGCTGCGCTATCGGAAATCCAGATGGTGGCCATGAAGCCGAGTAAAAGCATCGGACCGATTGCGCGTAGCTGATAAAGCGCAAGGCACGTGGGTAACAACACGATCCAGCCTATCAGCATGAGGATGAACGGCTGTTTGATCGTGAAAAGCTGTTTCAAATAGGGTGGTACAGCAATGATCCAGAAAGCTGCCGACAAGCCATAAAACCAGATCAATTCTATTGAGTAGATATTCGTTTTTAACGATTCACTCAATTGAAATAATAATTCTCCTCCGATCACAGTGGTCAGAAGCATAAAAACGATGGTATTTTTTACCGAGAATCCGGCCAATCGGCTCCATTCGCGCGATCCGATCACAGTCAGCGACAGTAATACAATAGCCCAAAAGATATCTTGCAAAAAAAACAGTGCTGATAAAAATAAGGGAAGAACAACCAGTGCAGTAAGGATGCGGGCTTTAAGCATGAAATGTGATCTTTTTATCCTTCCGCGGATAACACTATCTGTAATTGCTCACTGGTGCGGCCAAAACGGCGCTCACGCTGTTGATAGGACTGAATGGCCAGCTCAAACTCATGCTCGTCAAAATCCGGCCATAAAGTATTGGTGAAATACAATTCGGTATAAGCCAGTTGCCATAATAAGAAATTACTGATGCGGTATTCGCCGCCTGTGCGGATAAACAAATCCGGTTCGGGCGCATAACTCATCGAGAGATATTGAGCGAAATTTTCTTCTTCAAAATTAAGTGGTAAATCTTTTGATTGCGCCACCATTTTGCGCACGGCTTGCATGATATCCCAACGCCCCCCATAATTCGCGGCAATTGTAAATGTCAGGCGCGTATTGTTGGCGGTTAATTGTTCGCCGGTGTGAATGGATTCTATGATTTTAGGATCGAATTTCGATATGTCACCGATTACTTTAAAGCGGATGCCATTTTCATGCAGCTTGGTGATTTCTTGCTCGAGTGCAGCAAGAAACAGTTGCATCAGAGAGGTTACTTCATCGGCTGGCCGCCGCCAGTTTTCACTGCTAAAGGCAAATAAGGTGAGATAGGTAACGCCACGTTCGATGCAGGCTTTTATCACGCTACGCACTGCTTCAGCGCCTTGTTTATGTCCGGCAATGCGGGGCATATAGCGGCTTTGAGCCCAACGGCCATTACCATCCATAATGATGGCAATGTGCTGGGGTATGGAACCTGTTTCGGATATTTCTCTGGTTAAGCTCGGGCCTTGTGGCATATCAAACCGCCATCAGTTCGGCTTCTTTGACTTGTAAAATCTTGTCAATTTCCGAGATATAGCGATCAGTTAGTTTTTGAATTTCATCTTGCGCCCGGCGATCTTCATCTTCTGAAATTTCTTTGGACTTTAATAAGTCTTTCAGGTGAGTATTCGCATCCCGGCGGATGTTACGCATGGCAACGCGGACAGATTCCGCTTCATGCTTGACCACTTTGATAAGGTCACGGCGGCGTTCTTCGGTCAAGGCCGGCATCGGAACGCGGATCGTTTCGCCTACGGGCATCGGATTTAAACCCAGATCGGATTCGCGAATCGCTTTTTCAATGGCGTTAGCCATTTTCTTTTCCCATGGAATAACACCGATCGTGCGCGCATCGATCAAATTGATATTGGCGACTTGGTTGATGGGGGTTTGCGCACCATAATAATCGACTGTAACATGGTCCAGTATGCCAGTGTGCGCTCGCCCGCTTCTAACTTTACTTAAATCCACTTTCAATGCTTCGAGGCTTTTTTGCATTTTTTGCTCAGCGGATTTTTTTACATCGGCAATCATAATATCCATCCCTTTTGAATCTATTGTCAGGAAGCCTGACTATCGTTGCATCAGGCGGTCACCAAAGTTCCTTCATCATCTCCCGTTATGATACGTTTAAGAGCACCAACCTTGAAAATACTGAATACATTGAGTGGCAGTTTTTGATCCCTGCATAATGTCAGAGCTGTTGCATCCATGACTTGCAAATTTTTTGCAATCGCCTCGTCAAAAGACAATTTATGAAACCGCGCTGCATCGGGATTAATTTTCGGATCGCTAGTATAGATACCATCGACCTTCGTGGCTTTGAGCATGATATCCACGTTCATTTCCATGCCCCGTAAAGCAGCTGCGGTATCGGTGGTAAAAAAAGGATTGCCCGTTCCAGCAGCAAAAATCACAATCTTGCCATCTTTTAAATAACGAATGGCACGTCCGCGGATATAAGGCTCAACAACTTGCTCGATGCGCAGGGCAGACTGTATCCGCGGTACCAGCCCAACCAGCTTCATGGCATCCTGAAGCGCCAATGCGTTCATTACAGTGGCCAGCATGCCCATGTAGTCAGCCGTAACGCGTTCAAGACCATCATTCGCGGATTTCATGCCGCGAAAGATATTGCCGCCGCCGACCACAATGGCAATCTCAACCCCAAGCCTGCTGATTTCTTCTATTTCTCCAACAATTCTTCCCATTACCGCTTGATTAATACCATACTTATCTTCACCCATCAGGGCTTCGCCGGATAGTTTCAATAGAATACGTTTATAGGTAACGTCTGACATTGATTGGTGATCGAGGAAGATGAAGGCTTAATTTATTTTGCTTGTTCCATCTGAGCTTTTACTTCTTCTGCAAAATTCTCAGATTTTTTTTCTATGCCTTCACCAACAACAAACATGGTGAAACTGCTTACTTTAGCAGATTTCTTCGCCAAGAGTTTTTCTACGGTTTGTTCCGGATCCTTAACAAAAGGCTGGCCTAATAAAGTGATTTCGGCGAGATATTTGGTAATCCGCCCATCTACCATTTTTTCAATGATATTGGCCGGCTTACCGCTTTCGGCAGCTTGGGCGGTAAAGATTTGCCGCTCATGTTCCAGAACATCCGCAGACACCTGTTCTTTGGATACGCACATAGGCTTGCTCGCAGCAATATGCATCGCCAGATCTTTGCCTAAAGCTTCATCACCACCGGTGTAATCCACCATTACGCCAATTTTAGTTCCATGAAGATAATAGGCCAGCTGACCTTGTGTTTCGTGACGTCCGCAGCGGCGGATACTGATGTTTTCCCCCAACTTCATGACTAAAGCTTTCCGGGTCGTTTCAACCGTTTCACCGCCTGATAGCACGGCATCACTCAAAACCGTAACATCAGTAATATTCTTTGTGGCGATCAAACCAGCCAGGTTTTTTGCAAAATTGATAATATCTTCATTCCTGGCGACAAAGTCCGTTTCACAGTTTACTTCAACCAGTGCGCCGCATTTACTATCCGCCGAGATATAGGCACCAATGACACCCTCGGCTGCGATCCGGCCTGCTGCTTTACTTGCTTTGGCACCACTTTTAATTCTTAACAGATCTTCCGCCGCTTTCATATCGCCACCAGTCTCTGCCAGCGCTTTTTTGCACTCCATCATGCCGAGACCGGTCATTTCGCGTAGTTCTTTGACCATGCTCGCGGTAATTTCCGCCATATTCACTCCAGATACAAAATTAATTTTTATGGAAGTTTTGTCTTATTCAGCTTCCGTGCTCATCGCAACAATTTCTTGAATGGATTGATTACGCCCTTCCAAAATAGCGTCAGCTACACCACGGGCATATAACCGTATAGCTCTGCTCGAATCATCATTTCCTGGGATAATGTATTGTAAATTATCAGGATTATGATTGGTGTCAACCACACCGATAACTGGAATACCAAGTTTTCTGGCTTCTGTAATGGCACCTTTTTGATACCCTACATCAATGACAAATAGCGCGTCTGGCAAACCTTTCATATCTTTAATGCCACCCAAGCTACTATTAAGCTTATCCAGCTCTCTCTGAAGATCAAGAGCTTCCTTTTTAACGAGTTTGTCCAGTGTTCCATCTTGCGTCATTGTTTCCATATCTTGCAGACGTTTGATGGATTGTTTGATAGTCTTGAAATTAGTCAGCATCCCACCCAGCCAGCGTTGATCTACGTAGGGTGATCCACAGCGCAAGGCTTCTTCGCGCACAATGTCGCGCGCTTGCCGTTTGGTACCGACAAATAAGATCACACCCTTGTTTGCTGATAATTGGCGCACATATTTCATGGCTTCTTCGTACATTACCAACGTTTTTTCGAGATTGATAATGTGAATTTTATTGCGATGGCCGAAAATGTATGGGGCCATTTTGGGATTCCAGAAGCGTGTTTGATGGCCGAAATGAACACCGGCTTCCAGCATTTGCCGCATAGTTACTGACATAAATATTCTCCTTAAGAATTGAGCCTCCATTCGCTCAATCGCCTAAAATGGCGAGCGAATGTGTGTATTTAATTTGACTTGCAATTTATGCATCGCCCCATGGACGATCAAATTATTTTAATATTATATAGCATTTTCCTAAGCTTACTCAAGCCGGCAATAAAGCGGAATAACGGAATTAAGATAATGCTAGTTTTGAAACAAGGGTTTATTTAACCTGCCCAGTGCGATATTGATGAAGATTGGGGCATCTCAATAATCAGTTGCGGTGATAGTGTGTTATCAGGTAACGCAGGATGAGTTTCCCATTTTTATTTTTAAACGGGCAAGATCATTTATTTGGATATGTTTATTATCCACGGTGATGATATTTTCATCTTGTAGTTTTGAAAAAGCACGGCTGACCGTTTCTAACTTAAGACCAAGATAACTGCCAATTTCTTCACGGGTCATGCGAAGATTGAATTCAGATTCGGAGTAACCGCGCATTAAGAATCGGCGTGACAGATTCAATAGAAAAGATGCTAAACGTTCTTCTGCTTTCATGCTGCCAAGTAATAACATAACGCCGTGGTCTCGTACTATTTCACGGCTCATAATTTTATGGAAATGGCGCATGAGCGATGGAATAGTGCGGCTAATTTCTTCTAGCTTGGCAAAAGGGATTTCGCATACTTCACTATCTTCCAATGCTATTGCATCGCAAGTATGTATGTCAGTACTGATGGCATCCAACCCCAGCAATTCCCCCGTCATATGAAAACCGGTTACTTGTTGCCGCCCATCTTGTTCCAGCACGCAGGTTTTTAAGAATCCGCTGCGAATCGCAAATAACGATTGAAACTTTGTGCCGGTACGATGCAGATATCCGCCGCGCTGAACTTTTCGTTTTGAACTAACGACATCACCAAGAACTTGAACTTCCTGCTCATTAAGGCCAACAGGTAAGCATAGTTCGCGCAAACTGCATGAGGCGCAGCTGGATCGAATATGTGAAATGTCAAGGTGATGAAGTGAGGTATCGCTAAGCAAAGTATTTTCCAGAAGTAGGGAATTACATTTCAATGCTTTGATTGATCTGAATCAAAATGGATATTTTTAACCCGCAACATAATTCTACGATATTGCATAGGAGGGTGGATATTCTTTTTTGCTGAATTGGCAACGCTGAAAGCCAAATTTTTGATCAAAGCGGCGAGAAAAAAATGGCAAATCAACGTGGATTTCTTTGAGTAATATTTTTCACAAAGTGAGATTTCCAGTGCACTCATCAAGATTTCTTGATTCTTCTACCGGGTTGTTTCGCGTCAATCCCGATCTCATTCGCCGCTTCGGGGCTTCCGATGTGGATTATCGTTTATATCCGCAAATCGATTTTTTTGATGGAGCATTTGATGCGCAGGCTTACTCAGCTTGGTTGAAGAATTGCAAAGCAGGTCATCTGCGCCGTCCGTTATCGTTATATGTGCACATTCCATTTTGTCGTTCTTTATGTTTTTACTGCCAATTTAACCAGATAGTGACGAACGGAAATGACAATATATCAACCTACCTCAGTCACTTGTCGCGCGAAATAAAATTGCAGGCGCAATTTTTCAAGGAGAGCCCTAAACTGGAGCAATTATATTTTGGAGGTGGTACTCCGACTCTTCTCAATGAAGCTCAATTGAATAGTATTTTGCAAGAAATTCAGCAAAATTTTGACTTAATGAAAGACGGAGAATTCACTATTGAGGTCGATCCGCGGCAAATGTCCCATTTGTCTATGCAGGCATTAAAAGAAATGGGTTTTAATTGTGTGATTATCGGTGTTCAAGATTTTGATCGTGACGTTCAGCAATCCATACATCGCGCTCAAACAGAGGATGTCACCTTGAGCGCTATTTGCAATGCGCAACAAGCCGGTTTTAAAACAGTTCGAACGGAATTGGTTTATGGATTGCCGGTACAGACTGTGAAAAAGTTTGAATACACGCTGGAAAAAATCGTAACAGCCAATCCAGATCAAATTAATTTATTGAATTATCATCACCTGCCCGGAAAATTTAAACCGCAGCGGAATATCAATGCAGAAGATTTGCCGGATGCGGAAACTGTCTTGGAAATGCTTTTGCTTGCGATTTCCCGCCTGACGGAAGCAGGATATAAACATATCGGCATGAATCTTTTTGCCGTTCAGGGCGATCAGCTGGTGATTGCGCAACGCCAAGGTAGACTGTGTTATGGCTTGCAGGGTTATTCGATTTATCCCGATTGTTATCGTATTGCGCTTGGAATGTCGGGAATCGGAAGTTTTGGTTCAGTGCTCAGTCAAAATGATTGCGACCTTCAACGCTATTATGACAAGCTTGAGCGCAATATTCTTCCCATTATGCGGGGTATTGAATTAAGCGCCGACGACTTAATCCGGCGTTCGGTAATGCAAGCGCTTATTTGTCATTCGATACTTTCGTTCGAATCGGTAGAGACGTATTTTCCAATCGAATTCAAAGATTATTTTTCTGCGGAATTAGCGGAACTTTTAGTTTATGAGCAAGCTGGTTTAGTCACGCTGGACGATCAAGAAATCGCTGTGACACCAAAGGGGCAATTATTGATTGGCGGTATTTGCAGAGTTTTTGACAAGTATTTGCACATTAATCAACAGTGTAAAAACCGCCTGGCACACATTTAATATACCTGGGAATCGCCGGATTCCCAGGTATATTAAATTTATTTGACTTGGCTGTTTGTTAAAACGTACTCGGCTAAACGGTCAGCAGCTTCGCCCTGAATATTTTTAAATGCCGGCATTCTCATGCTGCCCGATTGAAATTTCTTGATAATGGCTTCCTTGTTGGCAACTTTCTCGCTCAATACCATAGCGACATTGGCGCTTAATGGCTTGTGGCATTCTGTGCAAGCCGTGCTGAAGATTTTTTCACCGGACGCATCCGCGGGGGGTGAGTAATCTCTGCTTGTGCCACAACCGGCTAATATGAATAGTGCTGATATCGTTAATGCAAAGTTTAATTTTTTCATTTTCAAACTCCAATTTATATTGTTTCATCGACACCGGGAATGATCCCGATCCAAACTTAGCTGCTTAAATATTTTATAAAATTTTGATCAGACTCGCGGTTTAGAGGGGGGTACCATACCCAGTATCACAAAGACTTGTCAAACAAATATGTGTTGTTTTGAGATATTTACCCATTAACCTGGGATTATTTTCTTCCGCTGCTAATGCCAAGTATCTTCTTAAATTCAATGGGATCATTGCAATAATGAAAACACTTTTGCAGTGTCTGGATTTATTATGACTTAAGTTTCAATGGCATCTGTCGTTTTACCATCGCTTTCTTGACAATTTCTTAACATTTTCCATGATATTGTGTACGGCGCTAGTTGACTATTATTAATTTAGGTTCTTAAATTTTAATAATAATTAACGACGATAACACTATTTGCCATAAGTGCAATTCTTTACACTTTCTTAACATTTACTATGTTACTGTGCGCAGCACTGTAGTAAATGTGCGACAAAAATTCTTTTTTATTAAAAGAATTAGAGGTTATTTAAGAAAATGAAGTGGGCAACTGGTCACCCTTACTATAATGTCGACTGTTGCATGTGGTAAATGTTGTTGTATTGATAAGCAAAACATTAACAAACAGCTTTTTAAAATCATATTGTTTAAATAGGGAGATTGCATGTTTAAGAAGATAAATAAATTGGTTTTATTGGCTGCGGCTGGGCTGATGTTGAGTAACCCGGTTGCTGCTGAAAAGGTCGAAACTGATCATGAAGTGTGGGGAGCTCTTTTTATGCAAGGTAATTTTGGCTTCATAGATAATAAGAATCCTGAATTAAAGAAATTCCGCTGGTGGATGGAAGGTCAAGGGCGTTTTGGTAATGATGCTTCGCAATTTTCTCAATCTCTGGTACGTCCCGGCGTCGGTTATGCGATTACCGACAAACTGATCGCGTGGATAGGTTATGCCTGGGCGCCAACAGCCGAACCGCTGGCCCTGAAGGCGGGACATCCATACAACGAACATCGTCTCTGGGAGCAAATAACCTGGGCGGATAATTTCTCGTTTGGCCGATTGGCATTGCGTAGCCGTTTCGAGCAGCGCTTCTTTGATCATCATGCGCCTATGCCTGGCTCAAATGATGTGGCTCATAGGTTCCGCCAAATGGTCAAATGGAATATTCCATTAAATCAAATTAATCCGAATTTGAGCTTTGTCGTTCAAGATGAATTGTTTATTGCCATGACTACCGTCAGTAATCCAGGGTTTATTACCAACGGGTTCGATCAGAATCGGGGGTTTGTTGGATTGGCTTATAAATTCAATCAAATGGCCACTGCTGAAGTGGGCTATATGAATCAATATATCAACAGACCGCACAGCGCGCGTCCGGATCAAATGATGCACAATGCGGTAGTTAATTTGTTCCTGAATTTCTAAGATGTAGTAATGTAGCAACGGCTTTCCAGCCGATTGCGCGATGTTTCCAATAGCCGGTTAATTTATTCGGATTAACCGGCTAAATTTTTTTCCATGATCGCCTGGTTGCATTCGCGGAAGGTAGAAATCCGCAGTTTCTTTTTCGATTCTCCTCATCGAATCTTACCGGTTCAAGAAATAGTAATACTTTTCTTCGCATTCCATTACTATACTTCTCCTTTTCGAATAATCACAAAGTAACACATACATGCACGATTTTAAGCCAGGTCAGCGTTGGATTTGCGATGTCGACTTACAACTGGGATTGGGCACGGTGCAAACCGTCGAACACCGGATTGTCACCCTGTTGTTTAAAGCAACGGGGGAAACCCGCGCATACGCCAAACATTCCGCACCTTTGACGCGAGTTATTTTTAAACCGGGCGATACCATCCAAGATCAAGATGGCGCCGTTTTTAAAGTTACCGGCGTGACCGAGCGCAATGGTTTGATCGTCTATACCGGCATCCGCGAAGACGGCAGCAAGGCGGAATTGCCGGAAGATCAGCTGGCGCCTCAAGTACAACTGAGCCGCCCGTCCGAGCGCCTGTTTACCGGCCAATTCGATCAGGACAAATGGTTCCGCATCCGCTACCAGACGCTGCTGATCCGCAACCGGCTGGCGCAAGCGCCGTTGTATGGCCTGGTCGGTACGCGCACTAGCTTGATTCCGCATCAACTCTATATTGCGCACGAAGTCGGCCGCCGTTTTGCGCCGCGCGTGTTGCTCGCCGACGAAGTCGGACTGGGAAAAACCATCGAAGCTGGTCTGATCCTGCACCAGCAATTGCTCACCGAGCGCGCTAAGCGCGTGCTCATCGTGGTACCGGAAGCCCTGGTGCACCAATGGCTGGTGGAAATGCTGCGGCGTTTTAATCTGCAGTTCAGCATTTTTGACGAAGAACGCTGCCTGTCGCTGGAAGAAAGTGACGAAGACGAAGAAGATAACCGCAGCAGAAAAAACGAAAACGGCGAAAATCCGTTTCACAGCGAGCAGCTGGTGCTGTGCAGTCTGCATTTTCTGCGCCAGCACCCGAAGCGCTTCAAGCAAGCGCTGCAAGGCCGCTGGGATTTGCTGGTGGTCGACGAAGCGCATCATTTGCATTGGTCGCCGCAAGCCGTCAGTCCACAATACGCCATGATCGAACAACTGGCTATGTGCACCCGCGGCGTGCTGCTGTTGACTGCAACCCCGGAGCAACTTGGCAAAGCTAGCCACTACGCCCGCCTGCGTTTGCTCGATCCGCACCGTTTCAGCAGTTTTTCCGCATTTGTCGTCGAGGAACAATCGTACGAGCCGATCGCAAAGGCGGTCGAAGCATTGCTCGAGAATCAGCCGTTGGCCGATGATACCCGCCAATTGATCCTGGATACGCTCGACCCGGCGCAAGCGCAAGCACTGCTGACGGAACTGGAAAACCCGCAAGCCCGCAACAAACTGGCGGAATCTTTGCTCGACCGGCACGGCACCGGGCGTATTTTGTTCCGCAACACCCGCGCGGCAGTTAAAGGGTTTCCCGAGCGCAAGCTGGTGGCTTGTCCATTGCCATTACCGGCGGAATACCAATCATGCCTGGCGACGTTTGAAACTACGCCGTTATCCAAGCCGCAATTGCTGCTGTGCCCGGAATTGATCTATCAAGTGCGATCCGAAGACGGCCAGCCGTACTGGACCGAAATCGACCCGCGCGTGCCGTGGCTGATTGCCACGCTCAAGCGGGTGAAACCGGAAAAGGTGCTGGTCATTGCCGCCAACGCGCAAACCGCGCGCGATCTGGCGCAAGCGCTGAAAGAAAAAACCGGGCAATTCATTCCGGTGTTTCACGAGAGCATGAGTCTGCTCGAGCGTGATCGCGCCGCGGCATTCTTTGCTGACCGCGAAACCGGCGGTCAGGTACTGATCTGTTCCGAAATCGGCAGCGAAGGCCGCAACTTCCAGTTTGCGCATCATCTAGTGCTGTTCGATCTGCCGCTGAATCCCGATTTGCTCGAGCAGCGCATCGGCCGCCTCGATCGCATTGGCCAGACCGAAACCATCAAAATCCACGTGCCCTATCTGGAAAACAGCGCGCTGGCAGTGATGTTCCATTGGTACCACGAAGGCTTGAATGCGTTCGAAAAAACCTGTCCGGCCGGGCAAACGGTATTCGTTAAAGTGGAAGAGCAACTTATCGCCGCGTTGCATCAACGTCAAACCCAAACCGAGACACTGGCGGAATTGATCAGCGTGACGCAGTCAGCGCACCGGGAATTGAACGAAGCACTCGACCGTGGCCGCGATAGACTGCTCGAGTACAATTCTTTCCGCCCGCTTATCGCGAACCGGCTGACCGAGCAAGCGCAAACGCAGGATGACGATCCGCTGCTGCCGCAGTACATGGATACGGTATTTGATTGTTGTGGCGTGCACATCGAGGAACACCGCACCGGCAGCTTCTTGATCGAACCGAGCGAACGCATGAGCATGCCGTTTCCAGGTTTGGATGACGAAGGCTCGGTCATCACCTACGCGCGCAATGTGGCGCTGGGCAACGAGGACATGCACTTCCTGACGTGGGAGCACCCGATGGTCACGCACGCGATGGATCGGATCCTGAGCCAGGAAAACGGCAACGCCGTGGTGGCGATGATGAAACACAAACAAGTGCAACCTGGCACCTTGCTGCTGGAAACCCTGTTCGTGCTCGAAGCCAGCGGACACAACGTGCAGCAAAGCAACCGCTACCTGCTGCCCGCCGTGATCCGCATCCTGTTGGATGAACAGGGTAACGGCGACTATCCGCACCTCAACCACGAGTCTGTCAATCAACACTTGCAACCGGTCGCCACCGGCATCGCCAAGCAAGTGATCCAACTGAAAGAAGACGCCATCCGCGAACTGTTGACGGTCAGCGAACGACAAGCCAGCGCGCAAGCTCCGCAACTCATCGCCGCAGCCGAAGTGCGCATCCGGCAAACCTTTGCCCCGGAAATCGAACGCCTCAAAGCCTTGCAGCAAATCAACCCGAGCGTGCGCGACGAGGAAATCCAATTCTTCGAACAGCAATTGCAGCAACTGACCAATGCGCTGAAATCCAGCAATCTGCGGCTCGATGCTGTAAGGGTGATTGTGGCGACGTAACAAAACGCAGAGTAATCTGCACCGATTAAACCGGATATAATGCAAAATCTTTGTTAGCGCTAGGGGGATGCTGATTAATTCGACGAACGAGATGAAGCGATAGGCACACGAAACGCAGCAACCAAGACAATATCTACATGATAAGCGAGGGTGTGAGTACCGTGCAATGAAGCGATTCGCTCGTTCAGTCAATTAATCAGCGCTTCCCTAACAATAAGGGATCAAAAATGGCAAGAGGAAAACCGGTGATTCTCAAAACCATAAGCTTCGACAATCAAAGCCTAGCCCATACTTTTTTTCAGGAAATGCTTCAACGCTATGTACCAGGAGAGTTGGTTTCACCTGAAGACACAATTCATCTTGCTGAACTGTTTAAGAGACACCCAAGTTATCCGGAAAAGGTTGGATCAGGCGTCAATTATTTCGAAGTCATGCCGGAAAAGTTTGGTTCTCAATGCTTTTGCGCGGTATTGAAGGATGGAACTAAGGAAGGTTTTTCCTACAAGAAGTGCGTGACACAAAAAGGGGACTAATCCGTTGATTGGATGAACTCGATGGACTTCGAAATTCTCATCAATGACGACTACCTGAATCTGGTTCAGAACACAGAGCTTACTCCTGTCGATAACAAGACCGTTCTTAGTCTGGTTAACGATTTTGAGGATGAGAAGTGGCGACGTGAAAAATTCGAGAATTTCATCTGGGACAACATAGCCTTGACCGCATTGTCGGCACAAGAGCGGGAAAAACTGGCAGGCAAGAGTGGATCGACTCTGCGGGAAGCGGCAAAAAACTTGCGACTAACCGATAAAGAGGGCGACATTGGGCAGGGCAGCGAGCTTGCCGAAATTGTGCTCTATGGAATCATGCATAACTACTACAAGGCGTTACCCGTCGTTCCCAAGATTTTCTACAAGCAAAACACGCAAGACAATGCCAAGGGGGCTGACAGCGTTCATATCGTTCTTGAAGGTGATGATGGCTTTTCGCTTTGGTTCGGAGAGGCGAAGTTCTACAACAGCATTGAAAACGCAAGGCTGTCATCTGTCGTCGAATCTGTCGAGAACTCTCTGAAAACTGAAAAGCTGAAAAAAGAAAACAGCATCATCACCAACATGGCAGACGTTGATCGACTGATCGAGCACAAAGATCTGGTTGCCAAGATTAAGCTTGCTTTGTCCCCCGATAACTCGATGGACAACATCAAGCCAATACTTCATATTCCCATCTTGCTCCTGCATGAGTGCACCCTTACAACTAAAGCAAAGGAGATGGATGACGAGTATAGGAAAGAAATTTGTAAGTACCACCTTGACCGTGCCACTGCCTATTTCAAGAAGCAAATCGAAGCACTAGCCGGCAAGGTCGTTAAATATTCATCAATCAATTTCCACATCATTCTGTTTCCTGTTCCTGACAGGCAAGAGCTGATTGATCGGTTCTCGAATGCGGTCGCGCATCACAAGGGGTAACGGGCGATGGATATCTTCGAGGAGTGCTCCGTCATCAATGACTTGCTTCAAGCCGATGAAGGAATTGAGGCAAGAAACCGTCTTATTCGTCTGCTCGATAGCCTTGGCAGAGAAAATCAAGCCTACAATCCGCTGCTAAACCACCTGATTCGAGAGTCGGGGTTGTATCCCTATCTCGAACCTGAAACATCGAGTTGGCAAGACCGGTTCGTATTCGAATCGTTCAAGGTGGACATTGGTCAGGATGAGCCCGTCACACTTCACAGTGAGCAATCGTTAGTCTTGAAACACCTTCTGGATGGCGACAATCTTGCCGTCAGCGCACCGACAAGCTTTGGCAAAAGCTTGATCATTGACGCCTACATTGCAATCAGGCGGAAGTCGAGCTCGGCGAGAAAAACATTCTCATCTTTCCACAGGAAAGAGCAATTCATTATTGCGACAAGCTTGAGCAGCTTGATTTGCTCGTCGTTGACGAGTTCTACAAGGCAAGCCGAGCATTCGACAAAGAGCGGTCGCCAGCCCTCTTGAAAGCAATGCTTAAGCTGGGCGAGAAGGCTGCGCAGAAGTATTACTTGGCACCGAATATTGCGGACTTGAACGACAATCCATTCACGAAGGGCATGACTTTCCTACGCATGGATTTCAATACGGTGTTCCTTAAAAAGCATGAGGAGTACAAGAACATCAACAAGAATGTGCAGAAGAAAAATGATGCACTCCTCAGGATATTAGGAAAGCAAGAAACCAAATCGCTGATTTACGCGGGTTCCTACTCCGGCGTCGATAGCGTCACCACATTGCTTATCGACAACACCGACAAAGGCGGCAGTACGTTGTTATCCGATTTTTCTGAGTGGCTCGCGACGAACTACCATCCGAACTGGAAGCTGACCAATTTGGTGAAGCGTGGTGTAGGTATCCACACAGGTCAGCTTCATCGTTCTCTAAGTCAAATACAGGTTCGACTCTTTGAAGAGGAGAAAGGCGGGCTGCAAACATTGGTTTCAACCTCATCCATCATTGAAGGAGTGAATACATCGGCGGAAAACGTCATTGTATGGAGTAACAAGAAGGGACGACTGAAACTCGACGACTTCACCTATCGCAACATCATTGGGCGGGGTGGACGGATGTTTAGACATTTCGTCGGCAACATTTACATTCTCGAAGAGCCTCCTTCTCCTGCTGAAACTCAACTGGAATTGACCTTCCCTGACGAGTTGCTTGCCGATGTCGACGATGAGAAGTACAAGCAAGAACTCACTAAGGAACAGTTGGCGAAGCTCTTGCACTACAAGGAGGAGATGGCGCAATTAATGGGGCAAGAGTCGTTTGAACGCCTACAGAACGAAGGGGCGCTGATTTCCAGCGACACGGAATTGATTGCCGCGATAGTTCTCGCAATTAACAGCGACAAAAAGACTTGGAGGGGACTTGGCAGCCTTAATGCTACGACGAATGAATATTGGGCTTGGATACTCCATAAAATCCTCAAACTAGTACCTGGTGGCTGGGACGCCACGTACACGAAATTTGCAGAATTCGTGCGAGCCTTATCGAGCAATTGGAGCCTTTCAATCCCAGAGCTTCTGGATCAGTTATCCGAGCAAGACGTTACGATCGACGAGTTCTTCAAGATGGAGCGCAATGCAACGTTCAAATTGACTGCGTTGCTAAACGACGTCAATGTCATCCAGAAGGAAATCGTACCCGAGCACAAGATAGACATCTCTCCGTTCATCGCCAAGCTGTCCAAGGCATTCCTGCCGTCATGCGTGATGGAGCTTGAAGAGTATGGCTTGCCCCGAATGCTGGCAAAACGAATTCATGCATGTGGCCTGATCAATTTCGAAGATGAAAAACTGGACCTCCATTCTGCAATCAAGTTATTGTGTGATTTGAAGCCCGAAATACTTGCAAAGACCGAAGGACTAGATGATTTTGACCGCTATGTCCTAGATTATTTTTATGAAGGTATTGCAACGCAGTAGTAGGATGCTTAGAGGGAAACACCGTGAAAGATCAAGGTAAGCCCGACGAAAAACAAGCCATCACGGTCAGCGAAGGAGCAGAATCACCATTTCTCCTCTATGCCGGCGACGATAAGAAGGTGCATGTCCGCGTGCTCATCCACGCTGAGATGCTGTGGCTGCCGCAACGCCAGATGGCCGAATTGTTTCAGACTACTCCAGACAACATCGGTTTGCACCTTAAGAACATTTTTGCCGAGGGAGAGTTGACGGAGTCTGCAACTACCGAGGATTTCTCGGTAGTTCAAAATGAGGGCGGACGGACTGTCCGGCGCACACTGAAGCACTACAATCTTGACGCAATCATCGCGGTGGGGTATCGGGTCAGTTCCAAACGAGCCACACAATTCCGCATCTGGGCTACCCAAATCCTTAACGAGTACATTCGTAAAGGATTTGTACTGGATGATGACCGGTTGAAACAAGGCAAGCAAGTTTTCGGCGAAGATTACTTCCAGGAACTTTTGGAACGTGTCCGCTCCATCCGGGCCAGCGAACGCCGCATCTATCAGCAGATTACAGACATCTTTGCCGAATGCAGCGTTGATTACGATCCCAAATCAGATATCACACAAAACTTCTATGCCATGGTGCAAAACAAGTTCCACTTCGCGATTACGGGGCAAACAGCCGCAGAGATCATTGACGCCAAAGCCGATCGCAATGCTCCGCATATGGGCTTGCTCACCTGGAAGAATGCGCCAAATGGACGCATTCTCGCTTCTGATGTCACTATCGCCAAGAACTATCTGACAGAACCGGAAATCAAGCGATTGGAACGCACCATTTCCAGTTTCTTCGACTATATCGAAAACATCATCGGAAATCGTGTCCAAACGAGTATGGCTGATATGGTCAAAAGCGTAGACAAGTTCCTGAGTTTCAATGAATTCGAGGTGCTAACGCACAAAGGCCATGTCAGCAAGATGCAAGCTGATCAGAAAGCTTTATCAGAATACGCGGAATTCAATCGAACACAGAAGATCGAGTCGGATTTTGATCGAGTGTTGAAAGCAGCCAAAACTCTGGAGAATGGAAATCAGAAATCCAAAAGAACGAAACCTAATTCAGGGGAAAAATAATTATTTTTGAGTGCTGGGTGAATGAAGTTTGATTTTATATCTCAGCAACGAATTGTTAGATATTGTAGTCACAAGATATTTGTCCAT
>JAFEGA010000021.1 GCA_018240285.1 Pseudomonadota bacterium | reverse complement strand
AAACAACCCTGAGAGTTCTTACACATAAAGATAATAGGATAAGTAGGATATCTCCGCATAGGATCCAAATTTTTTATATATAAGCAAAATGTTACACGGATATAATCATTTCACATTATTCGAATATTTGCAATTTAGAAATTTTTGTAAAAAAATTCTGGCCTTACATGTATTTCGAGGCGTAGAAAAATATAAGCAGATTAAAACTTGAATATCTCGTAATTAATACGCAGAAATCATGCCTTATTTATATTAATTTACAATCAACAAGATGATCCATCCAGCGATTATGCGGCGCAGGGAAATTAAAAGATTTCGTCATTTATTGTCTTGAATCTCAGATAACACGGATTCCCACAGATGCTACTTTATGGCTCTGAAATCTGTATTCATCTGTTTTTATAGGGGGCTGTCTGTTCCACTGTACGCATGGGCATTGAAGTACTCATTCCGTAGCCTTTTAGTTAGTTCGGAATTTTCTAGGATTTTCTTACAAAGGTACAAATTGGGGCAGGTGTATATTTTAGATACGTTTCTAATAAATTCATGAAGTGTGAAAAATATTGTTATCGACACTTCATTTTTTATGGCACACCGTTAATTTAATTGTTAAATCTTAGATGCAGAATCATAGTGCGACATTTTGTCACATTGTTTTCTAGTCCAAGAAGAAAGATACTCCTTATAGGTATTAGCAACAGTATTAAATAGTCAAAATTATGATTACGGCTAAATCCCTATTACACAATTACTTTCTTAGTATCTCTTAGGAAATAGAATAAACATGAACAAAATGAATTTACTCGCACGTACATTGACTGGCATCATGCTGCTGGGTTTGGGACAGAGCGTGCTGGCGCATACGCGCCTAGATGTGCCCACGCAAACTGAAGGAACTCGGACAATCAATCATATCGTAATCGGTCACTCCTGTAGTGATACCGTCCGTGTTATTGGGACATCAGTTGTATTTCCAAATGGTCTGGATTCAGCTATTCTCGTAGATGGCCAGCCGCATGGTGGTCCATTGACTGATTTCCTGACAAATTATGGAAATAATTTTCAGCTTTTATGGAACCGCGGAGCATTCGATGCGATGGCAGAGAAAAAAGATTCAAACGGCAACGTGGTTGGATTCTGGGTGGGCGGTGGACCCGGTATGCCAAGCGATTTGAATGTTGCCACGCCTGTGAGAATAACAGCAGCCGGAATCGAGCCGACATCCTGCGCCCAAAACGTGAAAATCAGTGTTTCGATTGCTAATATCTGTGAAATTACCGGTGTGGGTGATTTTGGCAGAGAAGGCGTCGTTGATCTGTGGACGCATAATAACCTGGGTACCCCGTATGATCGCGTGAGCGCTACCGACGATGGTCCAGCTTCGTTTACTATTACGCGCGATCTGGTGACAAATCCATTGCCTTCATCATGTGGTGGTACTGGCGTCACTGTGGAAGTAAAACCATCAGCCGCGCAAATTAATCGTGATATGCCAGTTGTAATTGACGGACAACAAATCTGGCCGCGACCGTAAATCGTTGAATTAGTACTTTCCTTGCGGCTTACCGCAACGGTAAAAATCGACAAGCTTGCAATAGCTTGTCGATTTTTTTGAGGTGCAACATTTTGTCGCATTGCTATTTGTTTGTCTGAACGAGACAATCAGATCAGGTACTACGATAAAGGTGTTGTTCCAGAAATAGCTTAATGCGTCTTTGCGACATGAGGAGAATTAATTATGCAACCCAACATCTTGAAGAAATTATCAATCAGCATTTTCATGTTGGCGTATACGATAGGTTATGCGCAGCTCAGTGGGGCGGATGAAGGTGGTGCAGTATTAGATCCAACGGGTACCGTTAGAAATTTTACCGGTTATGCGCAAATCACCTGCTTTGATAACGGCAATGGACCGGCTGATTATTTAGAAGCCGATATCATAGACCTTTCTGCCCCAGTGGAACATTTATTGGTTAATTTGCTGTTGCTAAAGGGTGACAGGGCGATTGGTGTCAGCGATACAGTTTCAGGAGATGCAAATCCAAGCCCACCCATTACATTGCAAGGTGGGAACGGGGTTTATTTGTTGGTGGTAAACAAAACCGATGTGGGTCCAAGACAATTTGTAGTCGACTATCATTGTAAGACAGCAACAGGTGCCCATACCGGAACAGATATTAATGTCAAACAATTTGAATGATTCTTGACGTTTAGGATGTTAAACCGCGATTTATTTGATATCCCAGTTTCTTATAGTGGTTAACCTGAAAGATGATTGGATAGCATTGTCAAATGATTCAAGTAATCAATGAAGGTACCAGAACAATGATTAAGAAAATAAAGTGGTTGTTCTTTATAGTTCTAATGCTGAGTCTGTATACAACAACATCAGTTGCAGAACATCTGGATAAGATCTCCCCTACCTGTACGTTGACTACATTGGAAGGTGCACCCGCGCATAATTTACAGGAATTTAAAGGGAAAGTTGTTTACATGGATTTCTGGGCATCTTGGTGTCTCCCTTGTGTGAAATCCTTTCCTTTCTTAAATGAGCTCGGTCATGATTTAAAAGAACAAGGCTTACATGTCATTGGCATCAATCTGGATGAGAAAGTTACGGATGCCCAGGAATTTCTTGCTAAACATCCGGTGGATTTTTCTATTGTTGCGGATCCCAGTAAACAATGCGCCAAAGGTTTTGAAGTAATAGCAATGCCAACATCCTATTTAATTGATCGAAAAGGAAACATTCGACATATACATCGAGGATTTCGTTCTGGTGAAACTAACAAGTTGCTTGCTTTAATTACTCAACTTGTGATGCAGCATCCATAAGGACCTACATCGACGACCCCAATTTTCATAAAAAAAGTCAATATGCTACGATCCGGTTAGACTAATGCTTATAATCAGGTATCGTTTTGACAGGTTGTATCAATGGGCTCCTTGGTATTATTTAATTGCTTCGGCCATCTTACGATGGGCATCAGCTAAATTCATATTTTCTATTGTAGCTTGCTCATAAGTATGAATCAAAGCCCGACACATTGATTCCATATCTAAATCGCGCTTACCATAATACTGTCTTTGGGCTTCATATTGCGCCAGCATTTTCTTATGTTCTTCTACTTTTGACTGCATATCTTTTGCAGTATCTTCATAATGTTCAGCAATCCAATTATGATCCCGAGAAGTTTTGGCAGATTCGATTATTTGAGTCATATCCATCTTATAAGGTCCCAGATCTGCGCAGGAAGTCAGGAATCCTAACAAGCCAAAAACAACTAACGAGAAAATTGAGATTCTCACAGACATATATCCTTACTAATTAGGATCAATTAACACCCTATCAAAAACAGTATATATCATCATAGGTTACAGTACAGCATAGAATTTAGTAGCATAAGCAAATGAAAAATAAAAACCAATATCCAAAATTTCCTAGTAATCATATTCTTGTACGATTAAGCCTCAACGCGTTAGTAATAACCGAAACCGAGCTTAATGCCATGGCTGCACCGGCAAACATGGGTGAAAGTAAAAAACCAAAAGCCGGGTACAATACACCGGCAGCAAGCGGAATGCCAAGGACGTTATAGCCGAATGCAAAAGCAAGGTTTTGGTGAATATTACGCATGGTGGCGTGCGACAGCAGGATAGCGCGCTCAATACCGCGCAGATCTCCCTTAACAAGCGTAATACTTGCGCTTTCCATTGCAACATCAGTGCCGGTACCCATCGCTATACCGACATCGGCTTGCGCCAGCGCAGGCGCATCATTGATACCATCACCCGCCATCGCAACCTTGCGGCCTTCGGCTTGCAAACGTTTTACATGCCCAGCCTTGTCTTCGGGAAGCACTTCGGCCAGTACTTCATCAATTCCGAGATGCCGAGCAATTGCATTGGCTGTGTGCAGTGAATCTCCGGTCAGCATCACAATTCTAATGCCCAAATGTTTGAGCGTTGTGATAGCTTCGGGCGTGTTTTCTTTAATGGGATCAGCGACTGCTGCGATTCCAACGGGAATACCATCCACAGCGAAGAACACCACTGTTTTGGCTTCAGTGCGCAAAGCTTCTGCTTGATGATGCCAAGGTTGAGTATCCACGCCATGTTGCGCGAGAAAGTTGTGATTACCAACGAGCACGCACTCGCCATCAATATCTGCTTGTACGCCAAGGCCATTGATTGCGTCGAAAGATTTTGCTGGACGCAGAGTCAAGCCACGTGCTTTTGCATTCTCTACAATTGCAAGACCAATCGGGTGCTCCGAAAGTTGTTCTACACTTGCGATCAGCGCGAGCGCCTCATCGTCCGCAATACCCTTGGCGATAAAATTGGTTAGTACCGGACGCCCGAGTGTCAGCGTGCCAGTTTTGTCTATCACTAAGGTATCAATATCCCGCATGCGTTCAATCCCCTCAGCATTGCGGAACAGGATACCCATCCGAGCGCCTTGTCCCATCGCGACGGTCATTGAAATAGGCGTGGCAAGACCGACCGCACAAGGGCAGGCGATGATGAGAACGGCAATAGCGTTAAGAAATGCATAAGTGAATTTTGGCTCGGGGCCTAGAAACCACCATGCTAGTGCAGTGATAATTGCGATGGCAATAACGATCTGAACAAAGTAAGCGGCGATGATATCCGCAAGCCGCTGGATAGGCGCACGCGTGCGTTGGGCTTCTCCGACCATGTGAACGATACGTGCCAGCAATGTGTCTGCGCCGACGTGTTCAGCGCGGATAATCAATGAGCCATTACTATTCATGGTTGCACCGGTGATCTTGTCGCCCGGTGCTTTAGCTACCGACATAGGCTCACCGGTAATCATTGATTCGTCAACTCTGCTCATGCCCTCAAGTACTGTGCCATCGACAGGAATTTTTTCTCCAGGTTTTACGCGTAGCCTGTCACCTACAACAATTACATCAAGCGATACTTGTTCCTCTGTTCCGTCATCGCGCAAGCGCCAAGCTTGGTTGGGTGCAAGCCTCAACAATTGTTGAATTGCCTGACTTGTCTGACCCATCGCACGCAACTGAAGGTAATCGCCAAGTATCACAAGTGTTACGATAACTGCTGCTGCCTCAAAATAAGTGCCCACCGCACCGTCGTGCGCGTGAAACTCCTGTGGAAACCAGTCAGGCATAAGTACTGCGGCCAGACTGAAGAAATAGGCACATCCGACTCCGAGACCAATTAGCGTATACATATTGAGCGCGCGGTGTGCAAGTGAGAGCCAGAACTTGCGCATGATAGGCCAACCAACCCACAGCACTACTGGCGTACCCAGCAGGAATTCGATCCAACCACGTAAACGAGGTTGAAGGCCAAATGGTTCATTTAGACCAATCATGGGCATCATCGTGAGAGCAATCAGTGGAAGCGACAAAGCAATGCCAATCCACAACCGTCGAGTGAGATCGCGAAGCTCGGAATTATCCGATTCGCCCATATTCGTATTTGTAATAGGTATCAGAGACATACCGCAGATCGGGCAGTCTCCCGGTGCATTCCGCAAGATTTCCGGGTGCATTGGACATGTCCATTTATCTTCATCCGCTGCTAGCGGCGCATCTGGAAGCTTGGAGTTTATTTGCCGATGATCATCAGTATGTGACGGATGTGAATCGTTTAAATCTGAATTCATTTTGACCCTCCCATAAATCATATCTAACCTGAAGGCTACGAGTCTGTCGTTCTTAAGTTGTGGACATTACTTTACTTCATCCGCTATTTGGTGGTGAATTTTCGCCATGCTCATATTTGCCTCTACAGCTTGCTCATAACTTTTTATCAGACTCCAACAATGCCCTTGGAGGTCTTGGGCGCGCTTGGGATAGTAATAAGGGTGTTTCTCATATTCTTCAAGCAGTTTTTTGTGCTCTTCTACTTTTAGCTGCATTTCATGAACTGCATCCTCATAGTGTTTGGCCAATGCTTCATGGTCAACACTGGTTTTGGCATTACGAACCGCGCTGGTCATCTCCATCGGGTGGGGATTCATTTGTGCACAGGAAATCAATGAAGCCAGAATCACCAAGGTTGCAAAGAATATACGTGCTTTCATAAGTATCTCCTGGTAGTTAAATCAAAGAAATATACCTAAACTCTATAATTTAATTCGTAATCCTCGGTATAAAGTAGCCACCGAGTATCCCCAATGCTGTGATAATTGAAAAAATACGCTGTTCTTAGCGGGTTAGTGAGTGAACTCGCTGTTAGTGACAAGATCAACCTCTACAATATAGTTCATTTGCTTGACACTAACGAAGGATGGTTATGGCATTTAGCAATAACCATTTTTTGCAGCACTTCCTCTTCGGCGTTGAAAGCATCTACGGCTTCCGGGTCAAACTGGCTTCCCTTCATACGTAGAATCTCTGCTTTGGCGAACTCAAAAGAATGACCCTTACGATAAGGCCGATTAGAGGTTATCGAATCCAAGGCATCTATCACCATGAATAGACGTGCACCTAATGGAATACGACCGCCACTCAGTCCTTTTGGGTAACCTGAACCATCATAGCGTTCCTCATGACAGAGAATGATATTTGCTGCATCTGTCATGGCAGGTATTCGCGAAATGAGATGGTAGCCTTTTTCTGGATGTGTCTTCATTTCGATCCATTCAGATTCTGTTAAAGAGCCAGCTTTCAGTAAAATGGCATCGGAGATACCAATCTTGCCAATATCATGCAGTAATGTCCCCCAGTATATTTGCTGCAATACATTCGGATCGAAGGTAAAGCGACGTGCGAGCACCATCGTATGGCAGGCGACGCGCTTGGAGTGCAAACCCGTTTCGTGCTCCCGCAGATCCAGCGCATTCACCAAAGTTTCTGCTAAGAGGTTGAACATATCTTCCTGACTGGCACAGACATCTATGGTTCTGAGGAAACAATGTTCGGAACAGTATGTAGCACCCACAGAAATATACGGTTGCCTTTCAAGAAGCTTTCCACAATGTTGGCAATACGCTTCTGAGTGCCTGCCTGTTTTGTTCATTTGATCCCCGTCTAACATGTGTGCTCCATTAGTACACAGAGACCAATATAATTATTATTTTTCAAATCTCCTTTATAAGACGATAGCGAATGTATTTTCTCAACTCCAGAACGATCAAGGGTATGAATCCTACCGCGAACCACCCTATGCATTGACTTAGCGTAATAGGTTCAACCCCAAATAAGGTTTGAAACATAGGGACATGGTGTATCGCCAACTGCAAGCCAAAACATACTGCTACAACCAAAAATAACCTTATATTGGAAAACATGCTTATTTCCCAAATGGCCCGCTGCTCGCTTCGGGCCCCAAAGGCGCGCAGCAACCCGGCAATCACTAAAGTAGTAAACGCAGCATCGCGGGCTTGTTCAAGACTGCTATCCATTATGTAGAGCTCATAGGCAAATACACCCAGCGTCACGCTGGCGGTCAGTAAGCCGGTAAATAGTGTTAGCTTGATTAAATCACGATTGATTAACGCCGTCTGTGGATTCCGCGGTGGACGGTCCAACACGTCGGAGTCAACCGGATCGGTCGACAACGCCAGAGCCGCAAAGCCATCAGTTACCAAGTTGATCCACAGAAGATGTAAAGGCAATAGAGGAAGCGGCCAGCCCAGTAGAACTGCGACCAGCATCACGATTAATTCGCCGGTACTGCTACCCAGCAGATAGGCCAAAGTTTTAGCAATGTTGTCATAAATGCCCCGTCCTTCTTCCACAGCAGCGACAATAGAAGCAAAGTTGTCATCCGTAATAATGATATCCGCCGCTTCCTTGGTCACCTCGGTGCCAGTAACGCCCATAGCGATACCAATGGATGCTTCCTTGATTGCGGGAGCATCGTTCACCCCATCTCCGGTCATCGCCACTACCGCACTTTGCTCCTTCCACGCGCGGACGATGCGAAGCTTGTGCTCGGCGGTGACGCGCGCATAAACGGAAACCCTTGATACACGCTCCTTCAGCGCTTCATCATTCAATCGGTCGAGTTCGATACCTGCGAGAATTTCGTCATTCTTACCCAGAATACCCAGCTCACGTCCTATCGCTCGTGCCGTATCAGGATGATCACCAGTAATCATCACAGTTTTGATACCAGCCCGTTTGCATTTGGCCACAGCCTCCTTTGCCTCTGCGCGCGGCGGATCCTGTAAGCCTATTAGCCCCAGAAAGATAAGTTCCTTCTCGATCTCAGCATCATCTGCCACTTTGCCTCCTTCGAAACTAAAGCCATCCAGGATGCGCTCAGCAACCGCAAGTACGCGTAGCGCATCGTTTGCCAGCAACGTATTAGCATGGAGAAGCCGGACACGATCACTTTCTGTCAGATCCCTTACTCCCTGGTCAGTACGGATTCGGGTGCAACGGCTGAGAATCACTTCCGGTGCACCTTTGACGAATGCCCAGGAATGATTTTCCTGCCGACGGATTACAGTCATACGTTTACGAGCGGAATCGAAAGGGACAATGGCTAGTCGTGGCATTTCAGCCTCAATCATTTGCCGGGTAATATTGCCTTTGGCGGCAGCAACCAGCAGTGCTCCTTCAGTAGGATCGCCCACTATCATGGATCGACCATCAATTAAAGCTAGCTCGGCATCGTTGCAAGCAGCCGATGCACGGAGCAGCGCGAGAAGTGATGGGGTTCTCTCCACCGGGATTTCTGCATTGCCAGCAAAAAACGCACCCTCGGTTGAGTAGCCTTCGCCAGTGATGCGATACAAGTTATCTGCCGTGACTAATTTGCAAGCAGTCATTTCACCCATCGTCAGGGTGCCCGTCTTGTCCGTACAAATGACCTGAGCGCGGCCTAATGTTTCAATCGAAGCCAGGCGTCGCACCAATGCATTCCGCCGCACCATGCGCTGTACACCCAAGGCAAGCGCGATAGTCACTACCGCTGGCAATCCCTCGGGAATAGCAGCAACGGCGAGACTCACCGTGCTTAAGAAAAGCTCAAATGGCGCTATCTCCCGCAATAACCCTAGCCCGAAAATCAGTGTAACAATGCTGAAACAGGCCAGCAATAGCATACGTCCTACTCGGTCGAGCTGGATTTGCAACGGAGTTTCTCCACTTTCGGCAGTCTCCAACAGTTTAGCGATGTGACCGAGTTCCGTTTCCATGCCGGTATTAACGACCAATGCGCGACCGGAACCGCCTGTTACGCTGGTACCAAGAAAAACCATATTTTTTCGCTCGGCCAAAGCTGTTTCCGGAGGCAAATTATCCGTAAATTTGTTTACAGCTTGCGATTCACCAGTAAACGGTGCTTCGTTAATGCGTAGAACAGAGGCCTGGATCAGACGGGCATCCGCAGTAACCAGATCCCCTCCTTCAAGCAACAGAACATCGCCGGGTACGATTTCGGTTGCAGCAACCACCACGCTATGGCCATTGCGCACTACGCGACAATGAGGAGCTACCATATCAGCCAAAGCGGCAGCAGCCTTTTCGGCACGATATTCTTGAATGAAACCAATCAACGCATTCAATATTACGATGGCAATAATGGCGATGCCATCAATGCTTTCACCCAGCGCTGTTGAAACAGCGGCTGCGCCAATCAATACCCAAATAACCAGGCTTTTAAACTGACTTACAAAAATTGCCAAGGCTGAAAATCGCTTACCCTTTCGTAGTTTATTAGGCCCATTGCGTACGAGGCGAGCAGCCACTTCCTCATCGGTAAGTCCCCGCTCCACATCGGTCGCAATGAGATGTTCGAGTTCGGCTATTGATTGGCTATGCCATGCATTCATAGCTCATTTCTCATTGGTTTGCAGGCGCGGTATAAAGCGATGGCGCCAACCACTGTGCGATAACGGGTAGTCTCCTCTATCGGATGAAATCCGGCATCCGCTATAAAAATCGGCAATAAACCCAGAATGTTATCGTGAACCTCTTCAGCCCACCGCATTACCAGAGAGATTAGCCACATGACTAAATCGTGCGGTTTGCTAAAATCTGCGACATGCAACTCGCCACCGGGCTTCAATACGCGAAATGCCTCCCTGAGTGCTTGCTGCTTATCTTGCCGCGTCAAATGATGCAACATCAGGCTAGCGAAAACGTGATCAAAGCTTTCGTCCGGATAGGGCAAACAAGTCGCCGTACCCTGTTGCAGGACGATAGACATTCCTGTTTGCTCGGCCTTCCTTCGTGCGATGTCTAATATCTGGGGATCCATATCAAATCCATTTACTGCGGCATCCGGTTGAATTTGTTTGATCATCAGAGTGAGCGTGCCCGTACCGCAGCCCACATCCAGCACATCTTGGCCGGGATGGATGCGGGCTTGCGCGATCAATGCAGTCTTTAACGTCGCCTCAGGAAACAAGCTCCGCATTATCGGATCGTACCAACGCGTCAGCCAATGAAAATGAAACGCCGGGATATAGCGGGGAGATTTTTTCATGATGATAAACCTTCCCTCTTTTCCGTTTTAAGTGAATGCCGAATTGAAATTTCCTTGACAAGCGCATAGACTGCGGGAAATACGATCAATGTTAGTACTGTAGCGGAAACCATACCGCCCACCATCGGGGCAGAAATGCGCCGGATTACTTCGGAACCCGTGCCGCTGCTAAACATAACCGGAAGCAAGCCCAAGACGCTTCCCGCGATGGTCATCATCACGGGTCGTATTCGATATACCGCCCCTTGCACTACCGCTTCGTAAAGATCCTCGACGGTGACTTTACTACCAGAAGCTTCGCGCTTTGCAGTCACATCTTTGAGCGCCTGATCGAGAAACTCGAGCATGACCATTCCAGACTCAGCCGCAATACCAACGAGGCCGATGAAACCAATTGCGGCTGCGATGCTCATGTTGTAGTCGAGCCAATACATCAGCCAGATACCTCCGACTACGGAAAAAGGTACCGATAGCATAACTATCAATGTCTCAGTGAGACGATTGAAATTCAAATATACAAGCAGGAATACCATCAGAAGAGTGATTGGCACCACTACTTTCAGTTTTTCGGTGGCCCGCTCCATGTATTCGAATTGCCCGCTCCAGGTGGCATAGTATCCGGGTGGAAATTGCACCTGTTCGCGCACTGCTTTCTGTCCGGCTGCAACGTAGCTACCGATATCACGATCACGAATATCAACAAAAATATACGCGGACAGTAGTGCATTCTCCGTACGAATGCTTGGCGGGCCTTTGACAAGGCTGATTCGTGCAAGCTGGCCAAGCGGAATCATTGTGGCTCCCATGGTCGGGACCAGCACCTGAGTAGCAATTGCCTGCGGATCGCTGCGTAGCTCGCGTGGATAGCGTACGGTAACACCAAAGCGTTCCCGGCCTTCAACCGTGGTCGTCACCATCTCGCCGCCAAGCGCTGCTGAAATCACAGACAATAAATCGCCGACAGCCAATCCGTATCGGGCAAGTTCAAGACGATCGGGCTCAACATCAAGATAGTAGCCGCCAGTCGTGCGTTCTGCGTAGGCACTACTGGTTCCTGGCACTGTTTTTACAGCTGCCTCAATCTGCTTGGCAAGTTTTTCAATCTCGCCCAAATCCTTGCCGAACACTTTGATTCCGACGGGTGTGCGTATGCCGGTGGCAAGCATATCATTCCTATTTTTGATCGGCATCGTCCAGGCATTACTGACTCCTGGCATTTGTAATGCTTGATCCAATTCGGCGATCAACTTGTCGATGGTCATGCCTGGACGCCATTCTTTTTGGGATTTAAGGTTAATGATCGTTTCAGTCATTTCCAGCGGTGCTGGATCGGTAGCGGTATTAGCGCGTCCGGCTTTGCCCAATACCGATGCTACTTCGGGAAAGCTTTTAATGATTTTATTCTGTGTTTGCAGGATTTCTCCAGCCTTGGTAACGGAAATACCCGGAAGTGTTACTGGCATATAAAGTAGTGTGCCTTCATTCAATGTTGGCATGAATTCTGTCCCCAGCTTGAGCGCTGGATAAACAGTAATCGCAACTACTACGACTGCTGTCATGACGATGACTTTTTTCCACTGTAACACCTGAGACATTACAGGCCGATAGATCTGGATCATGATGCGACCCAACGGATTGTCCTGCTCGCGCGGAATGCGGCCACGAAGCAAAAGTAGGATCAAAGCTGGTACCAAAGTGATCGAAAGCAGCGCTGCGCCCGCCATCGCAAAGGTCTTGGTATATGCAAGTGGATGAAACATGCGTCCTTCCTGTGCTTCGAGCACAAACACCGGTAGGAACGATACCGTGATAATCAATAGGCTGAAGAACAGCGGTGGGCCGACTTCTTTGCAGGCTGCGATGACAGCCTCTGAGCGTGATTCATCGGGAGCAAGGCGCGCAAGATGTTTATGTGCATTTTCGACCATAACGATGGCTGCATCGGTCATTTCGGCGATCGCCAGCGCAATACCGGCAAGGCTCATAATGTTGGAATTGATACCAAGGTGAAACATTGCTATGAAGGCGATCAGCACACCGATCGGAAGCATGATGATCGCAACCAACGCACTGCGCACATGCATTAGAAAAACCACACATACCAGCGCCACGATTATGATCTGTTCGATAAATACTTCGTTTAGCGTCGCGATGGCGCGGTGAATCAACTCCGAGCGATTGTAGACAGGCTGAATCGAAACACCTTCCGGTAAACCAGATGCGATTTCGTCGATCTTTTTTTCGAGATTATGGGTAACATTGAGAGCGTTTTCACCATGCCGCGCCACTGCGATACCCGAAACAACTTCTCCTTCTCCGTTGAGTTCGGTAATGCCACGGCGCTCATCAGGTACTAATTCCACCCGGGCAACATGGCGCAGCAATACCGGCATACCCTCGTGTGCCTTCACAACCAGATTCTCAAGATCACTAATTCCGCGTAGATAGCCCTTGCCGCGAACCATATACTCAGTTTCCGTCAGCTCGATCACACGTCCCCCGACATCGCGGTTGCTGGAGGTGATAACATCGGAGATTGTTTTGAGTGATATTCCGTAGGCTTGAAGGCGTCGTGGATCTACAGTGACTTGGTAGTTTTTTACAAACCCGCCTACACTCGCCACTTCCGACACGCCATGTGTTGCAGTCAACTGATATCGCAGAAACCAGTCCTGAATCGCGCGCAATTCGTCGAGTGCGCGATTCTTGGCAACCAGTACATATTGGTAAACCCAACCGACTCCCGTTGCATCCGGGCCGAGCGAAGGCCTGACATTTTCTGGTAACCGGTTTGCTGCGAAGCTCAGGTATTCCAGTACTCGCGAACGTGCCCAGTAGATGTCGGTTCCATCTTCAAAGATGACGTACACAAACGATACACCGAAATTTGACAATCCTCTGACAACCTTTGATTTTGGCACACTTAACATAGCTGTAGTCAGCGGATAGGTAACCTGGTCTTCGACCACCTGCGGCGCCTGTCCGGGATATTCCGTGTAAATGATGACCTGTGCATCCGATAAATCGGGTATTGCGTCGATAGGCGTCTTCAATACTGCATACACGCCCCAAGCTACCACAAAAAAGGTTCCAAGTAGTACCAGAAAGACATTTCGTACCGACCATTCGATTATATTACCAACCATCTTAATGTCCTCCGTGAGCGGTGGCACCAAGGCTGAGATCAGCTGGCTGAATGTGCACGATGATATATTCACCGGCTGATTCCTCGGTGATTTCGAATATAACCTTTTGTCCAGGCTTTAATGAACGAAGTAACACTGGATCAGAAACGCGAAAATCCATGATCATTGCAGGCCATTGAAGACTAGCAATTGGGCCATGCGCAAGTGTGATTGTTGCATGGGCAAAATCCATGGCATTGATGGTTCCTTCACCACGATGAGTTTTTGACGGCGATGCTTTAACTAACGAGCCAGTTCCAGTTTCCTTTTTTTCATCTGGCTGTTGGTGGCCTCCGTGACCAAAGCCACTCAGAACCGCCTTGAGATTACTTTCTGCATCAATCAGGAAATTAGCTTTAACCACAATGGTTTCTCCAGCATTAATTCCCCCTAACACCTCAGCATAGCCATCGGCATGCATACCCAGTTTGACCGTACGCGGCTCAAATCGGCCTGCACCGAGATCCACCAACACCACCCGGCGGGTTCCAGTATCCAACACAGCTGAATCAGGGATTGCCAGCACTTTATCTTTACTGTGTGAAGAAGCAAATTCCACGCGTGCATACATGGCGGGCTTTAGCAATCCATCGGGATTGGGAAGTACAACGCGTACGATGGCAGTACGCGTCTCCGGAGTCACCGTGGGATAGATGAAAGCGATTTCACCATTGAATACTTTGTTTGGATAAGAGTCCACTCTGATGGTGGCCACCTGACCTTGATGCACCATTCCAAGATCCTGTTCAAATACATCAGCTAGCACCCATACACTGGATAAATCAGCAATCTGATAAAGCACTTCTCCTGGCATAAAGCGTTGCCCCATGACAGCTTTCTTATCCAGCACTACACCATCGGCTTTAGAGCGCAATGTCATATACTGCCGTACTTCGCCGGTTTGCTGCAGGCGTTGTAACTCGGTTTCCGCAATATCCCAATTGCGTAGTTTTTGCAATGCACTGGTAACCAATCGCTGCATGGAGGATCGCACATCGGTATCGCTATCAGCGGTGGATTGCGATCCTCTTATCGCAATCAAGTATTCCTGTTGCGCGGTAATCAAATCAGGACTGTATACATCCATTAACGCATCGCCTTTTTTTACTACCTGACCCGTAGTGTTTACATAGAGCCGCTGGATCCAGCCCTCAAACTTGGTCACTAGCGTGTATAACTTGCGCTCATCTGCCTGTATCGTTGCCACAGCTCTAATAGTGCGAGTCAGTTCACGTAACGTTGCAGTTTCAGTCCGCACCCCTAGTTTTTGAATCTTCTCGGTACTTATTTTCACAATGCTTTGATCGGATTGAGATTCCTCGCCCTCATAAACCGGCAGATAATCCATCCCCATGGTATCCTTTTTGGGTACTGGGGAGGTATCGGGCAAACCCATTGGATTGCGATAATATAAAATCTTTTTTTCGGTGCTGGTTGCTTCGGATAAAGCAGCACCGGTTGATCTTTGTGATTGCGTACTACCCCACCAATAACTAGCAAACAGTGCAGTTGTAATCGCAACTCCAGCCATAATTAGCTTAACGACGGATTTCATAGGAATCTCCATGATCGGTAACAATCAGTGCTGCTTCTTGCCAGCCAGTAAATCAATCTCCGCCACTGCTTTGTTGTAATTCGCCATCACGGTGATGAGATTGGTCTCAAAATCAAATACTGTCATCTGATTATCCAGCAAGGTCAGAAAATCAACCCGGTTTACCTGGTAAGCAGCCAATGCGGATTCAACCGTCAATTTCGCTTGTGGCAAAATGGCGGTTTGATAGAGCTTGACCGATTTCAGGCTTTGCTCGGCGATAGCGATTTGCTGACGCAGTCTTGCTGTGATTTCATTCGTTTGTGCCTGATATAGACTGATTGTCTGATCGCGCAATGCTTGAGATTCCATAATACGCGGCTCTATTTTATTGCCACGCCATACCGGCAGATTGACTGCTACGGTCATACTGACCATGTCGTCGCGCCTCGTACCATCCATCATGTTGTCACGCTGGCCATACGAAAGACGCACATCGAAATCCGGATAGTACGCCCTGCGCGCTAAATCAATGGATTTCTCATTACGTGCAATCAGGCTTTGCAATGCAAGCAATTGTGGGCGTTGCGCTATCGCTTCTTGTTGAAATGTCTCCAGATTAAGCGGCACTTCTTGAATTTGTAGTGGCACTGGAATCGGAATCTCACCTTTCGTGTTGCGTCCCAGGGTGCGAATCAGTTCCGCTTCAAACACTGGCTGTTCGCGCGCCAATACTAATAACCTGTCCAGCATTCTCGATACTTGTGTTTGTGCTTTCAGTACATCCGCCTGACTGCCTTGTCCAACTTGGTAGCGTTCTTCAGCAATGCGCAAAAAACGTTCGAGTGTTTGTTTATTTTTTTCAACCAATTTGATCATTTCCAGCGTAAGCCCGAGATCAAAGTAAGCTGTTTTAAGATCGTGCACAACGCGATTAACCGTTTCATGATAGCCCTGCTCAATGGCGTCGGCATCCTTAGCGGCAACATCTTTACGCAAGCCGCGCTTTCCCGGAAAAGGCAGGCGCTGGGACAAGCCGATCATTTTCATGGTCATATCCTCGCGATTGAATGGTGAAGATGCCAGCGGTGCATTGATCACACCAGCCTCAAGCATTGGATCGTCCAGCGCTTCCGCTGGTGATACTCTTTGTTGAGCGGCTTCACGTTCTTGATACGCAGCCTGAATCTCCGGATTATTTTCCAGTGCTTCTGCAATCAAACTGGGGAGTAGCGTCACGTTGTGGGAGTGGGGTGCAGCTAAGGTTTTTTGCGGGATAGACTGTGCAAAAATTGCTGTGCCAGCCTTGTTTAAAATATCTTCCTTTCCCTGAGCATTTGCCGGAAGTACGATAACAGTAAGCACTACCGCAACAATTCTTCCGGGAATCACTGCGAACTCCTAGTAGAATTTTGCTTACTCAATTTTACGATGACATAATCGGAGGCTTCTTTTTCAAGAAAGAATTCAACGATATCGTCTTCTTTAATTTTGGCAGTCAATGAACGTTCCTTCAGGCGGAAGGGCATAGTCATTCTTGGCCAATTTAGTGCAGCGATCGGGTCGTGATTTATTTTTATTGTGGCGTTGGATTGATCGATCTGCAGCACCACACCCCTTGCAGAAATGAGATTGGAAGAAACAGGTGATTCTTTATTGGATATTTGTTCCGAGCTGTTGCTTGTGTGATCAGTAGCGTCGGATGCTGAATCAATTGGACTTGATTGCGTGATCCGATCTGCAAGTGACAGAGCAGACATACAGGCAAGGATTAGCGACAGTAGTAATTTAAAAGAAAATGAAAGAGACATACTAACCTCCTAACTTGTTGTATCACCAAAATTTATCAGTCTAGTGATAGACAATAATGGCAATAGCTTGCGCATTGCAAAATCTTGCGTAGCAATTACTTAAACGCAGGATTAATCTGAATTGATATTTTTTGCCTGGATTACAGGCGGATTTCTAAAGGGGGTTAGCTAGCGGAGGATGTTGCGGCTGTTCGGGTACAAATGAAGTAAAACTTGGACTCAATGAAGTAATAGTAGAAGTGTCGTTAATTTGTATGACAGCAGTGTAGCCAGACAGGATCGGCGTATTACTGTATGCGTTACAAGAGGTATCATCGCACGGCAGACTTGCTAACAAACGATCGGTTGTATTATCTGCTGTTTGCTTATGACAAGCATCATGATGATGGCTATCGATAGCTTTCGTCGATATGTTGTGATGACTGTTGATATTGTTTTCTTGCACACACACTGACAAAGCAGCCGCTGCAGCGCCTTGCAATGGAAGCCACAGCATAAAAAAAACCAATAGCCATTTGTAGTTGCGTCTTTTCATTTGTTTATTATAAACAATTTCAAGCTTATCACTAGACAAAAATTAAGTAGCTCAATCGTGCTGGTTCATCAATCGAATATTACTTAATCACTTCAGCCATTTTGCGATGGGAATCGGCCATATCCGTATTTGCTTTCGCAGCTTGCTCGTATGCATTAATTAGGTTTCGACAGTGTGCCTGCAAATCTAACGCTTGTCTGCCATAGTGGGAAGAATTTGACTCATATCCTTCAAGCATTTTCTTATGTTCTTGTGCTTTTGACAGCATTTCTTTTGCAGCATCTTCATAATGCTTAGCTAGTGCATTATGGTCAGTAGGACTTTTTGCTTCCTGAATAGCTTTAGTCATATCCATTGGGTGTGGATTCATTTGTGCACATGAAGCTAATAAACTTAATAAACTTAATAAACCAACAGCAATTAAAATTAAGATTTTGTTTTTCACAATATTTCTCCATAATAAAAATTAATATAGCCCAATAGAAACATAATACTACTATAGTTATAGATCTTTGCACGACAAAAAGTAAGACAAAGTTGATGAATGATCTAATTTAGGCGGACTCAAGGATGAAGTGGAATTTTATTATGAGCTTTTCAGATTTTGATGTCGCCCACCGCACGCGTAAAGATCTCATATCGTAACTACCTAATTTATAACCTCGAGCTTTAGTAATTTTCTCTGCTTTCCATACCCCATTATTTTCGTTCTGAAGGATTCTCTGCGCATTTATAACGATCAATTTTTTTGTCAGTTTATTAATCTTAATCGCAGGATCGCCTTTAATTAAGGCATAAGTATTTAACATTACCTATACGTAACATAAGTCTTTTATTCACAGCCTTTTCCACGAAATTTGTGGATAATGCATAGAACCGACTTAATCCATATAAACGCCAGGCATTGTATTGTTTTCCCTGATAAATCGATTTCCTAGCCAGTCAGCCCATTTAGTAGCTTTGACAATCAAATCAGCACGATATTTGACGTTATATTTTGGAGTGCGTGAATGATAATTGGCTGCTTTTGTCCAGATGTCGCCTTTATCATTTTTGATGTGTAGCCGCACACGCCATGCGGCCAGATCATAGGCATAACAACCCGAATTTGCTACATGATCAGGCGTAATGCCATATTTGGATAAATCCTGAAGATACGCGGTATTGAATTGCATTGAGCCAACATCGTGAGTACCGTTACTGTTACGCACCCATTGACCCGGTTTACCGCCCTCTTTTTCGGCAATCGCCAGCAAGATATTGGCTGGTATTTCATATTTGACGGCAGCAGTGATTGAACACACTACCCTTTCTTGCACATCCGGCGGCAAATCCATCATCGAGCGAATTGCTTGAATGCCTTATTCATTATTTACCTCCTCCTCGCGAAATATTGTTTATACCCGCAGATTCCTGAGCCTGACCTTTTTCAATAGCGCTACGTAATGCATCCGTCCCCGCACTTCTTGCTGCTGTCAGTCGACCGGCTGCCAGTGTGCCGCCATAGGATGCAACGGCTGCAGCGGTCCCTGCCGCTGCCATAAAACCACCGGCGCCATAACTGCCAATTCCGACAGCAGAACCTATGCTACTACCCGTTACAATGCCAGCCAGCAACAGCGGCAATCTGGAAATCAATACAAAAAATGCAATCGTAAAAATCAGCATAACCGCCAGCTCTTCATAATTCAGAACGTTTTTACCCATTTTGGCGTAAAAACTGGATAACAGATCACTGCCAATACCAACAATCAGGAGCATCACAAATAGCTGAATACCAACACCCAGAACTGTTTTAAAGTAGTTTATGGCGATGTCGGATGTCCAACGAGCGCCACCAAAACCCAAAAAGAAGATACCCGCATACATTAGCACCCATCCTGATATCAGCAAAAGCAGCATGTTGACCGCAATTACTGTCAGAATAATTAAAATAATCAACGAAATGACAAAACCCATCAGACTATCCATAGGCTGCATGAATGTAAGGCTATTCGTTGCCTGGTTCCAGATTAAAATACCTGTGTGCATGATACTGGCATGACTCGCGCCACTCGGCAGACCAGCAGCGGTTCCGCCTAGTTGCTGCATCGAATCTATGATTGTCCCTGCAATATTGTGCCCTGATACGGCATTGGTCAGCAGCCAGAAGTAAAAGCCTGTAAAGATAATAAAACGTGTGAACTCGGCAAAGAAATCCGCGATATCGGCTTTGCGCAACAGCATCATTCCAAATGTCCACACCATCGAAATCAATACCAGAGACCAGAACAAACGCTCAGCTGCGGCTTGAACAACACTTTGCCAGCTCTTAACCTTTGTCCAAAACTTTTGGACAACTTGATCCAACACGCTCTGATTGGTTGCTGGATCAATGTAGGCCAGCTCAGCAGATGCCTTTGTAGAAAGAAATATCAGAAGCAAGGTACTCAATAAGACACATAATAATTTGTACATACGTTTGATCTCTTGATTCTTCTCGCGATTGTAGGCGAACAACTATCTTGCTTTTTCTAATTCAATTGGATTACCCGTTTCATCTACTGGCCCGTTAATAGTCCATCTAATTCCAGGTGGCATTTCACTTAATCCCTTCTTAGGCTCCTTCAATTCAAGCTTGCCATCACCATCTTTATAACACCCTGACAACAGCACCAAAGACAATGAACAAATAACTGCAATACTCAAATGACTTTTTTTCATCGATATCTCCTTGAGTTAGTGTTTCAAAAGGCATCTCTCACAGACCAATTTCTACCAGCAGGCAGTATTTCTGGACTCAATCGCTTAGTTGCCGCCTCACGTGCAGCCTGTTGCATGGCCTTTTGATCTACCTCGGCCTGACTTTGCGTATTGGCGGCATTATGCTGTGCGATTAGCATCTGACGCATTTGCAGCAACTGGTTTGCCTGGTACGCGGCCAATTGATTGGCATACTGCAGCGCTTCCATTTGTCCTTGGGCCGACTCGGTTCTTTGTTGTAAGACTTGCAGGTGCGCCGCATCCAGCGGGATCTGATTCTGGTGTTCATTCAATCCGCGCAAAAGTGAATCATTGGCGTTTTTTTGCGCATCGGTACTGGTATTTTGTCCTTCCTTCAGGAGTTTCCATGCGCCTTCGTTGCATTTTTCCTGCAAAGTAAAGCAAGGGGAACTGCGATAATATTCAACATTGCGAAACCGCTGCATATAACCATCCAGACCGCCATACTGCTGTTCATAGTAGCGTATGGTATTGGTCAAATTGACGAGCTTGTTCATCGCATACTCCACTTTCGCCCAAACATAGGCAGGCGGTGCCACGGTGTTTCGGATCATGTTCTCATATTGCTGCAATTGAGTTTGATATTGCTCTATTTGTTTTTGTGTCTGCTCTATTGCCTCAAGCGCGGTAATCGTGGTTTGTTTGATATTCGCCACATCAATGACAGCAAGACCGCCCGCTTTGATAACTGATGAATAACCGGTATTACCCAACACGAGCAGTATCATGATCAATCGGGTGGTTAGATTTTTACTGTTTATCATGTTTGATCACTCCTATTATTAATAATCAAATGATTGATACGGTTTGGAAAACCTCATGTCTTTGGTCACAATGATGTTAAAGCGATACCCCGGTCTGATTTCAAGTGTGGGTGAGATATTAAGGTTCTTGCGGATAAGATTGGCCGTTACCAATCCCAATTGCTGACCGAGCGATTGGCTCATGATGCTACCGGCATTCTGCCGTCCGAACGCACCGCCTGCATCACGCTGGCTGTACGCGGCACCGGCTACAATGGCCGACATGATCAGCGCTGATCCGAAGATGCGCATATAGTGATTATTGACCAGATCCTTAAAGCCTGCGTAGCCCACCCCGTCAGCACCCGGCATGGCACCGATATCCATCGTTTTCCCATCCGGGAAGATAATGCGCTGCCAGGCCACCAGCACACGGGCCTGACCAAACTCCACTTCACTGGAGTAGGTGCCCACTAGCCTTGAACCTTGTGGAATCAAGCGCCATTTACCAATGGGGGAATCATAAATATGTTGGCTGACCTGTGCCATAATCTGCCCCGGCAAACTCGAATTGATACCGGATATCAAGGTTGCCGGTATTACAAACCCTGTTTGCAAAACATAAGGCGATGCGGGCTTTTGCACTTCGCTATTTAATTTCCAGCGCGCTTCCCCTTCTGCTGAATCAAAGCGCGAATAATCCTTATCCCGTGTACCAGTCTCGTCATCCAGCAATCGAGGAGCGCCATCGTCCATGAATTCATCACCCCTACGCGCTCCCATCCCTCCCGCCACACCCGTTCCCTCATCCTGCCGCAACTGCGCTAGGCGCGCATGATAAGCAGCCGTTGGATCTTCGCGCAGATTTGAATCAATCTGTTGACGCACCGATGCCAATTTAGCCAACATTTCATCACGTGTTTTAGGCGCGCCGACATTGGTTAAATCCGGGGATGATCCGGTACTTCTCGGTGCAATGACATTCACATTGGTTTTGGCCTTGATCGCTTCTTCCAGTTGCTGGCGTTTCAGCATACGAATATGCGCGATGTCGGCGTGAAGCGATGGATCGACAGTATCCATAGAGGGCGGCAAAGGCGGTCGATCCAGATCCACTGGCCGTTCAATGATGATCCCCTGCGCAGATAGCTTTGCGGAGGATTCTGGAATTACAGGTTGGGTTTTAGGTTCGATAATGCCGCCGATATAGTCTTTGGCAATCAGTGAGGCAAAAGAATTGCTCGATTGAGTGTCATGATTACCATCAAAATCGTATTGACCGCGCTCAGCTGCGCGATTCATGGCGACGATCATCATGAGCAACATGAATATCAGCATGATCGCGCCAAAGATAACAATCGGAAGGTTATTGACGCGCCGCACCCCGATGTTTTTGGTAACCACATCCGGGGATGAATCAGGCGACAGGAGTTTAGAATTGGTTGCCATCACCCTTACCCCCTTATTCTTTTCTGACCCAAAGACCGGCAGGATGGATACTGTCGGCCTGCACACTGAATGCGCGCGATAAGCGCATATCGTCAATCATGAGTTTGACATGATACAAATCACCCGATTGATCTACGATGTAACTCAGTGTGAGTCCTTTTTGCGGTTCAGTATCAGGTTGATGTAATGCAGCAAAGATTGGTTGTTGAATTGATTGCTGAATCGCTTCCTGAACCGCAAATCCTGCCAGTCTCAGGTTCTCGATCAAGGCATGACCAAACGGATCATTAACCACATGACGCAGATTAAACTGCGTATTGGCCGCCGGATACAGCCGCACTATTTGGACTGTTACATCATCAGCCATGACTTTGCTGTATGTGGTTGAAGGGTTTTGAATAAAACTGCCATACGGTTGCATAGCACAACCATTCAATAGCAATAAAACCAGCATGAGGATAAAAATAGCGTTGGATGCGGTGATCATTTTATTCATCATCAATTCCCCCGCGTAATCGTCACTCGGCTTTGATTACCACCCACTCCCGCAATCAGAATCGCACGATCAAACACGGTATCCACAATATAGCGATCGCCCTGCAAACGGTAATTCACCATGACCGTTTCATCATCGCTAAAAATGCCGCCTTCTTTGTTCAGTAGTAGCAAAGTCGGTGCTTCTGTCTGTGCCATAATACTCGGCATTTGTATGATGGTTTTCTGACCGTCGTTATAGACCCGCAGCGGCTTCCAGGCAGCATCGCCAGACACTGCATACGCAAAATCCAGATTGCCCAGATATTCTCCGGTTTCAGGAATAGTGCGCGATTTCCTGATTCCCATCGCATGGCTTTCTTTATCTCTAATCGCATCCCATTTAATCAACGCATCTTCCGGATAAGTAAAACTCACTCTCGGCATAAAATCGCGTCGATGGGATCGCAGACGCATGTGATACGTGCGCCGGTTGGTCGTCACGACTAGCGATGTTTCCAGTCCCACATCCAATGGTTTCACAATCAAATGTTGCACCTCAGCAGAACCTTGGCCGGTAACCGCCGGTTCAATCAACCAGCGCGCCTGGTCACCCAGGTGGATGGAATTAACCTGCTCACCCGGCTGCAATTCGATATCGCATACCTGCAATACTGCACAGACGATGCTGGGTTGCTGTGAACCAAACAGAAACCGAATGGAGCCATCCGGCCCTGCAACCGGCTTTGTACCGGTGGGATTAACTGCCTGCCATTTCTTAGCCAAATCAATAGCCGCGCGTTCCTGCGGGGTTAGTTGCGGGTTCTTATCGTTGAAATACGCTTCTGACAATCCATTGGCATGAATCGGAGCAATCAGACCCATTGCCATAATTAATGTGATTAAAGAGAGTAACGGTTTCATGATGAGTGACACCTTTATGTTTGTTTCGACCAGGAGAAATCCTGGATATAAATACCCAGCGGGTTATTTCGGATCTGCTCTTCCGTGGTGCTTTGTGTGGTCGGCTTGTTATAGATTCTTAATAAAGCGCGCATCTTGAAGGGTGGCTCGGTTAAATGCCCTTGACGGTCATAGACTTTTTCTAGCCAATCGACCTGCCAGGTCTCCGGTGATTGCGGGATCACCGATATGATTTCAACATTGACAGTTTGTGTTTCAGCCCGCTTAAAAGGGCTGCTGGCCTCACTGTTATTGAACCACTCATTGGCTTTTGCCGTGGCTGGATCGTTATTGGATAGCATGGCGTACGCACGAAAGATGGCTCGCCGTTGCAAGGCGATATCCGGTGTCACCATGCGCAAATCATTGATGAATGCGGCAACTGATGCATGCACCACGCGCTGATCGGCCACTGCAGCGATATCCGCACGGGAAACCGCGATGGCTTCACCCAGTTTATTGACCTGCACCACATAGGGGATGAATTTGGATTGACTGCCGATAGCAATGACTCCACCTACTCCTGCCAGTGCAATCAACAAACAAAGGAGTGCCAGCATTTGCCACATAGTGCGCGAAGCAATTACTTCCCGCATATGATCATTCCAGGTGCGCCGTGCTGACAGATAAGGGTTTTCATTTTCACCGCAGCGGCGACCACCTTCCATTCTGTCGTCATTGACACGCACAGTTTCATCTGCACCCGGCTTTAACTTGAATAGTTCGTTGATCATATTCATACGGCCACTCCATAATCAGATAGCGTTAACCCTTTGATTGCCAGCCACTCACTAACCCAACCGTCCCCATACTTGTCACACAGGTTTTTAATCGTAGCGACTGATTCCTTATCCGTAGATCCTACAAAAGCAAGAGCCAAGGGCCCAAGCGCCAGGTCGTAGAGTCGCCTGCCGTTCTCGGACACGGTGTAGTATTGCTGTTTGGGAATCGCAGAAGCTAAGATCTCAATCTGGCGTGAATTGAGGCCCATGCGTCGATAGAGTGCTGATGCTTCCTCATCGCGTGCAAACACATTGGGCAAAAATATCTTGGTGGCGGTGGATTCAACAATCACATCGAGAATCCCGCTATTGGCCGCATCCGACAGGCTTTGTGTCGCCATCATCACCAGACAATTGTTTTTACGCATGACTTTCAGCCACTCGCGGATTTTGGCACGAAACACCGGATGCCCCAACATCAACCAGGCTTCATCCAGAATAATCGCGGAAGGTTGCCCATGCAAACTACGCTCGATGCGGCGAAACAGATAAAGTAGTGTAGGTAGTGCGTATTTATCACCGAGATTCATCAATTCCTCGATCTCGAATGTGGTGAAGGTCGAGAGATTCAATCCATCGGCTTCAGCATCGAGCAAATGTCCCATCATGCCGTCGATGGTGTATTGCCGAAGACACTCGCGAATCCCTTCATCCTGGATCGTCACTGACAGATCCGATAAGGTTTTTGAACCGCTTTGATGCATGTTAGTAATGGCCTGACTGATTTCGTTGCGCTGTAACGGGGTGACGGTGATGCCGTTGAGTTCTACCATCAAACAAATCCATTCCAGCACCCAGGCACGGTCTCCCTTGGTCTGCAAAAATTGCAATGGACAGAAAGACAGCGATTCATCGTCCCCTGCTACCGTGAAATGCTGACCACCCACTGCTTTTGTGAGTGGATACATCGATAGACCCTTGTCAAAGCAATAAATCGACATGCCCTGATAACGCCGCAATTGCGCGGCAATCAATGCCAGATGCGTGGATTTTCCCGCACCTGTAGGTCCGAACATGAAGGTGTGGCCTAAATCGCGCACGTGCAGATTCAGCCGGAAAGGGGTAGCACCTTGTGTCACGCAGTGCATCAAGGGGGGTGAATTGGGTGGATACATCGGACAAGGCGCTATGGGTTTGCCTGTCCAGATGGTATTGACCGGCAACAGATCGGCCAGATTCATCGTATTGATGAGGGGTCTGCGTACATTCTCGACACCGTGACCGGGAAGGCTGCCCAGATACGCATCCATCGTGTTGATCGTTTCAACCCGTGCAGCAAAGCCCAGATGATTGATGGCTTTCTCTACCTTTCGCCCGGCTTCTTCCAGTGAAGCCCGATCTTCCATCATCAGCACCACTACGCTGGTAAAGTACCCTTGCCCGACCATGCCGCTATTGGTCTCTGCAATAGCAGATTGCGCATCTTCAGTCATATTCAGCGCGTCTTCATCAATGTTGCTGCTTTGCAGATTAAATACCTGGTCAAAGAATCCACGAATCTTTTGTTTCCACCGTCTGCGGAATTTTTCCAGATGATTGACCGCTTCATGCGTATCCATAAAGATAAATCGCGATGACCAGCGATAGACACCCGGCAATTCGGACAACAGATTCAGCATGCCTGGGGAGGATTCTAGCGGGAAACCTTCAATCGAGACCACTTGAACAAAATTGCGGCCAATTTTAGGCACCACCCCGCCCCACATTTCCTGACCACCGAGCAAGGTATCCAGATACATCGGATTGGCCGGTAACACCATCGGATGATCCAGCCCGGTCACGCACAATTGCAGCCACTGCAAGAAATCATCATGGGTAATGGTTGTACTGTCTTCATTCACCAGCTTGCGGCTTTTTAAACGCGACAAATGAAATACGCCGGATAATCGGGATTCAAAGTTGACACATTCGCGTCGGAAATATTCCAGCAGCCCTTGTGTTCTGGCTTTTTGATCGGGCGCTTGGGTTTCATCGTCAAACATCAATTCAACAAACTTGCGCTGTGCCAGCATCGGCGGCAAATATGTCAGTGATACGATAAAACAGCTCTCGTATAGGGTGCCGATACGCTCGAACAGATTGCGTCGCTCCTGATCGATGGCAGCGGTAACGGGATCGGGATAATTGGAGTGCGCTTTGTCTGAATAACCTTGTGCCGGTTTTCTGATGGCATCGACATGAATCATCCAGCCATTGCCTAAGCGGGATAATGCCTGATTAATACGATACGACACCCGTTCACGCTCAATATCGGTACTACTGGCCGTATCATCGCCGCAGAATATCCAGGCGGCCATCAATGAACCGTTCTTGCCGACAATCACGCCATCCTCCACGACCGCCGCATACACCAGCAGATCGGCGAAACCCATTGCTTTGGATCGATGTTGATCCAGTCTTAATTCTTTACCTGCATCACGGATACGGATAAACAATATCAAGAGCAGCACAGCACCACACGCTGCGATAAGAATTGTGATGGCGGCAATCATAGATGCTGTTTCTCCTGTGTGAGCGTATTGTCATAAAAAGGAGTGCTTCGCGCCGGATAGTATTTTTTGTATTGCATCTGGCGCAGGTAAACATGACGCAGTTGCGGATCATTTTTAGCCATCAGTCGTAGTGCAAATAGTGCAAAGATCCACAGCGCTATGCCAAAGAGTGTGGCCTTGATTTCCATCGCCACAAAGATGGAAGTCGCTGCAATCAGGATAGAAAACATAACCAGTTCCCGATCACCCCCCATAAACAGATTTGGACGGTTTCCCGATTGGCGGATAGGTATGGTTCGAAGCGCCATGAGTTTGCCTCCTATTCCTATGAATTTACGATTGATTCCTGGTCTGTGGGTATTTCACCTGGAATGACCGCACCCTGAAATAGATTGGTCATGATGTTGTTGGCACCGACGAGTAATGCCATAACCAGCACGATAAAAATCAAGGTGCGGAAAAAAGCATTGAGTTCACCACCAAAGATCAGAATGCCGCCTGCAACGACAATACCGATAATGGACAAGGTAAAAGCAACCGGGCCGGTGACGGAATTTCTGAGATTAACCAGCCAGGTTTCATAAGGAAGCGCACCGCCTGCGCCAACAGCCGCTTGTGCGTTATCAATCAACAAGAAAAACAAAAGAAAAATGTATAGAGAAACAATGAAGAAAGGTGAAATTGAAGGCATAATTTTCATTAACTGACTCCTGTTATTTATTTACAGCTTCTTGATTTGGTAACTTCCTCTTTTAAAACCTTGTACTTCGATAATCTGCTGAATTTTCCTGCCGTGGGGTGTGCGCGCGATATGTACCACCCTATCTACCGCCTCTGCGATTAATGGCATAATTTCTTTCGGTGCCGAAGGATTGCGTGAAATCAGAGATTCCAGGCGGGTTAGTCCTGATAGCGCATCATTGGCGTGCAGTGTGGCGGCACCGCCCTCATGACCGGTGTTCCAGGCATCGAGCAAATCCAGTGCTTCAGGGCCTCTTACTTCACCGACCAGAATACGATCCGGACGCATACGCAAGGTTGTTTTGAGTAATTGCGTCATGCCGACATCAAGTGTGGTGTGATACTGAACAAAATTCTCTGCAGCGCATTGAATCTCGCCGGTATCCTCCAAAATGAAGATGCGTTCATCCGGATCACTGACAACCATCTCATTAATAATGGCATTGATCAGCGTTGTTTTACCGGATCCGGTGCCACCAATGACTAGAATGTTGCGGTGCTTGCGCACGGCATCTTTGATGACATCAGAGTGTCTGGGCGACAACACGCCGGTTTCCACATACTGCTCAAGCGTAAAGATCTTGATGGCTTTTTTGCGGATAGCAAATGTGGGGGATGAAACAATAGGAGGTAGTTGACCGGCAAAGCGCGAATTATCGAGCGGGAATTCACCCTCGATCATCGGATTGAATCGATTGACTTCCTTACCGTGAAAGCCTGCTACCGTTTTGATGACGGCTTCAACCTGGGCAGCCTGGATATTTCCGATATGTTGTATCTTTTGACCCAGCTTCTCTTGCCAGATGCGGCCATCGGCATTGACCATGATTTCAACCGTATCAGGATCCTGCAGTGCCGACAGTATTTCCCGTGCGTCGCGCTCCAGCTTGCTCTTTGCGCGATCTTTAACGGTTGTAACGTGAGGTAATTGATCTTGCGATGTCATGCGAGCACTCCAACAACTTACACACGACATTACAATATAACGTAATTACATTTTGCGCAATACTTTTTTACTGCTTTTTATTTCTTTGTTTATTTCTTACTTTTATTTTTTAATAAGAATGCTCTGTTCTTTTTATCCCATTGCTCGACTTGATACGCTTCAAACTCACTCAGAACACCCCCTTTCCAGACAAAGCCTTTAGGCAAGTGCTTTAGCTTTCGATTGGTTAATGCTTCAAGATCAGTCGTGCTCATATCCGAACTATCCAATAGCATCGGCAGTGGGGTCTCGAGTGCTTTTGCGATCGCTTCTATAATTCTGAGTGATGGATTGGCTTTGTCATTGGTCAGATCAGTAAAAAAAGAGATGGAGACCCCCGCCTTCTCTGCCAATTCTGATTTGGTCATATCCTTTTCATCGAGGATACGCAAAATGTTTGTGATTAATATTAAATTGTACATATAATAGCCCTGCCATTTTTAGGGTTTAAGCAGCTTAACTAATCAGCACCATTGTTTTGCAGTAGTATTGCTGCTATTTTAATCTAAAATAAAACTTAAATTCATAAATTCAATGGAGGGTCAAATAACAGTCTCGTTATATGCTTATATTGCAGATTATTATTAGTAATAAGTTTAGCATAGAAATCAAACAAATAATTAATACATCATTGATTTGTATTAATATCCTTAATATTAATAGTTACCTTGGAGTAATATGAATAGAGGATAGATGAGTAACTGATGGAAAATCCGGAGAATCTGAAAACGTATGCCGTTTTCTGATACGAGAGATTAGGCATTCAATAATAAACTGAACAAAAAGACAAAAGTGAAAAGACAACTTTTGTACGGTTTTATTTGTTGATGACTGCACTCATAGTTTCTATCTTTCTAATCATAAATGGGTAGAATTATTTAATCTAAATAAACATCTTTACCCAGTATAACGAGCACAAGTTAGGCCTACGATAAAAATGACAGGAAGAAAGAAGGAAAATAAAAAAGGGCTCGTTGCGCCTATCGGCGCGACAGAAATTGACATCACGTTGATCAGCGAAGATATCCATCAGCCCAGGAAGGAGTTTAATCAGGAAACGTTACGTGAGTTAACGGAGACGATTAAATTACGCGGGGTGAAATCACCGATATCGGTTCGCCCCAATCCGGATAAACCGGGAACCTACATTATTAATCATGGGGCAAGACGCTATCGCGCCAGCATTCATGCCGGGTTAACCAAGATTCCTGCATTCATTGATACCGATTACAGCGAAGCGGATCAGGTGATCGAGAATCTGCAAAGAGATGATTTAACCTCCCGAGAGATTGCTGATTTTATTGGGCGGCAACTGGCAACTGGTAAAACCAAGTCTGAAATTGCAAGACTCATCGGCAAAACAAATCCTTATATCACCATGCACGCAACCCTCCTTGATCTACCTGATCCACTCGCAGATGCATATCGGACAGGTCGTTGCACCGATGTCACAGCGCTTTATGATTTAACGAGGTTGTATAAAGCCAATACAGAAGAAGTAATCAATTGGCTGGCACTTAGTACACAGGAAGAAATATCACGATTGGACGTATACCAATTCAGTAAATTCTTAAAGCTTAAAAAAACGCCCCCATCTAATTCTGCGGATGATCGAGTATCCAATGCTGAGGGCAAATCGAATACAACTCCAGATAACAACAGCGATCAAAAACAAAGTGCCTCGCCTTCATTGCTGGACTCTATTTACAATCTGATTAAAAAAGACAAACGCACGCCACAGGATTTAATGCGTGATCTGTCTACCGATAACAAAGAGTTACTAAAAACCAAGATTAGTGATTATTTTGAGCAAGGCAGAAATTGCCAAAATATCGTTCAGTTCACCATCAAAGCGCTTCAAGATGGCAGCTTCTCAGCCAAGGGAAGCGGTGCACTGCAATTGATTGCCTTTTTGCATGGTATGGAAAGATCAGAGTCTTTCGATCTCATGAAAATACTGGAAGAAATTGCCGGACAACAGGAAGCAGGATAATTTAGACTTGCTATCAATCCTACTAACAATTAATTTGAAATGACGACACCCGCAAAGCTACGAATGATTGTGATGAATGGACAAAAGATTCTACAAACTCAGAATAATAATGAATGGGAGACGATTGGCACTATTAAGAAGGTTGATGAGGGCATCAAGCCGGGTGTCTACAATATTTATTTAGCTAAAACTCCGAGTGATAAAAAACAATATGAAGGGCAAATTATTCATGTTGATAAAGAAAATGCTATTTTTTATCAGCAGGTCAACAAGGATTATATTGTGCACCAATTAAATGCTGTTGATGGCAAGCCTGTTGCTGGCAAAGATGTAACTATTACGTATGATGGGGAAAAAGCTACATTAACTCTGATAGATGCGCTTAAGAATAAAAGAACGTTGAAAATTTGATTTGTCTGGAATAAGTTAGCGTACAAAAGTTACTACTTGCAGCGTCCATCTCGTTCAGCCTAAAAATGAATTACCGCTAATAAACTGGTGCATGCAAAGATGACAAATAAGAAACTGTATGGCGCAAAGAAGGACTTTGAAGCCGATGTTGTGCAGTCTGTTGAAGAAGGAAATCCCGGTGAAGTAACTCACGCGGCATTTATCGTAGCAACTTATAGAGGGAAAAATCCCCAGCCAGAGCCTAAACGAGTAGGGAAATGGCTGTTCTTTGTTGCTGAAAAATATATTGATGATACATGGCGCAACGTAAAGAAAGCTGTTGAAGATGGGAGATTATGGAAGCAAGCAAAGGTATCCACTGCCTGGCGAAGCAAGGGTGGTGTTTATGTCGTGTGTGTCTACACCTACGACTGTAATGATGAGAACGATGTTATGAAAATAAGAGCTCATCTGCGTGAAATGGGTTTCAAAAGAGCTACATCTTATAAAAGCGATGAACAAACCATTGCTGGTATCTATTCTGACCTCTCGGCAGGGCTTGCTCTGTATAAAGCCTAACCTTTATCAAAAACTATAAGAAATCGGACAAGGTTGTGCTTTGAACGCTGTAGAGATTGAAGAAGCAATATCCAAACTGGCGGAGCAACCATTTGTTCCGGCGGAATTCCCTTATGCCTTTTTGGAAGCGTTTGGAAACAAAGCCACTACAATCAATCGCCTGAAAAGTGGGAATACGAATAAGACCGATATAGAAGATGCGGTGCTTCAGTATAACAATATTCACATAGCGGTTTGTCCTGCTGGTGAAGTGCTAACAACACTGGAAAAGCTCAAAAACAGCCCAGCAACCAACCGGCAGAAAGCCAAGTTTATCCTCGCTACCGATGGTGAAGAGTTTCAAGCAGAAGACATCACCAGCGGTGAAACCGTAGTTTGCGCATACAAAGATTTCCCAGATCATTTCGGCTTCTTTCTGCCACTCGCTGGAATTTCTACCGTCAAGCAAATTAGTGAAAATGCTTTTGATATCAGAGCAACCAGTCGCCTCAATCGTCTTTATGTGGAACTACTGAAAGACAACCCGGAATGGGGAAGTACACACCGCCGTCATGACATGAATCATTTCATGGCACGGCTTGTATTCTGCTTCTTCGCCGAAGATACGGATATTTTCATTGGCAACGGCCTGTTCACCGACACCATAGCGCAAATGAGCGCGAAGGATTCCTCAAATACGCACGAGATCATCAGCGAAATCTTTCGTGCCATGAATACGAAAAAAGAAGACCGGATAGCGGCAGAATTGCCTCGTTGGGCTGAAGTGTTTCCCTATGTGAACGGTGGCCTATTCTCTGGCAGTACTGAAACCCCGCGCTTCAGCAAGATTGCGCGTAGCTACCTGCTGCATGTGGGCAATCTGGATTGGAAGAAAATTAACCCCGATATTTTTGGCTCGATGATCCAAGCTGTGGCGGAAGATGATGAGCGCGGCGCATTGGGAATGCACTATACCAGCGTACCCAATATCCTGAAGGTGCTGAATCCGTTGTTTCTGGATGAGCTGCGTGCCAAACTGGAAGAAGCTGGTAATAATCCGCGTATGCTGTTGAATCTTCGCAAGCGCATAGCAAGGATTCGGGTATTTGATCCTGCCTGTGGTTCAGGAAATTTTCTGGTGATTGCCTATAAAGAGATGCGCGCCATTGAAGCGGAAATTAACAAGCGGCGTGGTGAAGCAGACTTACCTTCCGAAATACCGCTCACAAACTTTCGTGGCATTGAGCTGCGCGACTTCCCAGCAGAAATTGCCCGTCTTGCTTTAATCATTGCTGAGTATCAATGTGATGTGCTGTATCGCGGGCAAAAACTAGCTTTGATAGAGTTTCTGCCACTGGACACCCAAAACTGGATCACTTGCGGTAATGCACTAAAGTTGGACTGGTTAAGTATCTGTCCGTCAACCGGCACGAGTGTAAAACTGTACAGTGATGACTTGTTCAACACACCGTTAGAACAGGCGCAAATCGATTTCGAGAATGAAGGTGGGGAAACCTACATTTGCGGCAATCCTCCTTATCTTGGCTCCACCTGGCAATCCGATGAGCAGAAATCAGATCTGAAAGAAATATTTGATCACCGCACAAAAACTTGGAAATCACTTGATTATGTAGCAGGTTGGTTCATGAAGGCCGCAGACTATGGAACAAAATCCAACGCTGTTGCAGCTTTCGTATCAACCAACTCCATCTGCCAAGGGCAGCAAGTACCTATCCTGTGGCCGCTTATCTTTAAGACAGGGCATGAAATTGCTTTCGCCCATACCAATTTCAAATGGGCGAATTTGGCAAGCCATAATGCTGGAGTAACGGTGGTAATTGTTGGCATTTCCAATCATGCAAGTAAAGTGCGCCAGCTTTTTTCCATTACGGATGATGAGCAATCACAGCTTAAAGAGGTTGAGAACATAAATGCTTATCTAGTTGCTGGAAAAAATGTAATCGTTGATAAGTCATTAAAGCCCCTAAACCTGCTCCCAGAAATGGTTCGTGGAAATATGCCTTATGATGGCGGACACCTCTTACTATCCTCAGGTGAACTGGATGATTTAAGTCTTAGCCAAGAACAAAATGAACGCTTCATTCGACGTATTTATGGTTCGGCTGAATTTATCCGTGGTTTAAACCGAAATTGTTTATGGATTGAGGACGAGCATCTAAACGAAGCCATGCAAATTGACCTCGTGAAACAGCGTATTGACGGTGTACGAATGATGAGACTAGCCAGTCGCGATAAAGGCGCGAATGAGATGGCAAAACGTGCTCATCAGATGCGTGAAATGAGAATTGGAAAATCTCACACTATCGCTATTGCGGCCATATCATCTGAAAATCGAGAATATCTACCATGTGGATTATTGAGTGCCTGTGAAACGGTATCCAATAAAATTTATGCCTTATATGATGCCCCACTCTGGAACATGGCACTTATTGCCTCACGCCTACATTGGGTATGGATTGGAACTGTTTGTGTGCGTTTAGAGATGCGTTTTTCTTATTCAAACACGTTAGGTTGGAACACCTTTCCTGTTCCCCCACTTACTGAAAAAAATAAATCAGACCTTACCCGCTGTGCAGAGGATATTTTGTTGGCGCGTGAAGTACATTTCCCGGCCACGATCGCCGATTTATATGATCCAGACAAGATGCCGGAAAATTTAAGCCATACCCATGATCGCAATGACGAAGTGCTGGAACGTATCTATATTGGCCGCCGCTTCAAGAATGATACCGAGCGGCTGGAAAAATTGTTCGACCTTTACACCAAAATGACTGCTACAAAAGGTAAGAAATCATGAATGAGCTTTTGGAGCTTTCGATAGATGACAAGACTTTTCGTGTTGCAAATAGAGAAAGTGAGCGAAGGGAATTCAAGAATCTTTTTGATAAGGAAAACCTATGGAAATATGCAAAAACAATAGTGTCTTTTGCTAATCGTGACGGCGGAATTATCTTTTTTGGGATAAAAGATAAACCTAGAGAATTAATTGGAATAGTTGGTGACAAGCCTGATGAATTAGTGTTTGCAAATTTTCTAAAAGAATATTTTGAACCAGAGATATCTTTTGATCTTGATACAAAAAAATACTGTGGAAAAACGCTTCTATACATTCTGGTTCCACCTTCTTCTAGTAAGCCGATAATATGCAAAAAGAAGAAAATTCAGCAATTCAAAGAAAAAGGGAAGCAAGACAAGGAGTTATTGCGTGAGGGAGCTATTTATTATCGCTACTCATCGGCAAGTGAAGAAATAAAATATCCTGAACTTAAAAAGATTTTAGATGAGGGAGTGCAAAAAGTTTTTCATTCTTTGGTGGATAACATCACTTTGATCAATAAAGTTGGTTACGACAAAGTAGCTATTTTAGATGCTAAAGAGCTTAGTGGAAACGATATGACAACATCCGTCTATGTCACCACGGAAACTGCAAAAAACATAAACTGGATTCGTAAAGGCCGTTTCGTAGAAAGCGATGATGATGGCAATAAAGCTTTTTATGTCACGAGAGAGATCGAGATTCGTCATGGCGTTGAAGTTGAAAAGCCTGTTGATCCCGGAAAAACACATACATTAACGAAAACCGCCCTAACTAAGGAAGTCTCAAGCAGTAACTCTTATATTAATGCGGTGCTATGGAAAAATGGGTTGCTTGATAATTCCAGATATCACTTATCTGGTACTCATGGAAAGAATCACTGGCATAAATTTACGGTTTCGGCAAAAGATAAAATTCTGTCTGAGTACCCTAAAAACATGCCGCGCAGAGAGGAAAAGATAAAAGAAGCGTTTGATGAGTATAATCAAAGCAAAAAGATAACGATAAAATAGCTACATAATCATGATCGACATCAAATCCATCCCTTCCGTATCCGTAAACTACGCCTGCAATGGCAGTTCCACTAAGGCCAATGAGATGGGCATGCGTGCCATGCAGGAACGTGCGTATGAAAAACGCGGCGAGCAATTTCTGCTGATCAAGTCCCCACCGGCATCAGGGAAAAGCCGTGCGTTGATGTTTATCACACTGGATAAGTTATATAACCAAGGACTGAAGAAAGCATTTATCGTGGTGCCGGAGAAAACCATCGGCGCTAGCTTCAATAACGAGCCACTGACTAAATACGGTTTTTGGGCAGATTGGGAAGTTGCTCCGCAATGGAATCTTTGTAATGCGCCGGGGGATGATAATGGCGGTAAAGTAGGTGCGGTAAAGAGCTTCCTCGATAGTGCAGATCGCGTGCTGATTTGTACGCACGCCACTTTCCGGTTTGCAGTTGATAGGTTCGGAGTGGAAGAGTTTGATGGATGTTTGATTGCTGTTGATGAATTTCACCATGTCAGCGCAAATTCAGATAATAAACTGGGAATTCAGCTCGGTCAGTTCATTGCACGAGATAAAGTACATATCGTCGCCATGACCGGCTCCTATTTCCGTGGCGATGCCGAAGCTGTGCTTGCACCGCACGATGAAGCTAAATTCGAGGTGGTAACTTATACCTATTATGAACAGCTAAACGGCTATCAGTACTTGAAGCAACTGGATATCGGATATTACTTTTATACCGGCTCGTATACTGATGAAATCCTCAGCGTACTGAACCCAGCGGAAAAAACGATTATTCATATCCCCAACGTTAATTCCCGGGAAAGCACTAAGGATAAGATTAAAGAAGTGGAGCATATCATCCATGAACTGGGTGAGTGGCAGGGCATTGACGATAAAACTGGCTTCCACCTGGTAAAAAATCCCAATGGTGTACTGAAGATTGCCGATCTGGTCGATGATGAGGCTAAGCGAGACATGGCACTCAATACCTTGCGTGATCCGGCAGCCAAACATAACCGTGAGCATGTGGATATCATTATCGCTCTCGGTATGGCCAAGGAAGGTTTTGATTGGATTTGGTGCGAACATGCATTGACTGTAGGCTACCGTTCCAGCTTAACGGAAATCATTCAAATCATTGGCCGTGCTACCCGTGATGCTAAAGGCAAAACCAAGGCACGTTTTACTAACCTGATTGCCGAACCGGATGCCGCCGAAGATGCGGTGACGGATGCAGTGAACGATACACTCAAAGCGATTGCGGCCAGTTTGCTAATGGAACAGGTGCTTGCGCCCAAGTTCAATTTCACACTGAAGAATAATCAAAGTGGCCCCGTTGAAGGTTATGATTATGGAGATGGTGGTTACGATTCAAAAAAAGAGAATGTCGGCTTTAACCAGCAAACCGGGCAGTTTCAGATTGAGATTAAAGGATTGGTTGAACCAAAGAGCAAAGAAGCTGCGCGCATTTGCCAAGAAGACTTGAATGAAGTCATTGCGGCATTTGTGCAGGATAAAACTTCGCTGGAACGGGGCTTATTTGATTCCGAGATGGTGCCAGAGGAACTAACGCAAGTGCGTATGGGAAAAATCGTCAAAGATAAATACCCGGAACTGGATGAAAATGATCAAGAAGCTGTGCGTCAGCATGCGATTGCCGCCTTGAACTTGACTCAGCAGGCAAAGAAAATCCTCAATTCAGCTGACGATGCATGGAAAGCTGGCAATACCGCTCTGATTGACGGGGTTCGCAAATTTGCGATGGATGTGCGTGATCTTGATATTGATTTGATTGATCGTATTAACCCTTTTGGTGAAGCTTATGCAATTCTGGCCAAGGCCATGAATGAGGATAGCCTGAAGCAGGTGGCATTGGTGATTGCCGGTAAGAAAGTGAATTTCACCATCGAGGAAGCGCGGGGGCTTGCTAGGCGTGCGGTGAAATTCAAGCAAGAGCGCGGAAGACTTCCATCGCTGACATCACAAGATCCTTGGGAGAAACGAATGGCCGAGGGTGTTGCTTTTCTGGCGCGAATGAAAGCTGAGGCTGCAAATGGCTAAAGCAAGTTTTACTGATGAAGATGATGCGCTTCTCGCTGAGCTTGGTGTTGCGGTGGAGGTTAAAAATACGGGGAGCCACACGCCACGCGAAGAACGCGTCATTGCCGGTTTTGAAGATATTGAACGGTTCTATGAAGAGCATGGACGTGCCCCTGCACACGGCGAGGATCGCGATATATTCGAACGGCTCTATGCGGTAAGACTCGATAAAATCCGCGCTTCCGAAGAATGCCGGGCCCTTCTAGCGGATAAAGATAAACATGGTCTCCTTACCGTTGAACCGACCGCTGTTGTAAGTGATTTGGATAATCTGGACGATGATGCGTTGCTGTCTGAGTTAGGTGTTTTGGATACGGATGAAAATGACATCACTAAGTTAACGTATGTAAAATCCCGCGCAGAAATCAAAGCTGCTGAAGAGATCGCCAAACGTAATCCATGCCTGGACTTTGATAAATTCAAGCCATTATTTGTCAAGGTGCAGGAAGAATTGGCATCCGGTATTCGCCTAACCCGTAAATTCAAAGATGATGCACAGATCAGACAAGGAGATTTCTTTATCCTTGGCGGCCAGAAAGTCTATGTTGCAGAAATAGGTGTTGAATTCATTGCAGAGTATGGGCGGTCAGACCGTAGGCTGCGTGTGATATACGACAATGGTACCGAAAGCGATATTTTAATGAGATCACTGCAACGGGCACTAAACAAAGATGAAGCCAGCCGCAGGATTACCGATCCTTCTCCTGGCCCGCTATTTTCCGATGAAATTGAAGAAGGAGATATGGAAGCTGGCACAATTTATGTGCTCCGCAGCAAATCTGATCATCCTTTAATTAAGGAACACCGCGATGTTATTCATAAAATCGGCGTAACCAACGGCAATATTGAAAGACGAATCAGCAATGCCAAGCTAGATCCCACTTTCCTCATGGCTGACGTTGAGATTGTGGCTACCTATGAACTTTCGAACATCAATCGCACTAGACTGGAGAACCTGATTCACAGGTTTTTTGAACCAGCAAAACTCAACATTGAAATAAAGGATAGGTTTGGAAATCCTGTAGTGCCGCGCGAATGGTTCTTAGTTCCTCTGTTTATTATTGATGAATCAATTGAGAAAATCAGAGATGGGTCAATTGTGAATTATAGATATGATCCTAATCTCGGAAAGATCGTAGAATAGTCGTCATTTAAATTAACCAACTGGATCAAATTCCAGTAACTTGTGTTTGTATTGCCTACCTGAAGCTTGCAACATACATATCTTCATAAGTAATGCTAGATTACCATTAACTTCTTAAAAACTGTAAGAATTTCTAGCGTTGTTTA
>JAFEGA010000020.1 GCA_018240285.1 Pseudomonadota bacterium | reverse complement strand
CGCATTTATTTGAAAAATTTCTCTAGCACTTTTAGATCCAATCTTTAAATTTTCTCAAAATTGATTTCTTGGTATAGCTTCATGAATTCAAAAAACACCTAATAAACTTTTTTCACAAATATGATTTCATAAAATCAGTCATTTTAATAGTCATTTAATCAAATGGTTGCATCAAAAGTAACAAAAATACATTATCTTTTAAACCACTTGACCTGCTGCATATCCCGACGACCAAGCCCACTGGAAATTATATCCACCTAACTGGCCTGTCACATCAACTACTTCCCCGATGAAATAAAGTCCTGGCATACGCTTCGATTCCATTGTTTTAGAAGACAATTCATGCGTATCAACTCCTCCAAGCGTCACTTCCGCTTTTTTATAGCCGACTGTGCCACTAGGAAAAATATGCCAATCATGAATCCTATCTGCAATCCGGTGCAACTCATTATCTCGATACTGTTTCATTGGTTTTGCTACACTGGATAGCTCTGCAAAAATCGCTGAGCACCAGATTTGTACAAACCGCTTGGGTAAATAACGCGCCAGTAAATTGGGCAGCAATACAGCACTTTGTCTATGTTCTGAGAAAATCTGACTGACATCTAATTGCGGTAAAATATTGATATGCAAAGGCTTGCTGGGCTGCCAATAGGAAGAAATTTGCAAAATTGCGGGACCGCTTAATCCTCGATGAGTAAATAAAACATTTTCGCGAAATGAAGCATTATCGCAACTGACCACGGCATCAATCGATATTCCGGAAATATCCTTAAACCCCGTAAAGTCGTCTGCGGTAAAAGTTAGACCCACCAAACCCGGACGCAGAAGTGTCACTCGAATGTCAAATTGATTGGCTACTTGGTAGCCAAATGGGCTTGCACCAATTTGCGGAATGGATATTCCGCCGGTAGCGATTACTAATGAATCGGTCGCAATGACGTTCTGTTCCGTTGTTATGAGAAATCTTTTTCCGCCACATTCAACAGCACTGTTATCCGCAACAAATTCAATTCTTTGTACTTGGGAAGGCATTTGCCAATCCACACCAGCAGATGCGCATTCGCGCTGCATCATATCGATAATCTGCTGCGAGCTATCGTCACAAAACAATTGCCCAGATTTTTTCTCATGATAACGAATACCGTGTTTCTCTATCAGTGCGATAAAATCCTGCGGTGTAAAACGGGCAAGCGCGGAACGGCAAAAATGCGGATTTTCGGAAAGATAATTTTCCGGTTTGACATAACGATTAGTAAAATTGCAGCGACCACCGCCGGAGATGCGGATTTTCTCCGCCAATTTATGCGCGTGATCGAGCAAAATCACGCTACGGCCGCGCTTACCAGCTTCAATCGCACACATCATACCGGCAGCGCCTGCACCGATGATGACGACATTTCGGGATATTTTTTTCAAAACCATTGACGCGATAAACGCATCAATACTCTTCGGTTACCACGGATCGGCAGGCATATTCAAACGATACGCTATCATCATGATAATAAATAGAAAAAGCGATAATCCGACACGTATACTTAGCGACCTGACCATACGCGTCGAATTTCCTTTATCTTTAAACATGTAATACAGCGCAGATCCCAAGCTATATACTATGATGAGAAATAATATAATGGCGAAAATTTGCAATGCAGACAATTAAGTAGTCCTGTAAAAAGTTAAATCTACTGCAGTGTAGCCGAGTTTTATCGATTGTCCAATGCTTATTTAACCATAAAATCGCAATAATTCCTGACAGCGAAAGCGATTGCATTCTTAGCTTATAAGTTTTTTTCTCCCGATTCATTGCCAGATCGCATCATGCAAAATTCAGTCCGATTATCGCCCGCTATTTTCTTGATGGGCCCGACCGCAAGTGGGAAAAGCAAAATTGCATTGGAAATAGCGGAAAATTTCCCGGTTGAAATTATCAGCGTGGATTCCGCGCAAGTGTATCGTCATATGAATATCGGAACCGCCAAGCCTGATCAAGCGACGTTAAACGAAATACCGCATCATCTGATTGATCTCATCGATCCCGATCAACATTATTCTGCGGCGCAATTCCGGCACGATGCGTTGCGCGTCATGCAGGAGATCACACAGCGCAACAAAATTCCACTATTGACGGGGGGCACGATGCTCTACTTCCGTGCACTGCAAGAAGGCTTATCACCGCTCCCTTCCGCAGACCGTAATCTCCGTTTAACCCTGGAAAATATGGCTAATGAGCTGGGATGGCCAGCCATGCACCAGAAACTCGCCGAGCTGGATCAAGAAACCGCTGCACGAATCAAACCTACCGACAGTCAGAGGATTCAGCGCGCACTGGAAGTGTGTTACCTGACACAACAACCGATGTCCGAAATTCTAAAAATGCCCCGGCAAAGTGATTTTCCTTTTCATACCATCAACATCGCACTCATTCCCAGTGAACGCAGTCAATTGCATTTGCGCATTGAGCACCGCTTCGAGGCGATGCTAAAAAACGGTCTCATTGAGGAAGTTCAAGTCATTCGCGGTGAATTTCCTTCGCTCGATCTCGAGTCGCCGTCGATGCGCTGTGTCGGCTACCGTCAAGTCTGCCTTTATCTGGATAATCAAATAGGCAGTACTGAATTGCACGACATGGGAATAGCCGCCACCCGCCAACTAGCCAAGCGGCAACTGACTTGGTTACGCAGCATGCAAGCCGGCACAGTTCAGGTATTTGATTGCCTAATCCATGATTTATCCTCGCGAGTACAACGCTTCCTGCATACTGCAATCGCAAAAAACTGAAGCAAACTACCGGAAATCACGCATAACCGGTATATTTTGTATGCACCGGCTTGTTTATCTCACGCGAGTAGCGTTATGATTCCATACTACGACAAGGGATAAAAACCTCATTAAAAATAATAATGGCATAACGCTTCGTCGTATTTAACAATACTCGGATTTAATTTCAGGAAAACATTGATAGGATAGAAACACTATGCAAATGCGCATTCATATATTTACTTTGATTTTACTCTGCGTGAGTATGATCATACTGACTGGCTGCGAAAACTATGCCGAAAGAACCCACCAATCCTGGGTGACGCCGCCATCCGGGCCGGTTTATGACGACTCGACCATTTTTGCCCGCATCACACAAGCGGTGCAATCCGACCCCGTGTTACAAGGTGCTAACATCGAAATCAAAGTACAAGACGGCAATGTCGCTTTAAAAGGTGCTGTCAGCAACGAAGATCAAGTGACGCGCATCAATATGCACGCATGGATCGTCGACGGCGTGAAAAAAGTCGACAATCAAGTGACTGTGCGTTAAATAGCCATAAAAAATCCCCGTTCAGGGGATTTTTTATCATGCTATGTTGGAATTCTGATCAAATCCCGCGCAACAACTCGTTGATTCCCGTTTTTGATCGGGTTTTAGCATCCACCTGCTTTACGATCACAGCACAATACAAACTGTATTTTCCATTTTCCGAAGGCAAATTGCCAGACACCACGACCGATCCGGGTGGAATATGGCCATAACTGACTTCGCCGGTTTCACGGTTGTAAATTTTGGTGCTCTGGCCAATATACACGCCCATCGAAATCACCGAATTCTCTCCGACAATCACACCCTCGACAACCTCGGAACGCGCCCCGATAAAACAATTATCTTCAATGATCGTTGGACTGGCTTGCACCGGCTCTAGCACGCCGCCGATACCGACGCCGCCGGATAAATGCACATTCTTACCGATTTGCGCACACGATCCGACCGTAGCCCAGGTGTCGACCATTGTGCCCTCATCGACATACGCGCCGATATTGACGTATGACGGCATCAGAACAACGTTGTTGGCAATGAACGAACCTTTGCGCACCGCTGCAGGCGGTACGACACGGAAACCGCCGTCACGGAAATCCCGCGAGCTGTAATCCGCGAATTTAGACGGCACTTTGTCAAAATAATTGGAAAAACCGCCTTTGATAAAACTATTGTCCTCAATGCGAAATGACAACAACACTGCTTTTTTCAGCCATTGATGAGTTACCCACGCACCGTCGACTTTCTCCGCCACGCGCAATTTACCGCTATCGAGCATCGCGAGAGCTTGGGTAACTGCTTCTTTCAATTTGGCATCCACATTGCGCGGTGTAATTTCAGCGCGGCGGTCAAAAGCTTCTTCAATGGTGGTTTGCAATTCATTGGTCATTTAATTTTTCCTGTAATTTAATTCTCAACTTTGTCGAATCATAATGTTTGCAACAAACGTTTGATTCTTTCCATAGCCTCAATGCATTCTTCCGGTGATGCAACCAGCGCAATCCGCACAAAATCTTTTCCCGGGTTGATGCCATGCGCATCGCGCGCCAGATAACTGCCCGGCAACACCGTCATATTATAATCTTGATACAGCCGTTTGGTGAATTCGGTGTCGCTGACCGGTGTTTTGATCCACAAATAAAAACTCGCATCGGGCATCTGCACCTCGGTTGTGCCCGATAACACCGCGATGGCATCGGCGAATTTGCGCGCATACAAGCGGCGGTTTTCCACCACATGCGCTTCATCGCTCCAGGCCGTCGCACTCGCCGCTTGCGCCGCGGGATTCATCGCCGAACCATGATACGTGCGGTATAACAGGAATTTCTCCAATAATTGCGCATTCCCGGCCGCAAAACCGGAGCGCAATCCGGGAACATTCGAGCGTTTTGACAGGCTATTGAACACCACCAAGCGCGGAAAACCAGCACGCCCCAATTGTTGCGCGGCATCCAATGCCCCCAAGGGGGGATTATTCTCGTCGCAATAAATTTCCGAGTAACACTCATCCGAAGCCACTACAAAACCGTACTGGTCCGACAACGCAAACAATGCTCGCCAATCATCCAGCGTCATTACGCTGCCGGTCGGATTGTTGGGTGAACAGACATAAATCAACTGCGTGCGCGACCATACCTCATCGCTCAACTGCGAAAAATCCAGCTTGAAATGATTCTCCGGCAAGGTATTAATAAAATGCGGCGCAGCCCCGGCCAGAAACGCAGCACCCTCATAAATCTGATAAAACGGATTGGGGCACACCACCACCGGTTGTTTGGCGTTTCTGCTATCGATTACCGTTTGCGCAAAGGAAAACAGTGCCTCGCGGCTGCCGTTGACCGGAATGACTTCGGTATCCGGATCGATGCCAGGCAGGTTATAGCGCCGCTTGATCCACGCCGCTATATTGTTGCGCAGCGCCGCCGTGCCCAGCGTCGTCGGATAAGCCGATAAACCATCCAGATTATCCGTCAGCGCCTGGCGGATAAACCCTGGCGTGGCATGTTTTGGTTCGCCGATCTGCATATCAATCGGTTTTAACGCGACATTGCGCGTCACGCCGTCAAATAGTTGCCGCAGTTTCTGGAACGGATAAGGTTGCAGTAGATTCAGATTTGGATTCATACCTATTGGACGCAGTGCTCAGTCATCGGATTTCACACCGCTCGCCTCGACAGATTGGATTAATTGTTGTGCGCGGATTATAGAACGAGCGAGTGTGAATGACCAACTGAAACATTGCTTAATTCTTCAGTCCATCCTTATCTCGATGTCGTGCGTCAATGCGCATTTGCTCATCGGCTGCCTTTCCTGAGCAAGACCATAAAGTAAGCACCAAGAAAGATAACGGGAGGCACCAATCAAATGAAGGTAAATCAAACGGAAAAGCGTGATTTTCGGATGGATAATAAAATTCTGGGCTTAGTCCCAACATCGCGACCGAGCGCGATAACTTTCAAAGCTGCGCTTTATCGCATTTCATTGTGACTAAAATCACATACACAGCACTATGATTGGTAGATACTTGTTTTCGACATCCGCAGAACTTAAATCTCCCTCCTTCTTCTGCCATGTCCTTCAACTTTCCGCCTACAAAGCTGAAGATACCTCCAGGTCAAATGGATACTGTTATCCATTTGACCTTTTTTATTTCGCAATCGTTACGGTTTTGGAGATTGCAGCTTCAGCATCATCGGTTGCAGGCGCTTGATTGTGGTTGGGGCAATCAGATCTTTCGCCTGTAATGATTTGACAGCCGATGCCGGAGCACAGTTGGCGACTTCCACCAATTTAACCACGAGCGGATTGAAGGTCACATCGACACCGGTGTAGCTGCCGGCATCATCGCCATCATGATCGCCACGGAATTTAAATTCCTTCACCGGCCCATTCGGGCCGCCACCTTGGCGATCGTCGTTGTGATCCGTGTCGACATAATGCGCTGAACTCTGCAAGCCGCTGACGATACTGTCGATACGCCAGCCTGGCGGCGCCGTATAGTATGTTTCATTGCGCTCGCCTTCGGCGGTAGTCCAGTCGCTACGTGTTTCTTGCGCTTTCATCCACAGGCGCAGTTTGACATGCGTGCCATCGCTGCTCCAGTTCGCTCTGGCCCATACTTCGGGGCCATGACCGGCGAATTCCTTATCACCCCGTGTATGCGGCGGTGTAAAGGATAAATAGGTATCGCGCGCGTAAGTTTCAGTTTTTTCCCGGCATACCGGTGTTGCGGGTTGAATCACCGCGATGCTGGAAATGGGACGATTCTGCCATTCCAAGGTAAGTTTATCGCTCGCTTTGGATAGCGGAACACCATTTGCACCCAGGTTGAGCGTCATGTGGTAGTGCGTCAAACGGTCGAGTTCAGCAGACACATCCTGCGTGCGCGATGTATCGTGCAGTGTCACCTTAATCGGCGTGGTATCGAAATCGTAACCAAAAAATTCCAACTTGTTACGGCGGCTCGGATCTAATGCCATATCCACCGCGGCCGGCACTACATGGCACAGCGCCGGCTCGACGGGCGGCACCGCTTGGTGCATCAGGCGCGCACGGATTCTCGCCAGCGCTTGGCGCACACGGGTACCGATAAAATCCATATTGCAGCGCAATTCGTCGCCGGTTGCTGCGACACTGCGATTAAGCAGATCGGAAACTTCATTACGTATTGTGGATTGCGCATCTGTGGTGAGTTTTGACGTAGTGTCTTGCAACACCGCTTGCCACGATGAGGAATTGCGGTCGAGCGCATCGATTGCGTCATTCAATGTAGCAACGGTATCCCCGGCAACATCGCTGACCTTGTCGGTAGCTTTGTCGATTTTATCGCCGATGCTGCAACCCGAGATTAAAAGCGGTACAAATACCAAACATCCCAGGAATAGCTTGCGGAAGCCGCAAAAAGTTTGAAAGAAGTGAAACAATGGAATTTTGATTGCTGACATGCTGTTAATCTCCTTGTTGTTGTAGGGCAACTCGCAGTTCTATCGCATCGAATAAAGCCATTACGATGAGCTCGGATTTATAAAGGTATATCAACTTAAAGTCAAACACGAATTATGCTACTTAATCCATTATTGCATTTAAACTTCTTGTGAATTTGTTATTACATTACAAAACAATCTTCTTTTTGATGGCAATTCGTTCTTAATCGTCTCAACTTTAATCATTTCTGCTTCAGTATGCTCACTGCGTCGTTTGCGCCATCTGAATCACCGGTTGTGCACCCGATTCCGACACCAATACGGTCATCATATTAGTAACCAGCACGGCACGTTGATCGGGCGTTAACGAAACAATTTTTTTATCTTCGAGATTTTTCAATGCCGCTTCGACCATCCCGACTGCGCCGTCCACGAGTTTTTGCCGCGCCATCACCACCGCTTCGGCTTGCTGCCGCCGCAACATGGCGTTAGCGATTTCGGGTGCGTAGGCCAGATGGGCGATTTTGGCTTCCTCGATGACGATGCCGGCAACTTCGACGTGCTGCTGGATAGAATCGCGCAACAATCCGGCGATCGCGTCCAGATCGGTGCGTAAACTCTTCCGTTGCTCTCCCTCCACATTATCGTACGCGTGACTGCTGGCGACTTGACGCACAGCCGATTCGCTTTGGATTTGCAAGTAATTCAGCGTGCTTTCAACGTCAAACACCGCCCGGGCGGTATCTTGCACGCGCCAGGCGATCACCGCGGCGATTTCAATCGGACTGCCGCGTTCATCGTTGACTTTAAGAACTGGTGTATTCCAGTTATTGATCCGCAGCGATACCCGCGTCCGGTTGTAAAACGGATTCACCCAGAAAAAACCGCTCGCATTAACTGTTCCGGCATAACTGCCGAAAAAAATCATCACGGCTGCCTGGTTGGGTTCGAGCGTAAACAATCCCTTACAGCAGAATAGCGTAATCACTAGCAGCGCCGCGCCAGGCATTAATTTGACAGGACCACCCGGCGTGGCTACTAAAAAAACCGCAAACAGTAAAGCCGGCAGCAATATCATCAACATCAACCACCCATTGGCGCCGGAAATGATGTGCTCGCCGGTGCCGATTGCACTGCTGCCTGATTTCTGGTTCACGCTTATCCCCTTTCAATTGATTGATTGCAAGCAAAATGTAGCAATGATTCTTGACAGTGCCAAAGCTCGATCAAGAAACCAGAAGTTGCATGTTTCAGGCGAGAATCACTGCAACTACAAGTGCTGTGTGATCAGCGAAAACCCGGATCAGACCGATTGGAAAAGTTTCCGGGATTTCCACTGACCAGAAGGAACATCTATTGCTGAAACGCGCTTACTTTGCTGGCGGCTCCGGTTCCAACGCAAAAGCCACCGGTACGGCATCGGCATCCAGATAATCCAGCGTGCTCCAACCATCCGTGGCAAGCGCATCGACGTGCAGATTTTCCGCAAATGCTGCCTTGCTGCAAGTACCCAGCAGATCCGCTACCGGCACATTGTTGCTGTATACGCTCGCGGCATCCCGGGCATAACCGCCGACCGTGCTGGGATTACTGCTGACCGATCCGCTCGCGGTTTCCACCACCCCTACACTGCCACGCGCAATAGTAAAGCTGAACGTGGCAAAATTGTTGGGATGGCGTGCCTTAAAGCTCACGTAAGCATCCGAAGATGTTTTATCGTGATATTGGGTAAAACCGCAATCGTCGGCCGTGTGTCCATCGACACTGACTCGATAGATTTCCGCTTCACAGCGGTTGTTATCGACACGCAGCACCAAACGGAATGCGACGATCTTACCGGTGCCATCGCGAATTACACGGTCTTCCATATCACCCGGCAATGCGGGACTGTGCGCAACCAATTCCGTAGTGACTGTTCCGGGTCCAAATGGTCCAGCACCCGTCGGTACTTTGAGCAATACGCCTTCCGTGCTCAAATTCACCAAAGAGCCATCGCTTTTGAACAGTTCCAGTTTAAGCTCGTATTTTCCCGCACCGGTAGCGGGATTTCCGCCGTCGAGCAGATGCGACAGGAAAAAAGCGCTGGCGGTATTTTCGCGCGCATCGACTTCTGGTGCCCACGACGAGGAAACTGCGCCTGGATTCAGCGGCGGAATGACGGGGCGGATTTTAAACAGGTTTTGCCCGGCGAAAGCGGGGTCGGGGCCCAACGGGTAAGGCTTAAAAGCTAACGTGCTGTCCGCAAGCACTTCCGCATAGTGTCGTACCACATCTTTGTCCATCGCATGCCAGGCACCAACGGAAGCCGTCACGCCATCCGCCAGCGTCAAGCGCCGGTATGACCAGCGGTAGTGCGTGATACCGCTGGCAATCAGCGCATCGCCGAACCACACGTGCGGTTCCAAACTGCCGCCGAAAGGCTCACCCGCCGTCGTTAAACCTTCATTCACACCGGCGCTGGCACGCTGAATTTCCGGCATGCTGACACCGTTACCGATCAGCATGACAGCGACTTGCTTGCCGGGTAACGGATTGGGATCGCCGCACCAAGGTACGCGCGGATCGGTCACTCGGATGGTCACTTCGCTGCCGCAGGCGTAATCCCAGTGCGTATTGCAGCGGATCGGCGGGTGATACACGGTAGTCCATACCCCGCCAATGCTGTATTCCACCCAGAAGTACAAATCGGGATGGTCGCCCGCGCACAAATACCAGATAGTGGTATCGAATCGCCCTTGGCTGTCGGTATCGATCACCGCCACTTCATCGCAGCGGTAGAAATAAGGCCAGAGCCAAGGCCAGTAACATAAATACGGCCGGATCAAAACGAGATTATCGAGCAGTGTCTGGCGCATGATATTGACCGACGCGGACATCAAACCGGATTTCATGGCAAAAGGCACATCCGAGAGCGTAGCCTTAGGCGGCAATGGTTGCGGATTCAGCATTACTTGCGCGCCCGCTTTGAGTGATATAGCTTGCGATGCTATCGCGGCCGTTTGCATCTTCGCCACATTGCGCGCTGAAAGATCGCGGATCGCGGTGTTAAAGCGGAAAGGCGGTGGATCCGGTTCGGGCGGCCGCGGAATCGGGATCTCGATCAACTCAAGCAATTCATCCCGGATGCGGCGGATGATATCGTCGGGTAAGCGGGGAATCAGCAAATACAGCCGGTCTACTTCGCACACATGCACGCGAGCATGACAAACCGGCATCTCATGATGTTCCCCACCGATGTCAACCGGACGAACTACTGTGCCGCGCACCCGGCATAAACACCACAACCACCATTTCCAATTGATTTCCGGAATCGGTAGCAACTCATAATCGTTTCGTTTCGGATCGAAACTCCACATCGGCTCATAAGCGCGCAGCCGCTCCATATCGTTGAGGGTAATGGATTTATCACGACTGACTGGGGCTGACGGGGACGGCGATGCAAAAAATAAGCGCGAAGGACGCTGACCGTCGTCTTTTATCTCGATTTGAACTTGATTTTTCTTGAATGGCGCACTGGCAATCAATGCACCACGTTGATCAAAAACATATGCAACAACTGTTAATTCCGTTTCCGGCTTGCCTTCAAACCCGCAGGTAAACTTGAGTAACATACATGCCTCCCGTTCGTTTTTGACTTCGGTTGATAGAAAAACAGCAAGTCAAAACCAGCTTATTCCCAAAGGCGGTTTCTTGATCTTTTTTTTGTATTCCGTTCGCTGATTATTAGCTCACTATATCAATAGGTTAAAAAATGTTGATGGCATGTGCGGATTGTTCCGTTTAAGCCAGAAACATTGTTTGCCATTGATATCTGCTAACATAACATGATCTGCAAAGAGTTATGTTACAAACATTACTTTATGCAATAAAAAATTTATGCAATCCAATGAAATTAACAGTAATCTATTAACCTAAGAAAACGCTCATTTATTTTGATTAATCCCCTGCATGCAAGCAAAGCTGTATTTAATACACTAAAATATTTCTGCTTGAGTCCGTTAATATTCACTCAAATCCGAAACATATTAAACTAATCGAGAATCTTGTTATGCGTTCAATTTTCATTGGATTGTCTGTGATTTTTTTCTCCTTATCCGTTTTCATTACGTATAAGGCTCTAAATCCTCCCGTTTATACAACCTCTTCTTATTGGGATAATCGCCCGGAAATAATGTTTTCTCCGCCCCCTATACCTGCGTCCCCCCCAATTCCACCAGTACCCGCAGCAACTGCGACAACTGATTTTCCAAATCAACCGGCCGGTGAATCTGATGCCGATAAAGCTTTTGCTGAAGATATGAAACAAACTATCACGCAATTTGAAGATAAGCTGACAGCAACGGAAGAAACGATAGTCAGTATTACAACGGCCAGCACGAGCACTCAACCGCGAACTCTTACAGTATTTGACGGTAAAACTTTCCGTTCCGGACAAGATACTATCCAGGATGTTGCTTATACGGCTATCGAGAAATTAGTGAAAGAAATAACTGCCTCTCCAAACAGCCGCATTCTTATCGAAGGTCATACTGACAATGTGCCAACCGGAAAATCCGGCAGCGATAATATGGATTTATCCCTGCGTCGCGCGAAAGCGATTGCCAACATACTGATTTTACATGGTATACAAAAAGACCGTATATCAGTGACCGGTCATGGCGACACACAACCGATAAATTCCAACAATACTGAAGAAGGTAGAGCCAAAAACCGCCGAGTCGAAGTAAAACTTTTGCCGCCAGAGGGAGCCCATTAATGCACATGTACGCGCAGCACTTCAGCCTCAACCTGCTTCCATTCGAAAATGTACCGGATCCGTTATTCTTTTATGATCATGGAGATCATGCCCGGATACGCAAGCAAATATCCGGTTCTCTGCTCAGTGGCCGAGGTTTGATCGTTGTCACCGGTCCGATCGGATCCGGTAAAACCACGTTAAGTCAGATGATCAAATCTGATTTTCCCGAAAACATCAAACTCATTTGGATGGCGGAACCACCTGCCAATAGCGCCGATCTTTATTTATTTCTTGCGCAGGAACTCGGTGTGCAGCCGACTTCAGCAGAGAAAACCTTCGTTATGCGGGATATCCGGAATGCGCTGCTGAGAATCAATGCGGAAGGGAAGAAGTGTTTAGTCATCATCGATGAATCCCATCTCATGACAGAAGATGTTATCAACGGCATCCGTTTGCTGAACAATCTTGAAGAAGGCTCGACCAAACTCATTCAGTTATTGCTGCTCGGTCAGGAAGAATTGATGGAAAAAATCAACAGACCGGAAATGGCGCCATTCAAGCAACGCATCGCCGCGCTGGAAACATTGGGAAAAATGAATGTCGACCGAGTAAAGAAATATATCACGCATCGCCTCCAGGTAGCTGGCGGCACGTCCAAGCTCATTTCGGATACTGGATGGGAAGCACTTTCGATTGCATTTAGCTCAGGGGGGACACCCCGGACAATCAATTCATTGTGCGACCGGTCATTTAATGTGGCGTATGAACGCGATAAATCGACTGTTGATGCCAAAGATGTGTATGAAGCTACGCAACGAATGGGCATGATTACCGATGTATTTCATTACATTATTTTGCTTAACAACCGAGAAAGAAAAAGCCAAGAATCCGAGCCGGCAACCGAAAATCCGGTTCAGGAATCAGCACCTGCAGCCCCCCCAACCCCGCCTGCGCCTGAAAGAACCCGGACAGTTCCACCGCGTGCCAGCGAGCCAATGCAAAAAACAACTCGCGAAGCTGTCAACGAAATTCCCGGTATTCCACGAGAAAAAATCGATATATCTGGACAATCTTATGATGACATTGCCCAGGTAATCAAAGCAAAATACGATCAGAAAGGTTTAAAAATCTCTATCGGATTGTTTCTTCTGTCAATCACCGCATTTATCGGCAGCATTTTTTTCTTTTGCCATCGCTCCGATTCTTCGGGAATACTCGATTGCCTTCAAAACTTGTTGAATTTCTGATCTGTAGCTCACACAGTCGCATTGCTCAGCTAAAAATAAACCCGCTATGTAGCGGGTTTATTTCATGTATCACTGGGTTTAACAACTATGCTTCATTTTTCTTCCTGCGCGCTATATAACCCAACAAACTCAATCCGGCCACCAACATGGCATAGATCTCAGGTTCCGGCACAGCGGACGCTGAGTGATCGTTTAAATAAACGTTAGCAAGCACAGGCTTAGAATGAGAATTTTGCTCGTTCAGAACCACTTTTTCATCGATTACTTTCTCATTCCATTCCGGATTCTGATTGATGATCTGATCATTTTCTGATTTTATATTTTCATCACCGGAAAATTTATAATGGATCGGCGATGAAGGTTTGGCGCCGCTAAATTCATGATCACCACCGCTGTGTGCTCCTTTCACAGAATTGTCAGGAATTGCATACCCCATACTGCTTAAACACAATATACCGGTCATCGACAGCAATGCAACAAGCCTTGTTAGGTTGAACATAATTCATTTCTCTTTTCAATAAACAGAAACTTATCAACGGAATTTGACTGATAGAATTGATAACATTCTGTGGCTTTTTTCGTTGAAGGAACCGGAATATGAAAACCGGTAAGTATTATATTATTGTAATTGCAACTTTAATCTCCATGTATTGGGCAACTTTGGTAACTTTGGGAGAAAACTTATGCGCAATTTAGGAATACTCACGCTGATTCTTTATACGCTGTTTCTGAGCGGCTGCAGCTACAACACATTGCAATCCACCGACGAACAAATAAAAGCCAGCTGGGCGGAGGTATTGAACCAATATAAACGCCGCGCCGACTTGGTGCCGAATTTGGTCAATACAGTCAAAGGATTTGCCGCTCAGGAAAAAGATGTATTGCTGGGCGTCACTAATGCCCGCTCCAGAGTTGGCGGTATTCAAGCAACCCCGGAGTTGATCAATGACCCGGAAGCGTTCGCCAAATTCCAGAATGCGCAAGGCGAATTATCGAGTGCGCTCGCCAGGCTGCTGGTTGTCACTGAGAATTATCCAGAATTGAAATCCGACGCAAATTTCCGCGATTTGCAGGCGCAACTGGAAGGGACTGAAAATCGCATCACCGTGGCGCGCAATCGCTACATCAAGGCCGTGCAGGAATACAATATCGTAGTACGCTCTTTCCCCAGCAATCTGACGGCGATGCTATTCGGATATCAAACCAAGCCCAGCTTCACCGTGGAAAATGAGCAAGAAATCTCAGCTGCACCCAAAGTGGATTTTGGTGCGCCCAGCCCTGCGGCAAAATAAACCAGCATGATACTCGCCAAAATGATCCGGTTGAAAATTACAGCCTGGTTGCTAACCACTCTGCTGTTTGTCTTTCCAACTGCAACGATGGCCGATGCCGCCATTCCGCCACTGAAAGCACATGTCACCGACCTGACTGCAACCCTTTCCGCCAGCGAAGCTGCATATCTGGAGCAAAAATTAGCTGCGTTTGAGAAAATCAAAGGCAGTCAAATCGCGGTATTAATCGTTTCATCGACACAACCTGAAACCATTGAGCAGTATTCGATACGCGTAGCGGAAGCTTGGCAACTGGGGCGCAAAGGCGTGGACGATGGTATTTTACTGCTCATCGCTAAAAACGATCGTGCATTACGTATCGAAGTGGGTTACGGCCTGGAAGGCGCGGTGCCGGATGCGATGGCGAAACGGATTATCGCGGAAATCATCACGCCGCGATTCAAGCAAGGTCATTTTTCGGGAGGGATCGATGCCGGTATTGAGGCGATCATCAAACTGATTCAGGGTGAGCCGCTGCCACTACCCAAAAACATGCGTAACGGTGCCAGCACAGCAGAAGCGAATACTCCTTTGGAAACTTTCATTTCCATCCTGATCGGATCAATCATATTGGGAAGAGTGTTGCAGGTATTTCTTGGCCGCCTGATTGGCGCAACGGTTACCGGCCTCGGTGTCGGATTCATCGGCTGGTTGTCGTTTTCTTCGATAGCGGCTGCCGTTCTGATCGCCATCGTGGTATTCGCGATCAATCTTTTTTTGAACGGTGGCAGCGGTTATTACCGAAGCGGCCGCAGCGGCTGGCCGGATCACGGTTACTACCGCTCCGGCGGCTTTGATCGCGGCGGTGGTTTTGGCGGAGGATTCGGTGGCGGCGGTGGCGGTTTCGGCGGCGGTGGCGCCTCGGGGAGGTGGTAATGGATTTTGCACGTATTCTGCGTCATCTGTTAACCGGCCAATGGGTGCAGCGCCGTACATTCCCGGCGGTATCGCTTGCCGCAATCGAGCAAGCGATTGTGCAATCGGAAATGAAACACGGCGGTGAAATATGTTTTGCCGTGGAAGCGGCACTGAATACGCTCCCGTTGCTCAGAAACCAGACCGCCCGCGAGCGCGCTCTAGAAGTATTTTCGCAATTGCGGGTTTGGGACACCGAACACAATAACGGTGTGCTGATTTACTTGTTATTAGCCGATCGCACGGTGGAGATCATCGCCGATCGCGGCATTCATGCTAAAGTTCCGGATACGGAATGGCAGGCGATTTGCCGGACGATGGAATCGGCGTTTCAACAGCAACGGTTCGAAGCCGGCGTCATTGCAGGTATCGGCGCCGTCGGCGAACATCTACAAAAATATTTCCCAATTGATCTAGTGCATGATGCCAATGAGCTTCCCAACAAACCCGCTGTACTATAAATTGGCGGAGCAACGGCATTATCAATTGCAATTAGCAGGATTACCGCGCAAATCCTCAGGACAAGAAATTTGCAATCGTCACAAACTCATCCACCGATAAATTTTCGGCGCGCAACCCCGGATCGATACCCAATGCGCTGAAATCATCGCTCGTCAAATGCTGTTGTAGGGTATTGCGCAGTGTTTTACGGCGCTGTGAAAATGCAGCAGTGACAATTTGTGCAAATACCGCCTCATCCTTGACGGTTCGCGTCGACGCATCGCGCGGAATCATACGCACAATGGCCGATTCGACCTTCGGCACGGGACGGAACGATTGTGCCGGAACGCTGAGTACATATTCCATATCGAACCGGTATTGCAGCATGACGGAAAGCCTTCCGTAATCGGATGTGGCGGGCACACCGACCATGCGATCCACGACTTCTTTCTGCAACATGAAATGCATATCGAGAATATGTGCTGAGAATTGGCTCAGATGAAACAGCAACGGCGTTGAAATGTTGTAAGGCAAATTACCGGCGATGCGCAGCTTGCTGCCCAACGCGGAAAAATCGAATTTCAGCGCATCGGTGGCGTGAATGGTTAATTGATCCGGTGTGAATTCCTTATTTAGCCTCGCCACGATATCGCGGTCGATTTCGACGACATCCAAATGACCGGTGGCTTGCAATAAGGGGCGCGTCAATGCACCCAGGCCGGGGCCGATTTCTATCAACCGGTCACCCTTTTGCGGACGGATTTCAGCAATGATTTGCGCAATCATGTGCTGGTCGACCAGGAAATTCTGACCGAAGCGCTTGCGCGGATTATGGCGCATGGCGGAAAAATTGCGCTTGATTCTTCGCGAGGTGCATGGCCATTTCAATCGCCGTCAATAAACTGCCTGGATTCGCGCGGCCTGTTGCGGCCAGCTCCAACGCGGTGCCGTGATCAACCGAGGTGCGGATGATCGGAAGCCCTAATGTAATATTCACGCCACCGCCAAAACTGGCATGTTTCAGAACCGGCAATCCCTGATCATGATACATGGTAAAAATACAGTCATATTGTTTGAGCTGTGCCGGATTGAACAAAGTATCCGCCGGGATCGGACCGATTAGTTGCATGCCTTCTGCACGCAGTTTATTCAGCACGGGAATAATAATGTCGATTTCCTCCCGTCCCAAATGACCGGATTCACCGGCATGCGGATTAAGCCCGGCAACGGCGATGCGCGGCTCATCCAGCAGGAAGCGCGTAATCAGATCGCGCTGAATGATGCGTAATTTGCTTTCGATTGTGTCCGCCGTGATTGCCGCCGCGACATCTTTCAGCGGCAAATGCGTGGTTGCCAGGGTTACCCGCATATTGCCGCCGGTCAGCATCATGACTACGGGGCTATGCAACAACTCTGACAAATACTCGGTATGACCGGTAAAAGGAATACCGGCGTCATTGATCACACCCTTATGCACCGGTGCCGTCACCATGCCATGGAAGCGGCCGGATTGACAAGCTGTAACCGCAAAACGCAAAGTTTCGAGCACATACTGCGCATTCGCCGGATTGAGAACTCCGGGAACAACCGGCTCCGCCAACGGCACATGGATGAATTGCAAACTACCCGGTTTGTGCAGATCAGATGCAGCTGCGGAAACATCGATCAGTTTCAGCGGCAGATTTAATTGCCGTGCCCGCGCCAGTAACAAATCGCCATCCGCTATGGCAATCAATTGGCATGACAATGGATGTTGCGCGATCTGCACGCACAAATCAGGACCGATACCGGCAGGCTCGCCGGGGGTTAGTGCCAGCGCTGGAATAAATTTAGTGCTCATGTTCTTCATCCAACCGGTATTCCACATAAGCTTGATCACGTAGTTGACGTAACCATTCTTGCACCACCACATCGGCCTTACGCGACCGTATCGCTTGTCTTGCCGCCTGACGCCGCCGGTCTTGGCTGATGTCCTGCGAGCGGCGTTCCAGCACTTGAATCAAATGCCAGCCAAATTGCGTCCGGACAGGATCGCTGATCTGACCCGGTAACAGCGCGTTCATCGCCCGCTCAAAATCCGGTACGGTATCGCCCGGTGATAACCAGCCGAGATCGCCGCCGGACGATGCGCTGGTATCTTCGGAATACAGTTTCGCGGCCTCTTCAAAATTTTCTCCTCGATCCAACCGCTCCTTAATTTGAAGAATCTTCTGTTTGCCTTCGTTTTCCGAAGTCAGTTCGTTAATTTTAATCAGAATATGGCGGGCATGTGTCTGGTCGATGATGACGGTTTGTATTTCCTGAGCGCGCCTGCCAAGCAGCTTGAAAATATGAAAACCGCTGGGGCTTTGCACCACCGGTGTCACATCACCGGGTTGCATCGGTTTCAGTAATTCCGCGAAGGTCGGTCCCATTTGCGTGATCGGACGCCATTCGATGATACCGCCGGTCTTGGCATCGGGCGCATCGGAAAATTCCGCTACAACTTGGGAAAATTCGACACCTTGTTTGATTTTTTCATACGCCAGCTTTGCCCGCTCGGCTCTTTGCTGAATTTGACTGGGTGCGGTATTTTCCGGCACCAGAATCAGAACATGCGCAAGACGGTATTCGTCTTGTCCTTCGGAAGTCGTCTTTTGCGTGTGCAGGTAATTGTCCACTTCCCCTTCGGTCACATTGACTTGATGCTTGACTTCCCGCTCTTTAAGCCGCGCCATGATCATCTCTTCACGGATTTCATCGCGGAATTTGCTGTAATGAATTCCATCCTTCTCCAATACCGCATGGAATTCCGGCAGCGATAATTTATTATCGGCTGCAATCCGTTGTATGGTTTCGTCCAACTCGCTTTGACTGACAGCTAAACCAACTTCCTTGGCATGCTGTAATTGAATGTGCTTCATGACGACCGATTCTAGCACCTGTTTCTCCATCGTGTGTTGATCCGGTAATTGAACACCTTGCTGCTGCAAGCGGCTAACGGCCAATTTGACCGCATCATCAAGCTCCTGCCGCGTAATAACATCCTCATTGACAACCGCCACAATATGATCGATCGCTTTTGCAGCTGGAACAAAACGCAACTCTTGCGCAGCCAAAGGATTCGACAGTAATACAAGGAATAGAAAGAAAATGCAAAAACAATTGTTTTTATGCATAGAATGATAAAACTTGATGACAAATGCGATAGGAGAAATTAACACTCAATGAATACTGGTATAGCCGGGAATACTTTGCTGCAGCACTTGCAGCGGATTATTGCCGAGTCCCATCAATCCTTTCAACTCGAGCTGCACAAAAAATGCAGTGGTCGTTGTATGGGTCGCTGTCGTCAACCGTTGCAGTACTAGGCGCAAAGCCCAGCAGCACGAGTTATATTCAAGACCTGCCAATCCAGCCAGAATTTTGTCGTCCAGCAACGAATAATTGACCCGGGTAAGACCATGCCAATTACCGCCGAGCGGCCATTGCATCGAAGTATCGACTTGCTCCAGCACGCCCCGGGTAAAGCGGTAACCCAAATTGAGCACCTTACCGGTTTCCGGCTGATAACTAATACCGGTGCGTACTTTCTCAGTCTGTAGATGAGCTTCATCTATTTGTATATTGGTATCGGTACTGATACTCCGCGACAGTCTTCCCGATATGGCCGCAATGAAATCCGACCGGCCACTGGTCACTTGAGGAAGTGGCAATCGCACTTGGGGATCGTTAAAATTAAACTGTTGCCCAATCGCAAGCCGTAAATATTCGATTCCTGTTCCCTGTTCAACAAACCGCGATGTCAAGGCAGTTACGACACGATTGGCATCGTTGATGCGATCGCCGCCGCTGAAACGGTTTTCTGTGAGTATTTGGGCGAAACTGAAGTCATTGACCGCGGAATCGAAGTTAGGCAGATAATCTTGGTTGCGGTAAGGCGCGTAAACATAAAATAAACGGGGTTCCAGTGTTTGGACAAATTTCGTACCGCCGATTTCAAGCTGCCGGTCAAATGCAATGCCGCTATCCCAACTGAAAATCGGCACAGTGCGATCGATGCTTTCCCCTTTGTCACCGGCTGATTTGTCCAGATTGTAGTGCGTGTAATGCAAACCGAATTTTGGCATGATGTAACCGAATTCGTTGCGTAATGGCAGACTGACGTTCGGATAGAGAATCAAGCGATTGCCATCCGTAAGCGTCGGATGATAAAAATTGGTCCAGCTGCTCTTCAACTCAAAATCCAGTTTTCCGGCAACATTATATTTAACCGCATTTAAAGAAAAATGCGGTAAACGCTCGTAAGGCGAAACAAACAACGCCAACGGATCCTGTATGGTCTGGAAGCGCTGCGCAAATCCGGTGAATTGCAACGCGCCATCCCTGCCCCAGCGGCTGTTATAGGCCACGCCGCCTTGTTGCGACAAGTTCGTCAAGCTGGTTTGCGCCAGATTGGGAGTCAATTGACGAAAATACAGATCGTCAGACACTTGATTGTAATTGAGAAAACCTTGCCAGCCCCTGCCGAAATCTTGCGTATGCGTATATAAAACCCCCCAGCGGGTCCGATCGGTATTGATATCCACTGGCAGAATATCGAACAGCAAATGACCGTTCATATTGTTATTACCGATATAGCGCAGTTCGTTGCTCAACAAGAATCCGCGCATTGTCATAAGCCGCGGTGTTATCGTTGCATCGATATTAGGCGCGATATTCAAGTAGATGGGCAATCCCATATCGAAACCGGTCTTGGCGTTATAGCCCACCACCGGCGACAGCAATCCGCTTTTACGTTTTCCGCTATAGGAAAAGTTTATCCACGGCGAATAAAGAATCGGCACATCTTTAAATACCACACTAACGTGCCGTGCGGTGCCCACTTCTTTTGCATTATCGACTTCGAGTTCGCTAGCGCGCAGATACCAGTCGCGTTTTCTTTCGGGACATGTCGTATAGTTGGTTTCCGTCACGCGGTAATGATCTTTACCCTCAAGATAGAGGATATCGCCGGCGCCACGGCCTCTGCCCTTTTTCATTGAATAGCGCGGCTCGGTTAATTGACCGACTTCGGTTTCGACATTCAGTTCGAGTTTTTTCCCTCTCAGAATATCTTTGGGTCTTTCCAGACGCACATTCCCTTCGACTTCGGCATCTTCGGTCTGTTCGTAATATTTCATGCGATCCGCACTAAGCGTATTGTCGCCCTGCTTCAAGACGGCATTTCCGGTCGCCTCGACTTCTTGTTTGTAGTAACCAGTAATGCGGTCGGCTTCAATAAATACCGGTTTCTTTTGCGGCTTGACGACAGGCTTATGTTCGTTCTCATTCTCGCCTTCGCTGTTAGCTTTGGGGACAACGCAACTGCCCCATCCGATCAACGGTAAAGTGAGTAATAAAACCAGAATGAGTAACCGCTGGGTGACGTGCATCTTCATTCCAGGTTTATTGCGCAACGCTTATCCATCTGATTCAATTATTTGTAATCCTTTTGAGTAGCCCGTATTGTACCCTTTCTGGCATTTGATGATCTATCGAAAAATAGGGATTTTGCAGGATGAAAAAGCAAAATTTCATCAGCGCGTGCGGAACATGAAATAAACCGCGCCCACCATGCACAAGGCCGCCCAGAGATAATCGAGCTTCAACGGTTCCTTCAAATAAAAGAGTGCGAACGGCACAAAAACCGTCAATGTCACGACTTCCTGCAAAATTTTTAATTGTGCGACCGAAAGCACCGAGTAACCGATCCGGTTGGCGGGAACTTGCAGCATGTATTCGAAGAAAGCGATACCCCAACTGACCAGCGCAGCAATGATCCATGGCTTATGGTTCAATTCCTTTAAATGTGCATACCAGGCGAATGTCATGAAGACATTGCTCATGGTCAATAGCAGGACGGTGTGCCAAATTTCGCGCACGGCATTAAATCCCAAGATCCTGCCAAATCGCATCGACCCGTTGCTTTACCAAGTCATCCATCATGATCGGCGTACCCCACTCGCGATTGGTCTCTCCCGGGAATTTGTTGGTCGCATCCAATCCCATCTTGCCACCCAATCCGGAAATCGGACTGGCGAAATCGAGATAATCGATCGGCGTATTTTCTACCAGCAGCGTATCGCGCACCGGATCGACCCGGGTAGTTATCGCCCAGATCACTTCCTTCCAGTCGCGCACGTTGATGTCGTCGTCGGTGACGATGATGAACTTGGTGTACATGAATTGGCGCAAAAAACTCCAGATGCCGAACATCACGCGCTTGCTGTGCCCGGCGTACTGTTTTTTCATGCTGACTACCGCCATGCGGTACGAGCAGCCTTCCGGCGGCAGGTAAAAATCGGTAATTTCCGGGAATTGTTTTTGCAGCAACGGCACGAAAACTTCATTGAGTGCTACGCCGAGAATCGCCGGTTCATCCGGCGGTTTGCCGGTGTAGGTGGAGTGATAAATCGGATTGCGGCGCATCGTGATGCGGTCGATGGTAAAGACCGGGAAGATTTCCTGTTCGTTGTAATAACCGGTATGGTCACCATAAGGTCCTTCCAGCGCGGTTTCACCGGGATGAATCGCGCCTTCCAATACAATCTCGGCGCTAGCCGGCACTTGCAGATTGTTGCCGATGCATTTCACCACTTCGGTCTTGGCGCCGCGCAATAAACCGGCGAATTGATATTCGCTCAAACTATCCGGCACCGGCGTCACGGCACCGAGAATGGTAGCCGGATCGGCGCCTAAAGCCACCGCGAGCGGATAAGGCTTACCGGGATTTTGCAGGCTGAATTCACGGAAATCCAACGCCCCGCCGCGGTGCGCTAGCCAGCGCATGATCACTTTGTTGGGCGCAATGACTTGCTGGCGGTAAATGCCCAAATTCTGCCGGGTTTTGTTCGGCCCCCGGGTCACCGTCAGTCCCCACGTGATCAGCGGCGCAGCATCGCCCGGCCAGCAGGTTTGAATCGGCATGCGGCTCAGATCGACATCGTCGCCTTCCCACACGATTTCCTGGCACGGCGCGCTGCTCAATTCCTTCGGCGCCATATTCATCACTTGCTTCAACACCGGCAATTTATCCCAGGCATCCTTCAATCCCTTTGGCGGATCGGGTTCCTTCAAATACGCCAGCAATTTGCCGACTTCACGCAACGCTTCGACCGACTCCTGCCCCATACCCAACGCCACGCGCTTGGGCGTACCGAACAAATTACCCAGCACCGGTATGGTGTGGCCTTTAGGGTGCTCGAATAACACCGCCGGTCCTTGCGCTTTCAGAATGCGATCGCAAATTTCCGTCATTTCCAGTTTGGGATCGACTTCGGTTTGAATGCGCTTCAGCTCGCCCAGTGCTTCCAATTGCGCCAGAAAATCGCGCAGGTCTTTATATTGCATGGAGAATCCTTAATGCGGAAAAAGGAGAAAATCGAGCGCGATACCGGCAAACACCGTCATCCCAACCCAGTTGTTATGCAAAAAGGCCTTGAAGCATAACGCCCGGTCGCGATTGCGGATCAGCGTATATTGATAGGCTATCAGGCCGCTGGCCGCCATCAATCCGGCGTAATACGCCAGATTCATCTGCTGCATCTGACCGATCACCAGCATGATCGCAATAAAGCAGGTGTGACACACCATGACACCCAACACATCGAACTGGCCGAAAGTGATCGCCGAGGTTTTAATGCCGATTTTTAGATCATCCGGCTTGTCGACAATGGCATACGCCGTGTCATAAGCGATCACCCAGAACAGATTGGCGAGCATCAGAATCCAGATCAGCGGCGGCAAACTGTGAGTTTGCGCGGCGAAAGCCATGGGAATGCCGAAACTGAACGCAATGCCCAAATACGCCTGCGGCATGGCAAAAAAACGTTTGGTGAACGGATAGCTTCCAGCTAGAAATAATGCCGGAACGGACAGTAGGATGGTCAGTTGATTCAAGGGTAGAATCAGCAAGAAAGCGCAAAAGCTCAATCCCGCCGCCAGTGACAATGCTTCTCTGGAACTTACTCTCCCCGCCGCCATCGGCCGGCTCTTGGTACGTTCGACATGCGGATCGATTTTACGGTCGGCAAAATCGTTAATGACACAGCCTGCAGAGCGCATCAACACCGTTCCCAGCACAAAAATGACCAGAACCTGCCCATCGGGAAATCCTTGCGCCGCAAACCATAGCCCCCACAGCATGGGCCACAGCAACAATAAAATACCGATCGGTTTGTCGAGCCGCATCAATTGCGCGTAGGTTTTGATTCGATCTGCCACGTTCATAACGGTAAATTCAAGATAGCGGGTAAAAATACTTCGGTCACTAAAATCGATTGGCCATGCAAGGTAAATAACGAACGCCGCGCCCACAAATCCGCCGGTTTCTCATGCAATCGGTTGCAAGCGCGATCGTACAAAAAATGTCCATTGCCGATTTTCTTAAACTGCAGCGGCGTGCGTTTGATTCTCGGATTGGTGAACAACACCGTGCCTAAAGACTTATTGCCCAGACCACTCAAGCCACGCCACGCTCCGCGCAAATTCTTACGCGCTACCACGGAATGCGCGAACACCACTGGGGTATCGCTGCAATACAAATAAACCTCCCGCACCAATGCCAATTCACCGGAACGCAATCCCATGACATCCGGTTCATCGCCGTACACCCGGCTCAACGATTGAAATACCGGCTGCACGCGAAATCCGCTGCAACGCTCTTGAATGCGCCGGGTCAACGATCCGCGGTCCTGCAACCAAACCCGCTGATGATAGGAAACCGCCGTCAATGCCGGATACCATGCCAGCGGATGCGCATTATTCATTGAGACAAAGCGGTTAATTGGATTGATTGCATGGTTAAAATCGGCGACCGGAATCAAGCAAAGCCGTAGCGAAAATTAATGGATCGGGATTATACATCAGTCTCAAAAGGGGCAATTGTAAAAACCGGAGCGCTGGGATCAAGCGATCATGCCAGTATTTCATCCACCGGTTTAAGCGCATCCGGACGGTCGGGATCGTTGATCAATTCCAGCAGATTGATCTCGATATTTCTCGAAATCGCCACCAGCGGCAGGTCATTCGGATCTGTACCAAAGGGATTTTCGATCTCATCGCCAATCGCGTCCAATTCGAAAAACGCATAAGAAATCATCAGCACCACAACCGGCGTCAGGACACCGGTCGTTTCCACCAGGCCAAACGGCAAAAACAAGCAATACGCCGCAACGATGCGGTGAATCAATACCGAATAGCTAAATGGAATCGGGGTATTCTTGATACGCTCGCACGCACCCATGATATTCGAGAATTCGTTAAGCTGCTGCTCCATGAAAGGATAATTGAATCCACCCAGCCATTGGCGCTTGCGCGCTATCGCCAGATCCCGGCCCAATTGCTGCAAAATTGCCAAGGGACGATGCTTCGCGGCAACCACCTGGTCAAAATCTTCTGCTGGCAAGAATTTCTTTATTTCACCGGACGGATCCTGATCGCGCAAATGAAAACGCAGCGCATGCACGAACGCAATGATCCGCTTGACAAATATGGTGCGGAAACGCTGCACTTCCTCGCTATTCTGCCGCGAATCGATCATATGGCAAGTCTGCCGCGTCAGGCTGCGCGTGGTATTAACCAATGCGCCCCAGAGCTTACGGCCTTCCCAGAACTTATCATACGACGCATTATTACGGAAGCCCAGGAAGATACCGACCGCCACGCCGATCAAGGCAAACGGCGTGGTGGTCAGCGTGTATTTCTGGATGTTGTAATACAGTTCGATATATGTCACCACGATTGCCACCACGGTGACCGTCAGAATACGCGGCCAGGTCTCCACAAAACTGCTGCCGCGGAAACTGAACAGCAACCGCATCCATGAGATTTTCTCTTTTACAATCACTTTAATCGTAACCTTTCTTTAATTTTATCAAACCCGCAAATAACCGGCTTTTTCACCAAGCCAGCGCGCAATGTGCTGTTCCGCCAATTGCGGATAGTTGTTGAGCAACTCATCCGCCGTGGCTTGAGCCGCTTTCAGTAAATCGCCATCCTGTTCAAGATCGGCAAAACGCAGCAGCGGCACACCGCTCTGCCGGGCACCAAGAAACTCACCGGGGCCGCGCAATTGCAAATCCTGCCGGGCGATTTCAAAACCATCGGTATGCTCAAAAATGATTTTGAGCCGTTTGCGAGCGATCTCGGACAAGGGTTGCTGAAACATCAAGATACAAATACTGGCTTCCGTGCCGCGCCCGACGCGGCCACGTAATTGGTGCAATTGCGACAACCCCATACGTTCGGCATTTTCGATCACCATCAGCGACGCATTCGGCACATCCACCCCCACTTCGATGACCGTCGTTGCTACCAGCAGTTGAATCTCCCCTTGCTTGAATGCCAGCATCACCGCCGCTTTTTCCTGCGGCGGTAAACGTCCATGCACCAAGCCGATACGCAAATGCGGAAACACCCGGGTTAAATTTTCGCAAGTTTCCATCGCGGTCTGCAGCTGTAGGGTTTCCGATTCCTCGATCAACGGACAAACCCAATAGACTTGCTTGCCTTGTTCGCAAGCCTGTTGAATCCGAACAATGATCTCGTCGCGGCGGTTATCGGCGATCAATTTGGTTACGATAGGCGACCGGCCGGGCGGTAATTCATCGATGACCGATACGTCGAGATCGGCGAAATAACTCATCGACAGCGTGCGCGGTATCGGCGTTGCACTCATCATCAATTGATGCGGTACTTGACCGGATTGCGCGCCTTTCATGCGCAACGCCAAACGCTGGTGCACGCCGAAGCGGTGCTGCTCATCGATAATCGCCAAACCCAACTGATGAAATATCACCTGATCTTGAAACAAAGCATGCGTACCGATCGCCAGTTGCGCTGTACCGGATGCGATGTCGTCGAGTACCGCTTGCTTTTGTTTCTTCTTCTGACTGCCGGACAGCCAGGCAACACGTATTCCCAACGGTTCAAACCAGCCTGCCAGCTTCTGAAAATGCTGTTCGGCGAGAATTTCAGTTGGCGCCATAATCGCCGCTTGATAGCCGTTCTCAATCGCTTGTAACGCAGCCAGCGCAGCCACAATCGTTTTACCGCTGCCGACATCGCCCTGCAGCAAGCGCTGCATCGGATAAGGAGAGTTTAAATCGCGACTGATTTCCGCGGCGACTCGCATTTGCGCAGCAGTCAGTTGAAAATTAAGCTCAGCGAGAAACGCTTGCCGCAATCCGTCCTTTTGCGTCAAGACCGGCGCGGTATGACTGCGCCGCTGCCGGTAATGTAAGCGCATCGATAACTGCTGCGCCAGCAATTCGTCGAACTTGATGCGCCGCCAGGCCGGGTGCGTACGCGCTTGCAACGCTGCCAGCGATACCTCGGGAAGCGGGTTGTGCAAGCACATCACGCTATCGCGGAAACCTGCCAGCTGGTATTTGCGGATAATGTTATCCGGTATCGACTCGGTCAGCATTTGCTGATTACTCTGTAATGCTTGTCCGATTAGTTTGCCGATCATTTTCTGTGATAATCCCGCTGTCGACGGATAAACCGGCGTCATCGCATCCGCCAGTGATTCTCCGGCATGAACGATGCGGCATTTGGGATGCACCATTTCCGCGCCGAAAAAGCCGCTACGTACTTCACCCAGCAACCGCACGCGTTTCCCCACGGCGTAGGTCTTGATCTGACTACCGTAGAAATTCAGAAAACGCATGACCAGCACACCGCTGTTGTCTTCGACCTGACAAACCAGTTGCCGCCTAGGCCGGACTACAACTTCGGAATGCACGATGACGCCTTCGATTTGCACCGTTTGTCCTTGCGGTACGTCGGCAATGGCAAACAGCCGCGTTTCATCTTCGTACCGGATAGGCAAATGCAGAATCAAATCGAGATCGTTGCGGATGCCTAAGCGCGACAGCTTTTCCCGTACGGCGGATTGAGCAGTCATCGCGCCATTTGTGCGCTTAACGTTGTGCAGTTGAACTTAATTTTGTAACACCATGATGGCGTCCATTTCCACCAGCGCGCCGCGCGGTAAAGCTTTGACACCGACGGCCGCGCGCGCCGGATAAGGTTGGGAAAAATGACTGGCCATGATGTCGTTGACCAATGCGAAATTGGCCAGATCGGTCAGAAATATATTGAGTTTCACGACGTCGCTGAAACTGCCGCCGCTGGCTGCCGCCACTGCTTTCAGATTGGCGAAAACCTGCTGAATCTGCGCTTCGATATCGTCTGGCATTTGCATGCTGACCGGATCCAATCCGATTTGCCCTGACAGATAGACAGTATATCCGCCCCCCTTCACCCGCACGGCTTGTGAATAAGTACCGATGGCCTGCGGCGCATCCGGGCTATGAATGATTTGCTTGGTCATTTTTTCTCCTGATGTAATTGATGGGAAGTTTTTTGTTATAGTTGACGCCTGCGAAGTACCTGATTCGCACTATTGCGGTATGATGCAGCGAACTTTAGCGCATTTCAACCCAACAAGAATTTTAATCGAATCTCTTTTTGAATTTTCCACGTCATGCAAAAACTGATTATCCAGGGCGGCTTACCGCTGCACGGTGAGATCTCCATCTCAGGTGCAAAAAATGCTGCGCTCCCACTTCTCTGCGCAGCATTGCTGACCGAAGAACCCCTAAAAATCAGCAATGTTCCTGCATTGCAGGATATCATCACTATGGTATCGCTGCTTAAGCAAATGGGCGTCCATGAGACTGAGCATGGCAACGGTGAAATGGTGTTGTCTGCCGCTGCACTGACGCACCCAGTAGCGCCGTATGAAATGGTTAAAACTATGCGCGCCGCCATACTGGTGCTTGGACCCTTGCTGGCGCGCGCTGGAGAAGCGGAGATTTCATTGCCCGGCGGCTGCGCCATCGGTTTGCGCCCGGTCGATCAGCATATCAAGGGCTTGCAGGCCATGGGTGCGGAAATCGCTATCCGGCACGGTTACATTCACGCCGTAACCAAGAAATTGCGCGGTGCGCGCATTGTATTCGATATCGTCACCGTCACCGGCACGGAAAATCTGATGATGGCGGCAACCTTGGCGGAAGGAACGACAATTCTCGAGAATGCCGCGCGGGAACCGGAAATCATCGATCTCGCCAATTGCCTGAATGCCATGGGTGCAAAAATTCACGGCGCCGGCACGGATATCATCACAATTGAAGGCGTTTCGTCACTGCACGGTGCGGAACACACGGTCATGCCGGATCGCATCGAGACCGGTACTTTTCTGGTCGCCGCCACCGCCACCGGCGGTGAAATTCATTTAAAAAATACCGATGCGCAATTGCTCGATGCGGTGCTGGATAAACTCACCGAAGCGGGCGCGCGGATTGATTCCGCTACAAACTGGATCAAGCTTAGGATGCGAACGAAGCCGAAATCCGTCAATATCCGCACTGCGCCCTACCCGGCTTTTCCGACCGATATGCAGGCGCAATTCATGTCGCTCAATTGCATTGCCGACGGCACCGCCATCATGACCGAAACCATTTTTGAAAACCGCCTGATGCATGTACAGGAATTAAAGCGCATGAACGCCAATATCGAAGTGGAAGGCAATGCCGCTATTGTTACCGGTATCGCGCAACTCGACGGCGCCAATGTGATGGCAACCGATCTGCGCGCTTCGGCCAGTCTTGTGATTGCCGGACTGGTTGCGCAAGGCGAAACGGTCATTGACCGTATTTATCACTTGGATCGCGGCTATGAAAATATCGAGGGTAAATTATCTGCTTTGGGTGCGCAAATCCAGCGTATTCAATAAAAAAGGCTTTTGCGATGAGCAAAAGCCTTTTAATGCAATGCAACTAATCTTGCGATCAGTTTATTCTAGAATTTAGGTTGTTTGTAGCTGACCACCAGGGTAGCGATTTTCTTGTTCAATCCCATGACAGGAACGACCAGAATTTTTTTACCGTCTACGTCCGATTTGACCGAGATTTTTTGCAGATTCAGAATTTCTTTCGGAAATATTTCCGCGCCTTTCGCTTCTTCCAGGCGTTTATCCGTAGAAACCAGCAATTGACCGCTTTCGCTGATCAATACTACTCGTTCGGTATCTTTCATTCTGACAATTTCACTCAAGTATTGATCGATTTGATCAATATTGTTGCGAATCAACTCACCACGCACCGCCCAAGACAAAACCTGCCCGAAACGTTCTTCTTCCTTCACATATTGCTGATCGGCGTATTCCCGAGCCTGTTGCGTAATCAGTGCGCGCTCGTTTTCAAGTTTTTTCGCCATATCGGATTCCACTTTACCGACAGCAATAAACTTCCACGCAATGACGACAAGGATGAGTCCCACCAATATTGCAAAATATTTGGCAGGTAATTGCGTGGTTGGAATTTTCTCTATCCATTCAAATTTGGCATTGAATGACGAGAGTAAATTTTCAGCTTTGGATTGTTGATTCGGGTTTTGTTTGTTGTAATCCGTCATGGATAACTCCTTGTGTTATGAATAGCAGTGACAAACCCGAATTATCCATGAATCCTGAAAGGAGGAAAAGTGGCGCGCTCTAATAAAAGGGGCGATTTAGAGGAGAATTCATTATTTATGTACCTCATAGCTGCCGGATTTTGAAATTGCAATCCGGCTTAAACCGGGTGTGCAGTTATGTTTTATAATGCGCTTTCTACAAATAACAAGCGCCATCAATCGGGAATAACGGCATCATCATGAATAACAACGCAGCAACAGAAAAACATAACAGCAACAAAACCTGGTCGGGCCGTTTTAATGAACCGGTGTCGGCGCTGGTAGAGCGCTATACCGCTTCGATCAGTTTCGATCAACGCTTAGCTGAACACGATATCCAAGGATCGCTGGCGCATGCGCAAATGCTGGCGGAACAGCACATTATCAGTCATCAGGATCTGCTCGATATTCAGCGCGGCTTACAGCAAATCCAGGAAGAAATACGCAATCATCAGTTCACCTGGTCGCAACAACTGGAAGACGTGCATCTCAACATTGAAAAACGCCTCACTGCCCTAGTCGGTGATGCCGGCAAGCGGTTGCATACCGGCCGTTCGCGCAACGATCAAGTGGCAACCGACATCCGCTTGTTTTTACGCGCCGCGATCGACGAAATCATCGCTTTGATCAAAGCCATGCAACAGGCACTTCTCAATCTGGCGGAACAGCACATTCACACCGTAATGCCGGGTTTTACCCACTTGCAAGTGGCGCAACCGGTTTCATTCGGTCACCATTTAATGGCGTATTTCGAAATGCTGAAGCGCGATGTTGAGCGCCTGGCCGATTGCCGCAAACGGGTCAATCAATTGCCGCTGGGTGCTGCTGCGCTAGCGGGAACCAGTTATCCGATCAACCGCGAGCGGGTGGCGCAGTTACTCAATTTTGACGGTGTTTGCCAGAACTCGCTGGACGCCGTCTCCGACCGCGATTTCGCCATCGAATTTAGTGCCTGTGCGGCGCTGATCATGACGCATCTGTCGCGCATGTCAGAAGAACTCATTCTATGGATAAATCCTTCGTTCGGTTTCATTCAATTGGCCGATCGCTTCTGCACCGGTTCTTCGATCATGCCGCAGAAAAAAAATCCCGACGTGCCGGAACTGGTACGCGGCAAAACCGGGCGTGTCAACGGACACCTGGTGGCATTGCTGACGTTGATGAAAGCGCAACCGCTGGCCTATAACAAGGACAATCAGGAAGACAAAGAACCCCTGTTCGATACCGTCGATACCTTGATCGATACGCTGCGGATTTATGCCGACATGCTCGGTGGCGTGCGCGTCAATCGCGATCAGATGCGCCAAGCGGCCTTGCGCGGCTACGCCACCGCCACCGATCTGGCGGATTATTTGGTTAAAAAAGGCGTTCCGTTTCGCGATGCGCATGAAATCGTGGCTAAAGCAGTGCAATTTGCAGAACAAAAAAACTGTGACCTCAGCAATCTTGAGTTGAGTGAATTGCAAAAATTCTCTGCGCAAATTGAATCTGACATTTTTGCCGTCTTGACGCTGGAAGGTTCGATGCAAAGCCGCAATCACACCGGCGGAACGGCACCTGAGCAAGTACAAGCAGCCATTGAGCATGCCCGGAAATGGTTGGTCGGATAGCAGATTAAGCCGTGCATTCGTGGAATTCCATCAGCGCGCAAATTTCTGCGACAACCAACACACCGTTTGAGATCAAAGAATCTCGCTCGATCGGCGGTGGCTGTATCAATCAGACCTATTCTATTAGCAACGGTATGCGGCACTTTTTTGTGAAACTCAACTCCCCAGACAGTCTTGACATGTTCGCAGCGGAATCCGCAGGTCTCGAAGAAATCCGGCAATCGGGTGCAATTCGTGCACCACAGTCCATTTGCTACGGAAACAACGATGAGATGGCATGGTTAGTACTGGAGTACCTCGATCTCAATAGTGGTGTGCGAGGCAAAGCATCCCGCTTGGGCGAGCAGCTTGCTGCCATGCACCGCGTGACTTCTCCGCAGTACGGCTGGTATCGCGACAATGCCATCGGACAAACACCGCAAATAAATTCTCAGTCTTCCAATTGGATTGCGTTCTGGCGCACACAACGCCTGGAATATCAATTCAAACTGGCACAACGAAACGGATTCGCTGGAAAGTTGCAAAATCTCGGTGAACAGTTGTTAAGCGATCTGGATAAATTCTTCTCTGATGCACCACCCTCCCCGTCGCTGTTACACGGTGACCTGTGGAGCGGCAATTATAACTATGATGATAAAGGCAATCCGGTAATATTCGATCCTGCAGTTTATTATGGCGATCGCGAGGCGGATATCGCCATGACTGAACTTTTCGGCGGTTTTCCAGCCGATTTTTATTCCGCTTACCGCTATAATTATCCACTGGATTCCGGTTATAATATCCGCAAATACGTTTACAATCTCTATCATATTCTGAATCATTTGAATCTTTTTGGCGGCGGTTACCGCCATCAAGCGGAACATACGATAAACACGTTGCTAGCTGAAATTCATTAATATACTGATACGTCAATCGCTCAATCTCACTGATCTCATGAATTTTTTTTGTCACGATAACCGCTCATGACCAAATATGTCTTTGTGACTGGTGGTGTTGTTTCTTCTTTGGGGAAAGGGATTGCTGCCGCGTCTCTGGGTGCGTTGCTAGAGTCGCGCGGGCTTAAAGTTACCATGCTCAAACTGGATCCCTATATCAACGTGGATCCTGGCACCATGAGTCCGTTTCAGCATGGTGAAGTGTTTGTCACCGAAGACGGCGCTGAGACCGACCTGGATTTGGGTCATTACGAACGTTTTATCAGTACGCGTATGACGCGCCACAATAACTTCACGACCGGTCAAATTTACGAAAGCGTGATCCGTAAAGAACGGCGCGGTGATTATCTCGGCGGCACGGTGCAGGTAATTCCACACATCACCGACGAAATCAAACGCTACATTCAGATGGGCGTAGGCGACGCGCAAATTGCGATTATCGAGATCGGCGGCACGGTCGGCGATATCGAATCGCTACCGTTTCTGGAAGCTATCCGGCAGATGGCAGTACAAAATCCGCGCACGGATACCTGTTTCATCCACCTCACCTTGCTGCCTTATATCGGTTCGGCCGGTGAATTAAAAACCAAACCGACCCAGCATTCGGTCAAGGAATTGCGCGAAATCGGTATTCAACCGGATGTGCTGTTATGCCGCTCGGATCGCGAGGTTCCCAAGGAAGAGCGCAGAAAAATCGCACTTTTCACCAACGTGCAGGAAGAAGCGGTGATTTCCGCCATCGATGTCGACAGTATTTATAAGATTCCGGGGCTATTGCACGAGCAGATGCTCGACGAAATCATCTGCCACAAATTGAGCATTCTGGCCAAACCAGCGGACTTAAGCGTATGGAAGAAACTGGTGTATGCGCTGGAACACCCGAAACATACCGTTACCATTGCCATTGTCGGTAAATACGTCGACTTGACCGAATCCTACAAATCGTTGTCGGAAGCTTTGATCCATGCCGGTATCCACACCAACAGCCGGATCAATATCGTCTACATCGATTCGGAAAATATCGAAAAAGAAGGCACGGATAGCTTGACCGGTATGGATGCCATTCTGGTTCCCGGCGGCTTCGGTAAACGCGGTGTCGAAGGAAAGATCATGGCGATCAATTTCGCTCGCACTCACCGCATTCCCTACTTGGGAATTTGCCTTGGTATGCAACTGGCCGTGATCGAATATGCGCGCAATAAAACCGGCATGAAAGGGGCGCATAGCACGGAATTTAACCCAGAAACGCCCTATCCGGTGATCGGCTTGATCACGGAATGGCGCACGCGCGACGGGCAAATCGAAACGCGCGATGAAAATTCCGATATCGGCGGCAGTATGCGCCTGGGCGGACAGGAATGTATTTTGCAAAAAAATTCGCTCGCATGGAAAACCTATGGTGCGGATACCATCGTCGAACGTCATCGTCATCGTTATGAAGTCAACAGCTTTTATATTCCCAAATTGGAAAAAGCGGGGCTTTGTATCAGCGGTTTCTCGAAGGAAGAAAATCTGTGTGAAATGATCGAACTCCCTGAAACCGACCATCCGTGGTTTCTCGGTTGCCAATTTCACCCGGAATTCACTTCCACGCCGCGGCTCGGCCATCCGCTGTTCAAATCCTATGTTCAAGCCGCCATCCGCTTCGCCGGTGAACACCGTCAGCATGCCGCAGATGAAAAAATACATGCCGTACGCAACAACTAAAAACTAACAAGCTTAAAAATAACAGTCAATACAGGGAAAATGTAGCATGAGTGCAATTGTAGATGTCATCGCGCGCGAGATTATCGATTCTCGCGGTAATCCAACCATTGAAGCGGATGTTTTATTGGAATCCGGCGTGCTGGGCCGCGCTTCAGTTCCTTCCGGCGCATCCGTCGGCACGCGGGAAGCAATGGAATTGCGCGACGGAGATGCACAACGCTACTCCGGCAAAGGCGTGCTCAAAGCCGTAAACAATGTCAATACCGAAATTTGCGAAACGTTAATAGGATTAGATGCTTTCGATCAAAGCTTCATCGACCGGGAATTGATCAATCTCGACGGCACCGAAAACAAATCCAGACTCGGCGCCAACGCCATTCTCGCGGTATCGCTTGCCACTGCGAAAGCGGCTGCGGAGGAATCCGGTCTGCCGTTGTATCGTTATCTCGGTGGCGCAGCTTCGATGTCGATGCCAGTGCCCTTGATGAATTTGATCAATGGCGGTGCGCATGCCAACAACAACATCAACATGCAGGAATTCATGATTGTACCGTTGGGAATTGCCAATTTTCGCGATGCCATCCGTTGCGGCGCAGAAGTTTTCAGCACATTGAAGAAACTCATCAACGGCAAAGGCATGCCGACCACTGTCGGAGATGAAGGCGGATTTGCGCCCAATCTGGAAAACAATGAAGCCGCATTGCAATTGATCGTGCAAGCCATCGATCAGGCCGGCTATCAGCCCGGCAGAGATGTCGCCATCGGCATCGACTGCGCCAGCTCGGAATTCTACCAGGATGGCAAATACCACTTGGCATCCGACGGTTTGCATCTGACTTCGGAACAATTCGCCGATTATCTGGCATCGTGGGTGGACAAATACCCGATCATCAGCATCGAAGACGGCATGAGCGAGTTGGATTGGAGCGGTTGGGAATTGCTCACCGCCAAGCTGGGCAAATCCATTCAATTGGTCGGTGATGATGTTTTTGTCACCAACACAAGAATCCTGCAGGAAGGGATTAAGCGCAATATCGCCAATTCCATTCTGATCAAGGTCAATCAAATCGGCACGTTGACCGAAACATTCGCCGCCATTGAAATGGCGAAATGCGCCGGTTATACCGCCGTCATTTCACATCGTTCCGGCGAAACCGAAGATACCACGATTGCAGACATCGCAGTCGCCACCAATGCGTTGCAAATTAAAACTGGTTCCATGTCCCGCTCCGACCGCCTGGCAAAATACAATCAATTGCTGCGCATTGAGGAGGATTTGGGAGACTCGGCCAGCTACGCAGGCCGGAGAGCGTTTTACCAGCTCAAATAATGAAACTGTTGAGTTTCATCCTGCTGCTATTCGTTGCCGCAATGCAATACCCCCTGTGGTTTGGTAAAGCCAGCTGGCTGAGAGTCTGGCAAGTGGATCAAGAAGTGATTGCGGCACGGGCAGAAAATGTGCAGCTGCAAAACCGCAATAATAAGCTCGAAGCCGAAGTCAACGATTTGAAGCAAGGCCTCGAAGCCATCGAAGAACGCGCCCGCAGCGATTTAGGCATGATCAAGGAAGGCGAGATACTGTTTCAGATCGTCAGGAATACACCGCAGAAATCCGCGCCCTGAATTTCCGCAAACTCTTCCGGAAATTAAACACCTAAAATCAGACTGGATGATCATAAACCGGATGACCTATGATCACCCGGTTTAATCCGGCAGTTTCCAATATAATCCGCTTGAAAAGCGATTAACCGTTCATATATCAATTGTCGTTTCATTTTGAATTCGATAAAAACCAGGAGTGAGAAAATGAAAAGAATTATTCTTTTTTTAGCGACTAACTTGGCAATCGTCGTGGTATTAAGCATTACCTTGCGATTGCTCGGCGTTGAAAAAATATTGGATGCGCAAGGAACGGGATTGAATATCAATTCCCTGCTCGTATTCGCGGCGGTATTCGGATTCGGCGGCTCTCTCATGTCGCTCGCGCTTTCCAAGTGGACCGCCAAGCGCTTTACCGGTGCAGAAGTCATCGAAATGCCGCGCAACGCCCAAGAACACTGGTTGGTAACCACCGTGCAACGGCAAGCTCAACTTGCCGGAATCGGCATGCCGGAAGTAGCGATTTACGATGCGCCGGATGTCAATGCTTTCGCCACCGGCATGTCAAGAAACGATGCACTGGTTGCAGTTAGCACCGGTCTTTTGAATACCATGAGTCAGGATGAAGCTGAGGCTGTGCTGGCGCATGAAGTCAGTCATATTGCCAACGGTGATATGGTTACGCTGGCGCTTATTCAAGGCGTCGTCAACACCTTTGTCATTTTCCTGTCGCGCGTTATCGGTCATACCGTGGATCGTGTCATTTTCAAAACGGAAGAAGGTCATGGTCCCGCTTTCTGGGTAACCAACATTATTGCCGAAATCGTGCTTGGCGTACTGGCGAGCATTATTGTCATGTGGTTCAGCCGTCAACGCGAGTTTCGCGCCGATGCCGGAGGTGCAAGCCTAGCGGGAAGGGAAAAAATGATTGCCGCTCTGCGGCGCTTGCAAATGATGCATGAACCGGCACATTTGCCCGATCAACTGGCTGCTTTCGGTATTTCCGGCGGTAGTAATGGATTTTCACGTTTATTCATGTCGCATCCGCCTTTGGAAGAAAGAATCGCGGCTTTAGAAATGCAGTGATAACACAGTCTTCACGTTAATCGACACAAAAAAATGCCGTACGATAACTTCGTACGGCATTTTAATTTTGCGTCAGCTACTGTTTTGCCAAAACCGGCAAAAAACTCCATAGCAACTTCATCAATAAGAAGTTTCCCGCGAAAAATCTTGCCAGATATAAGGCGGATTAACTGATGGTTTTGTAGGAACCAGAAAAGTGACTGCATCCAACGCCCCCACCAAGGTGCGGCCGACAGAATGCATCACGCCCATCCCTAGCCCGATAGTAATACCGTAAACCGGTCCTTCTTTTTGGCTGGTTAAAATAATATTCTTGGGTAACTCCAGCCAGCCAGTTAATGTATTGGCGACACCACTCGCCAGTTTCTCAGCCGAGTTATTCACATAACTGTCGGAAGCGACAGCTTGGGACGAGAAAAGGAACAATATTGAAAGTACCAAAGATAGTTTAACAATGCTCCTCATTAACAAATCTCCTTTATACAGTTTTAAAAATTGATTTCTGCCCACAAACGAAAATAAGCAAAAATTCCCCAGCAGTTTACCTCTTCACAACGCATCAGACAAATCCATGCCCTGAAAAGGGATTGTGTATTAATGAGTGGATTATCAGCATCAAGAGGTGCTAAAAAAATAAATTTCCTCAAAAACCCGGCGGAAATGTCGATAACCATGCTCCCGGCAAGCAGGCAATCCACAGAATTCTATCAATCGTAATTCGATTGATGTCATTGGAGGAGTATCACAACATGGAAGGACTTATCGTTGAACCATCCAGAACTTACCAAAAATTGCTTTCAACCGCTATTGAATCGGGCGGATTAGGGACAAAGCAGGTTTCAACCGGCAGTGAAGCACTATTGCTGCTGAGAAAACAGCCTTTTGATCTGGTTTTCATCGCCACTCACTTACAGGATATGGATGGCCCCATGTTTTCATCGCAATTGCGCGCCGATTCACGCACCCGGCAAATTCCGCTAGTGATGATTACCGCCAACGACGACAAACAATTTCAAGACGAAGCATTCTCCGCTGGTGTCACAGAAATTTTTTCCAAGCATGAACTGGATAAAATCACCAATTATACCGTACAGTTTTCCAGAAAAAGATGCTGCAAAACCATGAGCGGCCGCATCTTGTATCTTGAGAACAACTCACCCACAACCGGCGCGGTGATTTCGCTGCTCACGGATTGCGGTTACACGGTTGATCATTTCAGTAACGGTGAGGAAGGATTGCACGCATTTCAGGGCAATGACTACGATCTGGTGCTCGCCGATACCCTGCTGAAAGGAAGGCTCAATGGCCAGGCAATCGTAAAAGCGATCCGCAGTCTCGAGAGCGAGCAAAAAGATGTTCCGCTGCTGGTCTTCTCGGTTCTTGATGATGTCACGCGTAAAGTGGAATTGCTACGTTCCGGTGTCAATGACTACGTCAGCAAACCGCTGATTCAGGAAGAATTGCTAGCGCGGATCAATACGCTGATCAGCAACAAGAAACTGTCAAGCAAGGCAATCACGCAGCAAGCTCAAATGCATGAGCTGGCAATGAAAGATCCACTCACCGGTTTATATAACCGCCACTTCCTGCTGGAAACGGCACCATCGAAACTGAGTGAAGCCGCCCGGCACAGCATTCCTTGCAGCCTAATTATGATCGACATTGATCAGTTCAAACTCTTCAATGAAAAATTCGGTCTTGCCAGCGGAGACAGGGTATTGAAAGAAATTGCCGCGATACTCACCGGCTCTATTCGCAGAGAAGATATCGCCGCTCGTTACGGCGAGGAAGAATTCGCTCTGTTGTTGCTCCATTGCGACATTTCCGGCGCGGCAATGATCGCCGGGAAAATACGTCAATCAATCGAGAATTTACAATCATCGAGAATCGATGTGACCGCAAGCTTGGGCGTTGCCGAATTGCAATCCACTTCGTGCAATGGTTTCGCCGACCTATTGAAAGCCGCCACGGAAGCGGTTAACCGGTCTAAATCCACCGGATGCAATCAGGTTTTCGTATACCGTCCGTAACACACCGTGCGCAGTCGCTAAGCGGAATTCCGCTCCAGCATGGACACTGCATGACTTTCGATATAGCGTTGCTGCTTTTTTTCCTTGATGGCATCGATATGCACCAGAATCAGCGCATCGACACAGTTTGAGAATTGCGGATCGATATTGAATCCCAAAAACTCGCAACCGCCCGGTTCGCATAATTCGACGTATTGTTTATACAGCACCGGCACCTTGACACCGGATGCATCGAGTTTTTCTTTCAACAATGCGACCGCGTGTTTGTATTCCGCTTCATCGGTAACGTGACTGTATTTTGCAAAATCCGTTACGGTATTAAATTCAAACGGCAATCTCGGTTCCACCAGTTGCGCGTTATTGCCGAATAACGTGCTATAGAAACTAGCAATAACTTGTTGTGCCGGTTGCGGCAGCGCGGTGCTCATCGATACCGGCCCGGTCAAATAGCGAATTTCGGGATGCTGGTGCAAATAAGCGCCGATGCCGTACCACAAATAATCCAGACTGCGTTTGTTCTGATAGCGCGGTTGAATGAAGCTGCGTCCCAGCTCGATCGATTGTTCCAGATACGGCAAAAATGCCGGATTGAATGAAAATAAACTATGCGTATATAACCCTTCCGCGCCGCGTGCTTTGATAATTTTTGCCGCTTCACCGATGCGGTACGAACCGATGATCTCCAGCTCGTCCTCGTCCCACAATATCAAGTGACGGTAGTAGCGATCGTAACTATCGATATCCAAGGCGTTACCGGTACCCTCCTGCACCTGGCGGAACGACAGCTCACGCAACCGGCCGATTTCGCGCATCACGCTGGAATTCGGCAGGTAATCGAACAGATAAATATGCTTGCCGTCCTGCGTTTTACCGATCAACTGCGATGCTTTCAATTCTTTACGAATTTGTTTGGTGCGCACGGGATGGATGATGTTTTCGATCGGCTTGAACAGCTCCTTCTTTTTCTTCTTGCCGAGCAGATAAACTTGCTTGCGCATCAACTTCGCCGCATCTTTTTTGGATAAATCCATTGCCGCGATCGATTCCCATGGAATTGGTTTACCGATACGGAACGAAATCTCGCCGCCCTGCTTGTTGAACATTTCGTTGACCAGCATCATTGTGCCGAGCGGCTTGTAAATACTCGATAAGCCGTAAAATACCGCGGAATTTTTGCCGCCGATATGCACCGGTACAATCGGCGCTTTGGTTTTCTTCGCCAGCGAAATAAAGCCGGACTTCCATTTGCCGTCGCGCACGCCGAGCGGTGAAATGCGTGACACCTCCCCGGTGGGAAATAATATTACGGCTTGCTCCGCCTCCAGTGCGGCCACTATCTGATTCATGCTGTCACGATGCTGCGCAACTTTGGAAAAATTATCCACTGACAAAAGCAAACTTCTCAGCGGATCGATGCAATCCAACAAGCTCGTCGCCACAATTTTCACGTCGGTGCGTATCTCCGAAACCAGCTTCAGCAAAGCCAAACCATCCAGCGAACCGAGCGGATGATTGGCCACGATCAACACCCGGCGCTGATCCGGAATCCGCGCCCGGTCCTTGCTGGAAACTTGGAATGAAAAATTGAAATGCTCCAGCACGGCATCATTGAACTCCAATCCTTCCAAATGCCGGTGCGTCTCGATGAAGCGATTGATCTCGTCCTGATGCAACACCTTCTTCAACAACGAAGACGCCGCCTTCATCAGCGGCTTATCGCCCTGCGTATCCGTTCCCGGAAAATAATCCTTCAACATCGCATCGACATCCAGCATGCATTGACTCCATCATGAGATTGAATGCTGGATACGATAGTGAAATTTTGTGACAGAATGATGACGCGCAGACATTTTATTGATTTTCTTAATACTCAGTGGATTGAGCAAAATTTGATATGATCAACCCTAAATCAATCGCCATGAGACGCAAGGAGATGCCGTGAGACTTACTATAATTTATCTCATTTTTGATCTGGTGTATTGCACGCTATTCCGGAAACTCAACGAATAGACCTCACATGGTTCCTGATCTAGAGAAACTTCGCCGGTTCTCACTCGCCGCTGGTTTAATACTGATCGGTTATATCGCAGCGGGAGTCGAGTTGGAAGTTGGCGCAAGGCTGTCTGTGCTCGGAGTGCCGTTCATCATCCGAAGGCCAGAGTTATTACCATTGTGTTTGGCACTTACCTCGGTATACGGATTAGCGCGCTTTTATTACTATGGATTCATGCTTGCACGTAGTCCTCAACGCCATCGGAAAGATCTTCTGCACAAATTGCACGGGCACGGCGGACTTGGCATCTACCGAGGCTCTGCATTCATTGGCCCCACTCACTACTCGACGACACCATTAATCCAAGACCGGGCCGCCGTCGAAGCGCAGCTCAAAGAAATCATCAGTGCATTTCCCAAGGTCTGGCGTTCTATACCAAGTGGAACAATCGAGCAGCACTGGGGTATTGACGATAACGATGAACCCTACTTTGTATACAATGCAGAAGTGACAATCCCTTTTGCATCTCGTGCCGCAGCTTTACTCCAGGATCTAGACTACTCAGCGCCAGTTTGGCTAAATGTCGTCGCACTCGGGTTGTCCGTATCAGAAGTGATATTCTCATCATAAATAGCAAAGTGTATTGAACTCAGATTCTCAATCGTTTCCATTCAATACTGCTTAGCTATATTTGTCATTCCAAGCACCATGAGGAGTTTTTATCAATCGGCAACTTAGATTTATCGCCATGCTCGAAATGACAGTTAGTCTAAGACTGCCTAATAAGCCATTCCAATGGACCGGCTTGATGAAGGTATACCAGGGCAGTTAAATGTTGACGTTAGAAATCACAGAACCGATGCATCTCTCAGCTTCATATTTTCAACATATGGGACAAAATCTCGATCGGAAAAAAGCAAGGGTGTTTTGGTTTCGATGCAGTACGTGGCGATGAGGCAATCGATAGTTTTTCGGATGGTAATGCCTTGTTTTCTGAGCGTGCGATAATTTTGAGCAGACTGAATCGCCAGATTGGTATTGCAAAGTTGCACGAGTTCAAGCTCTGTCAGTAATGATTTTGCTATTTGGTAATCTTTGTCGTTTCTAAATCCTTGCAATACCTCCGCCAGGATCAAATCTCCAACAACAATTACCGTACTGGACAGATAATGATCGAGTTTTTCGGTCTGATCGCTAATTTTACCGTTGAAGAAATCCACCCATACACTGGTGTCGACCAATACCATCAATCCGTTCTCATTTCATCGAGATTACCATCCCATTTTAGTTTACCCCGATGTCGCTTGATTTCTTCCTGTTTTTTTATTCTTATCAAAGTTAACAAGCCGAGTTCTACGGCTTCTTTTTTGGTCTTTGCGCCGGTCAATTTGATGACTTCATTCATCAGTTGGTCATCAATAACAATATTGGTTCTCATCATTCCTCCATGCGTATAGCTGCGCTCTATTTTACACATAGAATACAGAATAGGCATATCGTTCACTCGTTGCTATTGACTAGATAGCTCGTTTATCGTCGTATCAAACCATTGCCTGATGGTTTGAACCAACCATTCCGGCTCATCCAGCGGTAAATCATGCCCGGCGGAGCCATGCTCCACATAATCCGCATTCCAGGTTTGCGCCAATTTCCGGCTGCAGCGGTAATCGACCAGCCGGTCCGCCTGGCTGGTGACGACCAATAGCGGTTGCTGCGGTTTTACGGTGACTGAAAATTTCATGGCGGCAAAGAATTGGTTTCTGGCTCTGGCGGGCATTACCGGGTTTTGCCGTTGCCATTGCTGCCAGGATTCGAGCAGTTTTTTATCGTGCTGGTGGCGATTGGAAGTCAATCGCAGAATGTCCGCTTCCCTTTTCGCAGCGGAATGAAAAATCAGCGGTAGAACATGCGGATAAGCCGTCCAGCGCAGGCGTTGGTAAAATGGCGATAGCGGTCTGGCGCTGGTGTTGATCAGCACGGCCGTTTCAATCTCTGCGGGATAGCGCGTCATCCAGTCGATCGCGATCATGCCGCCCATCGACAAAGCGATTAGCCGGACCGGTTGACTCAAATCGACTTGCTGACGTAGCGCATCGGTCATTCTGGCAATGGTATCCGGGCTGGTTTCCTGATTGCGCACACCGTTGCCGGGAATGTCCGGTGTGCTGATCAATGCGCCGGGAAATCGTTGCTGCAAATGACTGGGAAATTCTCCCCAGTGCCGCGCTTCGCGCCATAGGCCGCGCAGCAGCACGAAATGCGCCGGACGGTTCACGGGTACCATAACGCCAGGGCTTGTTGCTCCAGTTGCTGCGCATCGCTGCGGTCGAGCCAGTTTTGGTACGACAGCGTGGCGTGCAGCAAAAATTCCATCAGGATCAAATGGCTTCGCAATACCCGGTTGAGCCGGTGCGGTTTGATCGGGTGATACAAGCCGAGCAACTGCCGCAATTGCAGCGGATTCTTGCGAATCCAACGCCACGAACCCATCTCCAGTGTCAGTGGCAGAAAAATATTGCGCTGTTGCAACGACTGCAAATACAGAAAATCCCACAAATCGCCGTGCACCAGATAATGCTGCGACTGCGGCTCGAACAGATAATCTTGATGCGGGTAGGTTTGCATAAACAGGTTGCGCAAGTAGCACACTTCCTTCAGATGCTTGATCGGCTCCAATCGGCTCCTGGCATACGGAAACCAGATTTGATTGCGGAAACCGAAACCGGAGTGACAATCAAGCACCAAGCTGAACGGCGCAGGAAACACTTCCTGCGCGATGAAGTCGCACAGCGCCTGCGCTTCCGGTTGCATCGGCTCGTTGCTTTTACCGCGATACCACGGCAAAAGCGGTGAAATCCGGTGGCCGCCGGCCAGCAAAATGGTTTTCTCGCGGCTATCGACCGGCGCGTTGCGCATTAAATCGATACCTTGCGCGTTGGCGCGGGTTTTGTTCAGCATTCCGGCGGGATTAACGATCGGTAAAAAGTGAATGCGCACCCGCTGCAACATATCCGCCAGCACGCGATCCCACTTCAACCGTTCCAGCAATCCTTCGAGAAAGGCAATGACCACTTGCGTGCCGATGCGCTCCAGGCCGTGTACACCGGCGACATACGTCACGCACGGCACACCCGGATCGCCGCTGCCGAGCGTCAACGCATACACCGGCAATAGGTCATCGCCGCACGGCACACGGCACAGCACCCGGCTCTGCAAGCTGGCCGCATCGCCTTCCTGAAGAATGGCTTCAATTTGTTCCAGCTCGGGAAAGGGTTGTTTGATCGTTGACGGCGCGTGCATGGTTGCTGAATTCAGTGTGACCGGAATCCCGGTTGCAGTAAAAGGCGCATGTTACTCGAATCCTTTCACCGGCATCAAAGAAAACAGCATCAGCGCTTATTTTTCATCAAGATGTCATCAATATTTAACAAATGCTTCAAATAGACTTAACAAACGGCCTTTATGCTGCGAAACCATCTTTTATCCATTTAAAAAGGTAAATATGGTTAACAACAAAGCGCCCATTAAAGTAAGAAGCGTTTGGATCTCGGATGTGCATCTCGGGTTTCGTGGTTGTCAGGCGGAAGCCTTGCTGCACTTTCTGCATTCGGTGGAAACCGATTATCTTTTCCTGGTCGGCGATATCGTCGATTTTTGGAGCATCAAAAAGACCCCTTACTGGCCGCAACATCATACCAATGTCATCCGCTCCATCCTCGGCAAGGCCAAGCACGGTACCAAAGTAATTTATGTGCCGGGTAATCACGATGAAGCGTTACGGGACTGCATCGGTCACGTATTCGGCAATGTCGAGATTCATCAGGATTATGTGCACACCACCGCCGAGGGCAAAAAACTGCTGATCATGCACGGTGACGAGTTCGACATGATCGTCAAAAACAGCCGCTGGCTCGCTAAGCTCGGTAATATCGCGTACGACACGCTGCTCGATCTGAATCATTATCTCAACGGTCTGCGCAAATTCTTCGGTTATTCGTACTGGTCGCTGTCAGCTTATCTCAAGCTGAAAGTCAAAAACGCAGTCAGCTATATCAGCAGTTTTGAAGAAGCATTGGCGCATCTGGCCAAGGATCGCGGCGTCGACGGCGTTGTCTGCGGTCATATTCATCACGCCGAGCTGCGGGAAATCAATTCCGTACTCTACTGCAACGACGGCGATTGGGTGGAAAGCTGTTCCACTTTGCTGGAACACCTCGACGGCTCGCTGGAATTGGTTTTTTGGGCTGAGCGGTTTGAACAGCACAAAAATCTCGTGCAAGCGGAATTGCTGGCCAGTAAAAGAGCGGCTTAAATTCATTTGAACCCTACATCGCCAGCAAAAACCGTTTTAAGCCTGGACGGCGGCGGCAGCCATCTGTTGATTCAATTGGGTGTGCTGGCTTGCCTGGAAGACGATACCGGTGTTTCCACTTATGACCTGTTCGATCTGATCGCTGGTTCTTCTTCCGGTGGATTGATTACCTGCCTGATTCTCGGACGGCAATTCAGCGCCAACCGTATCATCGAGAAAATACTGCAGGAAAAATTGTTGCAAGAAATCATGACGGAGCAGCGCTTCGGCCGTTGGCTGCGCACACTGCAAATCCGGCCAAAATATCAGGGAATCCCGAAAAAACTGGTGCTACAGCGGGAATTAGGCGATGTGAAACTATCTTCCCTCGGCAAACGGATTTTTATTCCATGTTTCAATCTCAATCAAGATCAGCTGGAAATTTTCACCAATGGCAATCAACCGGACTTTTTGCTCAGCGAAATCGCCGATGCCTGCACGGCTGCGCCCTCCTATTTTCCACCGGTGCAAATGCAGGATGGCGATTGGCGCATCGATGGTGGCGTTGGCATGAACAATCCCGGCTTCAGCGCTTATCTCTATGCGCAACGCTGCTGGCATCAACATGACATCAAACTGCTGTCGATCGGATCCGGCTGGCGCAGCTTTGCCATCAACGGAGCCAAAGCCAGCCGCTACGGCGGTTTGCAATGGTCGGTACAAGGTATCGCTTCGATCATTCTGCGGGAAAAAATGCTGGCCAATGTGAAAACCACTGCGGAAATCTTAGGTGACCAAGTGCTGTATATCAATCACCACTTGAAAAACTTCGATATGCCGGACCATATGGATTCGGCCAATAACACCATCACGCAACAAAAGGCGCTGGAGATCGGCAAACGCTGGTATACCTTGCATCGCGAACAGATCCACAATCTACTGCAATCCCGCTAACAGCAATTAAGCTGTAAGCTCTGATTTTTGCTTCATTGGAATCTGGCATTCAACTCTGCCACCAGGAAATACCTCAGAATACAAATCAATAAAGCACTCCCCGGCGCAAGTTACACCCAAGGAGTGAGAAGTTAACCCGAAGCGATTAAACAAGTTGATCACCCATGTTTATACGGGTTATATCTTTTCTCCAGATGCCTGCTCGGGTGCGACATTACCACGGCATAACTTGCTGCCAATTCGGGCTTCATACCGCCTCACGGTTATTTGCTGTTATGTTTTTCCGATCGCCACTCACATCGAATTTAATTTCTCGAACTGTCATTTTTCTGTCATACCCGCTTGCTAGACTTTGCCCCATTTCTTCAAGCCCCGGTTTGAAATCATTTTTGCGGATAACGACAGCATTATGAAAATATTTTACGGTATACAAGGAACCGGCAACGGTCATATCACGCGTGGCCGCATCATGGCGCGGGAGTTGCGCGCAGCGGGTCTGGAAGTGACTTATCAGTTCACCGGCAGACCGCAAGACAAATTTTTCGACATGGAAGTGTTCAACGGTCATCAATGGCGCGAGGGGCTGACATTCAGTACTCAAAACGGCAAAATCAATCACCTCAAAACGGTAATGCAATCGAAACCACTGCGTTTCCTGCAAGACATCCGGCAATTGAATTTAAGCCGTTACGATTTGGTGATTTGCGATTTTGAACCGGTCACCGCCTGGGCGGCGCGGCGGCAAAAGAAAAAGACCATCGGCATCAACCATCAATGCGCTTTCCGCCATAAGATACCTCGCGCCGGAGGCGATCCCATATCGGAAGCCGTATTAAAAAATTTCGCTCCGGTCGATATTAGTATTGGTTTGCATTGGCATCATTTCGATCAGCCTATTCTACCACCCGTGATCGAAACGCCTTTTGTTTCCGGGCAAATACAAAAAAATAAAATCGTCGTTTACTTGCCGTTCGAGAATCAACAACACATTATCCAGTTGCTTTCATCGTTCCGGAATTTCGAGTTTTACATTTATTCACCGGAAGCAACCTCGTCGGCTTTTCCCCATATTCAGTGCAAACCATTATCATTGGTTGGATTCCAGCAAGATTTGTCGGATTGCGCGGGCATTATCTGCAATGCCGGTTTTGAACTAGCCAGCGAAGCACTACAATTAGGCAAAAAAATTCTGGTAAAACCGGTGCATGCGCAAATGGAGCAAGCTTCCAATGCCATCGCGTTAAGCACGTTGGGTTACGGACAAATGATGCAGACGGTCGATGCCGCGCGCATCGAGCAATGGTTGCACGAAACCAAAGCGGTTCGCGTTACTTTCCCGAATACCGCCAAGCACCTCGTCGAGTGGATAAAAAACGGCATGCCGCCGGTTGAACAATCCTGGTGCAATCGAATTTGGTCCGAAGTCAAGGTTATCCCGGTTGAATTATCTTAAGTTTGAACAGGACATTTAATTTCATTTATGAATGACAGCCTCGTGTTTCAATCCACCCGCTTAATCATCAAAATACCTTCACCGGAAAAAATCCTCATCATTTATAACCCGATATCCAGCGCAGGCAATACGGAATTGCTCGCCCGCAAACTGGAAGCGGTGCTCGCCAGTCACGGCAAAAATGTTGAGGTGTCCCCTTCCGAGAAAAAAATGAAAGGCTACACGCGCATCGAAGACAAGATTGCAGCCAGTGAACTCGTGGTCGTAGTAGGTGGTGACGGCACAATCCGGAAATTATTGGACCTGCTCAACAAAACGGCTACACCGGTATATGCCATTCCGGGCGGAAACGAGTCGTTATTTGCGCGCTCCTACGCCATGAGTGCGGATGCTGACGATTTACTACAAGCCATCGCTGCCGGAATCTGCGTGCAGCAATTTTATGGTTTGATCAGCGGCAAGGGAATCCGGGGAGAAAAACCTTTTTTTCATATGGCTTCGATGGGATTGGATTCATTAACCGTCAAAAATATCGGTAAACGAAAAGGCCCGTTAAACGATTCGATTTACCTGTGGCACGGATTAAAAGCGTTGTGTGCCCTACACCACCCAACCATATCGGTGAGCGTTGACGGCCAGCAAGTCATCGATCATAGGTCCGGTTATATCATCGTAGCTAACACTTCAGCGTATGCGAAAAACCTGCGACTCGTTCCCAGCGCCAATCCGTCCAAAAGTGAACTGGTGGCCGGCTTTTTACCAGGTGCGCAACCTCAGCACGAGTTGATAAAAGCCATGCGTATTCTGCAACGCAAACCCGCCAACCTGCCGATGCACTATTTTTCCGGTAAACATATCGCTTGCACCTTGCATGACAAAGCTTATCCGCTGCAAGTCGACGGTGATTATTTTCGTAATCGCGACATCGAAGCTGAAAGCACTGTCGAATTCAGCGTGAGCCAACAGCCGATCCGTATATTGATTCCACCGGCATTGAACATTGATGCGCTGCAGAATGCTAGCAACTTATAATCACAACCCAATTAAATTAAAATTCAAAGCGAAGGCGATTCTTTCCCGCTTCCCGCATCATTTCTGAGGATGATGCGTGTCGGCAATAATCGCCTGCTTCAATTGGGCTATTTCCGGTTGATTCAGCGTCTCGGTTTTAAGCAGCGCTTCCGCTGTTTTATCCAATAGCGCGCGGTTATTTTGCAGAATATTGACGGCGCGCTCCAACGCTTGATCAACCAGCACGCGCACGGCGGTATCGATTTTGTTCGCAGTTTCTTCACTGTAATTGCGATTTTGCGGCAACATCATATTAGGTTGCAGGAAAGCCGATTGCTCCCGGTCGTATGCGACATTGCCCAGCGCTTCGCTCATGCCGTACCGTAGCACCATAGCACGCGCGATATCGGTGGCGCGCACCAAATCATCCGCCGCGCCGGTGGATACTTCGTGGAACACCACTTGCTCGGCCGCCCGCCCGCCGAGCAACACCGCCATTTTGTTGAGCAATTCGGCGTGCGTCATCAGAAAGCGGTCTTCGGTCGGACGCTGGATGGTGTATCCCAATGCGCCAACACCTCGCGGAATGATCGATACTTTATGCACCTCATCAGAACCGGGCAAGGCCAACGCCACCATAGTATGACCCAGTTCGTGAAAAGCCACGACCCGCCGCTCGTTCTGATTCAATAAGCGATTACGTTTTTCCAGGCCTGCCACGATGCGTTCGATGGCATTGTTTACATCCGCCATGGTCACCGCATCGCCCGAGCGTCGCGTCGCCAGCAAAGCCGCTTCGTTGATCAGATTCGCCAGATCCGCTCCGCTGAATCCGGGTGTCAGCGCGGCAACCTGATCCAGCTTGACATCATTATGCAGTTTCACCTTTTTCACATGTACCGCCAGGATCTGCTCGCGCCCCAGTTTATCCGGACGATCCACCAGCACCTGCCGGTCAAACCGTCCGGCCCGAAGCAATGCAGGATCAAGAATCTCCGGCCGGTTGGTCGCTGCCAGAAGCACGATGCCGCTGCTCGGATCAAAACCATCCAGCTCGGACAGCAATTGATTCAACGTTTGCTCTTTTTCGTCATGGCCTCCGCCAAAACTGCCGTAAGCGCCGCGCGCACGGCCCAGCGCGTCCAATTCATCGATAAAAATAATCGCGGGCGCCATTTGCCGCGCTTGTTCGAACAAGTCGCGCACACGTGCCGCGCCGACACCGACAAACATTTCCACGAATTCCGAACCGGAAATGGAGAAGAACGGTACCCCGGCTTCCCCGGCAACCGCACGCGCGAGCAAGGTTTTTCCAGTTCCCGGCGGTCCAACCAGCAGAATACCCTTGGGCGCGCGCCCGCCCAAACGGCCGTAATCCGCAGGATTCTTCAGGAAATTGATGATCTCGACCAATTCCTCCTTGGCTTCATCCACGCCCGCCACATCATCGAAAGTAACCTTGGTTTCTTTCTCGACAAAAACCTTGGCACGGCTTTTACCGATCGACATCAACCCGCCGCCCATGCCACTGCTCATGCGGCGGATGACAAACAGCCAGATGGCGATGAAAATCGCCGTGGGCACTATCCAGGAAAGTAAATCGCGCAACCAGGTGCTTTGCACTACGCCGGTATAAACAACATTATGCTTATCCAGTATCTCCGCCAATCCGGGTTCGACGCGCGTGGTGACAAAATCCTTCAGGCCATCGGCATTTCGTTCCTTCAATGTGCCAAAAATTTGATTTTGCGTTATCGCAATTTCAGCGATACTGCCCTGCTCCAGCAAGTGATGGAATTGACTGTAAGGAATGGGTTTTACTTGTGTGTATTGCGAATACAGGTTTTGTATCAATAGTATGCTTAACAACGCCACTATGACATACCAGACGCTGAAATGAGTTTGCTTGTCCATGGCTTAACCTCAATTTTTGTTGGCAATAAGTATCGGGAATAACACCTGTGTTAACCGCCGTCATAAGATACCGCAAACCAGTATAAGTTGCAGCAAGCAATCGGCGTTGCTATTTCGATTAAAAACGCCAATCCATCTGTAAACCGCCGATATTAATTTACTCGGAATATTGACCTATGAGAATGTCCCCAGTCGAACCTCTGCGGTTGATGGCGGCATCATTCATGAATAAATGCGCATACGCGGCGTGAATGTTGATATTCTTCATGACGGCATAAGTCACCCCTGCCGTCAGCCAATAGCGGCTGGAATCGGGAATTCGCGCTGAACGGTTTTGCCCATTAGGAACCGGGGTTTCATCGTAGGCAAATCCCATGCGCCATGTCCATTTGTTGTTCTCAGAAAAATAATTGGCACCTAGGGCATAGCGCCAGGTATCGCGCCAGTTCAAATTTTGCACGTCATCCGGCTGCGCCGATGAAAAATCCGTACGCAATTCCCGCACCAAGCTCCAGTGCGTCCAAAGCGCATCCGCAGACACAGCCCAACGCGGATTGAAACGATGGGTAAAACCGAACAACACGGAATCCGGTAAAGTAACCGAAGTGCGCGCATTAGAATCAACCAGGATATTAGCGTGCGTCAGTGCAATGGCTTTATCCGGCACGGAAAAGTCCGCATTACCGTGAATATCGTGCGCCACCCGGGAACGGTAGCTGACACCCAAACGGGTATCTTGATTCAGTGCATAAAAAGCGCCAAAGTTATAACCAAATCCAACGCTATCCCCCTTCAACGAGACGTGTCCGTCCGCGGCTTGCGGCAAAATTCCACGGCTGGCGCAAGGCGCAGGCCCCAACGTCAAAAAACATGCGGGACCGAGATCTATCGCGTTGGTTAATTTGGCTTGCATATACTGCACGTTAAAGCCGGCGCCGAAGGAAAATTTTTCGGTCACCTTAAACGATAACGATGGATTGAAGTTAAAAGCCGTGATTTCCGAATCGAGCGCCTGGTAGCGTCCTTTCCAATCTGACTGGTAGCTATTGCGCATACCGAATGGTGTATTAAATCCGAATCCGAAGGCTATGCGGTTGGTCAGCGCTTGCACGAAATATACATTGGGAACGGAAACCAGACTGGGCGAATCGCCACCGTTGCCACCTTTCAACGGCGCGCCTCCCAGTAACGGGCTCATATGGGAAACACTGTCGTGAAATATCGCGGACGGTGCAATGGCATAGCCTGCCACCGACACCAGCCTGCCGCGCACCTGACTCATCGCACCTGGATTGAAAAACACCATACTGCCGTCGTCTATGTTGGCCGGAGCACCTGAGAATGCTTGCCCCAGCTCTTTGACACTTTGCTCCATCACGGCAATACCAGCACTCCATGCCGAAATTGAAGTTGTCAACAAAAGCAAACCGGTAAAGCGGAGAATAATTCGATAAAAAAAACAATTAACTACACGTGGCGTTTTAATAGATTCACCCCTTAATTTTCGTGAATAATTAAAGAATCGTCACTATCATTTTAATATCCGTGACGCCATAATGGTTTACTTTACTTAAAGAAATTTTTAAGTATAATTTTTCTAATGCCGGTAAGAAATATTCCGGTGTGTGTAGAAACAGGCAATTTTTTCCGTCAGCGAAACAGCATTATGTCATTGAAATAAAATACATACAAATCTTCATGTGTCATTTTATTTGTTTCAAACTACGGCTATTCTCGTACTGGGTAAACAATTCTAAACTAGATTCTTTGGAAAATTTTCTGACAAACCGCGAGCAATATTCACAATCTGTCCACAATGAAAAATGATCATTGGGAGCCCAGGTTTGGAAACCATAACGCGAATTTCCATTTTCATCAAAACAGTCACTCGACTGCGTTACTAGCGGAACAAATCAAACTACTTTATCAGCAAGCTCCCAAAGCGCTGGCCGTAACACTTGTCATAGCCGCAGCACTTGCTTTTATTTTCTGGAATCATGTTGCCGGAGAATGGATCATAGGATGGCTGGCCGCCATTTATTTATTAACATTCACCAGATTTCTACTGATTAGATCCTATTTCCGTAAAAACCCAACAGCCTCGGAATCAGCAGCCTGGGGACGCTGGTTTTTCATCAGCATACTATTTTCCGGTGTTTTTTGGGGTGTAGCGGGAAGTATTTTCTTTATCGACGGCAGCGCCACGCATCAGCTATTTCTTGCTTACTTGCTAGCCGGCATAATTGCCGGCGCCATGACAACCTTATCGTCTTATCGCGGTGCTTTTCTAGCCTTCTCGATACCGGTTGTGATTCCTTTCACATACCAGGTCATTACACACGAAAGCGACACACACCTTGCGATTGCGCTGACTTACCTGCTCTTCGTTTTTGCCATGGGCAGTATTTCTCACCGTTTGCACAAAACAGTCACGGAATCTCTCAAATTCCGCTTTGACAACTTCGATTTGTTAAAGCGTTTGATACAAGCAAGAAATCATCAAAAAACGATCAATCAAGCGTTGCACTCCGCCAAAGAACAACTGGAGCAGCGTGTTACGGAACGTACCGAGGCACTTGCTCTCGCCAACGACGTATTGCATCAGGAAAAGGAATTATTTCAAGTCACCTTGGCGAGTATCGGCGACGCCGTCATCACTACCGGTGCCGATGGAAACATCACCTATTTGAATCCGATCGCGGAGATATTTACCGGTTGGAGCAATCAAGATGCTAGCGGCTTACCGCTGCTGCAAGTGTTTAACATTCTTGATACTGTCAGCCGGACAACGATACCTGATCCGCTGACAAATCAAGCTCCACCCGGAAATTTACAAGACCACCACGAATGTTTGCTCATTCGCAAGAACAAGCAGGAGTGGATTATCGATTATGCCGTCGCACCGATTCAGAATGAGCAAAAAAAAGTCATTGGTACCGTCATCACATTCCGCGATGTAACGGAACAACGCAAACTGACCCAAAAACTCGCCTATCAAGCAGCGCACGACTCATTAACCGGCCTGCTGAACCGCAAGGAATTCGAAACCCGTTTGAGCAAAATTCTGTCAGCAACACGCAAAAACGATATGCATGCGCTGTTGTTCCTCGATTTGGATCAATTCAAAATCATCAACGATACCTGCGGACATAGCGCCGGTGATGAATTGTTGCGGCAAATCACGTCACTGCTGCATGCCAAGCTGCGGACACGCGATACGCTGGCGCGGCTTGGCGGCGATGAATTTGGTATTATTCTGGAACACTGTCCGCAGAATGAAGCGCTACAAGTGGCGCATGCATTGCGCGAATTGGTGCAAAACTTCCGCTTTTACTGGCAAGATAAAGCTTTCACCATTGGCGTCAGCATCGGATTATTTCCCGTCACACACGAAAACAAAGGTCTTGCTTATGCGTTAAATGCAGCGGACAGCGCTTGTTATACCGCCAAAGAACAGGGACGCAACCGGGTGCATGTATTTCAGGCGGATTCATCACAGCAAAAACCGCAAGAAACACATTGGTTATCACGCTTGCAACAAGCGATCGCCGATCAACGTTTGTGTTTGTATTTTCAATCGATCCGGTCGCTCTCCGGCAGCAATGGATTGGAAGAGCACGGCGAGATTCTGCTGCGTCTGCAAGATGATCATGGCCACTTGATAGCACCGAGTGCATTTCTACCTGCCGCAGAACGGCACGACCACATGTTGATGATAGACCGCTGGGTGCTCGAACAATCGGTCAAGTTGATCAAAGCACAGACGCAGCAACGGCCCAGCGTGGTTTATACCGTTAATTTATCGACTCAAGTGCTGGAAAATGCCGATTTTCTCGATTTTACCGTGAACACAATCAAAGCCAATCAGCTAAATCCCGCCAATATTTGTTTTGAATTTACCGAACAAATCGTATTAGCCGATTTACAGCATGCGATGCGGTTTTTAACCACATTGAAAGCACTTGGATGCCGTCTGTCGTTGGATGACTTCAGCGGCGGCTTGTCGTCGTTTGGTTATCTGAAAAATATTCCACTCGATTACCTGAAAATCGACGACCGATTGATCCGGAACATGCTTTCCGATCCGGTCGACCAAGCAATGGTTGAATCCATCAACAACATCGGTCATGCCATGCAACTCAAAACTATCGCAGAATGGGTTGAAGACGATCAAACCTTGCAGTTCCTCAAAAATATTGCTGTCGACTATGCGCAAGGTTACTGGATCGCAAAACCACATCCTGTTGACTCCACTGCGATACCCCCGAAGATGAGTAATCCTGCATAATGAGCTGGCACAAAAACTATTACACTCACCACGCAGCGTTGAAATCAGATCCAAAACACTCATTGCCTACTCGTAAACCGCACTTTTTCACATGATTTCGCTTTATTTGGCTGCTATTCGCTAGCTTTCTCAGAGTTTTCCTGGATTTGTAACGATTTAAAAACCATGAACCCGACCGGACACCCCAAAGGCTTATACCTCCTGTTCTTTACAGAAATGTGGGAACGCTTCAGCTACTACGGCATGCGCGCCATCTTCACTTTGTTCATGATCAAAGCGCTGCTGTTCGACAAAGCATTGGCATCCGAAATCTATGGCAGCTACACCGGTTTGGTTTATCTTACGCCGCTCATCGGCGGTTATGTTGCGGATCGTTACTGGGGCAACAGGCGTGCCATTCTTGCTGGCGGCATTTTGATGGCGATCGGGCATTTTTGCATGTTTCTGTCTGCGGCGAATTACAGCGATATTGCCTTCGCGCAGCCGATGCTGTTTTTGGGGTTGGGGTTTCTCATTTTCGGCAATGGTTTTTTCAAACCGAATATTTCCACCATGGTGGGCCAACTCTATCCGGAAGGCGATCAACGCATCGATGCCGCATTCACCATTTTCTATATGGGTATCAATCTCGGTGCTTTCCTCGCACCGCTGGTGTGCGGCGCCTTGGGCGATACGGGAAATCCTGCGGATTTCAAGTGGGGTTTTCTTGCCGCTGGTATTGGTATGATTATCAGTATTCTGTCGTTTGAGCTGCTCAAAAATAAACTTATTGTCACTCCGGCGGGCGAAGGTATCGGATTGGTTCCAGAAAAGAAATCACCGCAAGATAATAAGATTGCGGCACCTGCCATGCCGTTTATCGCCGCTGCAGTTGTGTTATTCGCCGCATTTTATGGTTTTATGGAACTGGGCATAATCGGATCGGCCATTTTTTCCGTCACGATTATCGGCCCCGTCGCTATCATTGCCGACAAAACATTAACGGCGATCGAGAAACAGCGGATAGGCGTCATTTACATTCTCGCCTTTTTCGTCATCTTCTTCTGGGCGGCATTCGAGCAAGCCGGTGCATCGTTGACCTTCTTTGCTGAAGAACAGACCGATAGAAATTTGTTCGGAACAGAAATTCCAACCAGTTTCTTTCAATCCATCAATGCCGTGCTGATTATTGTGCTGGCACCGCTGTTCGCATTAATTTGGACTTTTCTGGGGCAACGCAATTGGGAACCTTCGTCGCCTGCCAAGCAAGCTTTGGGGTTACTATTTCTATCGATAGGTTATTGCGTAATCGCCTTTGGTGTTAAAGGCATAGATCCTGCAACCAAAGTGAGCATGATGTGGTTATTCAGCTTGTATTTGCTGCACACCATCGGCGAATTGTGCTTGTCGCCCATCGGTTTGGCCATGGTGGTCAAACTATCGCCGGCAAAATTCGCCTCGCTATTGATGGGTGTATGGTTTTCGTCCATGGCTGCGGCGAGCAAATTTGCCGGTATGCTCAGCGCTTTGTACCCCGACCCGGCGCTCCCTGAAGCACCGGTCTTTGCAGGCTTCGAGATCACCGGTCTGTACGATTTTTTCATGATCTTTGTCATCCTGTCCGGGCTCGCAGCGATTATTTTGTTCGCATTAACCAAAACACTGCAAAAAATGATGCATGGTATGCAATAAAGCCGTTTTACAGTCATTTAGATTCTGCTTGTTGCAGATAAACGGCCAAATCCGGCGTGGTCTTTTTTCATCTCCGGTAATGATGTCCGCCTCGATGACCGCCCTGGTGACCGCCACCCCAATGCCCCCGGCCGGAATGTCGATGCCCGCCGCCGATATGGCCATGTTGCCCTGCATGAGGGCGAAAACCATCGTGCCGATGCGAGTGTCTGTGACCGCCATTGTTATATCCAAATCCACCCAAATAGCTTTGACCGGCATAATACGGCACCTGATAACCGTAGCCGCTGTATACCGCACCACGGTAATAGCCTGCTCCACCGTAATAGGGTGTAGCCACACAGCCTGCCAAAAAAACGGTGGTGGCAATAACAAGGGGGATTAGCATTTTTTCTGTACACATGATATTTCTCCAGAATCAATTACTGGAGCAAGCCATTGCTATTGTCAATTTTCAAGCTTGCTCTCTGCAACAACCCAATACCTCGATCGATTACGGTATTTCGTGTGTCATTGTGTGATCTTCGCGCTGAATAGCAGCTGAATAAATGCATCATGCAGAAGCAGTAGCGCTTCCTGCAAAGCGCTTTATCATTCTCCATCCAGGTTTGGAACCGGAATGATTTATAATTCCCTAAATAATTTAGCTGCAAGAGAACTCACGATTGACAATTGTCTGCGACATCAATACTGCAATGGATTTTTCGGCTATCGATTCATCGTACGGACTTGCTTTAGTTGATCAGGCAGGAAAGATCCTATCCGCCAATCCGGCTTTCCTCAATTTATTCGCTTTGCCACCGGATGTTCAGAATAAAACATTCTCTGATTTAACCGGCACAATGAATCCGGCTGCAACTGATTTCTTGCAGCAAACTCTTGCCGGCCGGCATGAAAAAGCGATCAAACAGACAACCATCATCGATCACAAAACGCTTTCAGTACATGTTATCGAACTCGATCAAGCGCAGCGGCTGATCATGGTTGAAAGCTCACCTTCCAGCCCATTACCCCTACCGGAGATTAACCATCCGGCGCACACTCCTCATAACGCTGCGATGGTAAACCGGACAATGCTCAGCGAATGCATTGCGAATTGGAAACCCGATGAACCCGGTACTGCCTCGCTTGCCATGATCATGATCGGCCTGGACCGGTTCAAGCGAATTAATGAAACACTGGGTCACGATGCCGGCGATCAATTGCTGAAATTTGCCGCACAACGATTGTTACGCATCGTTCGTTCGGATGATGTGGTGGCGCATTTCTCTGACGATCGATTTGCCGTTCTGCAAATCAACCAGAATCAGCCCGTGGCTGCTACTACAATGGCTGAACGCATCAGCGAACTGCTCAAGCGCCCTTTTCTCGTCAACGGTCAGCAGGCCAATATCAGCGCAAGTGTCGGACTAGCGATTCTGCACCATAATACCGAATCAACCGGGGATCTGATAAAGCATGCGGAGCTGGCGCTGCACGATGCCAAACAAAACGCGCGCGGCAGCTATCGCCTGTATGAGCAATCCCTGCAAAAGAATGCCAGCGAGCGGCATGAACTCGAAATCGGATTACGGCGCGCGCTTTTTTTGCGGGAATTCACGTTGTTTTATCAACCGCAAGCGCGCATGCAGGATAAAAAAATAATCGGATTTGAAGCGCTGATCCGCTGGGAAAAACCGGGCGCAGGAATCATATCGCCGCTACGTTTTATTCCGCTGGCGGAAGACATGGGGAAAATTCACGAAATCGGACAATGGGTGCTGCAGACAGCTTGCCGGGATGCAGCGGCCTGGCCGGAAGACATTATGATTGCCGTGAATGTTTCTCCGGTGCAGTTTGAAAGCAATAGTTTGAAACAAATCGTTCAAGCAGCACTGACGGCCAGCGGCCTCGCCCCGCAACGCTTGGAACTGGAAATCACTGAAGGACTCCTGATCAAAAACATAACAAACGCATTAGAGCAGCTCAGGGAAATACAGGCAATGGGTGTGTCCATCGCGATGGATGATTTTGGCACAGGCTATTCTTCGCTCAATTATTTAAGCAGCTTTCCGTTTTCAAAAATCAAAATTGATCAATCCTTTGTTCACCGTATGCACACTGACAAATCACGCACCCTGATTAAAGCGGTAATCGCGCTCGGTAGCGCGCTGGGGATAAAAACCCTGGCCGAAGGCGTTGAAACGGAAGAACAGTTCGATTATCTGGCACGCAACGGTTGCGAGGAAATTCAAGGTTATCTGCTCAGCAAACCGGTTCCGGCTGAACAAATTCGAGCACTCATTTCATAGTTCACGATGGTCGTCGCAGTAAGGAAACAATCATGACGCAAGATTTATACCGGCTGATTTATTTAAGCCGCAACACAATCCCCGGCAGTAATGAAAATATCCATCAGGAAATCGAACAGATACTGGCCGTTTCCCGGCAGCGGAATGCGGCAAGCCAAATTACCGGCGCACTCATGTTCAACCGGGAATGTTTTGCCCAAGTGCTTGAGGGTGCGCATGACGATATTCAGGCAACTTTCGAACGTATTCAATGCGATCCACGCCATGCGGACGTTGTGGTGCTGGATTTCAAACCGGTTGAAGCGCGCCGTTTCTCGCACTGGTCGATGGGTTATATCGGCTACGATACGCTGGCCAGCAAGGAATTCACGCAAATCCAGCAAGCCACCGGATTCGACGCGAAACAATTCAGCGGAGAACGAATATACGATTTACTGCATGCGCATTTGTATGCTGCGGAAAAAGCCGGCAGTGGTCTGGGAAAAATCGCCTGATCCGCATAAAGCCTTTAAGATGAACTCGCATTCGTTAGTTTCTAGCAGGAGGATATCCGCAAGCATCCATGAAATTTCCGGCTTGGTATGTGTTAAGTCGGTTCATCAGCTGCGGAACCAATGCCCGGGAGCGATTGCAATTGCGGGAAAAGCACACGCTCCTCATAACGCACATGCGCAGCCAATAATTCACCAAAGCGCTGCAATCGCGCAGGCACATCCAATTCACAAGACCCGCTAGTCAGCAAGCGTAGTTCCGCATGTTCGACCAAAACACGTACAGCGGATTGAGCATCCATTTCATCCGCCGCCAACCGCAACAATTGCTCTTCTCGTGCGAAATGCTCACACAATACGGCTCGCCAATGTTCTTCGATACGCTGCACCATAGCCGGAAAAGCCGCACTGTCACCACTTTCAGCCGCTTGCCGCGCAGCACGTGCGATCACCAGCGAGGAATGATGTTCGCGGGATAACGAGAGTAAAGCACCGGTTCGAGGCATAAAGTAATAATAAAAGAATAGAAGGGTTATGACTAACTCGCCGGTTTACCATAACTCCAATACAGCATAAACCCGGTAAAAATCATCCCGCCGAATAAATTCCCCGCGATCACCGGCAGTCCGTTCCACAGCCACCAATCCACGATGGTGATGTCAGCACCGAGCCAGATACCTGCGGGAATGACGAACATGTTGACGATGGCGTGTTCGTAACCCAAGCCGAAGAATGTCATGATCGGCAGCCACATCGCGGCGATTTTTCCGATGGTGTTGGTCGAGGTGAACGCCATGACGGCACCCAGAGTTACCATCCAGTTGCATAGCATCGCACTGGTGAATGCGGCGATGGTGCCGTCGAAGCCGAGTTTTGCGTATTCGAGCGTTTTGGTTTCGGCGATGGTGATGATGCGCTGCAATGCGGGGATAGTAGCCGGATCGATGGAACCCATTTTGGTCGCCACGATACAGTACAAATACGCATACGTGACGCTGCCGATCAGGTTACCGGTCAGTACCCAGGTCCAGTTTTTCAGCAAGCGGCTGAACTGTACCCGGCCGTCTTTAACGGCGATCGGGATCAGTGCGAAATTGCCAGTGGCGAGTTCCAATCCGAGCAGCACAATCATGACAAAACCGACCGGAAACACCAGCGCACCGGCGATCCCCCAGCCTGTTTGCGCCGCCGCCAGAATCGCCAATGTGGTGGCGTAGCCGAGAAAAGCGCCGGACAAAAAACTGCGGATCAGCAATTGCTGGGTTGGCAAGCTCGCTTTCTTGGCGCCCGCCAACAGCATGTTTTCGACGATCTCTTCCGGTTTCACATACGCCATCGTTGGTGCTCCCCATGAGTGAATTAAGTGATCGGGATTTTAGCGCATCTTCAGACTCAACCGGAAAAGCGTGTTATTTCACGTTCGCTTCTGGCAAAAAGATTTGCAGCAGATCGTTGAGAAAACGCCTGCCCAGCACGGTTGGTTTGATGCGCAAATGATCGTGTACCAGCAAACCGCGTTGCTCGGCTTCGTCCAACTGCTGTTGTACGGCACGGATGGGCAAACCGGTGCGCTCTTGAAACAAAGCAGTGTCGAAGCCTCCGGTAAGCCGCAAGGCGTTCATCATGAACTCAAAACCGCGATCCGTAGACGTCAATTCGTGCTGTGTCTGAATCAACGATTCGCCTGTCTGCGCTTTGGCCAGGTATTCCTTCGGTTGTTTGAAGCGCATTTGCCGCACAATCTTGTCGGCGAAACTGATTTTGCTGTGCGCACCCGCGCCAATCCCCAGATAGTCGCCAAACTGCCAGTAATTCATGTTATGGCGCGACTCCTTGCCTGCACGTGCAAACGCCGAGGTTTCGTAATTGCGGTACTGCTGCTTTGCCGTAGTTTGTTCAATCATTTCTTGCATCGCCGCCGCCTGTTCGTCATCGGGAAGCGCAGGCGGGAAACGGTAAAACAACGTGTTCGGTTCGAGCGTCAGATGATAAGCGGAAATATGCGTAACACCCGCAGCGCATGCCGTTTCGATATCGTTTTGCGCTTCTGGCAAGGTTTGCCCGGGTAGCGCATACATCAGGTCAAGATTGATATTATCGAAATTCTGTAGCGCAATTTCAACGGCGCGATGCGCTTCCCGGTCATCGTGCACCCGCCCCAATGCTTTCAGATGCTGCGGATTGAAGCTTTGGATGCCGATCGACAGGCGATTGATTCCGGCTGAACGGAAATCGGCGAATTTTTGCGCTTCAAACGTACCGGGATTGGCTTCCAGCGTGACTTCGGCAAAATGTTCCAACGGCAGCAGCGTGCGCACTGCCGTCAGGATCTTATCGATGGCACGCGCACTGAACAAACTCGGCGTGCCGCCGCCGAAAAACACGCTGCTCAGCCGCCGTCCCCAGACATCCTGCAAAGCCGATTCGAGATCGCGGATCAATGCGGCAACATACTCGTCTTCAGGTGTCTGACCATCCTGCCCGCGAATTTCGTGCGAATTGAAATCGCAGTAAGGACATTTCTTCAAACACCACGGAATGTGAACATACAAACTCAGCGGCGGCAGCGCTTTGAGCTTCGATACCGGTAAATCGTCCATTGCACTATCCGATCTTGCGCAGCGTCAATAATGGGGGGCTTGATAATGCCGAGCGCGTTCCCAGCAAACCGGCAATTAAAACACCGGCCACACCGGTCGACACGCCCACCACCCAGATCCACGGATCAAACGTGTAATCCAGATGCAGCACATGTTTGCCGACGACATAGCCAAGCGCGCTAGCACCAGCCGAGGCGAACAAACCCGACAACCCACCCAGGATTGCGAATTCCGCTGCCCAGGCGCGCGATAATTGCTCACGCCGGGCACCCAAGGCGCGGAAAATGGCTGCTTCGTAAATACGCTCATCCTGCGTTGCGGCCATCGCGGCATACAGCACTGCAAAGCCAGCCAGCAGCGTGAACAAGAAAACAAACTCGATCGCTTGCGAGACCTGCTGAATCATCTGCTGCACCTGACCGATGACCGTGGCCACATCGACCACCAGAATATTCGGAAATTTTTTGACCAGCTCATGAACCCGATGAAACTCTTCTGACGGCACATAAAAACTGGTGATATAGCTGGCCGGGTAATTTTCCAGCAAACCGGGCGGCACAATGACAAAGAAATTGACGCGGAAGGTATCCCAATCGACTTTGCGCACATTGGTGATTTTCGCGGAAAAATGACTGCCCGCGATATCGTAAGTCACCACATCGCCCAATTTGACGCGGATTATTTTGGCGATACCTTCTTCGATTGACAATTCCGCCTCATGAGTACCGGGATTCCACCAGCGTCCCTGCACCACTTCGTTATCCGCTGCCAGCTCATCGCTCCAAGTCAGGTTGAATTCGCGCCGGATGTGCCGTTCCGCGTGCAAATCGTCGGCATAATCCTCCGCCGCAACATCCTTGCCGTTGATTTTGGTCAACCGCCCCCTGACCATCGGATACATGCGCGGTTGCTCTATTTCGTGCTGCTGAAAAAAATCTTGCAGCGGTTGTATTTGATCCGCCTGGATATTGACCAGAAAATGATTCGGTGCGTCCGGTGGCAGACTGGTATGCCAATCGTCGATCAGATCATCCTGGATCAGCGTGAGCATCAACATCGCCATCAAGCCCAACCCCAGCGCCACCGCTTGCAAAATACTCGCAACCGCACGGCGGCGGATGCTGGCGAGACCGTAGCGCCACGCCCCACCGGCTTGATGCCGCAAACTGGCCAGCAAGCGGATCAGCAACCAGCCCAAACAACCGAAAACGACGATGGCCGCGATAAAGCCACCAACGATGTACAGCCCTAATTTCAGATCCTGCGCCTTCCAGATGAACAGCAGCGATAAAGCCGCCAAGCCCAACAAGTAACCCGCGATGCTATGTGTGTTGGATAACCCGATATCCCGGCGCAGTACACGTAGCGCTGGCACGCTGCGCAAATTGAGTACCGGCGGCAGCGCAAACCCCAGCAGCAATACCAGTCCCACCAATAAACCTTGCAAAGCAGGCAACGCATTAGGCCAAGGCAATTCCGTATCGATGATGCCGCTCAGCCATTGCGTCAGAATCTGCTGCGCGGAAAAACCGGCCAAACAGCCGATGCTGCTGGCGATCACACCCAAAGCAATAAAATAGTACAGATACAAGTACAACAATTGCCGCTGACTGGCGCCCAGGCTGCGCATCACCGCGCAGCCGTCCAAATGACGCTGGGTAAAGCGGCGCACCGCCAATGCGATCGCCGCCGCTGCCAGAACTACGCTGGCCAATGCCGCCAAGCTGAGAAATTTTTCCGAACGCTCCAGGGCGGCTTTGATTTCCGGACGCGCGTCGCGAATGCCTTCCATGCGCTGCGCTTTGGTCAATTGCGGCTTCGCCCAATCGCGAAATCGCTGCACCATTTCGGCTCCACCCGCCACCAGCAATTGATAAGACACGCGGCTGCCCTCCTGGATCAGGCCGGTTTTTTCCAGGTCCGCCGCATTGATGATGGCGCGCGGCCCCATGTTGACAAATCCCACCGAGTGATCCGGTTCGCGCATGACCCGCTCAGTTACCGTCAATTGCGCCGTCCCGACATCGACTTTGTCGCCACTGTTCAAATCCAATCGCATCACAACTTTTTCATCGACCCAAAGAGTGCCCGGCAGCGGGATGCCATCGGCTTCGCGAACCTCTTCACGGCCAGTTGGGTTTTGCGCTGATTGATTCGCCAGGTGGATTCGTCCGCGTAACGGATAACCTGCCGTGACGGCCTTGATTTCGGTCAGCAGATTGCTGTCGCCGTTGGAAATCATGCTGGGGAATTTGATCAGCGACGAAACCGCCAACCCCAGGCGTTTGGCTTCATCGGCATACTGTTCTGGCAAAGGCTGGCTGGAAATAACCAGCAAATCCGCTCCCAGCAGTTGATTGCTCTCGCGCGCCAGCGCCAGCTCCACGCGATCTGCAAAAAAACCGACGGTGGCGATTCCGCTCACCGCGATGATCAGCGCCAGCAATAAAACGTTCAATTCGCCCGCACGCCAATCGCGGTGCAGCATGCGCAGCGACAGCTTGAAATGATTCATGAGGAAAGATTACCTGTTGGAAAGTATCGGATAAAATTCATTGCGCACATTTTCGTCGGATTATTGCACCAGCTTGCCGTCCGCCAGACGGATCTGACGCGAGCAACGCCGCGACAGCGCTTCGTCATGCGTAACCAGCACCAGAGTCGTGCCATGTTCGCGATTGAGCTCGAACATCAGTTCGATGATCTGGACACCGGTTGCCGAATCGAGATTGCCGGTAGGTTCATCGGCTAACAGCAATTTGGGCGCTGTCGCAAACGCGCGTGCGATGGCGACCCGTTGCTGCTCGCCGCCGGATAACTGCTTGGGATAATGATGCAGCCGTTTGCCCAGTCCGACGCGCTCCAGCAACCGGCGCGCGGTTGGCCCGGCATCACCGGTTGCGGCAAGTTCGAGTGGCAGCATGACGTTTTCAATCGCGGTCAATGCCGGCAGCAGTTGGAATGACTGAAACACAAAGCCGAGCACCCGGCCGCGCAAAGCCGCCCGGCTGTCTTCGTCCAATGCGAAGATATCGACCCCATCCAGATGAACTTTCCCGGTGGTCGGTAAATCCAATCCCGCCAGCAAGCCCAACAAAGTGGATTTGCCCGAGCCGGATGCACCTATAATGGCGACGGCCTCGCCCGGATTCACCTGCAGCTCGATATTTTGCAGAATGGCCAATTGCTGCTCGCCGGTATTGACTTGTTTGCTAAGCGCTTGTGTCCAAAGAATGGGTTGATTAACACGACTATCTGACATGAAAAAAAATTTCCTGATTATTCTGATTCTGGTTTTTATTTTCGCTATGCCTGCTGCAGCATCCGGCAAAACGGTGCTGGTTTTCGGCGACAGCTTGTCCGCTAATTATGGCATATCGGCGGAAGCCGGTTGGGTTGCGTTGCTTAAGCAGCGGTTGCAATCCGAATTTGCCGGTTACCAAGTTGTCAACGCCAGTATCAGCGGAGAAACCACGCTCGGCGGCCGCAACCGCATACGGCAGACACTCGAGAAACACCAACCAGAGATTGTTATTCTTGAGCTTGGCGCTAACGACGGCCTACGCGGCGCAACGATCAAATCCATTAATGACAATCTGGCCGCCATCATCGAAGCATGCCAGCAAAACAATGCACGGGTTTTACTCACTGGTATGCAATTACCGCCCAATTATGGCATGACGTATACGCAAAAGTTCCAGGCGATTTTTCCGCAGCTGGCTGAAAACTATCAAATCAAATTGATACCTTTTTTATTAGCCGGTTTTGGTGACAAGCACGAATTTTTTCAAGCTGATGGAATACATCCGAACGAAGTTGCCCAGAAAAAAATTGTAGAAAATGTCTGGGAAGTTTTGCACACCATGTTCACTACTGGGAAAGTTGCCGTCAAACCATAAATTTTCACAGCAGAATCGTCAAATATTCTCCAAGCCATCGACAAATTGCTGCAGATCGGCCGGCAAAGGCGCTTGCAACTTCATTCGGACACCTGAAACCGGGTGCGCAATCTGCAACGTATGCGCGTGCAGGAACATGCGTGTCAGTTTATTTTGTACACCGCCTCTGGCTAGCTGTTTGTTAAGCTCGAAATTGCCATACTTATCGTCGCCAATGATAGGAAATCCGAGGTGCGCCAGATGCACGCGAATCTGATGGGTGCGGCCGGTTTTAATTTCCGCATCCAGCAAGCTGAAATTTTGCCAGGATTTTTGCAGCGTAAAAATCGTATGTGATTGCATCGGTTTGCTGTCTTTTTGTGCGCCGGTAACCACCATTACACGACGTTCACCCGCTGCGGTTACATATTTGTCGAGTGCCAGTTTGACGTGTTGCTTGGCATTCCGCCATTTTCCTTTGATCATCGTCAGATAATGCTTTTCCATCAACCCTTCGCGGATTTGCCGGTGCAACTCGACCAATGCGCTGCGTTTTTTCGCCAGCAGCAACACGCCGGATGTTTCTCTGTCCAGGCGATGCACCAGTTCAAGGAACTTCCAGGTAGGATTTTGCGCCCGCAGTTGTTCGATGACACCGGAACTAATGCCGCTGCCGCCGTGCACCGCCATACCGCCTGGCTTATCGATAGCCAGCACGGCATCATCTTCATATAACACGGTAAACGCAAAAAAATTGACCGGTGTACTTGTAATCTGCCTGGAAGCATTTTTTTGCGCGACTTTAACTGGCGGAAGCCGTATAATATCGCCTATTTGCAAGCGATAGCTGGCGATGATCCGTTTCCCATTGATACGCACCTGACCGCTTCTTAGCAACTGATACAAATGACTTTTGGGTACGTTACGAAAACGTTTGAATAAAAAATTATCAACCCGCTGATCATTTTCTTCTTCTCCAACGCATTCTTTAGTTACGGATGCAAGAAATTGTGTATCTATTAAGATGTTTCTGATCATTCAAACTATTTCCAAGAAAAAGCATAATCACTCGACAAATTATAAAGGTTTTGCTTATTTCTTTTTAAAATCGATGCTGTAAAATTTACTTGCTGTTAACGATCATTTCTATCGAACGGCATTCATAGCAATAATTGACATAAAATAAAGTTCCGTTTGGAACTTTATGTAAAATCTGTTACCTTACCAGGGACAATAAAGCTGTCATGACAATACACCATGAGGTTTTATTAAATTACAGATGAAAAAAACATTACCCATAAAAATTTAACTTACTGAGATAAGAAGAAAAATAAACTTATAATAGAATTGACAAATAGTAATCACAATAAAATTATTAAATCCAAACCTCGTCATTACAACTACGTATACCCAACAAATCTAACCGGAGAAATTTCGGATAGTGTATTCATAAATAGAACACGTAAGGCTTGTAAATGAAACGAATGTTATTTAACGCAACCCAGCCGGAAGAATTGCGGGTTGCAATCGTCAACGGTCAAACATTGATCGACCTCGACATAGAATCAATCAGCAAGGAACAACGCAAAAGCAATATCTACAAAGCAGTCATAACACGAATAGAACCTAGTCTAGAAGCTGCATTTGTCGATTATGGCTGTGAACGACACGGTTTTTTACCCTTCAAAGAAATTGCACCCTCCTGTTATGCAGAAAGTGGCACCGCCAACGGCCGTATTCAGGATTTACTGCAAGAAGGCCAGGAACTCATTGTTCAAGTTGATAAAGATGAACGCGGCACCAAAGGTGCTGCGCTAACAACCTATATCTCGCTAGCTGGCCGGTATCTGGTTTTGATACCGAACAATCCCAACAGCGGTGGTGTATCGCGCCGTATCACCGGTGAAGAACGCAACGACTTGCGCGAAGTCATCGCGCAGCTCGAAGTACCCGAAGGAATGAGCATCATTGCCAGAACTGCCGGTATCGGGCGCAGCACGGAAGAATTGCAATGGGATTTGAATTACCTGACACAGCTTTGGTATGCAATTGAAGAAGCCGCCAATAATCAAGATGGCGTTTTTTTAATTTATCAGGAAAGCAGCCTGGTTATTCGTGCAATTCGCGATTACTTCAGTCAAGAAATTGGTGAGATTCTGATTGATAGCCGCGACATCTACGAGCAAGCCAGCCAATTCATGGCGCATGTTATGCCCGCGAATGTCGATCGCCTGAAGTTTTATCACGATGATGTGCCGTTGTTTTCACGTTTCCAGATTGAACATCAGATCGAAACCGCCTACTCCAGACAGGTGACGCTGCCTTCCGGCGGCGCAATCGTGATCGATCACACCGAAGCGCTGGTATCCGTTGACGTCAACTCGGCGCGCGCTATCCGCGGATTGGATATTGAACATACTGCGCTGAGTACCAACCTGGAAGCCGCCGATGAAATCGCGCGGCAATTGCGCCTGCGAGATTTGGGTGGTTTGATCGTGATCGACTTTATCGATATGGATGTGCAGCGCAATCAGCGTGAAGTCGAAGCCCGATTGCACGAGGCATTGCGGCAAGATCGCGCGCGTATCCAAGTCGGGAAAATATCACGTTTCGGCTTATTGGAATTATCACGTCAGCGCCTGCGGCCTTCCTTGGGTGAGAGCAACTATATTCCGTGCACACGCTGTCAAGGCACGGGGTTTATCCGCGGAACCGATTCCTCGGCACTGCATGTGCTCAGAATCATCCAGGAAGAAGCCATGAAAGAAAATACCAGTGCGCTGCACGTTCAACTTCCGGTGGATGTAGCCACTTACCTGTTGAACGAGAAGCGAGCGGAGATCTACGATATCGAGGTGCGACAGCGTATCAATATCGTTCTCATACCCAATATCCATATTGAAACCCCCGCTTACAATATCACGCGCATCCGCCACGAAGACAGCAAAGCAAACGAATCAGTGGCGAGTTACAAGATGGTCGAGAAACAAACAGACGAAAGTGTTTCGGAAACCGCTGCCGGACAGAGATATAAACCTACCCGCCCACAAGCTGCCGTTCAAGGTATAACACCTGCTCAACCGGCGCCGGTTCGTGAGGAGAAGGCACGCGACACTTCGCTTCTGGATAAGTTCTTCAGCTGGTTTAAGCCCGCGCATAATGAAGAAACGAAACTTGATCTTGAAGAAAAACCGGCTGATATGGATAAAACCAGACAGCCACAGGAACGGGGGCGGTCACGCGGACGCCGCGGACGCAACCGGAGTGAGCGCAATAAAGACGTTTCCGCGCATAAACAAAACAAGCAAAGTGAAACCGCGGACTTAACCAATGTGACAGCGCAGGATTTCAATAATCCGCAATCGGAACAAACTCCCCCCTATGCTGAGGAATACCGGAAGAGCGGCGGCATTTCTCAGGATTCTCCCGTTATCCTTACAGAATCCGCGTTGTCCGTAACCGACATTCCGGATATCACAACTGAAAATCCTGACGATATCGGCACAAAAACCGGCGATCGGAGGCGCACGCGCAGGCATCGCGGCAACAAACATCGCGACAATACCGTTCGAGCTAGAGGCGCCGCTGAAAATCCTGAAGCGATATCGAATGAACCTGTAAGTGAAACGGTTAGCACCGACGAGTTTTCATTAAGCGTGCAATCAAGCGCTGAAAAAACGATACCGGGCGGTGAAGAGTTTTCTGTTCCCGCCGTCAAGAAGCAATCCACCAAGAAAGCGGTAGCGGAAACACCGCCTATTGATCAAGCAGCGCAAGATAAAATCGCGCAACCGGAGCCCCCGGTTGTGACGGCTCCATTGCCGGAAATCAGTGCAATCAAAGAACTTCCGGATTTCAGCAAAACCGGCTTGGTAATGGTAGAAACACCGCCTGAGAAGGTTGAAATAGCCGCGGAAGAAATTATCATTCCTAAAAGGGTGCGCAGAAGAGTTAAGAAAGTCACAACGGTACCCAGCGAACCGTTGATGCAAATCGAAACGCGCGAATAATTATCGTAATAGATGCAGGCACATGGGTTTCAATGTGCCTGCTCCCAATTATCGCCAACCCCTACTTCGATCAGCAGCGGCACATCCAGCCGCAACACATTGCCCATATGATCCGGCAAAGCGTTTTTCACTAGCGCCACTTCATCATCCGGAACTTCAAGAACCAGCTCGTCATGTACCTGCATGATCAATTTGCTGCGGAGTTGCGCTTGGTGCAACCAGTGATGCACGGCGATCATCGCGAGTTTGATGATATCGGCGGCGGTACCCTGCATCGGTGCATTGATGGCCGCCCGCTCCGCGCCTTGGCGGCGGTTTCCATTGGCATTATTGATTTCGGGCAACCACAACCTCCGCCCCAGCACGGTTTCAACATATCCGAATTGCCTGGCTTTCTCCCGGGTTTGCCGCATATAGTTTTCCACGCCTGGGTAACGGGCAAAATACCGCTCCATATAAGCGCGCGCGGCACTGCGTTCAATGTTCAATTGTGAAGCCAGGCCAAATTCCGACATGCCGTAGATCAAACCGAAATTAATCACCTTGGCGTAACGGCGCTGTTCCGCATCAACTTGGTCCAGCGGAATTCCTAGAATTTCCGCAGCCGTTGCACGGTGAATGTCTTCACCGGCGGCAAAAGCTTCGAGCAATCGCTGATCCTGAGAAATATGCGCCATGATGCGCAGTTCGATTTGTGAATAGTCCGCCGAAATGATCTTGTGCCCTGGCGGTGCAATGAATGCTTCGCGGATTCTGCGCCCTTCGCTGGTACGCACCGGAATATTCTGCAAATTCGGATCGGAACTCGCCAGGCGCCCGGTCACAGCAACCGCTTGCGCGTAATTAGTGTGTACGCGGCCGGTATTACGATCCATCATCAGCGGCAATTTATCGGTATACGTCGACTTCAATTTGGCCAGACCGCGGTAATCGAGCAACAGCTTCGGCAACGGATAATCCAGCGCCAGCTGCTGCAATACATCTTCATCGGTGGAAGGTACGCCGGTCGGCGTTTTTTTAATGACCGGCAATTTCAACTGATTGAACAAAATTTCCTGGATCTGCTTCGGCGAATTCAGATTGAAGGGTTGTCCCGCGATGGTGTGCGCTTGTTGCTCCAGTGCCTGCAATTTCTCGCCTAGTTCGTGGCTCTGTTTCTGCAGCAGCTTATAATCCAGCAGAACGCCGTTGCGTTCCATCTCAAACAATACTTCCAGAACCGGCATCTCAATCGAGCGATAAATATAATCCAGCCGCTCATCCTTCTGAATGCTGGGATAGAGCGTCTGGTGCAAACGCAACGTGATATCCGCGTCTTCCGCGGCGTACTGCGTAGCAATATCAAGCGCCACCTCATCGAATCCGATACGATTGGCGCCTTTGCCGGTGACGTCATCGTAGCTGATGGTTTTCACATCCAGATGACGTAGCGCCAGACTATCCATATTATGTGGCCGGTGCGATTCGAGCACGTACGATTGCAATAGCGTGTCATGCACAATGCCATTCAACTGGATACCGTGATTGGCAAATACATGCTTGTCGTATTTCAAATTCTGCCCCAGCTTGGGCTTTGCCGCATCTTCCAGCCACGGTTTCAGCTTATTCAACACCCGGTCAAGGTCAAGCTGTTGCGGCACACCGGTGTAGTTATGCATCAGCGGAACATAGGCCGCATGATGACTCTCGATGCAAAATGAAATACCGACCAGTTTTGCCTGCATCGGATTAAGACTGGTTGTTTCGCTATCGACCGACACCAATGGCGCAGCATCCAACCGGATTAACCAGTCATCCAATTCGCTTTCATTCAGGATCGTTTGATACATTACCGGATCGTCCAATACGACATCACGGCTACCGCTTGCCGTTACACAACCTTCACTCGTAGAAATCGACTCGGATTGATCCGCGGTCAATTGCTGACGCAATTCGCGCAACGATGCTTTCATGTCCAGTTGTTCGTAGAGTTGGATCAGTTGTCCGGTATCCTGCGGTTGCGGCGCAAGATCGGCGATTTTGACCGGCAAATCGACGTCGCATTTGATCGTGATCAGTTGGCGGGATGTCTCAAACCAAGCCAGCGCCTGACGCAAATTGTCGCCGATCGCGCCTTTGATTTCACCGGCATGGGCGATCAGATTTTCCAGCGATCCATACTGCGTCAGCCATTTGACCGCCGTCTTGGGGCCTACTTTTTGCACGCCGGGAACGTTGTCGGAAGCATCGCCGACCAGCATCAGATAATCCAGCATGCGTTGCGGCGGCACGCCAAACTTGGCCAGCACATTGGCTTCATCCAAAATTTCATTGCTCATGGTGTTTACCAGCGTGACATGCGGGTTCACCAATTGCGCGATATCCTTATCGCCGGTCGAAATGATGCATTGCATACCAGCCTCGACCGCTTGCTTTGCCAGAGTACCGATGACATCGTCGGCCTCCACGCCGTCGACGATCAGCATCGGCCAGCCCATGGCGCGAATGCAAGCATGCAGCGGTTCTATCTGCACCGCGAGGTCGCGCGGCATCGGTGGCCGGTGCGCTTTATAGTCGGGATACAGCTCGTCGCGGAAAGTTTTACCTTTTGCATCAAACACACACGCGCTATAATCCGCGCGGTAGTCCTTATGCAGCCGCCGCAACATATTGAGCACACCGTGAATCGCACCGGTCGGTTCGTTATGATGATTACGCAAATCCGGCAATGCATGAAAAGCGCGATACAAATAAGATGAACCGTCAACCAGCAGCAATGTTTTCATTTATATAAAATTCCTATGAACCTTCAAGATAAACCAGCCAATCATTCATCCATGGAAAAACCCTGGTCGGCAAAAGAATCGTGGCGTCTATTTGGAATTATGGCAGAGTTTGTTGAAGGAACGGAACGTCTTGAGGTCATCCAGCCCGCTGTCAGCATTTTCGGCAGCGCGCGCACCGGCCCCAATAGTCCGCACTACCAATTAGCCGAGCAAATTGCCAAGCAGCTCTCCGATGCCGGTTTTGCGGTCATTTCCGGCGGCGGGCCGGGCATCATGGAAGCCGCCAACAAAGGCGCCTATTACGGCAAATCGCCTAGCATCGGTCTGAACATTCAATTGCCGCACGAACAGCATCGCAATGCTTATCAGGATATCAGCCAAACTTTCCGGCATTTTTTCGCGCGCAAATATATGTTCGTCAAATTCGCCACGGCGTATGTCGTGCTCCCCGGCGGGTTCGGTACCTTGGATGAATTGATGGAGGCACTGACACTGGTGCAAACGGGCAAAACCCGCAAAATGCCGATCATTCTGGTTTATTCGTCATTCTGGCGCGGCTTGCTGGAGTGGTTCCAAAATACTTTGATCGCCGAAGGGTGCATTTCGGCTGACGATATGCAACTAATTCAAATCATCGATGAACCGGATCAGATCGTCAGTGCGATTTTCAAATATTATGAGAGCAGCGGATTTGAACCTACAGCCGCTGAGCGGGAAATTCAACTCAATCTTTAAGGAAGTTCTGAAAAAGGCCGCGAGCGAAAGCCAGGTAAAGCGAAATCCAGTGAAAAAGCGCGGTTTACACGAAGTAAATGAGCATTTTGAGCTGGATTTCAACGCAGCATGACCAAGCGCAGCAGTTTTTCAGAGTTTCCTTAACCGCCGGCAATGATTTTAGGTAAAATACCGCATTATCCTGATCCTCCGGGACCAACATGACGCACTTATACCCGCTTATTTTTATCCTACTGCTGAGCTCCGCAGTGCCGGTCATGGCGCAATCTGAGCAGCCAAAACAAGCGAAAAAACCTGCACACCCGGATAATCTGATACCGTTACCGGAGATTCCCGAGTTGCCCAAGGAATTGGCCGATCCTCCGCCGCTACCGCCGGATATTCAATCGGATCCCGAACTGGAAACGCAAGTAACCATTATTAAGCGCGGCGAAGACACCATTGAAGAGCATCGTATCAACGGCGAATTGATGATGATCAAAGTGATTCCGCGTATCGGTCCGCCGTATTATTTGAAAAAAAATATCAGCCGAGGCGCTCACACGCATCCAGGTGATGCCGGTATTGATGTCAGCCCGCCGATGTGGCAATTCATGAGATTCTAATACCGATAAAAAGCGCAAGAATGTAATGTAATGAAATTGTACTGTCTGATCATTTCCGCTTTTTTATTCCACTAACCCATGTCAGTTTTTACACCCGTTACCGATAGCCAGCTCACGGCCTGGTTGCAAAATTACGCGTTGGGTCAATTAATTCAACTGCAAGGTATTTTATCGGGAATTGAAAATACCAATTATTTTGTCACGACTACGCAAGGCAAATTTGTTCTGACATTGTTTGAGAAATTGACTTGCGACGAACTACCGTATTATTTGAATCTGATGGCACATTTATCCCAACATCAGATTCCATGTCCAGCGCCAATTCCGATGCTAGATCAGAAATTACTGGGTGAATTGAACGGCAAACCGGCGACGATCGTCACTTGTTTACCAGGAAAATCCGTCATGCATCCGGAGGTGGAACATTGCGCGGAAGTTGGCGCAGTATTAGCGCGCATGCATGTTGCGGGCAGGTCGTATTCTGGAAGCATGGCCAACCCGCGCGGACTTAACTGGTGGCAAGCGAGAGCACCAGAAATAGCACCCTTTTTATCCGAAGATGAAAAGTCGCTGCTTGCGGCAGAACTGGAATTTCAACGCTCGCAACAAACTTCCGCATTACCAGGCGGAGTTATCCATGCCGACTTGTTCCGTGACAATATTCTGTTTACCGGCCATGCCATCGGCGGTGTCATCGATTTTTATTTCGCTTGCAATGATGCTTTTCTCTATGACTTAGCGATCACCGTCAACGATTGGTGCATGACTGAAAACAGAATTCTGGACGAACCACGCACACGAGCGCTGATCACGGCCTATCATGCCGTACGGCCGCTCACCGCAACCGAGCACCAAGCTTGGTCCGCCATGCTGCGCGCCGGCGCATTGCGTTTCTGGATTTCCCGTTTGTATGACTATCACTTGCCACGCCCCGGAGAATTGACGCATGCCAAGGATCCAGCGCATTTCAGGGAAATATTAATAAACCATCGAAATAATTCAGCAGAACTGCAGCAGCTCTGGATATAACGCATGGCTAAACCGCTGACCGAAATTAAATTGGAGAAGCATTAATGGAAATTCATCAAGTTCACGCAAAACAAGGATTACAATGGATCTTAAGCGGATTCTATTTATTCCGGAGAGCGCCATTGGCCTGGTTTTTTGTTTGCTTCACTCTCCTGCTGATCGGGATGTCGATATCATTGATCCCGTTGGTGGGGCAGTTTATTTTTACCTTGATTTCCCCCGTATTTCTGGCCGGCGTCATGATGGGGTGCCACGATATGGAAGAAGGCAAACCGCTTGGGTTACCGCATTTGTTTATCGCCTTCAAGACCAATGCCGTGCCATTAATCACTATCGGCGGCATTTATCTGGTTGGACAAGTTCTCATTATTGGCCTAGTCATGCTGATTGGCGGCACGCAAATGACTGACATGATGCTGTACGGCAAGCGGGTCGACGAAAGCGAGCTGATGGGAGTTATGAGCAGCTTTCTCACGGCTTCACTGATTGCGTTGACACTATCGATTCCGCTGATGATGGCTTCCTGGTTTTCGCCCTTATTAGTGGTGTTTCATAACATGCCGCCGGTTATTGCGATGCAAAAGAGTTTCTTTGCTTGCCTGAGAAACTTCATTCCGTTTCAGTTGTATGGTTTCGTTCTCATTATTCTCGCTATTATTTGCGTAATGCCTTACGGCGTCGGCCTAGTCGTTCTGATTCCCACCATTTTCGCGTCCATTTACGTCAGCTACAAGGATATTTTTCTGGGGGAGCCGATTCGTTTCAAGAATTACGAATCCGCACCGGATTTTCAAAAAGCTAACTGGAGCGATACCAGTGCCGAACAGCACGAGCATGAAGCTAAGCAAGAAACGGTTTCATCGGAAAATCAGCAAAAAGACAAGGATCAGAACAATCGTTGAATTTGAATACTGAATACGGCAAGCAAGCTAAATTGCAGTCAATTTTGCATATTCGAGCAACAACCACTTCGTGCCAACTTGATCAAAATTAACCTGAACACGCGCATCGCTGCCGCTGCCTTCGTAGTTAATGATGACACCAGCACCAAACTTGGCATGTAACACATTCTGCCCGATTTGCCATCCTCCGCTCAGCGGTTTCGACGGGCTGTAAGATGAAGTTCTTGCCGTCGTTGCGGTATTATACCCACTGCTATTAGCCGCATAAGCATGCGGATTCGGTCGCGGTGCCGCTTGCAACCACTTCAAGCATTGTGGTGGAATTTCATCGAGAAAACGTGATGCGATGTTATAGCGAGTCTGGCCATGTAGCATCCGGCTTTGCGCAAAACTGAGATACAAGCGGCGGCGTGCGCGTGTCATGGCCACGTACATCAGCCGTCTTTCTTCGGCAATACCATTGATTTCATTCAAGCTGTTTTCGTGCGGAAATAGCCCTTCTTCCAAACCGCTCAAGAAAACGCTGTGAAATTCCAGTCCTTTGGCGGCATGCACTGTCATTAATTGCAATGCATCCTGGCCGCTACCGGCTTGATGCTCGCCCGCCTCGAGCGAAGCATGTGCGAGAAACTCCGCCAGACTGTCGTTCTCCGCTTCATGCACAAAACTGGTTGCAGCATTGATCAGCTCGTTTAAATTCTCCAGCCTTTCCGCGCCCTCGCGCTCCTTACCGTAATGTGCCAGCAAGCCGCTGTTTGTCAGCATATGTTCGACGATCTGCGGGAGCGGTAATGTTTGGCAGTATTGCTGCATGTTCAGAATCAAATGTACGAATGCTGCGATGCCTTTTAATGTCTCCGGCGATTTATGCAGCACTGCCGATTCACCGCCGCACTTATGTACAGCGGCACTCCACAGACTGCCGCCGAGTACTTTGGCGTCTTCCTGCAATTGTTCCAGGCTGCGGGCGCCGATACCACGCGCTGGAAAATTAATCACGCGCAGCAGCGCGCTGTCATCATCGGGGTTGGCAATGAGCCGCAAATAAGCCAGCGCATGTTTGATTTCCTGGCGGTCGAAAAAACGCATACCGCCATACACGCGATACGGCAGCGCAGCATTGAACAGACTATGTTCCAGCACGCGCGATTGCGCATTAGAACGGTAGAGCAGCGCCATTTCCGAAAGTGCAACGCCCTCCGCATGTAAAGTTTTGACTTCTTCGACGATAAAAGCGGCTTCATCGAAATCGTTCGGCGCATTGTAAACGCGCAACAATTCCCCCTTGCCTTCCGCTGTCCAGAGATTTTTTCCCAGCCGCTCACTGTTGTTTTCAATCAAAGCGTTGGCCGCATCCAGGATATTACCGTGCGAACGGTAATTCTGTTCCAGCTTGATAATCCGGGTGATACCGAAATCATGCTCAAAGTCGCGCATGTTGCCGGTATAAGCGCCGCGGAATGCATAAATGCTTTGGTCGTCATCGCCGACGGCAAAAACCGCCGCGGCATTTTGTGTTCCCGCACCTGCGAGCAGTCTCAGCCATTTGTATTGCAACGGATTGGTATCCTGGAATTCATCCACCAGAATATGCTGAAAACGTTCGCGGTAATGTCGGCACAGGACTTCATTTCGGCTCAGCAGTTCATAGCAACGCAGCAACAATTCGGCGAAATCCACCGCGCCTTCCCTCTGGCATTGCAACTCATAAGCCTGGTAAAACTCTTGCAAGCGGCGCGTGTAAGCATCTTCCACGGTAACATAAGCCGCGCGCAACCCGGCTTCCTTGGCGTTATTGATGAACCATTGCACTTGGCGCGGCGGGAATTTTTTCTCGTCAGCCGATAAATCTTTCAGAATGCGTTTGATCAAGGCCAATTGATCGGCGGAGTCGAGAATCTGGAACGCTTGCGGCAAACCGGCGTCTTGATAATGCGTCCGCAGCATGCGATGGCACAAACCGTGGAACGTACCGATCCACATACCGCGCGGATTGACCGGCAGCATCGCAGTAATGCGCGTCAGCATCTCTTTCGCAGCCTTGTTGGTAAATGTCACGGCGAGAATGCCGTACGGGCTTACTTGTCCTGATTGGATCAGATAAGCGATGCGTGTCGTCAGAACGCGTGTTTTGCCGCTACCGGCACCGGCCAGCACCAATACCGATTGATGCGGCAGTGTGATAGCTTCGAGTTGCTGCGGATTGAGATCGGATAATAAAGAAGTCATGTAAGCCGCATAGCCCGCGGAAGCTTGGCTGTGCTGAAACCAATGATGAGAAATACATGATCAATACACCGATCAATTCAGAATCCGATATGTGAATTGACTCATGATATCGTGATTCATGAATTAATCGATCGTTGATCAAGTGTTGCTATGCCCTGCTTTTGGCTACGATATCCAGAATCAGCGGCGTCAATATTAATTCAATCGCCATGCCCATTTTTCCACCAGGTACAACGATTGTATTGGGGCGAGACATGAACGAGTCATGAATCATTCGCAGCAGGAATGGAAAATCTGTCGTTTCAGGGTGTCTGAAACGAATCACGACCATACTTTCGTCTAGTGTCGGAATTTCCCGGGCGATAAACGGATTGGAGGTATCCACCGTGGGCACGCGCTGGAAATTGATGTGTGTGCGCGAAAATTGCGGCGTGATGTAATGCACGTAATCATGCATGCGGCGCAGAATGGTGTGTGTAACGGCTTCCGCGGAATAACCACGTGCACTGGTATCACGGTATATTTTCTGGATCCACTCGAGATTCACAATCGGCACGACACCAACCAGCAAATCGACGTATTTGGCGACATCGGCCGTATCGCTTTTCGCACCGCCGTGCAAACCTTCATAAAACAGCAAATCCGATCCGGGAGGAATCGGCGACCAAGGGGTGAATGTTCCCGCTTTTTGCTGCCAAGGCTTGGCTTCTTCATCATTGTGCAAATACAAACGGGTTTGACCGCTGCCGCTCTCGCCATATTCCTTGAAGAGCGCTTCCAATTTCTCGAATTCATTGGCTTCCGGTCCAAAATGACTGATCGCCCGGCCACCGTCTTTTTCCGACTCGGCCACGGCTTGTTTCATCGACTCGCGATCATAGCGATGAAAGCTATCGCCTTCAACGATCGCGGCTTTCAATTTCTCGCGGCGGAAAATGTGTTCAAAGCTGTTTTTAACCGTTGAAGTACCTGCGCCTGATGATCCGGTAACGGCGATAACCGGGTGTTTTTGCGACATTCTTATTTTCTCCTAAAATATATCACTATTAAAATTTTGCATCCTATATGATACCTTTTTTCTACTACTCTTTGACAGGGGTAATTGTTGAATGCCTTGCCGGGCAAAAAGAAACATAGCAATCTGCATAAATCGGATTGCCCCGATGTCCGGCTGCGATTAGCCTTGAACTCTAAAGCAACGATGGAGTAAACACCATGAAAATAACCAGACAATTGTTGGTGCCGTCAGTAACCTGCATACTCACGGCTTGCGTCAGTTTACCATCCGGTCCCAGCGTGATGAGTTTGCCGGGTTCCGGCAAAAGTTTCGAACAATTCCGGCATGATGATTACGATTGCCGCCGCTATGCGTATGAACAAATCGGCGGCCTGACACCACGGCAATCGGCGCAATCGAGCGGTATGCAAAGCGCGGCAGTTGGCGCCGGATTGGGCGCTGCGGCAGGCGCCGCAATTGCAGGAGGCGGAGGCGCAGCCATCGGCGCCGGTACTGGTCTGCTTGCAGGCGGGTTAGCGGGTTCAGGCACCGCCAGCACATCGGCATATGTCAATCAGCACCGCTACGACATGAGTTATATTCAATGCATGTATGCCAAAGGGCATCGTGTTCCGGTATCCGGCAGAATAACTGGCGGTGCACCGGCGGCTACCGGCAGCGGCACTGCTCCAGCACCATCCAGCTTTAATCCGCCACCACCGCCTCCGGGGAATCCCCCTCCGCCGCCCCCGCGGTAGACAAGGCGGCATCTGGCGATAAACATGCAAAGCTTTATCTTCAGCGCTCAAAAACCGAACTGTCAGCAACATAAACAAATACTCAGGTAAAACGATTTCCCGGCTTACCAAACGGTTAATAACTCAGTATCATATTAGGCTGGAATAAGGCAGTAATTTGGCCGGCTGATTCACTTACAACCAGCGGCTCGAGATGGCAATAAGATTTAATTTTTCTGCGAACTGCAACTAAACGTTACGATAAGAACATAGGAGTATAACTGTGCATCCGATAGTACCTGTCATTATGTCACTTGGCGCCATTTTGTTTCTAATAGGAATAGGCATTCAAGCTTGGTTTGGTGTAAAACGAATTAACACAATCAAACTGCGCGGAAAGGAATATAAGCTCTGGCAGTTCGTAGCAGTCACAGTGGGATTGGGCACCACGTTGTTCATGATCTCGGTTTTAATTCCGAAATACATACCTTACCAACCGGAACAAGCACCGCAGGTCGCGCAACCCGTAATTCCCGGTAATCTGAAATACGAATTGGAATCCACGTTATCCAGCCTGAATCTTAATAACGAGATCATGATGGCCGCCATCAGCCGGTTCCAGACTGAATATCAGATGGCATTGCAAAAAGGCGACAAAAATACGATGGATCTGCTGGCTTTGGAAATAGCCTATAGGATCAGAATGGAGCTGGAAAAACAGGAAATCCCGGCAAGCCGTATTGAGCGGGATGTTGAGCGAATTCTTACCATTCTGAAACAGCCGGTTAAACAAAACGGCAAATAGGAAAATAATCTGGCATTTCGGTAAAATGAGCGGTTCTATTAATTATTTTTAGGATTTACCATGAAGAAAATGATTCGCGCTTTGTTCATCGTGCTCGCGTTATTTCTGGCAGCGCCAAATCTTGCATTGGCTGATCAATACCCGGATAAAGTGGTTGAAAAATTGGGCAATGGCATTGCAAATGCAGTGACCGGCGTGGTTGAAATACCTAAAACGATCACCATCGTTGGCAACCGGGATGGCGTTATTCATGGCATGACCGCTGGTTTATTGACCGGAATTGCGAATGCCGTAGGACGCTCATTGAGTGGAGCATTCGATATTGCGACATTCCTGGTACCAACGACACCTTTCGTGAAACCAGCCAATATCTGGGATGATTTCAACCGGGAAACCACTTTCGGCGAAGCGCATATGCGCTGATGGCTTTATTTCTCTGCCATTGCGCGCACTTTGCGGAAAAGCTTTGGCAGAGAATATCAAAAATTAAATGGAATTACTGAAATTTGCCGGCGGTGAATCCGCTTCCAAGCACTCGTTGAATACATAACTATCTTCCTCCTCGGCGAATCCTTCGCTCTCCACCAATACAAAACTGACGCAATCCTTCTTTTTGAAGGAATAGCGGTATTTATCCGGATGCCCTTTTTCAGGCAATGCAATTTCGTGGAACAAACCGTCCTTGATCCACCACCGGCCGGATTCGGTAAAATTTCTTGCCGTTTCATCTTTTTCCGTGAAACTGAATTCGATGACATAAGTACCGTCGGCATTCCGCGTTTGCCTCCAGCGCTTCAAAGTACCGCCCTCTTCCAGATATTCGCCTGTCCACACGCCAATCAATTTGACATCGAGCAAGGAGCGTTGATTACCGGCTGAAATCATTTGGCAGCCCAGCAAGACAAGCGCCAAGAATGGCAAAAATAACAACTTCATTCATTTTCCTTTTTATAGTTATTGAACCGGAGCACGTGCTATCCGTTTGCATTATGACAATGCGCCGGTCAAAAATTATCTCATTTTCTCGCTACGGCACCCGGCAATTTCCATCGGATCGGGTAATAGTCCTGCAATAGGGGTGTCACATCCCGTTCTTATAATCCACCGCGTACTGTAAAGCCACTTCCGGCGTGAGCCGGGGACCGGAAAATCCAGGATCTGCAAGGAACGGTTATTAAACGAATTCCACTGCGCAGACAGCCGGATTGCCTGTACTTTTCGTCATACCAATGAATTTTTATAGGTTATTTCTGGAGATTCACATGATCAAGCAAAAAATACTCACCACCCTCGTTTCCGGCGCAATTTTTGTGATGGCCGGAGCATCGCAAACCGTTACCGCCAGCACCGGTTTTGACAATTTTACCGCTTTACCGAGTAGTGTTGCGGCTGGCTCCTTACCGGAATCCAGCCCGTTTCTACTCGCCAACCCAAGCTGGATTCAGCTTTCTATTGCCAACCGCAACAATCAATTAGCGCAAGGTCAAGCCAACAGTGGCAATTGGGACATGATTACCGCCAATGAAACCGGAATCAACGCAGGCCGCTACCTGTTTATGCCATTTGAAACGGGCAACGCCGGTGTTCAGCGCATCGACTTGCTGAATCCTGATTACAATACCCGCACTGTGACGCTGGTGGCGCCGGGCACACAAGGTTTCGTGTCGGGCGACGCGTCACGGTGGACGCCCTGGGGCTCTTATCTGACCGCAGAAGAGTCATGGGGTACCGGCAGCACCAAAGGCCGTTTGTTTGAACTGACTAACCCAGTCTCCGCAACCGGCACGGGTGATTCCCATTTCGTGCAACGCTCCATCATTCCGCACGTATCACACGAAGGTTTGGCATTCGACAAAAACAATAACTTTTACTTTATTGACGAAGTCAACGGCGGTGGCATCTACAAGTTTGTTTCAGTTAATCCGGATGCAACCAACGGCGATGATTATTTCGCCGCCGGTCAAACTTTCGTAATGCAAGTCAATGGCGGTGGTAATGCCAATGCAACAGGTACCATCGCTTGGGCGCCGATTACCGATGTCAATGGCGGTGCGTTAGCTGGCGTTTCCGTGCTTAATGCCGACGGCAGCATTGATGGCCGTTTATCCGCCAATAACGCTTTGGGCACCGACTATCAGCGCCCGGAAGATCTCGAAATAAAGACGCTGGCCAATGGTGATCAGATTTTGTATGTTGCGACCACGACCACGGATGAAGTTTATTCGTTTAATCTTGCCAGCGACAACGCCAGCATATTTGTCAATACAATGATGCTAGATCAAGCAACAGGTTTGAGTGTAGGTAGCGCATTTCACAATCCAGACAATCTGGCGATCGATGCCAAGGGCAATATTTACATCATCGAAGATCAGCCTGGTGGTGAAGCTGACATTTGGTTTGCCACGGACACCAATCACGATGGCGTCGCCGAATCGATTGGCCGCTGGGCTTCCATGTCCACTTTGGGCGCCGAACCGACTGGACTTTATTTCGACAAATTCAATCCCAACGTTGCTTATGTCAATGTACAACACCCGTTCAGCGGCGATGACCGGACTATTATGATTGCTGTTCCGGAACCCGAAACCTATGCAATGTTGCTGATAGGACTCGGTTTGATTGGTGTTTTCACAGATCGCAGAAAAAACTTTCCGCACGCTTGTTGAGCTATTTCCCGTTCCGGGAAAATCTACCTTCCCGGATAACTACACTATTAATAAATGCTTCATAACCAATACCGCCGGTAAAACCGGCGGTGTTGGTTATGGCAAACCAAATCTTCCCGATAGTAATGCGCTGACCGATTTCGCTTGATTGGTCGGTTAAAGTAATGGGAAGCCGATTTCTTTATTGACAGTATCTTTCACCGCATTGAGCGCCGAGTTGATCGCCCCTTCCGCAGCGAGAATACCGAGACCTTCTATCGTCATCAGCACCATGCGCGTCGCATTTTTCTGCATTTCCAGGTGCAATGCGGCTTGTTCCTTATTGATCTTGCCGGTGGCTTTCAGCGTTCCGATCATCACCAAAGTTTGCGCGAGTTTTTTGGCTTCGGCCTCGCCATATTCTTTGGCATCAGGCCATTTTGCAACAAGACTGCCATTTAATGCAGCGAGTATATCTTTGCCAAGGCTAATCGCATCCAAGTTCATATCTTTCTCCTCAGATTGAGCGGATCAATGTTGATCTAAAGTTATGTACCACCACGCTTGGCGAATTCCAGTTGCTTATGAATCGCCGTATAACTGGTATTGAAATGTGAGCGCACGAGCGTGATTTGATCCGTGGATAAACATGAAATTTTGTGAAGTTTCTCAAAATTATCCAAGTTACTGGAAAGCAATGCAATTTCTTTCGTTATGATGCTGTTTTTTGGAATTGCCGCAGCACGTACCGCTATTGCATTAATATCCATTTTGGCTTGATCGTAAAATTGCTTGTGGTTTTCGTAAGTGCACTCCGGTAAACCATCTACTGATTCCAACGTTGCCAGATGCGTTTCCATTTTTTGTTGCAACTCGGTTACTGCCTTGTCGGTGGCCTCATCATAACCGCTGATGAATTTTACCGCACACCCGGATGCAACCAGCATTACTGCAAAACAAACAGAAACTAAAAATACAGTGAAGCGCGGCATTCTTCGATCCATTTTCATCATAGGTTACCTCCTGTCGGCTACTACCTGGTTAATCAACGGAAAAACCTGACACATGCGATCATGCATTCGTCCTCAGTTCAATCGGCGGCTTTTGCCATGTCGATCGCCCGCATCACCATGTCACGCGCTTCGGCGGAATCGCCCCAGCGGCCGACGCGCACCCATTTCTCCGGTTCGAGATCCTTGTAATGCGTAAAGAAATGTTCGATCTGCTGAAACACAATATCCGGTAGATCATCACGTTCGACCACATGCGCGTAGTAGGGAAATGTTTTGTTATCCGGCACACAAATCAGCTTTTCATCGCCGCCATGTTCATCCTCGAGATGCAGCAGCGCAATCGGCCGGGCGCGCACCACGCAACCGGCGAGAAACGGCGAACGGGCAATCACCAGCGCATCGAGCGGATCGCCGTCATCGCACAGCGTGTGCGGAACAAAACCATAATTGGCCGGATAGCGCATCGGTGTATGCAAGATCCGGTCGACAAACAAAGCGCCGGATCGTTTATCGAATTCATATTTGACGGGCTCGCCGCCGGTTGGAACTTCGATGATGACGTTGACGTTGTCGGGCACATTGGCACCGACGGGAATGGCGCTGATATCCATGGAATTTATCTCTCAGTTAGTTTGCAAGATTTGCAAGAAGTGAAGTGGAAACGGTTTTGCCGGTTGGATTTGAGTGTACTAATGCGCAACAGGACTGTCAAACCGGTGTGCACACCGGACAATTGCAAACACCACGCCGGAACCGGTTCCGCTTTTCGCCGCATGCGCAAACTGCGGGTTTGCGGAGAATTCGCACCCACCCTGCTTCACGGCCTGTTCAACGGCGACCACGGATAATCCCGCACATGCGCCCGTAATTCCTCGTCACGATAACGATTAACCCGCAGCACGGCCAGAACGGTCACCATCACAATCGGCAATGTAAATATCAAGAGTCCGGTCAGCGCAATCAAATACTCACCGATCCACATCGTGATGATCCAGTTGAAAATCAGCACCGACAGATAAAGAACTGGCCCCAGCAGCGCGCGGAATGGCATCGCAAATACCCCGCGCGGCACTGTGTCGTCGCGTTTGCGGTCGATCCGTTGAAAAACGGCCACCAGCACGAAACTGGTCAGCAGCCAGCCGGCATAATTTGAAACCGGCACGCCGAAATGCAATCCGTTCTCGTAGTAACCATAGATCTGGCCCAGAAACCAGCGATTGCCCTGCAACGCCACCGGATCGATGATGATGTCCAGAAACGTTTGCAGAAAAGCACCCAGCACCAGCGCGGCCCATGACTGCCGGATAGCGCGTGTTTCCAGCGTGATCAGATCCGCGCCTTTGACCGCCAAGGGCGACAGGATGAATAAGGCCGTCGCATAACTGCAATACGTCAAAAAAACGTACGACAGCGAATCGAAAAAAGGCACTCCCCACACCCACAACTCGCACTGGCTGGTGTCATCGATGTAATAGTACCAACCGTAAGGAAACCCGGTGGTAATCGAAAGCTTCTCCGAGGTAAATGCGATCAGGTAGCCAGCGACAGCAAAAATCAGCGTCTTGCGCCAGCCTACATGCGGCACGCAGGCCAGCAGAAAGGCCGCAAAGAAACTGAATACATACGGCCGCATGACAAGGGTGTCAATGGCGACATCAAACATGAGTGACTCCTTGGCTGATGAACAAACTTCAGCGCGATGGTGTGGATGAATGGGTTGAGTGCTCGGTAATCTCTATAGCAGATAAGCCGATTTTAGTAATACAAGATTTAATGCGTTTGATAAGGGAATTTTTACCCTGGATGACACTGACTTACCCAGGGTACTGGTTACACTGTTTTCTTAAACAGTTCCAGTAAAAACTGATATAACCACGATCCGCCGTAAGCTATGGCGGCGATCATTAATACCGCCACAGCACCGGATATAATTTTATCCATCATTATTTCACTCCTTTCAGTCCTTCGATGTTGATAATTCTATCCCAACCGGACATCCATACGCGCAAATTGACCCCGCTAGCATGACGCTACTCCTCGAAGGAACAATCCTTCCCGGTCATTTTATTCAGGATAGTATTGTACAAGCTGGCATTTTCCATTGAAGCTCCGGAAGCCAGTAAACGGGTCATTTGGGCGCAGCTGGCATTGGGTGCATTGATCAATGCGAGCACCAGGAAATGCGTTGGCGAATCGATGGCAGCCAAGCGATCAAACAGATCTTGCGGAAGCGCCGAATTGGCAGCGAGAGCCGCTAGAACATAGGTTTTGTATAATCCATGACGGACAGGATCAGCAACGTTGGCGTCGCTCGTCGTAGCCACGATCAGCTTTTCCATGATGGCTCGCGAAATGTTCTGATTCCCTGCTAATCCCGAAACTCGCTCGTAAGTGAGCGGTCCTGCCGCGATTCTTTCCAAAATCGCCGTTGGCGTACTGGCGTTAGCGCCAACCAGTTGCACTATCGCATTATCGCCGGATTCCATCAGCGCATCGAGAATGGCCAAAGGCGTTGACGGGTGATGCGCCAGTGCGATGTCTACTTCCCTTCGCCCCCAAGGAATCCAGCGCTGACTGATTTCCTCAAGTGCCTGGGGCGTAGCAGCCGGATTCTTCGCAACCGATAGCGCACTGTGCTGCACGAAGAAGCTCAGCCCCGCGACCGAGAAAGCTCCTAGAAACACTGCGGCAATGCGTACATTCATACTTTGCCACGAAGACCTGCCGGAGCTCAGATCGAGGAAAGCAAAAATAGTGTAGACCAAAGCCCATCCAGCGCCCGCAGCTGGGAAAGCATAGACGGGGATAAATATCAGACCAATTGCCGCTGTTGAGCTAGTCGACGTAAAAACGGCGTGTACAATAAATGCCGTTGCACCGATGAAACCTGCACAAGCACCCACTTTCAGAATAATTGTCCGATTTTGCATCCCGCTCCTTTTTCCCGGGTGGCGCAAGCTTATTTTTGCTGTTAATGCAGTCTCTTAGCAATACGCTCAAGCGAGGGCTTAACCAGAAACCGTATCAATCAAACTGATATTCGCCGGATGGTTCTTCCAAATCGGCAATTATGATTTGCCGGATCATGGTGAACGTCAAATCGGGATTCACCTTGGCAATTTTTCCGATTCTTGACCAATATTCGATTTGTTTCGGTATCAAGCGATGTTCGATTTGTGCATACTGCTTGGCTTGGTTGACCAGGCTCTCGGGTAATTTGACATTAACGGACATCGTGACTCTCTATTTTTGATGAGAATGTTTGATATTAATCCAGTGAGGTTATAAATAAAACTTTTAAACCCTGGATAGTGCAAGCTTCTCCAGGCTATTTGCTACAAAATCTCGAATTCACTTCTGGCAATTCCCGATTGGCGGATGATGGACTGAAGTGTTCCAATGCGTATTTCGGAATGATTAGGCACAGGTACGGTAATCGTTGTGTTATCCATTTTCTTCTGCATCACAATATGACTGCCGCGCCGCCGGACTTCAATAAAACCATGTTGAGCCAAAATAGCGCACAGTTGCTGTCCGGACAAAACTCGCAACTTACCCAACGGCAATCTCTAAGCGGGTTATATAAATTTCATCATGCAACCGCTGCTGAATTTCTTCCGCCGATGCGGTTTCGAAAAACAATTCCAACGCTTCTCGCAGGTTTTCACGCGCTTCTTGAACGGTATCACCTTGACTGGCGATGTCGAGCTCCGGACAAAAAGACACATAACCGCTGCCTTCACGTTCAATGATGGCGGTCATTTGTTTATTCATGGGACTTGCTCCTAGATTTGGTTTGTAAAGGAAGATAAACGGGTTTTATCGTGCATCGCATTGCAAGTAAATCACAGAATCAGATTCTGCGAGATGCAATTTTCAATGTGATTGATGAAGAAAATTTTTAATCTCGGAGGCGCAGGCTTACCCAGGCTACTTGCCTGCTTACAGCTCCCAAGGCCATTTTGTATTCTTAAGACATTCGTCCTTTAGTTTTGCAATAATGCCTTTAACTGTTGCTAATACCACGGTGCGATTAATTTGATGATTATCTCTATAAATCTTCTTATCTTCTATCACCTGATTTTCAGCTATAAATAGCGGAAAGTCGGCATTGTGCACAGCCTCACAACGTAAGAATTCGTAAAGAATTTGGTTGTTAGAGAATAATTTGATGTACTCCGTGAAATTGCCTTCATCGAACCAGTCAATATTTTCACTTTTAATGTAAGCAAGAAGGTTCTCTCTTTTCTGGTATCTCTTCGGGTCGTTCTTTATATTACCCTCATTACCAAATCGCGTCTGAAAGAGAGTGACCAAATTAGAGTAATTATTTATACATTTATAAATTTTATCGTTTGCGAGTTTGGATTTAGGCCATTGGTAAAAGAAGAGGAGATCTATGTTTTCGTAGATTTCATTCTGTCCAGAATACTCTGAAACAATTTTTTTATATGACTTGCAATCTTTTGTTTCTTGCGGGTAACGAAGTCTAGCGAACGCCCCAATGTAGCAAGACAGGACGAGCAGTCCTTCAAAAAAATAATCGTCAGTTTTAAACAGACTTTCAGCACGTGTAATATCTTTATCCCACTGATTAAAAAATTCTGTAATAAACATAAACTTTTGGTTACTCAATAACCGTAAAGCCTCCCCATATTTCTCCACGGTTTGCTGCAAAACATCATCCGGCAATTCAGGAGCCGGAGCTTTCTTGTTCCAATC
>JAFEGA010000001.1:110240-188957 GCA_018240285.1 Pseudomonadota bacterium | reverse complement strand
GATAGTAATTCCACGCGCACGCTCCTCCGGCGCCGAGTCAATCTGATCGTAGCTCTTCGCTTCACCGCCAAACTTCTTCGTCAATATCGTCGTAATCGCCGCCGTTAGCGTCGTCTTCCCGTGATCTACGTGTCCTATCGTACCAACATTTACGTGTGGCTTCGATCGCTCAAATTTACTCTTTGCCATGTCATATTCCCCTTTTGCGTGCTTTAACCATACAACTCAAAACCTATGGAGCCCATGACCAGGATTGAACTGGTGACCTCTCCCTTACCAAGGGAGTGCTCTACCACTGAGCTACATGGGCAAGCATAAACAACAAACAACTATAACCGTTTACCTTCTAATTCCTCATTGGAGCGGGTGAAGGGAATCGAACCCTCGTCGTAAGCTTGGAAGGCTTCTGCTCTACCATTGAGCTACACCCGCACTATTCACCATTTGCCAGAAACATAATTTAACCAATCTCAGCAAGCTTCACCCTGCCTGTGATTCTCACTGTGTTTCATAAATTGGTGGAGGGGGAAGGATTCGAACCTTCGAAGGCAGAGCCGTCAGATTTACAGTCTGATCCCTTTGACCGCTCGGGAACCCCTCCAAACGAAACCGCTGATTATGAATACATTGCACTCATAAGTCAATCTCGTTTTAGCGATAAGTTATATGCATACAGCGATCGATTCCATCAAAAGCATTTGCAAGTACCGCGTTTGCGTTAAATTGCGCGTATTGGACATCATAAAACTTCCGCAATCGATTACAACGAAATCAATTTATTAATTGCATTTCTGACTTTTTAAACCAGCCGCACTCTAGGATCAACTAAAGTATATGATATATCCGTTAAGACCAAACCCACGATATAGAGTATCGAACCCAAAAACACCATCGCTCTTACTATGGCAAAATCCTGCGAATTGATCGCATCAATGGTATAACTGCCTAATCCCGGAATGCCAAAAAACGACTCAACCAACAGACTGCCGAGAAACAATAAAGGCACTACAACAACTGCACCGGTTAAAATCGGAATCAATGCATTTCTCAGAATATGCCGGAATAAAACGATGCACTCCGACACCCCCTTTGCTCTGGCTGCACGTACATACTCTTTATTCATTTCTTCCAAAAACAAGGTGCGATACCAGCGGATATTGGATCCTGCGCTACTGATTACACCAATAATAACAGGCAACAACAAAAACTTTGCCGCATCCAACCCCGCCTCATAACCGGATATGGGCACCCAATGCCATAGCTTACTGATCAAAAATTGCCCGACAATAATATAGAACAAGCTGGAAATAGACATCAACGCCACACACAGCACCACTCCGAAGAAATCTATATAGGTTGCACGAAAAAAAACCATCAAGAGCGCAAAAGTGATATGCACGATCAATCCCAGAACAAATACCGGTAATGCAATGGCCAGGCTCGGCAACATGCGTGACTTGATTTCCTGTGCAATATCCCTGCCATCATCCGAGCGGCCAAAATCGAAAACAAACATGGATACCGATTTCTCAAAGAAAACGGTATTGGTCAATTTACCCAGCTTCTCTGCTTGTTGATTAAATAACAGCGGTTTATCGTAACCTCGCTCCGCTTTCCATTTCTCAATCGCTTCCGGCGTTACATATTTGATGCCCAATTGCATGCGCGCCATGTCATCGGGTGTATTCACGATAAAAAACAGGGTAAATGTGATGAGATTGACACCGATCAGAATCGGTATTGCGTAAAAAACACGCCTGACAATATAACTCAGCATGTAACCTAACTTATCATTATGAAGCAGCGTGCACTGCGGTACCGCTTTCGTGGCGACGGAAAGCGGTTATTGCCGGAACAAAGCTTATCGCCAGCGCAGCTAGAATTAGCGCAATCGGCCATAGTACGGGCTCATTCCATTCCTTTCGCTTTTGCGCCCTTAGCTCAGCATCGATTTTGAAATACTTGAGATTATTATTCGATATTCGATTGGATTTAACATTCTGATACCACGAGTGGTATAAACCATAATCTTTCGGATGATAGCCCCACAGCCATGGTGCATCAAAGCGCAAAATCTCGACCATGCGATCAATGATCAGTTGCCGCTCCGGTCCATTTTCCATATTTTTCATCTGCTCAAACAGGAGGTCATATTCCGCATTGTAATAATTCGCAGCATTCTCACCGTTATTTCCTACTTTACGTTGCGGTCCGTACAATAAGAACAAGAAATTTTCCGCATCCGGGTAATCAGCATTCCAACCCCATTCAAAAATCTGCGCATTCCCTTTCCGGATCTTATCTTGAAAGCGATTGTAATCCGTACTTCGCACCACCAGCTGGATATTTAACTTCTGAAATTGCTTACGCACCCAATCAAGCCTGGATCGATCTTCAGCACTACGCGCAGTCACATCAAAATATAAAATGAGCGGCGCACCGGTTCGTTGATCGATCCCATCCGGATAACCCGCCTCCGCAAGCAAAGCCCGGGCTGTTTGAATTGACTTACGCCGCGGCTGACCGTTTACCCAATCATACACCACCGGATTGATACCCTCTTCACCCTCCCGGTAACCTGCAATACCCGGTGAAATAGGACTCTGGGCCGGCATACCGCGTCCATTGGCAAAAATCGAAATGAATTCTTCGTAATCGATAGCAATTGAAATCGCCTGTCGCAGTTTTCTGGCCGACTCGCGTGATTTCTCATCAACTCCACCAACCAGCGGATCAAGCATATTAAATCCCATATAATAGGTTGACGCCGCAACTGCTGTCTCCAGTCTTATCCCTTGCTCAGTCATCGCTTCAGTCACCATCGCTTCACCTTGTCCAACTAATTGTATGGCTTGATCAAAACTATCCGAGCCGATACCGCTGGCATCATAATAGCCTTGCAGGAATTTATTCCAGCGCGGAATACTTTCCTTTTCCCGGACAAAGACAATCTTATCGATAAAAGGTAGTTTCTCTCCAGCATCCGCTAACAAACCATTTTCTTCATCCTCCGGCGTACCATCACTCGGATAATACTCATCATGAAAATTAGGATTCTTTTCTAACACCATTCGTAAATTGGGATCGTTTTCGGTCAGCATATAGGGGCCGGTGCCAACCGGATACCAATCCAGTGTAATGTTTTTTTGTATTAATCCCTGCTGCGAATAAAAGCGATCCGCTTCCCAAGGTATCGGCGCAAAAAACGGCATCGCTAGCCAGTAAACAAACTGCGGATACTTACCTATCACGGTTATGCGATAGGTATAGCGGTCAACTACTTGCACGCCCGCCAGCGGATAATCTCGCAGATCCAAAAACATTTTCTCTTTCGGTCGATTTTGTTCCACCTGTTTGAGCACCTCAGCATACTCCCGGAGACCCGCGATGTAATCAGCCATGAGTCCATATATCGGTGAATGCAATTTTGGATGCGCTAGGCGCTTGATCTGATAAACATAATCATCCGCCACCAATTCTCTTGTTCCAGTTTGCGGAAAGTCAGAAAGCTTGTGTATGGATGCCAATTCCTGCTGATTCAGGTCATGAAACAACCCATTACCTTGCGCATCGCTGGCAAAGGCTGGGTGCGGCTGAAAAAGAATACCGGGGCGGATTGAAATTTCATAAACACTGTATGCAATATCGTACGCACGTGCATCATCCGGCAATTGATTGCCTTGCGCATCAAAGTACTTTACCGTGGGTATTTCCTTGGCAGTAGCTGAGACTAATGCATAAGGCCGTTTCAAATAATGATACTGCAAGGGAGGCTCATAAATCTGCGCGGTAAACTGAATTTCGTTGGAACTGTATGATTGCACTGGATCTAAATGTTTCGGACGTTCCGTGAACACAGTGTAAAGAATATTCTTAGCTCTATCTTCAAGAGCATAGGGATTGTTCCAATTATGTCCACCGCATGCAGTCAACAAAAGAAGAGCTAGCAATAGCCACAATAAAACAATTCGGGTATTCAATGTTGATTTCATTTACTGCAATCCATGCATCTGCACATATCTTTCCTTACTCAACTCCACCTTACATCGCCCTTCAGCTATAATTCGCCAATCCGCACAATTTTACAAGGAAAATATATGGGATTTCTGGCAAATAAACGCGTCCTCATTACCGGATTGCTTAGCAACCGGTCCATCGCTTACGGTATTGCAAAAGCCATGAAACGGGAAGGCGCTTTGTTGGCCTTTACCTATCAAGGCGAAGAAGTTCGCAGCCGGGTGGAAAAATTGGCTGCAGAATTTGATAGTAATCTGTTATTTCCTTGCGATGTTTCCAGCGACACTGAAATCGCACTGTGCTTTGAGAATCTGCGGAAACATTGGGACGGTCTGGATTGTATTGTTCATTCCATTGCCTTTGCACCACGCGAGGCATTAACCGGTGATTATTTGGAAAGTGTTAACCGGGAAGCTTTTCGCATTGCACATGACATCAGCGCTTACAGCTTTTCCGCACTTGCCAAAGCAGCATTGCCTTTAATGCAGAATCGCAACGGCTCACTTTTAACATTGAGTTATCTAGGTGCAGTCCGGGTTATGCCTAACTACAACGTGATGGGGCTAGCTAAAGCCAGCCTTGAAGCGAATGTCCGCTTCATGGCATCCAGCCTGGGTCCCAAAGGAATTCGCGTTAACGCCATATCCGCCGGTCCGATCAAAACCCTGGCTGCCGCCGGTATCGGAAATTTTGGAAAATTACTGGGTTACACCGAAAAAGTTTCACCGTTACACCGTAATGTAACCACTGACGAGGTCGGCAATGTAGCCGCTTTCTTGTGCAGTGATCTGGCTAGCGGCATTACCGGAGAAATAACATATGTAGATGCAGGCTTTAATACTGTCGCGTTCAACCTTCATGATTGAGGCTGGAAAATTATTTTCTACACACGCAAGTTCAGCGATTAAAAACTTTCCTGTTTGACTTTTACATCATAGCGCTGCCTAATCGCGGCCAAGTAAGCGGACATTTCTTCTTGCGTAATCATTTGCTGAAGCTGTTTGGCAAAGCCATCCAGCTTAGCTTTTTCTGCAGATCCTGGTTCTATAACACGATTGATTCTGATCAGATTAAAACCACCTTTTGAATTAGCCCCTCCTGCATAAACAGGCAAAGCACTTGTATCGGCATTAAAAACTATCCGTAAGGTTTCAGGATCTAATCCTTGTGGCTGCATATATGAAATCTGTTTTGCGTCACCCCAAGCACCATCGCTTACATCTTCTCCCGCTTGCAAACGCGCGAGCTTTGCTTGCCCTTCTTCAACAACCTTCGCTTCAGCCATCTGCTTCTTGAGCTTTTCTATGATTTGTTCTCTAACAACTTCAAGAGATTGTGTAGTTGCAGGCTTATACTCGAGAATACGAGCAGCCACCAACGTATCGGGTTTTACTTCAATAGCTTCGGTATTACGGTGATTCTTAACGGCATCCTCTGAGAAAATTGCCGACAACAACTTGTCATTACTAAGAACTGCTGGATCCGCTGAGCTTCTCGTGATCCAATCACTTGTTTGCACAGATAATTCAAATTTTTTTGCAGCAGCCTGTAAACTATCACTCTGCTCATAAATGACGTTACTGAAATCCTCAGCTATTTCGCCAAAAATACTACTCGCCATTTCTAGCTTGAGCTTATTCTCAATCTGCTCTCGGACATCATCCAGACTAGGTTTTTTTTCTTCTTTAATAGCGGTCAGTTTAATAATATGAAGGCCAAAATCTGTTTCTACAATGTCACCGATTTCATCCAACTGCATTGAAAAAATTTTATCTTCAAAAGCCTTAACCATTACTCCACGGCTAAAAAATCCAAGATCTCCACCCCGCATTGCCGAACCGGGGTCGTCTGAATTTTGCTTAGCAATTTCCGCAAATTGCTCAGGACTCTGCTTAACTTGTTCCAGCAGGCCCTCTGCCTTTTTCCTTGCGGCTTGTTTTTCGTCATCTGTTGCGTCAGCAGTTATGCTAACCAGAATATGGCTAGCCTTGCGCTCTTCCGGTTGATTGAACTCTTCCTGATGTTCGGAAAAATAAGTAGTAACCGCTTCATCACTGACTGTTTCATTTTTAGCCACTGCATCTAGCGACAAAACCAGATATTCAATCCGCGCACGTTCCGGCAAATCGAAGTCAGCTTTATGTTTCTCATAATAAGCGGCTATATCTTTTTCTTCCGGCGCCACTTGTGCCAAGAATTGCTCAGGCCCAATCTGCAATTGATTGATTTCACGCTTAACTTCGCTCAAATAATACACCTTCTCGGTTACTACTTTGGGAGCAAACGCATAATCGCTATAACCACCCAATAATTGCTGAAGCAAAAGCTCCTGGCGCACGCGCGACTCGAATATTGCCGGAGTAAGACCTTGAGTACGCAACAATTGCTCATATTGCTGCTTGGAAAACTTGCTGTCTTTTTGAAAAGCCGGTACATCCCGGATAGTTTTGATGATTTGCGAGTCCAGCACAGTAAAACCGTTGCCGGCTGCTTCCCGATACAACAATCGCTGTTGAATGAGTCTTTCAAGCACCGAGCTTTTTACTTCAAAAGTGTCGAGCATTGCGCTATCGAAATTTGCCCCCAGCATAGAGCGCATTCTTTCATGATGATCACGTAACGCTTGCTCATACTCGCGCCGCGGTATCTCTTCGCCATCCACGATTGCAACATAACCTTCACCTCCCATGTTGCGATACGATTCGACACCCCAGAACAAAAAAGGCAATATTAGCAAGCCCATGAAGACTTGAACAATACGTTTCTTACGATTGACAAAATCAAACACAATAGAACCTAAGAAGCTAGATAGTGAAACAGCAATTAATGAGCTGACGACTGCAAGCTGACTTTATCTGGCGGAGTGGACGGGACTCGAACCCGCGACCCCCGGCGTGACAGGCCGGTATTCTAACCAACTGAACTACCACTCCTAGAACTAACAAAATTGACTGGTGGGTGCTGACGGGATCGAACCGCCGACATTCGCCTTGTAAGGGCGACGCTCTACCAGCTGAGCTAAGCACCCGGTCAAGAAAGTCTGCTAGTTTACTGCATCTTTGAGCGCTTTACCAGCACTGAATTTAGGAACCTTCGCTGCCTTGATTTTGATTGCAGCACCCGTACGGGGATTACGGCCTGTACGTGCGGCTCTTGTACCTACTTTAAAAGTCCCAAATCCGACCAAAGTTACACTTTCATTTTTCTTAAGCGCCCCTTTTATTGCAGTTAATGCGCCATCCAATGCGCTGCCTGCTGAAGCTTTAGAAATTTTAGCCGATTTTGCGATAGCTTCGATGAGTTCGGATTTGTTCATATAATTCCCCTTCTTGGTTAATGGTAATTAAATCACAAGCAAGTACTGCAGCCGTTCTTATATCAAGCTGTTAACGCCCGGTCAAGCACATTAAGGCTTACATACAGCATCATTTATCAAGCGAATCAACCATCTTAACGAGAAGGATTGAGTCAATATGAAATAAAGATGATCAAAAATAAACAATTAACCCCCATTAGGCAGAATTAACCTTAAGTTTACACAAGGAATTCCATACTAATAAATTCTGATTTTTGTTCGCGATTTAACAGGACCTCAACCGCTTCCTTGGCGGATATTACACCATGCAAAATATCGCATACTGCTTGGGTAATGGGCATTTCAATATTTAGCCGATGACCCAATTGCAATACTGAATTGGCTGTATGCACACCTTCAGCGACATGTCTTAGCGCATTCAAAATATCGTCCAGTGATTTTCCCTCAGCCAACATCAATCCCACCTGTCTGTTCCTGGATAAATCGCCGGTGCTAGTCAGAATGAGATCGCCCACACCCGCCAAGCCCATGAAGGTTTTCATACTTCCCCCCAAACCGAGTCCTAATCGCGTAGTTTCTAGTAATCCTCGGGTAATTAGAGCAGCGCGCGCGTTGTAACCGAAGCCGATGCCATCGGAAATACCCGTCGCTATCGTAATGACATTCTTTACCGCACCCCCTGTTTCGACACCAACGACATCCTCACTGGTATAAATGCGCAGCTTTGCACTATGCAGCTCAATCGCCATTCGACGTGCGAAATCAACATCCCGCGATGCCAATGTCAAAGCGGTGGGAAGCCCTTGAGCCACTTCTTTGGCGAAGCTCGGTCCTGACAATACACCGCAAGGTGGCAATAAACCGAGAAACTCTTCTTCGGCGATTTGATGCGGTAGATAAGTTGTTTCTGATTCGAACCCTTTACATCCCCAGATGATAGGTACCTTAATCTTACTTGCAGCAATAGCACGCAATGTGTCACGCAAACCGGCAACCGGCACAACGATTAAAGCAAGATCCGCAGTTTCTAATGCTTCTTCAAGCACAGAAGTAATTTTCAAAGATTCGGGTAACGAATAATCTGGTAGAAAAGCTTGATTTTTTCGTTGACGATTCATCGCAGCAGCATGATCGAGATCTTTTGTCCACAGATGAATACGATGGCGTGTTGATAGATTAATTGCTAACGCAGACCCCCATGCACCCGCGCCCAACACTGCGATTTTCATGACCCCCAGACCTGATTGACTTTGACATAACCGGTTTGACCGCCGGAATGCCGCACTTTTACCCAGCCTTTACTATCAGAATTCAGCCACTCCAGAACAATATTTTCTTCCGCCTGAAACACCAATTCCGAATTTGTATCGGCCGATTTGTAGATATCGGCCAAAGGTACTATCACGACAACGTAACGCTGTGCACTTAGAGATTTCTTCTCAACCCAAGCAAGACTTCCGCTGCTATCACGAACTTTTGCCCAACCCTCAACATCGACAACAACTTCGACCGGAAGATGATGGTTCGCCACAAACAATTTACCGGCTCTAAGCGATGGAGCGTCATACATCACAACAGAATTCTCAGCTATTGATAAAAACTCTATTTCAGCGATGGCATAATCGGAAAAAAGCAGAAAAATACCGATCAACGGGATACTTATTCTACTGTTTAAAATCAGCACGCTTTTCTCCATGATCATTATCACCCCCGTATTCGCAATTCCTCTTAGTTCGGTTTTGTTTGCGCACTATTCTGCTGATAAATGGCCTCAAAATTAACCGGGTTAAGAATGACCGGTGGAAAACCTGCACGCGTCACAACATCCGACACCACTTCCCGCAAATAAGGAAAGAGAATGTTAGAACAACCAATTCCCAGCACAGGATCTATTTCTCCATTGGGTATATTGCGAATGCGAAAAATTCCTGCCTGCTGCGCTTCAACCAAAAACATGATCTTGTCTTTTATCTTTGCGGTTACCGTCACCGTCAGCAGCACCTCGTACAACCCTTCGCCGATCCCTTGATTCTTGGTTCCAAGTTGTAAATTTATTTCTGGCGTATCTCTTTCCAGAAAGATATTCGGCGCGTTGGGAATCTCCAAGGACAAATCCTTCACATAGATTTTTTCTATCGCAAAAACCGGTTGCTGTTGCTCACTCATATTGACCTTATCCCAGTAAGTAGTAAATTAAAAAGTTAACCTAAAAGACGAACCACCAGCGCACCAGTCATGACCCTGATCAATTAGCCAGCAGAACCGCCAATTCACCTTCGCGATCCAACTGCGCTAGATCATCATACCCGCCGACATGCTTTTCGCCTATGTAGATTTGCGGAACGGTACGCCGCCCTGTTTTTCCCATCATCTCGATACGTTGTTGCGGCTCAAGATCAACGCGGATTTTCTCAATTTCCTGCACACCCTTTGCACGTAATAAGCTTTCCGCCATCTTGCAATAAGGGCAAAAACCTGTTGTATACATAATCACCTTGGGCATTTACGTTCACTTCCTTTAGCGTTTAACCATCGGCAGACCGGCACGCTTCCAGGAATCTATCCCGCCCATCAGATTAACCACTTGGGAAAAACCATTCTTCTTTAAAACCAAGCTGGCATTGTTAGATCGGATACCGCCGCGATAAATTACCACAACCGGCTTCTCCTTAAATTTTTGCAGCTCCGCCCAGCGCTCCTCGATCTTTTCAGCGGGAATATGCTTAGAATTGGGTAGATGACCTGCGGCAAATTCGCTATCATCCCGCACATCCAACACCAGTGCATCCTGATAATTTATCAGCTGGACCGCTGTGCGCGTATCGATTTCCTTGATACCGCGTTGCGTCACCATCGACCATAACAGCATTGAGCCGCTGATAACGGCCGTAATAACAAAGAGTATATTCTCCAACCTGAGAAGAAAATGATCTTGAAATAATGACAATTCCATATTAGCTATAATTTTGTTCGATTTTTTTGAATCGCTGATTTTATCAGAAACTAAAAAATTAAGGGATTCTCCAGTTTCCGATATTTGGCCGCACGCATGGCGGCATTGTGCTTATAGGCTTATATAGGAATAAAATAAAAGCTCATCATCATTTTCATGAAAAAACCAACGCCTTTTCTTAGCACAAAAGAATCAATCTAATAAGAATCAATCTAATGCTGTGTTTATCAGCAAAAATATAATAAAATACCAATATTTTTTAAATCTACTCAAGAAACAAACTCACCCCTTTTTTATCAAAAGGTCAATATGAAGAAAATTGTTCTCCTGCGGCATGGAGAAAGTACCTGGAATCAAGAAAATCGATTTACTGGCTGGACAGATGTTGATCTAACGCCCCAAGGCATACAAGAAGCTCAAAATGCCGGTCGGCTATTGCGCGAACACGGATTCGCGTTTGATATTGCTTATACATCCGTCCTCAAGCGCGCCATTCGTACTCTATGGATTGTGCTGGATGAAATGGATCAGATGTGGATTCCTGTCCAGCATACATGGCGCTTAAATGAGCGGCATTACGGTGCATTACAAGGATTAAACAAAGCAGAAACTGCAGCGCAATATGGTGACGAACAAGTTCTCATTTGGCGGCGCAGCTATGATGTCAGGCCACCCGCATTAACCGTTGATGACTCCCGTTACGCGGGTATGGATCCGCGCTACAAAAATTTGGCGCATGACGACATTCCTTTAACTGAATGCCTAAAGGATACAGTTGCACGATTCCTGCCTTATTGGAATACAACCATTGCACCGCAAGTTCAGGAGGGCAAAAGTATCATCATCGCGGCTCACGGCAATTCTTTGCGAGCGCTGGTCAAATATTTGGATAACATATCCGACGAAGATATTTTGAACTGTAATATCCCGACTGGCGTTCCATTAATTTACGAATTAGACGATAATTTAAAACCGATTCAAAATTATTATCTTGGAAATTTGGCTGAAATCCAGGAAGCAATGCAAAGCGTAGCAAACCAGGGCAAATCCACAGCTTAAATATTATTCATTCATTTATTCAAAATATGCGCGTGGTCAGCACACTATTTCGAATAAATCTCATCTATCCGGAAGCTCGTACGTTTAATCCCAACCACACAAAGCGCGTTCGCTCAATACTGGCAATTTGTGCTCTGATCTTCTTTTATGCCCCGCTGGGATATGCAAACAATCAGGAAAATCTCAAACTGCTGCGCGAGCGCATCCAATCACTACAAAAAGATCTAGCAAACAAGGAAACGCTTAAACAGGATACAGCGGATACATTGCAAGATACAGAGCGCGCAATCAATAGCATCGCACAAAAAATGAACAAACTCATCGAATATGACCAGCAAATCATCGAAGAGTACAAGTTGCTGCAAACGCAGCACAAAAAAATCAGCGATGAAATTGAAGCCGAACGCAATCAGCTTAAAAAGTTGTTTTACCAACAATATATCGGCGGACAACAAGATTACTTACGATTAGTATTGAGTCAGCAAGACCCCAACCAGATCGCCCGCGATATTTATTATCACCGGCAGCTCTCGCAAGCACACGCAAATAGCATCAAAAATCTTCAATACAATCAAAATGAAATTGAAACCCTGACAAAAGTTAGCCGTCAAAAGAAAGATGAAATTACCGCCAATCAGACTGAATATTTCAACCAACGCAAAAAACTTGAACAAGAAAAAGCCAAGCACAAAATGATACTTGCACAAGTATCAGGTCAGATTAGCCAACAACAACAAGAAATCAGTAAGCTTGAAAAGGATGAAAAACGCTTAACCAATTTAATTAATGAGATTAATCGTTTACTTGTTCAAGAAAAATCCGACAACACAGTAATTAATAATAAGCTCCCAGACGCCTCCGCTACTGGCGTTGCATTTTCAACATTAAAGGGAAAATTAAATTTGCCGGTCCGCGGGAAACTTGTCAACACCTTTGGTGGTCAACGCTCGGGTAAACACGTGACGTGGAAAGGTTTATTTATAGAATCTCCCACCGGCAGCGAAGTCAAAGCAATTTCCGCAGGCCGGGTGGTATTTGCAGACTGGTTAAGAGGTTTTGGTAATTTGATAATTTTGGATCACGGAAACAACTACATGAGCCTATATGGCAATAATGCAACACTTCACAAACAGGTTGGTGAATCGATTCGCAGCGGCGATACGATTGCAACTGTAGGAAATAGCGGTGGAAATACCAATTCAGGCCTATACTTTGAGCTTCGTCATGGGGGAAAGCCGTTTGACCCGCTGACGTGGATAAAAATAGAATGAACACAGCAGCCGTTTACATAAATTTGACCAGTGCGGAGATAGCATAATGAGTAACGTAATCAAAAAAACAGGTTTAATTCTGATTGGCGCAATCGCTGGCATGATGCTCAGTTTGAATTTCTCTGCTATTGCCAAGAAAGATAATATCGAGGCAATCCATCCGCTGCCGATCGAGGAATTACGCACATTCGCGCAGGTATTCGGTCGCATCAAGAGCGATTATGTCGAATCTGTGGAAGACAAAAAACTGATTACCGAGGCTATCAATGGCATGCTGATCGGATTGGATCCGCATTCATCCTATCTCGATAAAGACGAATACAAAGAACTACAAATCGGAACACAAGGCGAATTCGGTGGTTTAGGCATTCAGGTCACGATGGAAGACGGTGTCGTAAAAGTCATATCGCCGATTGAAGACACACCAGCATTCCGCGCCGGTATTAAAACCGGTGACCTGATCGTCAAACTGGATGATACCGTCGTCAAGGGCATGACACTGAATGACGCAATCAAGCTCATGCGCGGCAAACCCAATACTTCGATCAAGATCACGATTGTGCGGGAAGGAGAAACGGAACCGCTGGTTTTTAATCTGGTGCGCGACATCATAAAAATCCAAAGCGTTAAATCGAAAATGATCGAACCGGGTTATGCGTACATCCGTATCACACAATTCCAAGAACAAACCGGTGAGAATCTGGCGCAAGCCATCAAAACACTTTTTGCAGGAAGTAATGGCACTATGAAAGGATTGATATTGGATCTGCGCAATGATCCGGGTGGATTACTCAACGGCGCCGTTGCTGTATCGGCTGCTTTTCTGCCGGAAAATGCTCTGGTCGTTTACACCGAAGGACGCAGCCCTGATGCAAAAATGAAATTGCACGCAAACCCGGAATATTATTTGCGCGGACCGGATGAAGATTATCTGAAAGGGTTGCCTGCCGAAGTTAAAACGGTACCGATGATCACTCTGGTTAATGGCGGTTCTGCTTCCGCATCGGAAATCGTCGCAGGCGCCTTGCAGGATCATAAACGTTCCATTGTGATGGGATCGCAAACATTCGGTAAAGGATCGGTACAAACGATTCTGCCATTGGGAAACAACACCGCGATCAAACTAACGACCGCACGCTATTACACGCCTAATGGTCAATCTATCCAAGCGCAAGGCATTACCCCCGATGTTCTGGACGAAACCGACAGCGGCGATGATCAACGGTTACGGGAAGCGGACTTGAACCGTCATTTATCCAATGGCAAAAAAACGGAGAAAAAAGCTGATTCCGAAACTGAAAAAGCAGCGCTGAAGCCAGCCAGCGAGAAAAAAGAGAAGAAAGAAAAGAAAAACAAAGACAAAAATAAAGCCCCCATGGAATTCGGCTCCGAGGAAGATCTGTTGCTGAAACAAGCCATGAATTACTTCAAAGGCATAACCGCATCACCTGAGAAAAAGCATACTGAGAAAAGCGAAAGCTGATTTCACAAGGCTTGTGGATGATCATCAGTTATTGCGGTATAGCCGCCACATCCTGCTCCCGCAAATCGACATTGCGGGGCAGGAAAAACTCAATCAATCCCACGTATTAATCATCGGTGCAGGCGGCCTGGGCTCACCTGCCGCACTATATCTCGCAGCAAGCGGCATTGGCAATTTGACGATCTGCGATGGCGACCGGGTTGATCTGACCAATCTGCAACGTCAGATCATGCATGACAGCAGTGCCATCGGCACGGAAAAAACGCAATCGGCCAAACAAACTCTGCTCAGGATCAATCCCGGAATTAAGATCACGGCAATCCAAGCACGTGTCGATGCAGAGAAACTGTCGCAACTCATTCCGCAAGCCGATGCCGTCATTGATGCCAGCGACAATTTCAGCACGCGCCACCATGTCAACCAAGCTTGCGTAACCTATAAAAAACCTTTAATTTCCGGCGCGGCCGTGCAATTTTCCGGTCAAATCAGCGTATTCGATTTACGCCATAGCAGCAGCCCTTGTTATCATTGCTTATTTCCGGTCGATGGTGAGGAGGAAGATATGCCATGCGCGATCATGGGTGTATTTTCACCTTTGGTCGGTATCATCGGCAGCATGCAAGCGGCGGAGACACTGAAAATTCTGCTCAATATCGGCGAAAGCCTGAACGGCCGCCTGCTGGTATTGGATGGTTTGACCATGAACTGGCGTTCGATCAGATTAAGCAAAGACCCGGCTTGTCCGGTATGCCACCCGTAACCGCCGGTAAAATTCGCCGCGTTACAGCAGCGCATCCGGCAGCACGGTCAATCGCTGCACGTCCCAATTAGCCAGCGGATCGCGCCGGAATTCACTCTTTACAAATTGATACCAGCGGCCAATCACAAAACACATGAACAAATTCGCCTGCGCCGCTATATCCGTATCGAGTTTCAACTGCTGTTCACTAACCGCAAACCTTAGCGCCTGCTTGAAAGTTGCTTCAAGCCGGTCGTGCAACTGCTGAATTCGCAATTGTAAGTGATCATCCTCATGCACCAGCGCATCGCTGGTCAGAATGCGTGTCATACCTGGATTCTTTTGTGAGAATCCAAGCAATAGCAGTAACAAGCTCTCGATCTGCTTAGCGCTGGACTGTTCTTCTTGCAAAATTTTATTGATCAATACAAACAGCGTTTTCTCAATGAATGCAATCAAAGCCTCGAACATTTTCGACTTATTGGGAAAACAGCGGTAGATCGCCGATGCCGAGATTCCCGATCGCTTTGCCAGCGCAGCCGTAGTAATTCTAATCCTGTGCGGATGCTCCAGCATCCCGGCCAGTGCCTGCAAGATCCGGTCTTCTCTTTCACCCGGTTTGATAGATTGATCTGAATGTTCCAATTGATTGACTGCAACGTAACAAAAACGATAGCAGGAATATAACCAAATTAACAAACCTGCGCGAGTACCCATCCATCTTCTCTGCAATCATTCATCCGGTAAGTACCTAAAATTACGCGGAATCGGTAGGCGCTGAACGCAGCGTAAGCTAGACCTGGCAGGCTTAAACACGCTAGAATTGCTAATTTTTTGGATTCGAACGCATGCATACGTGGCGAAAAGTGCCTGCCAGTGCTAAAACACCGGTTGCACTGACCATAGGCAATTTTGACGGATTTCATCTGGGACATCAGGCCATGCTAGCCCGTTTGGAGAATGCCGCCAAACAGCTCGGACTTCCCGCCTGCGTCATGACTTTCGAGCCGCACCCCCGCGAGTTTTTCGCCCCGGATCAAGCACCCGCCCGGCTGACCAGCCTGCGGGAAAAATTAGCTTATTTGATTCAAGCGGAAGTCGATTGCATTCATATTTGCCGTTTCGATTATGACTTTGCCCGCATCGGCGCGGAGCAATTTATTACGCGCATTTTGAATCAGCAACTTGCTGTGCGCTGGTTGCTGGTGGGCGATGATTTCCGTTTCGGCGCGCGCCGCGCCGGTGATTTTGCCATGTTGCAAGCGCTGGCGTCAGAAAATAACTTTACCGTTGCCGCGATGCCCAGTTTCACCATCGACGGTCAGCGCGTTTCCAGCACCGCGACACGTGAAGCGCTCGCTCGTGGCGATCTGGATAAAGCCGCAAAATTACTCGGCCGGCCCTACAGCATCAGCGGACGGGTTGTAGATGGCGACAAAATCGGCAAACAACTCGGATTCCCGACCGCGAACATTCAACTGAAACATAACCGCCCGCCGCTGTCGGGAATTTTCGCCGTCTCGGTATACGGTGCCCTTCCATCCTCACCGGCTGCCGCGCTGCCCGGAGTCGCCAGCCTGGGCGTGCGGCCGACAACGCATGAAAACGGCAAACCTGTTCTGGAAGTGCATCTGTTCGATTTTAATGAGGAAATTTACGGACGGCATTTACAAGTCAATTTTCTGCACAAATTACGCGACGAAGAAAAATACCAAGATATCGACACACTCATCCGGCAAATCGAAAAAGATGTTGCGCACGCCAAACGCTTTTTCATGACAACTCAACCTCGTTTCAGTAGCATGTGCAACGCCCTTTAACCTATTCATTGTAACTTCCATGACTGATTATAAGAAAACGCTCAATTTACTCGATACGCCGTTTCCGATGCGCGGTAATCTGGCCAGCCGCGAACCCGGCATGCTGAAAGCCTGGCAAGAAAAGTATCTGTATCAGAAAATCCGTTCCGCCAGCAAAGGCCGCCCCAAATTCATTCTGCACGACGGCCCGCCTTATGCCAACGGCGACATTCATATCGGTCATGCCGTCAACAAAATTCTCAAGGACATCATCATCAAAAGTAAGACACTGGCCGGTTTCGATGCACCGTATGTTCCCGGCTGGGATTGTCATGGTCTGCCGATTGAGCATCAAATCGAAAAAAAACACGGCAAGCATTTGCCTGCCGATAAAGTGCGCGAACTCTGCCGCGCTTTTGCCAAAGAACAAGTAGAGCGGCAAAAAGCCGATTTCATCCGCTTGGGTGTGCTGGGTGATTGGGACAATCCCTATCTCACCATGAATTTCAAAACGGAAGCCGGCATTATCCGCGCGTTGGGAAAAATTTATCAAAACGGCTATCTGTATCAAGGACAAAAACCGGTCAACTGGTGTATCGATTGCGGTTCCGCATTGGCCGAGGCCGAAGTGGAATACGAAGACAAAACTTCACCCGCAATCGATGTCGGATTTGCTGTGGAAGCCGCCCCCGCAGCACTGAGCAGTATTTTTAGTGTCACGATCCCAGGAAATGCGCAAGCGTATGCCGTCATCTGGACCACCACTCCGTGGACATTGCCAGCCAACCAAGCAGTCAGCGTTCACCCCGATTTCGATTACGAATTGATTCAAACGGCGCGAGGATTGCTGATACTCGCCAGCGAGCTGAAACAAAGCTGTCTGGCGCGCTACGATCTTACCGGCGAAACCCTTGCCACCTGCAAGGGTCAGGCTTTGGAGCACTTGCCGTTGCAGCACCCGTTTGAACCCCGTACGGTCAAAATCATTTGCGGCAAACATGTCACGCTGGAAGCCGGTACCGGTCTGGTGCACACAGCCCCGGCGCATGGACTGGACGACTACTTCGTTGGACAAAATTACGGTCTGCCAAGTGACAGTCCGGTTGATGGCGATGGCAAATTTACCGCCAGCACACCGTTGGTGGGTGGACTTTCGGTATGGAAAGCCAACGACATCGTCATCGAATCACTCAAAAACAGCGGTCATTTGCTCTGCCTGAAAAAAATCGATCACAGTTACCCACACTGCTGGCGGCATAAGACACCTATTATTTTCCGCGCAACACCGCAGTGGTTCATCGGCATGAATCTGCACAGCACCGCCGCTACCGCAACGCAGAAAGAAACACTGCGCGCACTCGCCATGCAAGCGGTCGAATCCACTGCGTTCTTTCCGGCATGGGGCCGGGCGCGGTTGGAAGCGATGATCAAAAACCGCCCGGACTGGTGTGTGTCACGCCAACGTAATTGGGGCGTGCCGATGACTTTCTTCGTGCATAAAGACACTCATGCGCCGCATCCGCGTTCGCTCGAATTGCTTGAACAAGTGGCGCAAAAGGTGGAACAGCAAGGTATCGAAGCGTGGTTTGCGCTCGACGCCGCCGAATTGCTTGGCGCCGAAGCCGGTGAATATAAAAAACTGACGGATACACTGGACGTCTGGTTCGATTCCGGCACGACGCACGATACCGTGGTGAAAGCCGATGCCCAACTCAAATTTCCCGCGGATTTGTACCTGGAAGGCTCCGATCAGCATCGCGGCTGGTTCCAATCCTCGCTGCTAACCGGCTGCGCCATCGATGGGCGCGCGCCGTACGATGCCTTGCTCACACACGGCTTTGTCGTCGACGGCAGCGGTCACAAAATGAGCAAATCCAAAGGCAATGTCATCGCACCGCAAAAAGTGATGGATACTTCAGGCGCCGATATTCTGCGACTGTGGGTCGCTTCGACCGATTATTCCGGCGAGCTTTCCATTTCCGAAGAAATTCTCAAACGGGTGGTCGAAAGCTACCGCCGTATCCGCAATACATTGCGCTTCCTGCTCGCTAATCTGGTGGATTTCAATCTGCAGACTGATGCTATCGCCGTCGCTGATTGTCTGGAAATCGACCGCTATATGCTGGCGCTGACACAAAGTTTTCAAGACGATCTAACGCAAAACTATCAGCGCTACGAGTTCCATCAAGTCGTACATCAATTGCATAATTTTTGCTCCGAAGATTTAGGCGGCTTCTATCTGGATATCCTCAAGGATCGCTTGTACACGGCAGCAACTCAGGGTCTTCCGCGCCGTTCGGCACAAACGGTGCTGCACCATATCGCACATAGCCTGGTGCGGCTGTTTGCACCGATTCTGAGTTTTACCTCGGAAGAAGTCTGGGAGCATCTGACGGGGAATAGCAACGACAGCGTACTGCTACATACCTGGCATGCCTTCCCGGCACAAACGGATGCCGCACTATTGCAGCAGCGCTGGGCGAAAATACGCGCATTGCGTTCACAAGTGCTGAAAAAACTAGAAGATGCGCGCGCACAAGGAGAAATCGGCTCCTCATTGGCGGCTACCGTAGAGATTCGCGCTAACCCTGAAGATTTCACACTACTGAATGCACTCGGTGACGATTTGCGCTTTGTGTTGATCGTTTCCGAAGTCCGTTTGACCCAGGTTAACGATGCACAACAGGAAGGGATTATTGTGGCATCCAGTACCCATACGAAATGCGAGCGTTGCTGGCATTACCGTCAGGACGCCGGTCAGCATGCCGAGCACCCAACTTTATGTGCCCGTTGTATTACCAATCTTTACGGTGCTGGCGAAGAACGGCGCTTTGCGTAAGATCTGACTCCAATTGAAAAGAAATCTGCAACTATGAAACTTTACATCAGCCTGAGCATTGCTCTGATCGTTCTTGTCCTGGACCTTGCCAGCAAATTCTGGGTCGAGTCCACATTGGAGTTTGGCCAGAGTATCCCGCTTACCGGCTTTTTTAACTTGGTGCTGACCTACAATCCCGGCGCCGCATTCAGTTTCCTGAGCGAGCAACCAGGCTGGCAGCGCTGGTTCCTCAGCGGCATCGCAGGCAGTGCAGCTTTATTGATCATCTTTCTGCTCAACAAATACCGCCACGAGAAATTATTTTGCCTGTCACTCAGTTTGATCCTGGGTGGTGCATTGGGAAATTTGTACGACCGCATCACGCTGGGTCATGTGGTCGATTTTCTCGATTTCTATATCGGAAATTATCATTGGCCGGCGTTTAATATCGCCGATTCCGCCATTTTTGTCGGCGCTGCGCTGATGATCTATGACAGCTTCCGGAAAAAAGAAGATCCGGAAGATTTAGCGAAAAAAGTCAAATAACCGGATCTTATTTTTTCGACTTCTTTTCCTTGGTGATCGGATTTTGCAAGGTATAACCATTCTCCTTCATTTTATATCCGCCATACGCACCCGCACCAGCGGCAACCAGCGTCCAACAGCCGGATAACAGCGGTATCACCAGCAAGAAAGCAATCCACGTTACTATTTGTTTGTTTTTCATTATCGATCCTGTAAAAGTTAAATTTCAATCCTTCCAGCAGATTGGTGCATGCTCATAGGTTACAGATTATCCAGTGCGTTCACAATCACTCCATACAGCCTGAAGAATCCAATCTGCGAAGTTGCCGGTCAATCATTCCAATCAGTTTAACCTCATGATCTTTCTGCGATAAAGCAGCTCATTTTCATTGTGTCAGAGAGTTTGCAAACATTTAACATTCTCTCAACAATCCAGCAAAGCCCCAAAGGTATAGTTATTCCTGATACGGCAATATGCTTTTTTATTCATGAAGTATTTACTTTAATGATTAAGAGAGCAAATCAGGTTTTACCACAGTTTTGGAGGAGTCAATGTCATTACAAGAACTGAAAACAACTAACGTAACGAGAGTGCCAGCTGCAGCACTTGACTTGGTTACGAATGAATTTCTGACGTTTCGTTTGGGGGGTGAAGAATATGGAATCGAGATTCTGAAAGTACAAGAAATCCGGCGCTACGACTCCATTACCCAAATTGCGAATGCGCCGGATTATATCAAGGGTGTAATTAATCTGCGCGGCATCATCGTTCCGATCATCGACATGCGAATCAGGTTCAATCTGGATCATGCATCGTATGATCAATTCACGGTGGTAATCATATTGACAGTAGCAAGCCGGGTGATAGGAGTTGTAGTCGATGGAGTATCGGATGTAATTACTTTAGCGGACGGGCAAATGCGCCAAGCACCGGGTTTAGGCTCGGTAATCGAAACAGAATATATCATGGGTTTAGGAACAGTGGATGAGCGGATGTTGATACTGATCGACATCGAAAAGCTAATAAGCCGCAGTGACATAGGCCTTATTGAACACAGCATAAATTAATCGATAATTTTTTAGAATATTTTTGAAGGAGAATCATAATGTTTAAAAACATGACCATTAAGTCTCGATTGATAGTCGTCGTTGGATTCCTTTCCGCTTTACTGGTGAGCATTGGCGGTATGGGTGTTTATGGTATGAATCAAATGAATATCGCATTCAAAGGGGTTTACGACAATCGTGTTTTACCTTTGGGTGATCTGGGGGTAGTTCTGGATCGCATCCAACGCATACGTTTTAATACTGTGATTTCGAGTTACTCTGAAAATCCAGCCATAGCGTCTGAAAGAAAAACGCTTAATGACCAGAGGTTCGCAGAAATAGCAACACTGTGGCCGAAATTTATGGCAACGAAATTAAATCCTGAAGAAACTAAGCTGGCCAATGATTTCGAGCAACAATGGAGAAACTTGTCGCAGTCTGTCGATCGCTCAATGAGTCTTGCACTAAATAAAGAATTTAAAGCGGCACAACAAAATCTGCATGATGATTTGTTTGCCAAATTTGATGCAGCCCATACCACCATGTTCAAATTACTCGATTTGCAACGTACGTTGGGGTCGGGTGAGTATAAAGCCGCGCATCAAGCGTATCAGCAACTGTTAACAATCAGCAATAGCATGATTGTGGCCGGTTTGATTCTCGCTGTAATTGCAGGATTGTTACTGATGCGCGCCATCCTCCGTCCTCTCAGCGAGGCAGTAACGATAGCAAATGCCGTTGCTTCTGGTGATCTAACCAGCCGGATCGAGGTGCATTCAACCAATGAAATGGGGCGCCTACTTCATGCGCTGAAAACGATGAACGATAACTTGCTGGATCTGGTCGGTAAAGTTCGTCACAGTACGGAATCAATCGCAACCGCATCGAGCGAAATTGCATCGGGTAACTCAGATTTAAGTAACCGCACAGAAGAACAAGCATCAAGCCTGGAAGAAACAGCATCATCTATGGAAGAACTGACATCTACCGTCAAACAAAATGCGGAAAATGCACGCCAAGCGAACCAACTGGCCGTCGGTGCTTCGGAAGTGGCAATGCGGGGCGGAGCAGTAGTGGGTCAAGTGGTTCAAACAATGAGTTCGATCAATGACAGTTCGAAGAAAGTCGTAGAGATCATCAGCGTAATCGACGGTATTGCATTCCAAACCAATATCCTGGCACTGAATGCCGCAGTGGAAGCAGCCCGGGCAGGGGAGCAAGGTCGAGGTTTTGCGGTGGTAGCGACAGAAGTCCGGACATTGGCACAGCGCTCGGCAGCAGCAGCCAAAGAAATCAAGGAATTGATCAACGATTCCGTGGAAAAAGTCGATGAAGGGACGAAATTGGTGGATGAAGCAGGATCGACTATGGATGAGATCGTTACAGCGGTGAAACGAGTGACAGACATCATGAGTGAAATTTCAGCCGCGTCGCAAGAACAAAGTTCCGGAATCGAGCAAATCAACCAAGCCGTAACGCAAATGGATGAAGCAACACAGCAAAATGCAGCCTTGGTAGAAGAAGCTTCCGCCGCTGCTGAATCAATGAAACAGCAATCCAGCGTATTATCGCAAGCTGTGAGCGTATTCAAATTTGCCAAGCGTAACGAGCAAACAGCAGTTATGACAGCAGCAAAAAACCATCATCCCGGCGCAGTAACTATACTACCCAATCGTGGATCAGCAATCAGAAAAGCTGCCGTTGATACCAAAGCAGAAGCTACATCGGAAAGAGGCATGAATCCACGTAAAGTTGCTGTAGCTGGTAAAGATGAGTGGGAAGAATTCTAACAATCAACACTGACTGAGATCAGGCGATATCCGGGAAACCTCGGATATCGCTTTACTTGTACCACTCTCTGGAGATCGTACATCACCGGATCGATTGAGAATCTGTCAGACCATTGCAATAAGGTTTTAGGAAGGTTGCGGAGGAACTTTGATCCATTGTCCTGAGCATTGCTTCACATAAGGATAGTACCCTTCGGGATTGCGGCAGTAATACCAGTAATTTTTTTGCTGCACCTGCGCAGGCCTGGAAACTTCATTACGTTGAATATAAGTCGGTGCTCTAGCTGGCGCCATGGGTGAAGAGAATACCGGCGAGGCAGCTAGATAACCGCCCAAAGGATAATACGGTTCAAAATAGCGATAGGGTCCAAAACCAGCATAGCTATTATAAAATCCGATGCCGACACCGCGGCCGCTGTAAAAACCAAAACTGTTAAAGGGCACGCCGAAACCATAATAACCGAAGGGAGCAAATGGGCTGTAATAACCGAATGGCCCGAATCCGAATCCGAATCCTAACCCCACTCCTAAACCCAAGCCAAACCCCAAACCGAAGTTATCGTAATGATGATGCCCTCCGTGATGGTGGCCGTGCCCTGAGTAGCCGCCATGCCCGGTATTCTGATCGATATGCGTACTGTTATGAATCGCCACATTTTGCGTGGAAGAGTTATCTTGGACGACAACACCATCCTGAGCCGACTGATCACTTCCGGCGGGTTGAATAGCATCTGCAGATTCTGTGTTCGAACCGGCATTGTGGCTGGTATCAATACCACTTTGCTGTCCCACTGCATCCACTTGCGCAGCTTGATTCCCCTGATTTATATCGGGGGTAGTATCAGCGGCTTGGTCCGGTAATTCCTTTTTCAAGGATTCCGGCGCGAATCCATCATTACCGGATGGAGTCCCAGTACTGCCATCCGCTGTGTCTTCAATAGCCGGATTATCCGGCTGATAGGCGGCATCCACTTGATCAACGTCATTACCCTGGTACGCGTCATCGAATGAACCATAATCTTCCGGTTGATTAAATTCATCCTGTTGATAAAAAGCATCACTTTGATCAAAATCGTTTTGATCCATATAGTCAGTGTACCCGCCGGGATCGAAATCGCCACCGTAATCACCGCTGTAGTCACCGCCGTCGAATCCACCATCGAAGCCGCCGCCATCTCCTTCAGCATGCACCGGGCTTACTGAGAATATTCCGCAGAAAGCGATTAGCAAGCATGTCAATTTATAGTTTCTCATATCAACTTGCACCAAGAATTCACTAAAACTTTTACCCGCACCTATTGATTTTCATACTCATCATGCCATACACCGTCATCCGGCCACTCATTCAATATCATCATAAAGAGATAAATCTGAATAAATACTGAATAAAAATCAAACAAAATGGCGTTCAAATTGCGGAAAATACCAATTCGATTGGCAGTATTGATTACGATTGTGTTCCGGCCAATTCCCCAAGAAGTTGTTCGATACGCATACTGTGACTCCCCTGCCAGTAAATCCGACCGCATTCTAAGCAGATCAAAAATTTATCGTAATATTGCTTTGTCAGCGGCTCCAGCCGATGCTCAATGCAGCTTTTCCCGGTTTCCGCCAATTTCCCGTTGCAATGCGTACAACGTGTCAGAGGCTTGATCAAAGAATTCAGTGCGAATCTTTTCAGAACTTCCCGGGTTTGAATTTTGGGTTTGTCGGCACGCACAAAATACCCATAGGTAATGATTTTGCGGTGCAACAATGAGCGATCCCGGGTAAGTACGATGCGTTGTTGCTCGCTGGCAATCCTCGCAATCATGTCATCGTTGTAATCATTGCGATAGAGGCAATCGAATCCGAGCAATCTGAGATACCGCGCCAGTCTTCCAAGGTTACTGTCGACCACGAATTGCGGCGGCTGTAATAATGGGGGACGAAGCTGTCCTGCGGACGTAGCGCTGAAATTCTCACCGGCCGGGAAAACCTCGATACGGTCTCGATCTTGCACAATATAGTTAAAGTCAGCAGCGACACCATTCACCGAAATCCGTCCAACTTCCGTATGCGGTACGTTGAAAGACTCAATCATGTCCTTAACCGAAGCTTTCCGCTCGAAATTATGAATGATCTCGGTATCACTCAATGCTGGTGCAAGGAAATCATTCAATGATTGATGAAAACGTATGCCGATCTGCGCCACTGTTGAGTATTTATTAATTTGTTCAATTAAGAATATGCTAACAATCCGATCAAGGTTAATTAGTTTGATCAAGATCAATGTTTAGCATAACTGCAAGCGGTATTCTGCCAATCGTCGTAACACATAATTAATTAACATTTAACATTCAGAAGGTCTTATATGAGAATCACATATTTTTTAGCAGTATCGGCAATTTTAGTTTTAGTTGCATGCGGCGGAAAACCAACAGCGCCAGAAACGCCTAATCCTGATGCTTACGGAAAGACCATTCAACCTTTCCATCAAATACCGTCAGGTGACCAGGAAGGCGGCGGCAAAGCCAGGTCGACAACTGAGAAATCGAATTACTAGAGTTTTAGAGGGTGGCCAGTGTTCTATAGTCAGTAATCACAAGCAATTCGAGTATAGAACACTGTCTTTATTTATACCGCTACCGGAAAGAATTTCTGCACATGATACAAAAGGAAATGAATTAATCGATACAATCGATTGAACTTCATTTCCCTATTTGTTACAGCTTAATTATTGCTCCAGACTTGAAGTTTATGCCACAGTCCACGATAAATCATATGACTCAGGGAATGGACCGGATTTATAGTCTATATTGCCTTTAGGTTCAACATCTTTCCTCAGAAAGACCTGCCGCACCATTTCCGGAATCATCACCATACCCACGTAACGGCCCAGGCATTCATGATCACCGAAACCAAAATGGAAGTAGTTGTACCAGTTGCGCTGCGGAATGAATTCTTCCGGTGATTCGAATGCCCGCTCATCGAACATCGCGGATAGCGTCACTGGCAACACATAGGTACCGGCACGCAGAACCGTTTCGTAGTTTGTTCCCTTCGCCGCGGTATAGTCGCTCACCGTGGTGCGGAATAAATACGGCGTAATCGGCACAAACCGCAATGCTTCCCACACAATGCCGTCAAACTCAGCAGGATCTTCCTTCTGAGCAGCGGATTTGGCTGCAGCCAGCCATTGCGGATGCTGAAACAAGTATTGCAACACTTGAGCTACTGCTTGCGATGTTGTCTCGATTGCACCGATCAAAAGACCGCCAGCGTTCACACCTAGCCGTTTGATGTCGAAATCCAATTCTTTGGCAAAACTGGTGCGCAACATCCGGGTAACAACGTCATCATCCAACCGGACAATCGTCGAGAGTGTTAATTTCTCGAGCTTCACTGCCAGCAAGCGCTTTGCAATCAGCATTGTGATGTAGTCGCCCAGTTTCTTGGAAGTCTCATTATGGCGATTGATGATCCGCTGTGATAATTCCGGCGGCACCAAGTCGAACGGCTGGTTGTGAAAGGTATCGTATTGATTCCAGTAGGACCATTCGATCAAATCTTCCCGTTTCGCACCCGTCAGGCCAAAATATTTTTGCACCAACGTCGCCGGCACCATCCGGCAAAAACTGTTTACGATTTCAATCTTGCCATTGGCGCCGTTAAGAATTCCGCTGGCGATTTCCGCAACCAGGTTGCGCACTTTTGGCAAATCATCGCGATTCAACATAAATTGCATCAACGATTTCTCTCGGGTATGCAATGCATCGTCATCATGCGCCATCAAATAATTGTCCATCTTGGGCACATACGGTTTGACGGTGAACACCTTATACATCAGCAATATTTCCCTGACATCGTCAAAGCGGGTAACCAGCGTGCAATCCGGCGTAACTAGGATCGGACGGTTAGCGCGCAATTCCTTAAAAAATGGCAACGGTTCGGTATCCATCCAACGGCGCACCAATGGAAACTTTTCTGCATCGGGGGTCGCATCATACCGTTCAAGATAACTTGTACTCATTTCATTACTCCCTGTTCAATAAACATCCCCGTGGCCTAGCCACGGGGAATTGCAAGTTAAGAATGACTACTAAAAGAAGTGTCCAGATTACAGAGTCTTGAGATATTCCAGCAAATCGAGCTTCTCTTCCTTGCTCAATGGCTCTAACGTCTCTCCATTCGGTTGCGCTGTTTTGCCGGATGCGTACTCGTGACCAGCATTGCTATTACCTCTGATTTCCTTGCCATCCGAATCCTTCACTTTAAAAGTAAAACCTTGATAGCCACTGCTTTTAAGTCCCACTTTGACCGGATCAAATTCGCGTGAACCCACTTCAAATTGATCAGGACGGTATTCCCCATCTTCCGGATCACCTTCACGTTTTTTAGGTAACAACAAATCATACAGCGTAGGAACGGAACCATTATGCAGATAAGGCGCTGTTGCCCAGATTCCATTCAAAGGCCGCCCCTTATAGGCATTGAGTGAAGCTAACGGGTTGACTGTAGTATCCGGATCATAATTGCCACGTTTGATAGAAGGTTTTATCTCATTTCCAACATATGCCGTTACAAGATTAGCAATCCTGTCTGCCCAACCTTGGAAAAACCATTTATCGGGATCAGGTGTAGCCACTACGTTTTTGGTTGCTTGCGTCAGCAAAGCTGCAACGGGCGCCTCTTTATCCAGCAAAATGTTACCTACTTCAAGGCCTACGTATTGGTTGCGCAAAATACCCGAGTACCCTTGGTATTTGAAGCTATTCTCAGCCATTGTAGGATCCGTCCCTACATCACTGACTCTCGTCATATGAGCGACGATACGGCGATCTGGATCACTATTGATAATCTTCTGATTAGCATCCACACGATCAATTCTGGCATGACAAGCTGCACAATACTTATCAAATAACAGCCTGCCTTTAGCAGCACTTTCCTTATTGATCTCTCCGAGAATTTTTTCCGGCCATACCGGAGAATTTAATTTTTTTAAATGCGATTCAATTCTGTACAAGTTTTGCACATCAACGGAAGAATCAAAATTGACTCGGGTATTGCCTGAACCTTGAAAGAGAAGCGATGCCAATGACGTTCCCTTTTCTTCCTTCCAATCCAGTGTGCCAAATACACCGATCACTTCACCCGCATTTCGTCCAATAGGCCCCACCCCGGCATTTGCAGCTATCCCGTTCCATTGCACATAATCATGTTGCGCAATGTCCCATAAAAAAGGATAACTTACGGGTGCGTCAGGTCTATTGAAAATCTCATTATTCAATAGGGCTATTTGCTCAAATGTCAGATACTCACTAAGACGTTCCATCAAATGATCGCGTTGTTCCCCCGTTATCACATTATCTATTTTTGATAGGATCTCATCGATTTGTTCCTTAGTCATCACCTTACCTTGCATTATCTTCCGGTCGCTCAGTATCTCTCTCAGCTCCCTTCCGTTAACGGTATGTTCAAGCACACGATTATAAATGCGTCCAAAAGCATCCAGCCGTGCATAGCCATAAGGCGTTTGACTGGCATTGATTTGGTTATAGTTTCTAATGCGCTGTTCATATTTTGTTAAATCAGCGACCACATCAGCTTCTGTTTTGTAATTACCCTTTTTCAATACACTTTTGACGAATCTCTGCTTAGCTTCCGCATCTTCGCGCGTATGTTTCAGAGCTTCTGCAAGAGCAGCCATGATGTTTTCCATATCCGCTGTGGCCGGACCGCCATCAATGCGGATCCCCACACCATCATAATTTATCTGGCTAGTGTGGCATGCTGCACAAGTTAAACCGACATATTCCTTACCCTTATAGGTATCCTTAACCCATCCGACTGGCAGCGCATCGGGGTTACCGGATGAGGCTTTCTGAGGTAAGTACCGGTAGAAATTCATATTCTCATTTGAACGGAAAAGCTTCGATTCTCTTGGCTTTTCCAGCACCAGAAAGAAATCATAGGGCATCAGGTTCGAGCCTTGTGTGATGTTATAAAACCACAAACTGTCTTCCGGTTTCCAACCTTGATCAAGGTACTCGATCCTGCTATAGCTATCACCGAGATGATCTTGTTCAACAGTAGCGGCGAAACGGCTTTTCGCTTCTTCGGTCTCGGGGATCAGGCTTACTTTGCAGCCCGATAGTGCTCCGATGGAAAGAGCCAAGACTGAATAAAGAAATAAAAACCGCTTTTGCGACGATACAAAAATTTTTTTCACGATAATTCCCCTTTCGCTTGAATTTGTTGAATCAGTATTGATAAGGATGAAATGCAGGCCATGGAATCGAATCAGCCAATCGCTCTGTAATCAGTGCTTACTCCTTACGTTACTTGACTTTGGATCATCCTGTCCGAGGTCCGTGCTTAACGCTCAATCTTGGCGGATTGTATTGTTATTATGTGCAGCTTCCGATTATATTCACAATCGGCTGCTGTTGATAGCAAGATTCTCACATCTCAAATACATATTTCAGATAAGCGAGAATGCTGGAAGCGGAAGCTCATTGACGACTACCCGGTGAGCGCGATTTGCCATACACTCGTAACGAACAACTTTTAAAACAAAACCAATCCCCAAATTACAGGGTGTTATCATGAAAAAATCCTTTACCTTCCTGCTCTCGATCATCGTTGTTTCCGTATTGACTGCCTGCGCCACAACGCCGGTTTCTTCAGTCAATGACGGCCGGATACACGTCACCATCCTGCACTTTAACGATATTTACGAAATCACCCCGGTCAGCGGTGGCAAGGAGGGCGGAATCGCGCGTGTCGCCACACTGCGCAAGCAACTGCTAGCACGCAACCCCAATACCATCACCACCCTGGGCGGCGATCTGTTCAGCCCGTCCGCGATCGGTACCGCCCAATATGAAGGCGACCGTTTAGCCGGGCGGCAGATGGTCGATGTGCTGAACAATTTTGAACTTGACTACGCCACGTTCGGCAACCATGAATTCGATGTCAAAGAAAATCAATTCCACCAGCGCATGAAAGAAGCGAAATTCACTTGGATATCGAGCAACGTATTCGCCGCGGATGGCCAGCCTTATGCCGGTGTCAAACAAAATCTGGTGATTCCCGTCACCGATAAAAAAAGCGGGAAAACCTTCAGAATCGGTATGTTCGGATTAACACTCGCGGCCAATAATCCGGGCTACGTGCGCTATTCCGACCCCATCGCGGCTACCGCTGAGCAGATTAAACAACTCAGCGGCCAAACCGATTTTGTGGTCGCCCTGACGCATCAAGCCATCGACGACGACATCGAACTGCTGCAAAAATTTCCGCAAATCGGATTGCTGCTGGGCGGACATGAACATGTCAATTATCAAAACTGGCGCGGTAATTTCACCCCGCTGCTGAAAGGCGACGCTAATGTGCGCTCGGTTTACGTGGTCGACCTTTATTTCGACCCGCAAACCGGCAAAACGCAGGTCAAACCGGAATTTGTCCCGATCAACGACAACCTCCCGGAAGACCCCGCCGTCAAAACCGTGGTCAACAAATGGATGAACATCGCCTTCGACGCCTTCCGGCAACAAGGCTTTGAACCCGAAGCCGTGGTCACGACCACCACGGAAGCACTGGATGGACTCGAATCCAATGTGCGCACCCGCAAAACCAATTTGACTGAATTGATCGCCAAAAGCCTGCTGCGCCCTTACCCTGAAGCCGAACTTTCGCTGTACAACAGCGGTTCGATCCGCATCGACGACGTGCTACCCGCGGGCCAAATCACTGTCTACGACGTCATCCGGGTGCTACCGTTCGGCGGCAAAGTGCAACTGGCTACGATCAAAGGCAGTCTGTTGTTAAAAGCGCTGAATCAAGGAATGGCAAACACCGGCGCGGGCGGCTTCCTGCAATCCGCCAATACCCAGCGAGTGAACGGCACTTGGCAAATCAACAGTACCCCGATCGATGCGAAAAAAACCTACCAATTGGCGATCAACGACTTTCTCGCTTCCGGCAAGGAACATGGTCTGGAGTATCTAAAACCCGGCACCCCGGATTTCGTCATCGTGAATCCGGGTGAAAACACCGACATCCGTCAAACGGTCATTGATCAGTTGAAGAATAATTGAAAAGTTTGCGATAGATCCTCTTTCTTACAGAATGAAGATACTCCGGGTAGCTTCGCAAAAGCGGCAAATGTGACGTTAAAAAAACTTTGAAAAAGGTAGCAAGCGATGGTCGAGCAAGGCAGAATTAAGCGGGAAAGCGCAGTTTACGAGGTGTAAATAAGCATTTCGAACTTGATTTCAGCGTAGCATAACTGAATACAGTAGTTTTTCAGAACTTCCTTAAGAATCAAATTCCGTGATACGCGCAGCAAGTAAGAAGACTTTGGCTCTTCTTGCTTGGTGAATTATTCAGCATTTTGCTAAAAACTTAGTGCCAATGATGTAGTAATGAGTGTATTGTTGTTACTGGCCGTGCCATTACTTGATATGAAAATATCATCTTTACTCTGCAATGATCTCGCTTCAACTCTCCACAGTAAATTATTGATAATGTTGTAATCAAAGTTAGTAGAGAAACCCCAGGTTTTGAACCCATGAGGGGTATCTGAAGCGACAATAACGCCATGTCTGTCATTGTAATACTCCGTTCTCACTGCAACCGCGGTCTTTGCTGTAGGGGTATAGCGCAAAATAAATGTGGGATTAAACCAAGTATTCATGGCAGAAGAACCCTTGGTTTGTTGCTCGATGCCGATATCAAAACCGATAGTGGCGGAGAGCATATCGTTCAATTTAAAAATACCATAGAAATTATGAAAATAGCGCATTTGTCTCATATCATCAGGTTTGTCGCTACCAAAAAACGTACTACTATTCAAGGTCATACGGGGCGAAGGCGTATAAGTAATCTGAGTTCCGAATGCGGGAAGAGTATTTCCCTCCACAGGCTTGATACGCTGCCAGCCATTCAGAATGAGCGCGCTTACAAACCATTTGCCATCATCAGAGATATAACTGATCTTTGCTCCGGATTCAAAATACGGTGTACTCTCCGCTACTAGGCTTCGGGTTAAAGTCCAATTGTCTTTTCCTACTGCACTTTCAAAGCCGATATGCGATGAAAAGACACCGACATCCAACCACAGATTATTACTTCCTGATAGCTTTATTCCAACATTACCTTCGTAAAGATTTCCCAATATTCCTGGTTCAGCCGCATAATTGGCTTTCATGTAAGTACCCGCCGCCAATGCCAGATTGGCTCTGATTCTGCTTGCGGCATAAGCTCCCTTTATAAGGGCAAAATTTACCGCAAGATCATTGTTTTTGTTAAAGCTATAGATAAAGGGAGGTTTCTGATTATTTATCAGATTATTAAAATCATAGCTATAATAAGTCTCGGCATAGGCGCCAAAGGTAAAGGGCGAAGGGGCGTTTATTAAAATTTTGCTGCTATCATTTGAGAAAGCACTTGCGCTTACTAGCAAGCAGGTTACCAACACGATACTTTTCATATAGTTTTTTTTAACCTATGTCGAGTGCTCTTCAATGAGCACATCAATTAATAATCTTTCCTACAACATTCGTGTATCGACGGTGATTTTGCGAAAAGCTTTAAAGTAATTGAAGCAATCCATGGTCGATAAAGCACCCTGCCACAAGCGGCGAGGAATAAAACCCGAAAGAAATTAAAACTCCCAGGTTCAAAAAATAGCAGCTACCGCCCTCAACAGCGTTGATTATTAAATGTCTCATTAAATAGCGGAATTGATCGGGTAAAATACCGGCATTACGTTTTCCAACAGGTCAAAAGATGTTACGTAAAATTTTCATCGCCAACCGCGGCGAAATCGCGGTGCGCATCATTCGCGCATGTGCCGAGATGGGTATCCGCTCGGTGGCGGTCTATTCGGAAGCGGATCGTTTCGCACTGCATGTCAAGAAGGCCGATGAGTCGTATTGCATCGGCAGCGAGCCAATGGCGTGCTATCTGAATATTCACGCGCTGGTCGATCTGGCGTTGGCGACCGGCTGCGATGCGATACACCCCGGTTATGGATTTCTGTCCGAGAACGCGCAATTCGCGCGCGCCTGCAAGGAACGCGGACTGATTTTCATCGGCCCCGAACCGGAAGTGATCCATCGTATGGGCGACAAAACCGAAGCGCGCAGTGCGATGATCGCCGCCGGGATTCCGGTGACACCCGGCTCCGACGGCAACTTGCATTCAGTCGACGAGGCGTTGCAAGTCGCGGAAAAAATAGGTTATCCGGTGATGCTGAAAGCGACCTCCGGCGGCGGCGGGCGCGGTATCCGCCGTTGCGACAACGCGGAAGAACTGAAGCGCAATTACGCCCGTGTCATTTCCGAAGCAACCAAGGCTTTCGGCAGCGCCGATGTGTTTCTGGAAAAATGCATCGTCAACCCGCGCCATATCGAAGTGCAGGTGCTGGCCGATCATCACGGCAACGTCATTCACTTGTATGAGCGCGATTGCTCGATTCAGCGCCGCAATCAGAAACTGATCGAAATCGCGCCGTCGCCGCAACTGGACGAAGCGCAGCGTCAGTATATCGGCGGCTTGGCGGTGATCGCGGCGAAATCGGTCGGCTATACCAATGCCGGAACGGTCGAGTTTCTGCTCGACGACAACGGCCGCTTCTACTTCATGGAAATGAACACGCGCGTGCAGGTCGAGCACACCATCACCGAAACCATCACCGGTGTCGACATCGTCGAGGAGCAAATCCGCGTCGCCGCCGGTTTGCCGCTGCGTTTCCGGCAAGACGAGATCGTACGGCGCGGCTTTGCCATTCAGTTCCGTGTCAACGCCGAAGACCCGAAAAACAATTTCCTGCCGAGCTTCGGCCGCATTTCGCGCTACTATGCGCCAGGCGGCCCGGGCGTGCGCACCGATACGGCGATTTATACCGGTTACGAAATTCCACCGTTTTACGATTCCATGGTCGCCAAAGTCATCGTCAGCGCACTGACCTGGGAAGACGCGATCAAGCGCGGACAACGTACCTTGCGCGACATGGGATTGTTCGGTATCAAAACGACGATTCCGTATTATTTGAAGATTCTGAAGCACCCGCAATTCCGCAGCGGCAAATTCAACACCGGCTTTGTCGAGCAGAACCCGAATCTGATCCATTATTCCGATAAACCCCGGCCGGAGGTACTGGCGAGCGTGATCGCCGCGGTGGTCGCTTCGCACACCGGTCTGTAGCAGCATTCATCGGTTAACCAAGGAAAATCCATGCAAAAAGTTCATATTACCGACGTCATTCTGCGCGATGCGCACCAATCCCTGATCGCCACCCGGATGCGCACTGAGGACATGCTGCCGGCCTGTTCGATGCTCGACAATATCGGTTATTGGTCGCTGGAATGCTGGGGGGGTGCGACGTTCGACGCCTGTTTGCGCTTTCTGAAGGAAGATCCGTGGGAACGCCTGAGCAAACTGAAAACCGCATTACCGAAAACGCCGCTGCAAATGCTGCTGCGCGGGCAGAATCTGCTTGGTTACCGCCATTACTCCGACGATGTCGTGCGCGCATTCGTGAAACGTGCCGCCGCCAATGGCATGGATGTGTTCCGCATCTTCGATGCGCTGAACGACGTGCGCAACCTCAGAACTGCGATCGAAGCGACCAAGGAAGCCGGTAAGCACGCACAAGGCACGATTTGCTACACCACCAGCCCGGTGCACGATACCGCCAGTTTTATTACGCTGGCCAAAGAGCTAGCCACGCTGGGTTGCGACTCGATCGCCATCAAGGACATGGCCGGATTGCTGACGCCGTATGCCACCAGCGAGCTGGTAAAAGCCTTGAAGGACACCGTCGACGTACCGGTTCACCTGCATTCGCACGCCACCTCCGGCTTGGCCGAAATGTGCCAGTTGAAAGCCATCGAAGCCGGTTGCCGTCACATCGACACGGCGCTGTCATCGTGGTCGGGCGGCACCAGCCATCCGCCGACCGAGAGTCTGGTCATGGCGTTACAAGGCACGAAACACGACACCGGCCTGGATTTGCAGAAGCTGCAAGAGGTCAACGATTATTTCGCGCAAGTGCGGAAGAAATACCACCGTTTCGAGAGCGAATTCACCGGCGTCGACACGCGCGTGCATGTGTTCCAGGTGCCTGGCGGCATGATTTCGAATCTGGCCAATCAATTGCAGGAACGCAACGCGTTGAACCGCATCAGCGAAGTCTATGCAGAAATTCCACGCGTGCGCAAAGACCTGGGCTACCCGCCGCTGGTCACGCCAACGTCGCAAATCGTCGGCACGCAGGCGGTGTTGAACGTGCTGACCGGCAAGCGTTACGAAACCATCACCAACGAAGTTAAACGCTACCTGCAAGGCGGCTACGGCAAAGCACCCGCGCCGATCGACACCGGCCTGCAAAAACGCGCCATCGGCAAGGAGGATATCATCGATTGCCGCCCCGCCGATCTGTTGAAACCGGAATTCGAGCACCTGCGCCAGGAAATCGGTCATCTGGCGCTAAACGACGAAGACGTGTTGAGTTACGCCATGTTCCCCGAAATCGGCAAGCAGTTTCTGGAACTGCGCTCCACCGGCCACCTCGTGCCGGAACCGCTCGAAATTGCAGCTACAGGCGGCAACGGCGTGCAAAAAGCACCAACCGAATTCAACGTCGCGCTGCACGGCGAGTCGTATCACGTCAAAGTCACCGGCACCAGCCCGAAAAATCAGTCGCTGCGGCACTTCTATTTCATGGTCGACGGCATGCCAGAAGAGATCGTCGTCGAAACGCTCGATGAAATCGTCCTCGACGGTGGCACCCAAGGTGCCGTCAAAAGCACCATCGGCAGCAAACGCCGCCGCCCCGCTGCCGATGGCGACGTCGTCGTCAGCATGCCGTGCAACATCCTCGACGTGCTGGTCAAAGAAGACCAGAAAGTCAGCGCCGGACAACCGGTACTGATCACCGAAGCGATGAAAATGGAAACCGAAATCACCGCCCCGATCAGCGGCATCGTCAAAGCGGTGCACGTCGTCAAGGGCGAATCGGTGAATCCGAATGAGGTGTTGATTGAGATTGGAGCGGAGTGATGATCTATTTCATCAGTCACGATGTCGCTGATTTGTCCCCGAACAAGTGTTTCGCAATATTCATAGCTTGTTGATATATATGATTGGAGCAAAAGAGAATGCAAATAGACAATAATCTAACAGAGAATATAGATATCCCCTGGTTTGATGATGCGATTGGCGAAGATGATGACTTTCAAATTAAAGAATATGACATCACTTCATCTCCAAATGACTTTAACATGTTGACTATGTTTAGCTTTATTGAATCCGGTGCAGTAAAAATTCCAGGATTCCAAAGAAATTATGTTTGGGATATTAAGCGTGCTTCAAAATTGATTGAATCAATAATTATTGGATTACCAATTCCACAAATTTTTCTCTATGAAGAATCTCGAAATAAATTCCTAGTAATAGATGGTCAACAAAGATTGATGTCTATCTACTACTTTATTAAGCAGCGCTTTCCGAAAAAAGAAAAGCGGATAGAGTTAAGAAAAATTTTTGATGAGGCGGGTAGCCTACCTGATAAAGTTTTACATGATGATGAATACTTTGTGAAATTTAATCTACAGCTTACAGAACACCTACCAAACAGACCAAATCGGCTTAATAAATTAAATTATGGAACTTTAGGAGAACTTAAAACTACTTTTGATCTGCGCACAGTACGAAATATCATCATCAAGCAAAATGTACCTGATGCTGAAGAAGATGAGGCTTCATCCATTTACGAAATATTTAATCGCCTAAATACAGGAGGAGTTAATCTAAAACCACAAGAAATTCGCACCAGTCTTTATCATTCAGATTTTTATGAGATGCTTTATCGTATAAATCTAATCCCTCGATGGCGTGAGTTACTTGGATTGACAGAACCAGATTTGCACATGAAAGACATCGAAATACTTCTTCGTGCTTTTGCAATGTTAATGTTTGGAGAAGAATACAAACCTTCAATGGTTCGATTCTTAAATCTTGCATCTAAGCGCACTAGAAATTTCTCAAAACAACAAGTCGATTATCTTGAGAATCTTTTTAAGAAGTTTCTCGATGCATGTCAATCGTTACCAGAAAAAGCATTTATTGGTGCTCAGGCTACTCGTGTAAATATTTCAATTATTGATGCTGTGTTCGCTGTGCAGTGTGCCAATGCATTTAAAAATAAATCGCTCGATGTACCAATAATTATCCCAGATCAACTTCAATTACTTAAGCAAGACAATGATTTTGTTAACGCTACACAGTTCGACACCGCAAGCTCAAAAAATGTCACTAATCGGCGGAATCGCGCAAAATCGGTACTAAGTGGATGAGGTTATGACACTCTCTAGCAAAACACTTATCGATACTTTATTCGAGGAGCAAAAAGGGCTTGCTAAATTTCTTAGAGATCAGGGGCAAATATCTTATGCCCAAGATATTGAAGGATCACTTAGTAAGATTCTTTTATTGTCGTCAGCAAGTTATTTCGAAAATCGAATTACAAATGCAATCTCAGATTTTGCAGAAAGAATCTCTAAATCTAATGAAGCACTTGTTTCACTTGTTAAAAATAAAGCAATTGAGCGGCAATATCATACATATTTTCAATGGCGTGAGAAAAGTCGCAGTTCTAATTCTTTTTTTGCTATGTTTGGCACTTCCTTTAGAGACTCTGCGAAAAACTATTTAAGAACAACCCCCAATATCTCTGAAGCTGAAAAAGCCTTCTTAGAACTTGGCGATCTTAGGAATTTATTAGTACATGGAAATTTTGCGAATTATCCCCTAGAGAAAACAGCTGATGAAATATATGAGTTGTATAAAAAAGCACTGCAGTTTGTTGAATATATTGAGTCCAAATTAAGCTCTGAAGTGAATGGGTAATTCAAACTGTAGTAGCTTAATGGTTGGATTTTTAAAAGGTGAAAAAAAGCGCATTTTTTCAGTCATTGGCATTATTAGCCGTCACATCATACAAGCTACCCGAAGCATATTTATGAATGATGCTGGCAATTAAGGTTTGATACGGCACACCCTCCTCCATGGCTCTTCTCTGAATCGCCGTCAGATCTCTGCTGGAAATTCTGATATTGATCCGTTTGTCTTTTTTAAAGGTCTGCGCTGCCGATGCTTCGATCATCTTTTTGCGCTCAGGTGTAAGTTTGGATTTGAATTCCCCTGATTCGAATGCTTCAAGTAGCACTTTTTCTTCTATGTCCAATTTCGTTTTTTTTATCATTTGTCACCAAGATAAAGTTTTGTCGCCTTTCGGCTAGGTATGATTGTTTTCAGGAATATTTCCGCTTCAGTTTCCACATAAGGTACCAAATACACATATTCATCAATCGAAACTACAAAAATACGTTGTTGCGGGTACTTATCTTTGTTTGGATGAACCATATCGTCCAGCAATCCACCCGATTGCAGTGAAAAAATAACACTCTCAAATGAAATATTCCTTTCTTCGATTAGCTTTCGATTTTTATCTGAGTCCCAATTGATTGGTTTCATGGAGAAAACTATAGCACAGTTGTATGCCTATTGCCCTCAAATGAGCAAACTTCCCTCAGCGAAACGCCGCAGGCGCTGCACGATTTGTCAATTTCATTAGAGAAAATGGGCAATGTCGCGCGCGAGCTCGGGCAACTCGAAGATGCCAACGATTATCTCAGGCAAAGCAAGCAAATAATCGAGTTGCTCAACAACCTTAGCCGCAATGCATGATCGGTTACGCTATCTCATCAAACCGGCACTGCCCGAGAATTTCCTTGTGCATCTGACTGTTCAGCAATTCTGAAATGTTGCCGGCGGCGGCCGGTTTGCTGAACAGATAGCCCTGTACGATTTCACAGTTCAGGTTTCTAAGAATTTCCAGTTGCGCGAGGGTTTCGACGCCTTCGGCCACGATGCCGTGGCCCAGTTTTCGTCCCATTTCTATCATCGAGCTGACCAGCGTGAGGGTTTTCTGGTCGGCCTGCATGTCGTCAATAAAATACCGGTCGATTTTCAGGTAGTCGGCTTGCAGGTGTTTCAGCGAGGCAAACGACGAATAACCGGTGCCAAAATCGTCGATTGATAGCAACACACCCAAGTCTTTCAAGTCTTGAAAAACGGTGAGATTGCGCGGATCGGTTTGCACGATGCCTTCCGTCACTTCGAGTTCCAACTCAGCCGGAGCGACGCCGACTTCATCCAGGATGCGTTTAACCAGCAGCACGAATCCTTTATCCAGAAAAAGGCTCGGGGAAATGTTAACCGCCATGCGCAGCTGGTGAAAACCGGTTTTCTTCCAAGCGACCAATTGACTGCATGCGGTTCTCAGCACCCATTCGGTGAGCGGTTTGATCATGCCGATTCTCTCGGCGGTGGCGACAAATTCGTTGGGCGGGACTTGGCCCAATTGCGCATGATGCCAGCGGGACAACGCTTCGACACCGAGGATTTCTCCGCTAGCGATATTGACTTGGGGTTGATAAACCAGCGACAGCTGCTGCTTTTCGATGGCTTCCCGCAGGCTCTGTTCGATCTGGAAACGGTATTCCGCTTTGTCCGTCAGCTCCGCTTTATAGAAGGCATAATGATTTTTGCCGTTTTCCTTGGCCGTATACAACGAAATATCCGCCGCCTTCAATAAAGCGGAGAGATTTTTTCCATCGTCGGGATAATAGGCGATCCCGATACTGCACGCCGGCACCAGTTTGCGGGAATAAATCTCGATCGGCTGCGAGATCGCTTCAAGGCAACGTTTGGCCACATTGGCGGCGTAATCTTCTTCGGCTTCTTCAATGAGGATGCAAAACTCATCGCCACCCAGCCGCGCAATGAAATCGGTTTCGCGGCAAGTGGTTATCAGGCGTTGCGCAATGGTCTTCAACAGCAGGTCACCGGCATCATGCCCAAGGCTGTCGTTGACGCATTTGAAGTCGTCCAGATCGATGTAGAGCAAGCCGGAACGGTGACCATGCCGGTGTGACGATTTGGTGATTTCTTCCATGTGTTGCATGAAATAGGCACGGCTGGCCAGCCCTGTCAGTTCATCGGTATACGCCAGCGTGCGGATGCGTTTTTGCGCTTGATCCCGCTCCATGACGATCCCCGTCAGTCTGGCACCCGCTATCAGGTCTTTTAATTCCCCCTCGTCAGGCAACGCGGGATGGTTGTAATACATGCCGAATGCACCCAGTACTTTTCCGCTGGAATCCTTGATCGGCTCGGACCAGCAGCAGCGCATACCGTGCGGGAGGGCAAACTGTTTGATTTTTTCCCATTTGGGATCGGTCTCGATGTTTTCCACCAAGACACGTTTTCCCGTGAACGTCGATGTTCCGCAGGAACCGACGCTGAGCCCGTTTTCCAGGCCATGCACGGCTTCGCAATAGGCTTTCGGCAGGCTCGGCGCTCCGCCGTGCAGCAGCTTGTTGACGCTCAATTCGAGCATCGAGCAACGCATGCCGGGGTGGCGGGATTCGTACATCAGCGCAATGGCATCGTAGATCTCCGCTGCGGGGCGCCCGATTGCAATCATTTCGAGGATCTCGGCCTGTTTGCTGTCGTACGCTTCGGCTTTTTTGCGTTCGGTGATGTCGACGTGCGTGCCGACAAGACGGACCGGTTTACCGTCCGATCCGCGCGTAACCAGAATTGCGCGGGACAGTACGAAAACTTCGTGGCCATCCTTGTGGCGCATGCGCATCTCGACTTCGAATGAATCTTTGCGGCCGTCGAAGTAATCCTGAACCTTCTCCAGCGCAACGATTTTGTCATCGGGATGAACCAGGCTGGCCCAGGTATTCAGATTATTTTCCAGCTCGCTTTCTTCATAACCCAGCATGCTTTTCCAGCGTGGTGAGTAATAGACCTCATCCGTTTCCAGATTCCAATCCCAAAGCCCGTCGTTGGCTCCGCGCATCGCCAGAGAAAACCGCTCTTCACTGACATACAACTCGTGAGTGCGTTGCTCTGTCATCCGCTTGACGGTTGCCAGTTCGGAATGTAACCGCTTGATCTCTTCCAGCAGCTGCGACTTCGTTCGATTGGCATTACCCATGTATGATCACCCCGATAATTGACCGGATTGTAAAGTCAACAATCCGGATCGGCATCATACAGTAACGTAGCGGCTCCGGAAAAATCTCGTGCGGCGCTTAAAGTGGAAATACCCGGTTGGGTTGAATTGAATCAGCAGGAAACCGGTTCTTGCACTTAAAAATCAGGCCGGTGAGCTTTTCCGGTTTGCTTTGTTCTTCTTGGGATTGCCCTTGGAATCCTTGCCTTCGGCTTTTGTCCGGGCATTCTTGCGGCTGACGATCAATTTGTCCTTGCCGAGTTTCTGTAAGAATTTTGCTTTATCGAGCGGCGAGACAATGATGGCTTTATTTTCTTCGTAGATGATTTCCAACCGGTCAAACGACAAAGCAGGACTTGCCGATGCACTGTGCGTCTCCTGCACGGATACGATCGATTGAATGGGGATAGTCCAGGAGAATGGGCCGCTGATGATTTTGAGATCATCGTCCATCACGATATACCGGGTTGAAGCATAGAGCCAGGCCGGAAAACCAACACCGAGAATCAATATGATCGCTGCAAATACATAATTGACAGTTCCGCCAACCATCAGCGCAACGGATGCGCCCATTACACAAGCTGAGATGGAGAGCAATAAACAAACCAATACCCAGTTATCGACTTTAGACTTGAAGACATGCATGATTGAGTTTTTGTGAAATTAAACAGACAAGACCGCGCTTATTTTACCCATTCTTGATCGCCGTTAATGTCCACTTTATAAAATCAACCCTGGAAATTTTGTCTTACCAACGTTTGAAAGACAAAACCCGAATCCCTGATACTTTTTGCAGCCGGAGCGTGATAAGTAATGCGCCGGTGAACCGGAATACAAGGTAATTCCGTTGCGAGTAAAACCGCGCGCATACAAAAACAAACCGTTTTCACGTATAATTCTGCCTTCAATAGCCGGGGCATTTTAACGATGGTTTCCGGTCCTTTTTTCCAGATCTTGTCAGTTTCCAAGGAGTTTTTGTGTCACAACGACCGCACGCCATCCTCGCACTTGCCGATGGAACAATTTTTCGTGGCGTGTCTATTGGTGTTGAAGGTATCAATACCGGCGAAGTAGCTTTCAATACGGCAATGACCGGTTATCAGGAAATATTGACTGATCCGTCTTATTGCCGGCAAATCATCACGCTGACTTACCCGCACATCGGCAACACCGGGACCAATGCGGAAGATTTTGAATCCGGCAACATCGAAAAAGCATACGCAGCGGGTTTAGTGATTCGCGATCTGCCGCTCATGGCGAGCAACTTCCGTAAAACCCGCACATTATCCGAGTTCCTCCAAGAGCAGAACGTCGTGGCCATTGCCGAAATCGATACACGCAAACTGACGCGGATCTTGCGCGAAAAAGGCGCGCAAGCCGGTTGCATCATGGCAGGCAATGTGGATGAAGAACACGCATTAAAAACCGCCCGGGCATTTCCCGGATTAGCCGGTATGGATCTCGCCAAGGTGGTCAGTTGCCGTCAGTCGTATACGTGGAGTGAAGGTGAATGGTCATTGGAAGCGGGTTTTCGCGCCACTGATAACCCCCAATATCACGTCGCCGCTTTTGATTTCGGTATCAAGCGCACGATTCTGCGCAAACTGGCGCAGCGCGGCTGTAAGGTTACGGTATTCCCTGCACAAACACCGGCTGATGAGATTTTAAAAATACAGCCGGACGGCGTTTTTCTCTCGAATGGCCCCGGTGATCCGGAGCCATGCGATTACGCCATTGCCGCCACACAAACACTGTTGCAAAAAAATATTCCGATTTTCGGCATTTGTCTCGGCCATCAACTGCTCGGCCTGGCCAGCGGCGCGCGCACCGTCAAAATGAAATTCGGCCATCACGGCGCCAATCATCCGGTGCAAGACGTAGCCAGCGGCAAAGTGATCATTACCAGTCAGAATCACGGTTTTGCCGTCGATGTGGATACTTTGCCCGCAACCGCGCAGATTACGCATGTATCGCTTTTCGATGGCAGCCTGCAGGGATTTGAATTGACTGACAAACCCGCCTTCTGTTTCCAGGGTCATCCGGAAGCCAGTCCGGGGCCGCACGAAGCGGATTATTTGTTCGACAAGTTTATCGCCATGATGCAACGCCACAAAAGCCAGCATTCCCAATAATTACGCCCCATTTATCCGTTAGACAGTATGCCTAAACGTACCGACATTCAATCCATTCTCATCATCGGTGCCGGCCCGATCATCATCGGCCAGGCTTGCGAATTTGATTATTCCGGCGTGCAAGCCTGCAAGGCCTTGCGCGAAGAAGGCTATCGCATCATTCTGGTGAATTCCAATCCCGCCACCATCATGACCGACCCGGAAATGGCCGATGCGACGTATATCGAGCCGATCACCTGGACCATGATCGAGAAAATCATCGAGATCGAGCGGCCGCAAGCATTGCTGCCCACGATGGGCGGGCAAACGGCGCTGAACTGCGCGCTTGATTTGGTCAAACATGGCGTGCTGGAAAAATACGGCGTCGAGCTCATCGGTGCTTCACGTGAAGCCATCGACATGGCCGAAGACCGGGAAAAATTCAAGCAAGCGATGACCCGTATTGGCTTAGGCTCGGCACGCTCAGCAGTTGCCCATAGCCTGGAGGAAGCCATGCAGGTGCAAGCCATGCTGGGCTATCCGGTCATTATTCGCCCTTCGTTCACGATGGGCGGCAGCGGCGGCGGCATTGCTTACAATCGCGAAGAATTTCTCGACATTTGCGAACGCGGATTGAAAACCTCTCCGACCAAGGAATTACTGATCGAAGAATCGGTGATCGGCTGGAAAGAGTTTGAAATGGAAGTGGTGCGGGACAAAAACGACAATTGCATTATTGTCTGCTCAATAGAAAATCTTGATCCGATGGGTGTGCATACCGGTGATTCGATCACCGTTGCACCGGCGCAAACGCTGACGGACAAAGAGTATCAGCTGATGCGTAATGCATCGATCGCAGTACTGCGGGAAATCGGCGTGGAAACCGGTGGTTCCAATGTGCAGTTTGCCATCAATCCGGACAACGGCCGCATGCTGGTGATCGAAATGAACCCGCGCGTGTCGCGCTCTTCCGCACTGGCGTCGAAAGCGACCGGGTTTCCCATTGCAAAAATTGCCGCCAAGCTTGCCGTCGGTTACACCTTGAACGAGCTGGGCAACGACATTACCGGCGGCATCACGCCGGCATCGTTCGAGCCGACGATCGACTATGTCGTTACCAAAGTGCCGCGCTTCGCCTTCGAAAAATTCCCGCAAACCAACGACCGTCTGACCACGCAAATGAAATCGGTCGGCGAAGTCATGGCGATCGGCCGCACGTTCCAGGAATCGCTGCAAAAAGCCTTGCGCGGGCTGGAAACCGGTGTTGATGGTCTAGATGAAAAAACCGATAACCTGGAGACCATTCACACTGAACTGGCCAATCCCGGTCCGGACCGGCTCTGGTACATCGCCGATGCCTTCCGCTGCCAGCTGTCGCTGGAAGAAGTGCATCAATTGACACATATCGATCCTTGGTTCCTGGCGCAAATCGAGGACTTGGTCAAACGGGAGCAAGCGCTGGCCGGTATAGCGTTGGAAACGCTGGATCGCCCGGCACTGCGTAAACTGAAACGCAGCGGTTTTTCCGACCGGCGCCTAGCAAAACTGCTTAACACCGGACAAAGCGCGGTTCGTGCACACCGGCATCAACTCAATCTGCGGCCGGTCTATAAACGTGTCGACACCTGCGCAGCCGAGTTTGCAACCAGCACTGCGTATATGTATTCGACGTACGAAGACGAGTGTGAATCCAATCCATCCGGCAAAAAGAAAATCATGGTGCTGGGCGGCGGTCCTAACCGTATCGGACAAGGTATCGAATTCGACTACTGCTGCGTGCATGCGGCATTGGCGCTGCGGGAAGATGGTTTTGAAACCATCATGGTGAACTGCAATCCGGAAACGGTTTCGACCGACTACGATACATCCGATCGTTTGTATTTCGAGCCGCTGACGCTGGAAGACGTACTGGAAATCGTCGCGGTGGAAAAACCCGATGGCGTGATCGTTCAGTACGGCGGGCAAACACCGCTCAAGCTGGCGCGCGACCTGGAAGCCAATGGTGTACGGATTATCGGCACCAGTCCGGACATGATCGATTGCGCCGAAGATCGCGAGCGCTTCCAGAAAATGCTGCAGCAGCTCGGACTGAAACAACCGCCTAATCGTACTGCGCGCAACCCTGAAGCAGCTCTGATCGCTGCCGAGGAAATCGGTTACCCGCTGGTGGTGCGGCCCAGTTACGTATTGGGCGGACGCGCTATGGAGATCGTGCATGAAAAAGCCGATCTGGAACGTTACATGCGTGAAGCTGTCAAGGTTTCCAACGATTCCCCGGTTTTGCTGGATCATTTCCTGACCAACGCCACGGAAGTCGATGTCGATGCCATCTACGATGGAGAAACCGTGCTGATTGGCGGCATCATGGAGCATATCGAACAGGCTGGTGTACATTCCGGCGATTCCGCGTGTTCGCTGCCAACTTTCAATTTATCACCGCAAACACTGGATGAATTGCGCCGTCAAACCGCCGAAATGGCGCGGGCACTGCATGTCGTCGGACTGATGAACGTGCAGTTCGCGATTCAAGACAATACGGTATACGTTCTTGAGGTCAATCCCCGGGCATCCCGCACGGTACCCTTCATTTCCAAGGCAACCGGTTTGCAGCTGGCCAAAATTGCAGCGCGCTGCATGACGGGTAATAGTCTGATTGCTCAGAACATTACCGAAGAAGTCATACCGGCCTATTATTCGGTCAAAGAAGCGGTCTTCCCCTTCATCAAGCTTCCTGGTGTGGATACGATATTGGGGCCAGAAATGAAATCGACCGGCGAAGTCATGGGAATGGGCGCTACTTTCGCCGAAGCGTTTGTCAAATCGCAGTTGGCAACCGATGTCCGTCTGCCTGTATCGGGCAAAATCTTTATTAGTGTGCGGCAATCCGACAAACCGCATGCCGTTGAAATCGCACGCAACTTGGCAGAACTTGGTTTCACCCTTTACGCTACGCGCGGCACCGCCGCAGCAATAACCGAAGCGGGAATCGACGTTATTATTGTCAATAAGGTAGCGGAGGGTCGTCCGCATATCGTTGATATGATCAAAAACGGAGAAATTAATCTGATCATCAATACCGTTAAGAATCAAAGCAGTGCAATAAAGGATTCGTACTCGATCCGCCGTGCTGCACTTCAGGGAAAAGTAACTTACTATACGACGTTAGCAGGGGCTCGGGCGGCTTGTGTCGGCATTACCAACAGACGTGAACTGCAAGCGTATAATCTGCAGAAATTGCATGTACAACTCAAGGCATAAGTACTCAATCAGTTTCTCTGATCATTAAAAACAGGAAGAATATGAAAGGCAAAAAATCACAATGAGCACAATCCCCTTAACGGTCGCGGGAGCCGAAGCACTGCGCAAAGAATTGCACGAAATGAAAACTATCCATCGCCCTGCAGTCATCGCAGCGATTGCTGAGGCGCGTTCCCACGGCGATCTTTCCGAAAATGCGGAATACGATGCCGCCAAGGAAAAACAGGGTTTTATCGAAGGCCGCATCGCCGAGCTGGAAAGCAAGCTCTCCAGCGCTCAAATCATCAATCCGGCACTGATTAACGCGGACGGCGCGTGTGTTTTCGGTGCCACGGTCGAATTGGAAGATTTGCAAAGCGGTGAAACCGTCACCTATCAAATCGTCGGCGATGATGAAGCCGATATCAAGAGCGGGAAAATTTCCATCAGCTCACCGATTTCACGTGCTTTAATCGGCAAGTACGCAGGAGACATTGCCGAAGTTCAGGCGCCCGGCGGGATACGGGAATATGAAATACTGGATGTTAAATATATCTAAAAATGCCGGTAAAACTCAGTTCTGATAACTGCGTTTGGTTCGATGAGGTTCACGCCTCTTTTTATGCGCGGGACGCTCAGTTTTTTTAACAACTTCTTCCGGTTTGGGGCGGTAAATGACGAAAACTTTACCAATATGCTGCACCGGCGCAGCGCTCAGCTGCTCGCAGATTTCCTCGAAAAGCGCATCCCTGGCTACGCGGTCATCGACTTGAACTTTAATCTTCATCAACTCATGGCTTGCAAGCCCGCGCTCCAATTCTTCGATAACTGCAGACGATAATCCGGACTTCCCGATCATCACAACTGGATTGAGCGCATGTGCTTGCGCTTTCAGTTCCCGCCGTTGGGCAATAGACAGTGTTAACATAAACTCCCTTTAAATATATTATTTTACTTGATGAAACGGGCTAAAACCAGTAAAGCTTGGATGAAAGAGCATGTTAATGATTTTTTCGTCAAGCAAGCCAAAAAAGAAGGTTACCGGTCGCGTGCCGCGTATAAGCTGCTGGAAATAGCCGACAGGGATCGCTTATTAAAGCCGGGTATGATTGTTGTTGATTTAGGTGCAGCCCCCGGCAGCTGGTCTCAAGTCGCCAGCCAGAAAATAGGTCACAAAGGAAAAGTCATTGCGCTGGATATTCTGGAAATGGCGCCGTTACCCGGTGTGGAATTTATTCAGGATGATTTTAGAGAAGAGCGCGCCTTGCTTGAATTAAGAAAACACTTGGGGGAGCAACAACCGGATCTTGTTATTTCCGACATGGCGCCCAACATGAGCGGTATTGCCGTGAGCGATCAAGCCAGAAGTATGTACTTGGCCGAATTAGCGCTGGCATTCTCGATAGAGCAACTGAACTATGGTGGAAATTTCCTAGTCAAAGTTTTCCAGGGCAGGGATTTTGATTCGTTTATTCGTGACATGCGTGCTGGGTTTAGCAACGTACTGGTAAGAAAGCCGGAAGCCTCGAGAAATCGCAGTAATGAATTATATCTGGTGGGTCTTGGAAAAAAATAATAACTGTGATTTCTGAGAAATAAATGGATCCCCTCAGTGATTAAGATAAATGTTAAGAGTAGGATTATGGTTTGATAGCAAATTTTTATCACACGAACTGTTCTGTTCTATTTGACAAAATAGAGTTAGAATGTCCAATCAATGATTTTTAAGGTGCAAACCAAGGAGCTATCTTGAATAACTTAATTAAAAACATGGCCATTTGGCTGGTAATTGCACTTGTGTTGATGACCGTATTTAATCAATTCAGCGTACGTCAACCGGCGCAAGTACCGATGGAATATTCCCAATTCATTTCAGAATTGAATCAAGGCAGAATTGCCAAGGTTGTGATTGAAGGCCGTACCCTGAAAGGTACCAAGTCTGACGGCAGACGATTTACAACTTACGCGCCGTCCGATCCTTGGATGGTCAGCGATTTACTCAAAGCCGGTGTCATTGTTGAAGCCAAGCCGGAAGAAGAACCATCCATGCTGATGAGCATTTTCATCTCATGGTTCCCAATGCTGTTACTGATTGCGGTATGGATTTTCTTCATGCGGCAAATGCAAGGTGGTGGACGTAGTGGCGGCGCATTCTCTTTCGGCAAAAGTAAAGCGCGTATGCTGGATAAATCGGCCAACACGGTCACTTTCAACGATGTTGCGGGTTGCGAGGAAGCGAAGGAAGAAGTGGCGGAACTGGTGGAGTTTCTCCGTGATCCGTCAAAATTCCAGAAACTCGGTGGACGGATTCCACGCGGCGTGCTGATGGTCGGCAGCCCGGGAACCGGTAAAACGCTATTGGCGCGTGCAATTGCAGGTGAAGCTCAAGTGCCCTTTTTCAGCATATCCGGTTCGGATTTCGTTGAAATGTTTGTCGGTGTGGGTGCCTCTCGGGTGCGTGATATGTTCGAGCAAGCCAAAAAACATGCGCCGTGCATCATTTTCATTGATGAAATTGACGCAGTAGGCCGTCAACGGGGTGCTGGACTAGGTGGAGGAAACGATGAGCGGGAACAAACCCTCAACCAGTTGCTAGTGGAAATGGATGGATTTGAAGGGGCTATGGGTGTAATTGTAATCGCAGCGACCAACCGCCCCGACGTATTGGATCCGGCATTGTTGCGGCCGGGCCGGTTTGACCGTCAAGTAACCGTACCGCTGCCTGATATCCGCGGACGCGAGCAAATTTTACATGTGCACATGCGCAAAGTGCCTTTGGCACCTGATGTGAAAGCAGAGATCCTAGCACGCGGCACACCCGGTATGTCAGGCGCCGATTTGGCTAACTTGGTCAATGAAGCCGCATTGTTTGCCGCACGCAGCAATAAGCGTTTGGTCGACATGGAAGATTTTGAGCGTGCCAAAGACAAAATTTTCATGGGTGCGGAACGTCGTTCAGTGGTCATGCCGGAACACGAACGCCGCAATACCGCCTACCACGAATCAGGTCATGCGGTAGTGGCTCAATTGCTGCCGAAAACCGATCCCGTGCATAAAGTGACGATTATCCCGCGCGGCCGTGCATTAGGTGTAACCATGCAACTACCGACGGAAGATCGTTTCAGCATGGAACGTGAAGAAATTCTGCAAAGAATCTCTGTAATGTTCGGCGGGCGCATTGCCGAAGAAGTTTTCATGCACCAAATGACCACAGGCGCATCTAATGATTTTGAACGCGCTACGGAATTAGCACGGCAAATGGTCACCCAATGGGGTATGTCCGATTCGCTTGGCCCAATGGTCTACGGTGAAAATGAAGGCGAAGTTTTCCTCGGTCGCTCAGTTACGACGCATAAAAATGTGAGTGAAGCCACCATGCAAAAAGTTGATGCCGAGGTTCGCCGTATTATTGACGAGCAATACGCATTGGCACGTAAACTCATTGAAGAAAATAAAGACAAGATTGAAGCCATGACGCAAGCTTTGCTGGAATGGGAGACGATCGATAGCGATCAAATTAACGATATTATGAACGGTCGCCCGCCACGTCCGCCCAAACCGCCTCAATCCATGTCTTCTGCAAAAACAAGTGAAGAACCTGCTTCAGCGGTGAAAACGGAAGGAACAAAAGAGCCTGCTGCACCGCAAGAAATCGCTAAAGAAGCAGATTGATCATCGGTACTTAAAAAAACGGGATACGGTTGAATAATCGTATCCCGTTCTTATTTCTGCAATTCCTTTAACTGCATCGTGTCTTCATCACACTGGAACTTTATTCATTCAAATAATCGCCCATTAATCATGGGAATCATTAACGTCACACCCGATTCTTTTTCGGATGGCGGGCATTTTTTTTCAACGCAACGAGCAATTGCGCATGCTAAAAACTTGATCGAAGAAGGCGCCGATATTTTGGATATTGGCGGAGAATCGACGCGTCCGGGGAGTCAACAAGTCAGCGTCGACGAAGAATTAAAACGTGTTATCCCTGTACTGGAAGTCCTGGCCGATACTCAAATCCCCGTATCGATCGACACCTCCAAACCCGAAGTGATGAAACATGCCATAGCCGCAGGCGCTTTCATGATCAATGACGTGAATGCACTGCGGAATCCCGGTGCATTGGAAGCTGTCGCACAGAACAATCATGTTCAGGTCTGTTTAATGCATATGCAAGGCACACCGCAGACCATGCAAGCAAACCCGCAATACCGCGATATCGTCCAAGAAGTGCAAGATTTCCTGCAACAACGCATTCAAGCAGCGACAGCAGCCGGTATATCGCAAGACCGATTGATTATCGATCCGGGCTTCGGCTTCGGTAAAACGCTTCAGCACAATTTCACCTTGTTAAATCAGCTCGATCAATTAACAAAACTCGGTGTTCCCCTGCTCGCAGGCTTATCGCGCAAATCGATGCTCGGAGCAATCACTGGAAACGACGTAGATCACCGCATTCATGAAAGTATCGCAGCAGCCTTGCTTGCAGTGGTCAAAGGTGCCAAAATTGTGCGTGTGCACGATGTAAAGGCCACCAAGGAAGCACTCGCTATCCACAATGCCATGAAAAATTGTGCTGCACCAGAAATTAACGCATCTACTTGTAACCGCAATTAAACACCGTTCATCAAATTGACAAAAAAATATTTTGGAACCGATGGCATTCGCGGGCGTGTCGGTAAAGCGCCCATTACGCCCGATTTCATTTTGCATTTAGGGTATTCAGCCGGAAAAGTTCTCGCCGCTGCCGATTGGCACCTGATGCAAGGCAAGCGTCCGACCGTTCTGATCGGCAAGGATACCCGGGTATCGGGTTACATGCTGGAATCTGCCTTGGAAGCTGGATTATGTGCCGCCGGTGTGGATGTCATCCTATCCGGACCGATGCCGACCCCGGCTATCGCTTATCTTATTCGCGCTTTGCGGCTGCAAGCCGGCATCGTCATTTCGGCTTCGCACAATCTATTCGAGGATAACGGCGTCAAATTCTTTTCTGCCGAAGGTAGAAAGCTGCCCGACGAAATAGAGCATAAAATCGAAAGCGGCATCCATGCGCCGATCGAAACCAAGCCTTCAGTGCAGTTAGGAAAAGTACAGCGTATTGACGATGCCGCCGGCCGCTATATCGAATTTTGCAAAAGCACTTTCCCTTATCACCTTGATCTGCGCGGACTTCGTATCGTCGTCGATTGCGCGCACGGGGCCGCTTATCATATCGCCGGTCACGTTATGCACGAATTGGGAGCCGACGTCGTCACTATTGGCGTACAACCCAATGGACTGAACATCAACCTGGAGTGCGGCGCTACGCATTGCGCCACGCTGCAAAAAGCAGTCAAACAGCATCATGCCGACTTAGGTATTGCGCTGGATGGCGACGGCGACCGTCTCATGATGGTCGACAAAAAAGGCCAAATTTATGATGGCGATCAACTGATCTATATCATCGCCAAACACCGCATGCAGAAAAAAACACTGACTGGCGGCGTTGCCGGTACCTTGATGACTAATCTGGCGATCGAAGCGCAATTTAAAAAAATGAATATTCCGTTCCTTCGCGCCAACGTTGGTGACCGCTATGTGCTGGAGGCATTGCAAGAAAAAGGATGGCAGCTCGGTGGTGAAAATTCCGGACATATCATTTGCATGGATAAACATACCACGGGCGACGGCATTATTTCCGCCTTGCAAGTGCTGTACGCATTGCGCGATACGAATAAAACACTGGCCGAGTTCATGCGCGGTGTTTCGCTTTACCCGCAACGCTTGATCAATGTGAAAACTCCAAAACCGTTTAATTTCAGCGCCAATAAAGCAATCCAAGCTATCCGCGAAGAAGCCGAAACCGACCTGAATGACAAAGGGCGCGTGCTGATCCGCGCATCGGGCACGGAACCGCTGATCCGCGTCATGGTGGAAGGTGAATCGAAGCATAAAATTAATCACTGGGCCGAACGTATCGCAGCAACCATACAGACGGCCAGCGGCAGTTCTTGATCTAAGAATTGATTTTTACCAAAATTTCCCGCGATCACTCTCAAAATGAACACATACGCGCCGGTTTTGAGACGAAAAACAGTATTGTCATAATCCTGTAATAATTCTGAAATAAGATAGCGCACCGGTTACAACAATCTTGCATAACCATTTTATTGACTCACTTGGAGAACATATTAATGTTGACCTCGTTTAACTTCAGAATCTCTCTTGTAGCTGCGCTACTCAGTGCAGCCGTCACTACGGGAAACGCCGTTGCCAGTCCGATCGTAAAGATTGACGGTTCCAGCACAGTTTTCCCCATTACCGAAGCGGTCGCCGAAGACTTCCAGATCGCCAAGCGCGGCGCAGTCCGTGTCACTGTCGGTATCTCTGGAACAGGCGGCGGATTCAAAAAATTCTGCCGCAATGAAATCGATATCGTCAATGCTTCACGCCCCATCACGCAACTGGAAATGGAAGCTTGTAAGCAGGAAGGTGTGCAATATATCGAAATGCCGATTGCATTTGATGCGCTGACCGTCGTGATCAATCCCAAAAACACCTGGAGCAAAACCATCACCGTTGAAGAATTGAAAAAAATCTGGGAGCCTGGCGCACAAGGCAAAATCACCAATTGGAATCAAATCAATCCCGATTGGCCGGATAAAAAAATTAAACTCTACGGCCCCGGCGCGGATTCCGGCACATTCGAATACTTCACCGAAGCCGTCGTCGGCAAAGCCAAATCGAGCCGCGGCGATTTCACTGCATCGGAAGACGACAACGTGCTGGTACAAGGCGTCGCCAGCGACATTTATGCGCTGGGATTTTTCGGCTTCGCGTATTACATCGAAAATAGCAAAAAAATCAGTGCAGTCGCAGTCGACAATGGCAGCGGCGGTGTGCTGCCATCGACTGCAAGCGTGGAAAATAACAGCTACAAACCGTTATCACGCCCGATCTTCATTTACGTAAATGCAAAATCAGCAGACAAGGCGGAAGTAAAGGATTTTGTCAATTTCTACATGCAGAATGCCACTGAATTGGTAAAAGAAGTGAAGTACTTCCCGCTGTCCAAGGAGGTTTATAACCTCAACCTCGAACACCTGAACAAGAAAAAAGTTGGTACCGTCTTCAAAGGAACAGGAACGAACACAAAACTGGAAGACATACTTAAATTAGAGTCCAGTTTATAAACTCCCGCGGTTGAGCATTTCCTTACTGGATATCTTTATAGAAAACAACCGCAATCCAGGAAAGCGCTGATTAACGCATAAGCCGGTATTTGGCTTAGAATGGATCAGCGCTTTCGTTATTTTTGGATGAAAAAGTTGTCATGGATTTCCTGCCTGTTTTCCTGGATATTAAAAATAAAACTTGTTTGGTCGTCGGCGGCGGCGAAGTCGCTGCGCGTAAAGTCATGATGTTGCTCCGGGCAGAAGCCCAAGTCTCGGTGGTATCGCCGGAACTAAACAGCACATTGAACGAGTGCCACGCAAAAGGAAAAATCAAATATCACGAGGGAATTTTTCAACCCGGTCTGCTGCAAAACATAACGCTCGTCATTGCCGCGACCGATGATTACGACACTAACCGGCAGGTTTCCGCAGCCGCGCAGCAGCGGCAAATTCCGGTCAATGTGGTCGACAATCCCAATCTTTGCACGTTTATCATGCCCTCGATCGTCGATCGTTCACCACTGCTCATCGCCATCTCCAGCGGCGGGCAATCACCGGTTCTCGCACGGTTACTGCGCGCGCAACTGGAAACCATGATACCGGCCGCGTATGGGCGTCTTGCCGCTATGGCAGGTAAATTCCGCGAACGCGCCAAACAGCATTTCACGCACCAGGAAAAACGGCGGATTTTCTGGGAAAAAACATTGCAAGGCCGGTTCAGTGAAATGGTGCTGGCGGGAAAAGACGAAGCCGCGCAGGATTATCTGTTGCAATCCTTGCAACAGGAAAAAGATGAGCCGCCGCAAGGCGAGGTTTATCTCGTCGGCGCTGGCCCTGGCAACCCGGATTTATTGACATTCCGCGCCATGCGTTTGATGCAGCAAGCCGATGTGGTGGTTTACGACCGCCTGGTCTCACCCGCGATTCTGGACATGGTGCGCCGCGATGCCGAACGCATTTACGCCGGTAAAGAGCGCAACCGCCACACACTGCAGCAGGAATCGATCAACCAATTGTTGGTGCGGCTGGCGCAGGAAGGCAAACGCGTGCTGCGGCTCAAAGGCGGCGACCCTTTTATTTTCGGCCGCGGCGGCGAAGAAATCGAAACGCTGGCTGCGCACCACATTCCTTTTCAAGTCGTGCCCGGCATTACCGCGGCATCGGGCGTCGCCGCTTACGCCGGTATTCCGTTGACGCACCGGGATTACGCACAATCGTGCATTTTTGTCACCGGTCACCTGAAAAATAACAGCATCGATCTCGACTGGGCGCATCTTGCCCGTCCTAATCAGACTATTGTGATCTACATGGGATTGCTCGGCCTAACCGAGCTATGCCGGCAATTGATCGCTCACGGCCTGCCAGACAGCACACCCGCCGCCATCATTCAGCAAGGCACCACGCAGAAGCAAAAAATTGTAACCGGCACCCTACAAACACTGCCGGATCTTGCAGAAGCCGCTCATTTGACCCCGCCAACACTGATTATCGTCGGAGAAGTCGTCAAGTTGCATCAAAACCTCGCTTGGTTCGAACCGGCCTCGGATGCGAAAAACATGCAAGCGAACATCTTGCCATTGGATCAACCGGCGAAACCATCAACCGAATAACAATCCCGCCCGACTCGAGCGTGTTTATTCCGGCTCGGTAAAGCGCATCGACAAATCGACCGCCTGAATATTTTTGGTCAAGCCACCAATCGAGATTCGATCCACCCCCGTTTCCGCGACCTGACGCACGTTATCCAAGCTAATGTTGCCGGATGCCTCCAATATCACAGCCTCACCCGCTTGCCTGCGGGTCAGTGTCACCGCATCCGATAACTGATTCAGCGTAAAATTATCCAGCAACACCATGCGGGCACCCGCTGCCAACGCCTCCTGCAATTCCTGCAACGACTCCACCTCGATCTGGATAAAAACGCCCGGCGGCGCGATTTCGCGTGCCCTACTTAAAGCTGATTGAATCCCTCCGGCGGCGATGATGTGGTTCTCCTTGATCAGAATCCCATCGTACAACCCAATGCGATGATTCACCCCGCCGCCGCACGTCACCGCGTATTTCTGTGCCAGGCGCAAACCCGGCAAGGTTTTACGCGTATCGACGATCACCGCGCCGGTTCCGGCGACCGCATCGGCATACCGTTTGGTTTGCGTCGCCACGGCGGACAGCAATTGCAGGAAGTTCAACGCCGAACGCTCGGCCGTCAGCAGCGTGCGGGCATTTCCCTTGATCTTGCACAATGTCTGCCCGGCCTGCACCGCATCGCCATCCTTAGCGAACCATTCGATCTCTGCGCCCGCCGCCAGCGATACAAAACATGCTTCAAACCATTGCATCCCGCATAGCACGGCGTTTTCCCGGCTGATCACGGTTGCTGTCAGAATTTTGCCGCTAGGAATCAACGACGCCGTCAGATCACCGCTGCCGATATCTTCTTGTAATGCTCGCTGCACATTTGCGCGAATTTCATCGTGTAGATCCTGCATTTTTATCCTCACCCGCCATGAAGCCATGCATTATAGTGCACGCAAATAGATTCACTTCCACCAATCGAACGGCTAGTATAGCGATTGGCTTGCGAAATAAGGAAAACATATGTCCAGTGCTTTTGACTTGATCTTTTTCAGCATTGCCGCAATGCTGGGTGTAGCCGCTGTGGGTTTGATCGCCGTTTGGTTCATCCAGGACGTCACGCAGAAAAAGCATTCGATTCTGCGCAATTACCCGGTGATCGGGCGGCTGCGTTATTTTTTCGAAATTCAGGGCAAATACTTCCGGCAATATTTCTTTGCCAACGATCGCGACGAGATGCCGTTCAATCGCGCCACGCGCGGCTGGATTTACAAAAATGCCAAAAATAAGGGCAGTCTGGTCGGCTTTGGTTCGACCAACGACTTGCGCCAGCCGGGTTCAATCATTTTCGTCAACGCCGCTTTTCCGATTCAGGAAGAAGATCAGTTGCCAACGCCGTCGCTACGCATCGGCGAAGGCTACTGCGAGCAGCCGTTCGAAGCGAAATCGATCATCAATATCAGCGGCATGAGTTACGGCGCCATCTCGAAACCTGCGGTGCGGGCGTTATCGCTCGGCGCTGCGCAGGCGGGCTGCTGGATGAATACCGGAGAAGGCGGTTTGGCGCCGTATCATTTGGAAGGTAACTGCGATTTGATCATGCAAATCGGCACTGCAAAGTACGGCATCCGCGATGAGCAAGGAAATTTCTCGCCGCAGCGTGCGAAAGAACTCAGTAAAGTCGTCAAAGCTTTCGAAATCAAACTATCGCAAGGCGCAAAACCCGGCAAGGGCGGATTGCTGCCGGCGGGTAAAGTACATGAAGAAATCGCCGCAATCCGCGGCATTCCGGTCAATCAGGATTCGATCAGCCCGAACCGCCACAAGGATATCAACAACATCGACGAGCTGCTCGACAAAATCCATTACATCCGCGAACTGACCGGCCGCCCGGTCGGCATCAAAACGGCGATCGGCGGGTGGAATTTCATCAATGAGCTATGCGACAGTATTAATCGCCGTGGGCTTGAATATGCGCCGGACTTTCTCACCATCGACGGCGGCGAAGGCGGCAGCGGTGCGGCACCGCAAACATTGATGGATCACGTCAGTTTGCCGATCGCGGAAGCCTTGCCGCGCGTCGTCGATGCGCTGCTGCAATCCGATCTGAAAAAACGCATTTATGTGGTGGCCGCCGGAAAATTGGTGACATCGGCGGAAGGCGCTTGGGCATTGTGCGCCGGTGCCGATTTCGTCAACACCGCACGCGGCTTCATGTTTTCGCTCGGCTGTATCCAGGCGATGCGCTGCCATCTGAACACCTGCCCGACCGGCATTACAACGCACGACGAACGGCTGCAAAACGGTTTGGTCGTAGAAGAAAAATATCTGCGAGTCGCGAACTATGCCCGGAATGTCAATAAAGAAATCAACATGATTGCTCATTCCTGCGGCTTGCGTCACGCCAGGGAATTCAAGCGCGAACATGTGCGTATTGTCGAAACCGCCGGGAAAAGCGTGGCACTGAATATTCTTTATCCCTACCCGGAGCCTTCCAGGAAAAAAGCGTAGATTCACCCTCTGACTGCTGATTTTCCAGCGGACTCACGGCGTTTATCCAACCCGGCACTTCTTCCAAGAATTACTGCTGGTTTCAATGCGCACTTGCATCATACTGAGAATAAGGGGAAAAAAAGCCCCTTAAACAAAGCTTAAGTCTATTACCTGGCTACCGATAATGTATGCTTTGAATTCGCCGGTTGGCTATCAAGAAACCAAACGACAAACAATGTTTCGTTTTTTTATCAATCAGGATGACAAAAGAATCCGTGTATTCAGCGGACTGACACTGAGCATACTCATCCTGTCGGCGGGATTCTCTGTTTACAGCGTCATGCAACCGCAGACCGAGGCCATGGCCGCCTCTGGACTCAGAGTCGCATTGGACAATACCGTTAAGCTGATCGAGAATCAGATTTCGCACGCTATATCCAATACCCAGGCCATTTCCACTAAAACGACGCTGATTCAAAGCCTGGAAAAAATTCATACCGGCAAATCCGGCGATACGGACATCCCTGAGTTATCGAAAGCTGCTGAGAAGATAGTAAATACACGCTTCTCCGGCATCAGGATCTACGATGATAAAGATAATATCGTCGGGGATACAGGGATCAATTCCAATCATTCAAGCCCAGGTATCAAACTAAACATAGAACCGGGCATTCAGACAGCACTAATATGGCAAGACCAGTTCATTATTCGTAACACCCTGCAAATCCTGAATGGCAACCATCAATATATTGGCCGGATCGTAACCGAAGAGCGCATACCGGATCTCACGAGGATTTTCACGGAAGCTGAGTTGATCGGCAAAACGGGAAATTTTCTCCTATGCGCACCGGTCAAGGACAGTAGTCTCGATATGGATTGCTTCTTGCGCGCAACAGACGGCAATCAATTTAAACGTATGCAGCGCATCATGCACGGCAAGCCGCTACCGGCGCATCTTGCCTTGGAAGGACAAAACGGCATTCAATTTACTAAGGATTACCGGCAGATTGATGTCGTCGCAGCTCATTCACCCGTTGCTTACGGCTTGGGTGCGGTGCTCAAGATGGATAAGCAAGAATTGTACGATGATCTTTTGCATCAGCTAGAAAAAATCCTATTCAACCTCAGTTTGCTTGTGTTAGCCGGTATGACAGTGGTTTATTGGTTAACCAAACCGCTCATCGACAAGACAATAAAATCGAGAAATGCTTCAATCAAAGCTCATAATGAGTTAATACAAGCAAAAGACAATGCCGAGAAAATCTCATCGGAACTGACCGCTTATTTGAACGCCATCGGCAAGCTTGCTTTAATTTCAATTACCGATCGTAAAGGCAGAATTATTCAAGTCAATGAAAAATTCTGTGAGATCAGCGGTTATTCACAACAGGAATTGATCGGGCAAGATCATCGCATTCTGAACTCAGGCACACATCCCAAATCGTTTTTCTCCGAGATGTGGGCGACTATCGTGAAAGGCCGAACCTGGCATCAGGAAATCTGTAATCGTAGCAAATCGGGCAAACTCTATTGGGTCGATTCAACCATCGTGCCGCTGATTAATGCCAGCGGAAAAATCGATCGCTACCTTTCCGTGCGGGTAGACATCACCTCTCGCAAGCAAAAGGATCTCGATTTGAACGAGCGGCTCAAGGAAAGTAACTGCTTACATAAAGTGCGTAATTATCTGGAACAGAATCAAGATAGCGAGAAAACCTACCAAAACATATTAGAATCGTTAACCCAAGCGTTGCAATTCCCGGATTTTGCCGTTGCCTCAATAATGCTCGGAAACGAGCAATTCACCACTGCCGGGTTTGAGCATAATCTCCCGGATACCCTCAATGCTCCAATTATCGCCAATGGAGAAATATGCGGACAATTAACCGTATCTTACACACAAGGCTTGCCATTCGCGTTACCTTACGAACAGCATCTGACCGATACGGTTGCACATGATCTGGGCCGTTGGTTCGAACGCAAAAAAGCAGAAAAGCGCATCATAGAAATGACTACGCATGACGCATTAACCGGCTTGCCCAACCGGCATTTGCTGCAAGATCGCATCGAACAGGCTCTCATACACGATGCACGCAGTCAGAAGCAGATGGCGGTGTTATTTATCGATCTAGATCATTTCAAGACAATCAACGATTCACTCGGTCACGATATTGGCGATCTTCTGCTGCAAGCGGTTGCAAAGAGATTAGTGGATTGTGTGCGCAGCGAAGATACCGTCGCTCGCCAAGGTGGGGACGAATTCATTGTAGTACTTAATTCTATTGCAGAATCCCTGGATGCGGCCAAGGTGGCGCAGAAAATTCTCGATGCCTTAATGCACCCATTCCATATCGGCAACAACGAATTGCATATCTGCGGCAGTATCGGTATTGCGGTTTCCCCCGAAGATGGTACCAATGCCGAAACCTTGTTAAAAAACGGGGACACCGCCATGTATCACGCCAAAGAGAACGGCCGCAACAATTACCAGTTCTTTACCGATGAGCTCAATAAATCCGCTCATGAAAGACATACACTCAGTCTCGATTTACGCTATGCGCTGGAACGCAACGAGCTGGTTTTACATTACCAGCCGATCATGGATATGCCGGATACCGGTTGCACAGTGTCGAAGCATTGCTACGCTGGCGTCACCCCGAGCACAAACTGATCGCCCCGGATAAATTTATCGGCTTGGCGGAAGAAACCGGTTTAATCATTCCTATCGGCGCATGGGTGTTAAAAACAGTGTGCGCGCAAATCAAAACATGGCAAGTGCAGGGCTACCATGTGCCGAAAGTCGCCATCAATCTGTCCGCGCGGCAATTCCGCGACAAGGAGTTAATCAACAACATTGCGCGTATCTTGAATGAAACTGGCGTCGCGGCTCATTACATCACGCTGGAAATCACCGAGAGCATGCTGATCGATAATATTGAAAAAGTCGTGGAAACGCTGAATCAGCTCAATGCCATGGGCATCCGCATTTCCATCGACGATTTCGGTACCGGTTACTCCAGCCTCAGTTATCTGAAACGCTTCCCGATCCATACGCTTAAAATCGACCGCAGCTTTGTACGCGATATCGTCACCGATAAAAATGATCACACGATTGTCGCCACGATCATTGCGATGGCGCACAGTCTGGGTATGGATGTCACCGCCGAAGGCATAGAAACTGAGGAGCAACTCGATCTTTTGATTGCGCAACAGTGTGATCACTACCAAGGCTATCACTTCAGCAGACCGGTAGCAGCGCCTGAAATTGAACCGATGCTCGCCAGCCCGGCGCCGCAAAAGCGCAAGATCCTCGCGATCCGCTCAGTAAAATAACCGGCTCTTGAAATTTCACGTTTCTCCCCCCACGTAGGCAGCAATAACCTACCACGGGAGAATTTCATGCGTTTTGACAAACTCACCACCAAGTTTCAACAAGCCTTCGCGGATGCGCAAAGTATTGCTGTCGGCCAGGACAACCCGACCATCGAGCCGCAGCATCTACTGCTGGCTTTATTGCAACAAGAAGACGGCAGTACGCTTTCTTTGTTGCAACGTTCCGGCGTCAATACTGCACCACTGCTAGAAAGCCTCAAGCAAAGCGTGCAGCGTCTGCCGAAAGTGGAAAATACCGGCGGAGAAGTCAATATCTCTCGCACGCTGAACAATCTGCTCAATCTGGCAGATAAGGAAGCGCAAAAACGCAACGATCAATTCATCGCTTCGGAAATGTTCCTGCTTGCGATTCTGCAAGATAAAGGCGAGATCGGCGCATTGCTCAAGCAACACGGCGCCAATGCTGCGGCACTGGAACGCGCCATTAACGCCATCCGTGGCGGTGAACAAGTCAGCAGCGCGGAAGCCGAGGGCAGCCGCGAAGCGCTGAAGAAATATACACTGGACCTCACCGAACGTGCGCGCCAAGGCAAATTGGATCCGGTCATCGGACGTGACGATGAGATCCGCCGCGCGATTCAAGTGTTACAGCGCCGTACCAAAAACAACCCAGTACTGATCGGTGAGCCGGGTGTCGGTAAAACCGCCATCGTCGAAGGCTTGGCGCAACGCATTGTCAATGGCGAAGTACCGGAAAGCTTGAAAGACAAACGTGTTCTGGTGCTCGATATGGCTGCGCTGCTGGCCGGTGCGAAATACCGCGGCGAATTCGAGGAGCGCCTCAAATCCGTGTTGAAAGAACTCGCTCAAGACGAAGGCAAAACCATCGTCTTCATCGACGAACTGCATACCATGGTGGGTGCCGGCAAAGCGGAAGGCGCGATGGATGCCGGTAACATGTTGAAACCAGCGTTGGCGCGCGGTGAACTGCACTGCGTCGGCGCGACAACCTTGGATGAATACCGCAAATATATTGAAAAAGATGCCGCGCTGGAGCGGCGCTTTCAGAAAGTTCTGGTAGAAGAACCGACGGTGGAAGCGACCATTGCCATTCTGCGCGGTCTGCAGGAGAAATACGAAGTGCATCATGGCGTGGATATTACCGATCCGGCCATCGTTGCGGCGGCGGAATTATCCAATCGCTATATCACCGACCGTTTCTTGCCGGATAAGGCGATCGATCTGATCGACGAAGCCGCAGCCCGGATCAAAATGGAAATCGATTCCAAGCCGGAAGCGCTGGATAAGCTGGACCGGCGTTTGATTCAATTGAAAATCGAGCGCGAAGCGATGAAAAAAGAGAAAGACGAAGCATCGCAAAAGCGCCTGCAATTGCTCGAAGATGAAATCGAGCAGAAAGAACGCGAATACGCCGATTTAGAAGAAATCTGGAAAACCGAAAAATTCCAGGTGCAAGGCTCCCAGCAAGTCAAGGAAGAGATGGAGAAAATCAAGCTGGAAATCGAAGCGGCTACACGCAAGGGCGATTGGCAAAAAGTTTCGGAACTCCAATACGGCCGCTTGCCGCAATTAGAAGCACAACTGCAGCAAGCCAGCAGCGCTGAAGCTAACACAGCCGCCGCACCTAAATTATTACGCACGCAGGTGGGTGCCGAGGAAATCGCCGAAGTGGTATCGCGTGCAACCGGAATTCCGGTCTCCAAGATGATGCAGGGAGAGCGGGAAAAACTGCTGTTGATGGAGCAAAAACTGCACGAACGGGTTGTCGGTCAGGATGAAGCGGTGCGGCTGGTGTCCGATGCCATCCGCCGCTCCCGTGCCGGTTTGTCCGATCCGAACCGGCCATACGGCTCGTTCCTGTTCCTGGGACCAACCGGCGTCGGCAAGACGGAATTATGCAAAGCGCTGGCCGGTTTCCTGTTCGACTCGGAAGAGCATTTAATCCGCGTCGATATGTCTGAATTCATGGAGAAACATTCGGTTGCTCGTCTGATCGGCGCGCCGCCGGGTTATGTCGGCTATGAGGAAGGTGGCTATTTGACCGAACTGGTGCGGCGGAAACCGTATGCCGTGATCTTGCTGGACGAAGTGGAAAAAGCACATCCAGACGTATTTAACGTATTGCTGCAAGTCCTCGACGATGGTCGCATGACGGATGGCCAAGGCCGTACCGTCGATTTCAAGAATACCGTGATCGTCATGACGTCCAATCTCGGATCGCAAATGATCCAGGAAATGGCTGGCAATTCGTATGCAGTCATCAAAGATGCCGTGATGGGTGAAGTAAAAACTTACTTTAGGCCGGAATTCATCAATCGCATCGATGAGGTGGTCGTGTTCCACGCGTTGGATCAGAAACATATTCAATCCATCGCCAGAATACAACTGCACAATCTTGAAGCCCGGCTGGCTAAACTCGACATGCGCCTTGAAGTCAGCGATGCCGCGTTGTCGGTTATTTCTCAAGCAGGCTTTGATCCGGTGTTCGGCGCGCGTCCGCTAAAACGGGCGATCCAGGCGCAAATTGAAAATCCGCTAGCCAAAGAGATTCTGGAAGGAAAATTTGTAGCCAGAGACACCATTACCGTCGATTGCCGCGATGACCAGATCAGCTTCACGCGGTCGAGCGAATAGAGTCTTGATATTAATCGACCGGGATGGGTAATCGAAATTGACGGTAGGCATTAAAATATTCTGCGAAGCGTGGTGAATATGCTTAAACACCATAAGATTCGGGTAAAATGCATTCTTTTTACCGGATAGATTGTTATGTTTAAAGGTAGCTTGGTTGCTATCGTTACACCCATGGACGAAGAGGGCGGGCTGGATCTGGATCGCTTTCGCGCTCTGCTTGATTTTCACATAGAACAGGGTACCGACGGCGTCGTTGTCGTCGGTACGACAGGCGAATCCCCGACTGTAGATTTTGAAGAGCATCATCTGCTGATGCGCACCGCGGTCGATCATGTCGCCGGACGCATACCGGTGATTGCCGGCACAGGAGCGAACTCGACGCGTGAAGCCATCGATTTATCGATTTATGCCAAGAATGCCGGGGTGGATGCCTGCCTTTCGGTTGCGCCTTATTACAACAAACCGACACAGGAAGGGCTGTACCAGCATTTCAAGGCCATCGCCGAAGCTGTAGATATTCCACATATCCTGTATAACGTCCCGGGCCGCACCGTAGCCGATATTCATAACAACACTGCCCTGCGTTTAGCGCAAATCCCGAACATTGTCGGCATCAAAGATGCAACGGGCGATATCGGGCGTGGTTCCGATTTATTACAGCGCGCACCGTCCGGTTTCTCTATTTATAGCGGCGACGATGTGAGTGGATTGGCCTTTCTGCTGTTGGGCGGACACGGTGTGATTTCAGTCACCGCCAACGTAGCGCCGCGCATGATGCATGACATGTGCGCCGCTGCATTCGCAGGCGATCTCAATACCGCGCGCGCAATCAATAACAAGCTTTTGCGTTTACACATTGACCTATTCGTTGAAGCCAACCCTATCCCAGTGAAATGGGCTGTTGCGCAAATGGGTTTAATCGGCCCCGGAATCCGCCTGCCGCTGACGCCTTTATCCGGCCAGTATCATCAACTGCTGCGCGAAGCAATGCAATCCGCCAACATCCACGATGTGAAGAGGTAAGATGTCAAAAATGCAATGGCGGAAAGTAGCCATACCGTCTCTGGTAGTGACGCTCTCATTGACAACCACAAGTTGCAAAATGATCGACCTGTTTCCGGATACCAAAACCATTGATTACAAATCGGCAGGAAAACTACCGCCTCTGGAAATACCGCCCGATCTTATCCAGCCAGCGATCGATGAACGTTATTCAATCCCGGAAGGATCATCCGGCAGCACAACTTTTTCCAGTTATAGTAGCGAACGCGGCGGACAGCAAAAAAATGCCACCACATCCTTAATACCCACCTCCGTTCAGAATGTGCATATCGAACGTTCCGGCACACAGCGCTGGCTGGTTATACCCCAACCCCCTGAAGTCGTATGGCCGGTGATTAAGGAATTCTGGCAGGAACTTGGCTTTTTGATCAAAGTAGAGGTTCCCGAGGCCGGTATCATGGAAACCGATTGGGCCGAAAACCGAGCCAAGATTCCGCAAGATATCATTCGTACTTTTCTTTCCACATTCTTGGACAGCATTTATTCAACCGCTGAACGGGATAAATTCCGTACCCGGCTGGAACGCAATGAAACCGGAAGCACGGAAGTCTATATCAGCCACCGCGGTATGACCGAAGTACTGGAAGGCGGCAGTCTCAATCGCACAATCTGGCAACCACGCCCGGCTGACCCCAATTTGGAAGCCGAAATGTTATCGCGTTTAATGATGCGCTTCGGCGTTGAGGAACAAAAAGCCAAACTGGAATTGACTACGGGTAGAAGCTCGACTCAGGAGCGTGCATTCATCAATAAAGAAGGCACTTCGCTAGTAGTGAATGAAGCATTTGACCGGTCATGGCGGCGAGTCGGCTTAGCACTCGATCGGATCGGCTTCACCGTCGAAGATCGTAATCGTGAACAGGGAATTTATTTCGTACGTTACGTTAATCCTGATGCGGACAGGAAGAAAAAGGGGGACGATGAAGGCATTCTTTCCAATATCATGTTCTGGCGAAGTGGAGATAAAGATGGCGCGAAAGCGGCAAAATACCGTATCCAGGTGCACAATACCGGCACGAATACCAGCACCGTCAGCTTACTAAATGACGATGGAACTGACGTAAGCGCATCAACGGCCAGTCGCATCATGAAGCTATTACATGAGCAGCTTAAATAGCAAGAGCAAGAAGCTTAGAAATAAAAAAACCGCCCTGAAAGGCGGTTTTTTTATTTCTCCAGACAGAAAAATTATTTCTTTTTAACGTCTGGTTCTCCACCACTCATGACTTTGTCATAGTTTGCTTTTTCGGTCTCAGGCAATGCTTGGTTAGGTTTGCCACATGCAGATAACGTTAAAGCGAGTAAAAGTGCAGCCAGAAGAGTATATTTCATGTGATTTTCCTTATAAAGTTCTCAAAATATATAAAGCGCCGCAGTATATAACGAATTTGATTAAACCTTCAAGCACGCTTCCTCGCTGAAAGTCAATCGATATCCGTAACTGCTATTCAGGTTCAAATCATCCGGATAAAAAAATAGCATCTAAATGATTCCCTGTTTTCTGAGAATCCATCTTCATGGTATTTAAGTATTCCGATAAGAAAATGGAAACCAGAGATTTGATTGATGGACAAAAAATAATTTACCAGTAACATTCGTAAATCTTCTTTTGATTATCAACCAGAAACCACAAATTCCCTTTCTTCGAGAATTTGTGATTTAAGAAGTGTTATTTTGAATCTGCTACTTGCTTACCCCGTTTATTTTAATTCTTGAGGTTCAGAATCTCTTGGTGCATAAGCAGATGGAGGCGGTTTATCCATTGGATAACCATCAAGACTTTTCTTACCTTCACAAGCACTCAGTGTCAAAATAGCAAAAGCCATTACTACCAGTAAAAATCTAAACATTCAATCTCCCATGTTCTTCGTTTTGATTTACGCGCAATAGCATAATCGAACTGGCAAAATTATACAAATCTGATCAAAATTTTGATATACATCACAGTTTACTAAGCTTAATTTTTAATATAACCATTGATGTACCATTGATACAGAATCTCCCCAGTCTCTTGATCCAATTCGGATACCGGTGGCAATTCGTGATTATCGGCGAGACTGATCAATGTTTTGTATGCGGCAGCGCTCACTTCAACAACTTCGCCATTAATATAAAATTTACCGCCGCTGCTTAAGATTCTGCTTTTTAAATCGAGCCGCACCCCGTTTTCGCTAATCCGCTGCAGAAATGCACGCATTGTTAACGGTTTATCAGGCTGTTCAAAAAAAACATGGGGTTTCGGCTCGGAAAGATAAATACCCAAAAAATTCTCGATATCCTTTCGATCCCACTTAATTTTCTTCAGTATCGAATTAACCTGCGATTGCATAGCCGCACTAATTCTTGACGGATGGGATTGCATCTGCAAATCAGGGTCGGAATACCAGCCGTCCGTTACAAGATTATCTTGCAGATGAATCAGAAACTGCGTTATCAATTCTTGATGACTGGGAGCGCGAAAGCCAATGGAATACGTCATGCAGTCATTTTCAGCAATGCCGTTATGCGCATACTTGGGCGGCAAATAAAGCATATCGCCAGGATTTAACACCCACTCCTGTTCCGGTTGAAAATTCTTCAGAATCCTGAGCGGCGCGTCCGCAATAAATTCATCATCCAGTTGCGCGGATATCTGCCAGCGTCTGGAACCCATTCCCTGGAGCAGAAATACATCATAGGAATCAAAATGCGGTCCTATTCCGCCGCCTTTAGGCGCATAGCTGACCATCAAATCATCCAGCCGCGCGTGCGGTATGAAGCGGAATTGTGTTAATAAATCACGCGCTGAGGGAAGAAAATGATTGACACCCTGCACCAGTAAAGTCCACTGAGTTTCCGGTAATTTTGTCAGATCACTATACTCCAGCGGACCATGCTTAAGCTGCCATTGCCCCTTTCGTTGGATGACAAGGCGTGATTGCGCATCTTCATTACACGCTAATGCCATCAATTCATCTCGAGTCAACAGACCATTAAAACCCGGTAAAGCATTCCTCACCAGCAATGGCTGCTTTTGCCAGTAATCGCGCAAGAAAGCCTTCGGTGTAATACCACTCAAGGAAATAATTTTTGTTTTGCTAATGTTTACATTCCTCCATTAAATTTTTCAAAGCGATCGTCTTATAACAACGCCGATTCCCGGATTAGCTTCTGAGCGGCGGCAACGGCTCCGTTTGTGGTACAAATTTCAACGCCAAGCCGTTATTGCACCAGCGTTCGCCTCTCGGCGGCGGGCCGTCTTTAAAAACATGCCCTTGATGCCCGCCGCAACGCGCACAATGGTACTCCGTGCGCAAAAAAATGAGTTGATAGTCTGGTTTGGTAGCGACATGCCCGGAAATCGGCTGGGTAAAACTGGGCCACCCGCTGCCGCTTTCGTATTTATATTGGCTCTCAAACAGTGGCCAATGGCATGCCGCACAAATATAGGTTCCTTCACGCGTTTCAGAATTTAACTCGCTGCTTCCGGGTTCCTCAGTATCTTCTTCAAATAAAACCCGGTAGGCTTCCGGCGTTATCAATCCGCGCCAAGTTTCTTTAGGCTTATTGAGTGGCGCGATTGCTGCCGGATTGATATTGCTTGCATCAAGTTGCACCGGAAAAACAAATGGAATGGCAGGAAATGCTGCGAATGCACTTATCCGCTGCAGAAAAATGCGTCTATTCATAAAATATTTTCAACTATTTACTTTTGATAATCGGCAGCTTCATTACCTGAAAAAAATCCTTCCAATCGATGCGAATAAACCATTCACTTGATTCACTGAGCCGTGCCGATCGGACTGTAAATCCTGTATCATTTCAGCTTTCGGATTATAGCTTAACCCACATGAAAATCACTTTCCTGGAATTTGAGCAAAATATTGCAGAATTTGAATCAAAAATTGAGGAATTGCGCTTTGCGCAGGATGATTCGGCTTTGGATATTTCTGCTGAAATTGCACGCTTGCAAGCCAAAAGTCAGTCTCTGACAAAAAATGTCTATGCAAAACTGACACCATGGCAGATCTCGCAAGTCGCCCGTCACCCTCAACGCCCCTATACGCTGGATTACATCGAACATTTATTTACCGATTTTGAAGAACTGCATGGCGACCGGAATTTCTCCGATGATCATGCCATAGTTGGCGGTCTGGCGCGCTTTAACGGTCAGACTGTGATGGTGATCGGTCATCAAAAAGGTCGCGATACCCGGGAAAAAATTCACCGCAACTTTGGCATGCCGAAACCGGAAGGTTACCGCAAAGCGCTGCGCCTGATGCGCCTGGCGGAAAAATTTTCGATTCCGCTGATTACTTTTATCGACACCCCCGGCGCATATCCCGGCATCGATGCGGAAGAACGCGGCCAGTCGGAAGCCATCGGCAGAAATCTCTATGTTTTGGCGGAATTAAGAATTCCGGTCATTTGCGTCATCATCGGCGAAGGTGGTTCCGGCGGCGCTTTGGCTGTCGCTGTCGGCGATGTGATTCACATGTTGCAATACGCAACCTATTCCGTCATATCGCCGGAAGGATGTGCCTCGATCCTATGGAAAAGCGCAGACAAAGCACCGGAGGCAGCGGAAATCATGGGTATTACCGCGGATCGTTTGAAAGCCATGAATCTGATCGACAGCATCATTGCCGAACCCATCGGCGGCGCTCACCGCGATTATCCAGCCATCATGCAATCGGTAAAAACGGTGCTGAAGGAATCGCTGCGCAAACTTCAGGATCGTTCCATCGAAGCGCTTCTGGAAAAACGTCTGGACCGGCTAATGGCGTATGGCTCATTCAAGGAAGTCAAAATCGAATAACCCGATCAGCAGCGCCCGAGAAGTTTTACTGGCTCATATCAAACCGGGCGATCATCTGACGATCGCTTTGAGCGGCGGCGTCGATTCAGTCGTGTTACTGGACATCCTGATCGTGTTGTCCAAGCAAATACCGTTTACGCTTTCCGCTGTGCATGTCAATCACGGCATCAGCAGTAACGCAAACCGGTGGAGCAGGTTCTGCTGCGACCTCTGCCACGCATATGGCATCTCCATCTACATCGCCTATCTGCAAATAAAAAAAGAAACCGGAGTCAGCCTCGAAGCGATTGCGCGCGAAGAACGGTATCGCGTTTTCAGCCACATGCCAGCGGACTTCATCGTTGTCGCGCAGCATCTGGATGACCAGGCCGAAACGTTGTTGTTGCAATTATTTCGCGGTGCCGGAATACGTGGATTGAGCGCAATGCCGGTTCTCAGGAAACAATCCGCAATCGCACCGCAAATACTGCGGCCGTTGCTGGAAATCTCCCGCCATAGCATTGAAGATTATGCACGGCACAATAAATTACGTTGGACTAACGACGAAAGCAATGACGACACTGCTTTCAACCGGAATTTCCTGCGCCACGACATTCTACCTATACTAAGAAAGCGTTATCCCAATTATCCCAACACATTGTTGCGCACCAGCCGTCATCTCTCCGAAGCATCGCAACTGCTGGATGAATTGGCGGCAATGGATAGTGAAAACTGCCTTGTTGGCGACATGCTGCAAATCGATTGCGTTCGCAAACTGAGTTTTGCGCGGGTAAAAAATCTCTTGCGTTACACTTTAGTGCAACAGGGCGCGATGCTCCCCAGTGCGGCAAAACTAGAAGATATTGCTAATCAGTTGCTGTCGGTAAATAGAGATAACCAGCTCCACATCACTTTTGGCAATTATGAAATTCGCTGTTTCAAAGGTGCCGTTTATATTCTGCACAAGAAATCACGCATTCAATGCTTAGATCAATACCCCTGGCGGGGTGAAACACATTTAGCGTTGCCGCATTTGAATGGCGCAATCCATTTTACTGAAGTTGTGAATCAAGGTATTGATCGGCAAAAATTACAAACCGGGTCGGTTACCGTGCGCGCCCGCACAGGTGGCGAACGTTTTACACCAGCTTGCAACCGTCCGCGCAGGAGCCTGAAAAATTTGTTGCAGGAAACATCTATTCCACCCTGGCAACGCAGCAGTATGCCGCTGTTATTTTGCGGCGAATACTTGGTATGGGTTCCAGGAATCGGCATCGATTGTGAATTTCAAGTAAAATCCGGTGAAATGGGAATTCTACCGGTATGGGAGCCTGAGTGAATCAATGTCAAAGTGGCTTCAAATTTCTAGGGTATCTCCATTCTGATCGCAATCATCAACTTATTTTTCCGGAAAATTGAATGATTTTAGTCACAGGAGGCGCGGGTTTTATCGGCAGCAATTTCGTTCTGGATTGGTTGGCGCAATCCGACGAGAAAGTTATCAATCTGGATAAGTTGACGTACGCCGGGAATCTGCGCAATCTTTCTTCTTTATCTCAAGATTCGCGGCATATTTTTGTACAAGGAGACATCGGTGATAGCTCACAGGTTTCGCAATTACTGGCTCAATATCAACCGCGCGCCATTATCAATCTGGCCGCTGAAAGTCACGTCGACCGTTCGATCCACGGCCCGGCGGATTTTATTCAAACCAATATTCTGGGGACCTTTCGTTTATTGGAAGCAACGCATGCATACTGGCGTGAACTGGATTCCACCGCAAAACAGAATTTTCGCTTTCTGCATGTCTCAACCGACGAAGTCTATGGTTCATTGGCTAAAAATGAACCGGCCTTTACCGAAGAACATTGTTACCAACCCAATAGTCCCTATTCAGCCAGTAAAGCTTCCAGCGATCACTTAGTGCGCGCCTATCACCATACCTACGGTTTACCCGTACTGACCACAAATTGTTCTAACAATTACGGTCCATTTCAATTCCCGGAAAAACTGATTCCGTTAATGATCGTCAATGCGCTTACAGGAAAACCTTTGCCGGTTTACGGCGATGGTCAGCAAATCCGCGACTGGCTGTATGTGACCGATCACTGTAGCGCAATCCGCCGGACTCTTGAGGCAGGTATTCCGGGAGAAACCTATAATATTGGCGGCTGGAATGAAAAACCCAATATCGAAATCGTGCAAACGATCTGCGCTTTGTTAAAAGAATCATATCCCGATACGGATTTTCATAGTCTCATTAAACATGTCGACGATCGGCCGGGACATGATCGGCGCTACGCCATCAATGCAACGAAAATCGAACGCGAACTCAATTGGAGGCCGGCCGAGACATTCGCTAGCGGTATTCGCAAAACCATTCACTGGTATCTCAATAATCAACAGTGGGTTACCGATGTGCAAACCGGCGCTTATCAGGAATGGATAAGCAAAAACTACGCAGGATTACCGTGAAAAAAATCTTGTTATTTGGTAAAAACGGCCAGGTGGGATGGGAGTTACAACGTAGTCTTGCGCCTCTAGGCGAATTGATCACATTACATTCGACAAGCACGGATTTTTGCGGCGATCTTAACGATTTTGCGGGTATTCAGCAGACGATACGAAAAATCGCTCCCGACATCATTGTCAATGCGGCAGCTTATACCGCTGTCGATAAAGCGGAAAGCGAATCCAAATTGGCTCACAGGCTGAATGCCCAAGCACCCGGTGTTATTGCGCGTGAGGCAAAGCAATTGAATGCTTGGTTAATTCATTACTCAACGGATTATGTTTTCAATGGCCACGGTGATCAACCTTTTGTTGAGACCGACACTACTGAACCGTTAAACGTTTATGGAAAAACCAAACTGGAAGGTGAAAAAAATATTCAAAATTCCGGTTGCTTACATTTGATCTTTCGCACCAGCTGGGTATATTCGGCTTATGGAAATAATTTCATAAAAACGATACTTCGCTTAGCGCAGCAGCGGGATAAATTAACCGTCGTCAATGATCAAATCGGATCGCCGACAGGTGCTGAATTGATTGCCGACATTACCGCTTTCGCGCTACTCGCAACCAAGCAAAAACCTGAAATCTCGGGTTTGTATCATCTAACTGCCAGTGGCAACACTTCTTGGTACGAATTTGCCAAATTCATCCTGGAAAGTGCAGAAAGTGCAAACTTACCCCTCAAAATCAAATCGACAGCTTTGCAACCGATAGCTAGCAGCGATTTCCCTTCAGCCGCACAACGTCCGTTCAATTCACGTTTAAATTCATTGAAACTGGCAAAAACTTTTGATTTAACGCTCCCGGCATGGCAAACCGGGGCAAAACGCGCCCTAGCAGAAATATTCAGAAATTGACAACAGAACGCCTTTTAGCGCAAGTTCACCGCTAGATCGGACAAAATCTTAAAGACTATCTGACTGAAGCGTTTGTTAAATAAATCAGATAGCCCTTCTTGCGAGGTAAAATCAACCAATGTTTCTGCTTGTATAATCTCACGCGCCACATAGTCGGCGTCGCCCATTTCGTCGGCGAGTCCTAAATCGATGCTTTTCTGTCCTGTCCAGACTATTCCACTGAATATCTCCGGCGCATCCTTTAAACGTTCACCTCGACCCTGTTTCACTACCTGAATGAATTGTTCATGTATTTCACGCAACAATCGTGTTGCATGTTCCTTTTGCGCAGGATCCAACGGAGTAAATGGATCCAGAAATCCTTTGTTCTCGCCCGCTGCCAGTAATCGGCGCTCGATGCCAAGTTTCTCCAAAGTGCCCGTAAAACCAAAACCATCCATCAAAACACCGATCGAACCCACCAAACTTGCTTTATCCACAAAAATTTTGTCGGCGGCTACGGCGACATAATAGCCTCCGGAAGCACAAATATCGCCAACCACCGCATACACGGGTATATCGGGATACTTGGAGCGCAAGCGCCGTATTTCATCATTGATGTAACCTGCCTGAACTGGACTTCCGCCGGGACTGTTGATTCGTAATACTATCCCTCGCGTATTTTTATCTTGGAATGCGGAGCGCAAACTAGCATTAACTTTATCCGCGCTACTGATGCTATCCGCAACAATCATTCCTTTTAAGTCAATTACCGCGGTATGCTTTTCGGCAATATGCATCCTTCCACCTTCTATCCAACCTAATGCAACAAATAACAGAATGAAAAGATATAGAAAAGTAATCAACTTAAAAAAAGTACTCCATCTTCGAGCACGACGTTGCTCTCGCAACGAGGCCAAAGCGAGATTCTCAAGCAATCGTTTTTCCCAATCTTCTTTTTTAATTTCAGATTCGCTCATAACAACACACACTCAAATCATGAATAAAATTATTAAATATTTGTTTTGTGAATACTTGCAATAATTACAGATTAACATAACATCAAAAAATGATGAGTGACATCGCATCAGTAAGTTTGCAAGATTCCTCAAGCCATAAATATAGGGCACGTCTTCTCGTTCATAATCTCACGAATACTAATACTCACAACAGTAAGCTATAAAATTTTTAATAACTGCAGCAGGGTTAACAGAGATTGTCAGGGTTTAATAGAAATAAAAAAACCTCTCATCAAAAATATTTGATGAGAGGTTTTTCTAATATTAGAATGCCTGGCGGTAACCTACTTTCACATGCGAATGCACACTATCATCGGCGCAGCTTCGTTTCACGGTTCTGTTCGGGATGGGAAGAGGTGGGTCCAAAGTGCTATGGCCGCCAAGCGTAACTGGTGATTGAATAATATATATCAAATATTATTCTTAATGGAAAAAGTAAAATTATAATTATATTATATATAGAAATAAATTATTAAAGTTATAGGATCAAGCCTCACGGTCAATTAGTATCGGTTAGCTTAACATATTACTATGCTTCCACATCCGACCTATCAACGTCGTAGTCTTCGACGAACCTTTAGGAGAGTTATACTCTCGGGAAGTCTTATCTTAAGGGGAGTTTCCCGCTTAGATGCTTTCAGCGGTTATCTCGTCCGCACATAGCTACCCGGCGATACGACTGGCGTCATAACCGGTACACCAGAGGTGCGTCCACTCCGGTCCTCTCGTACTAGGAGCAGGTCCTTTCAAACTTCCAACGCCCACGGCAGATAGGGACCAAACTGTCTCACGACGTTTTAAACCCAGCTCACGTACCACTTTAAATGGCGAACAGCCATACCCTTGGGACCGGCTACAGCCCCAGGATGTGATGAGCCGACATCGAGGTGCCAAACTCCCCCGTCGATATGAACTCTTGGGAGGAATCAGCCTGTTATCCCCGGCGTACCTTTTATCCGTTGAGCGATGGCCCTTCCATACAGAACCACCGGATCACTATGACCTGCTTTCGCACCTGCTCGACTTGTCAGTCTCGCAGTTAAGCACGCTTTTGCCATTGCACTATCAGCACGATTTCCGACCGTACCTAGCGTACCTTCGTACTCCTCCGTTACAATTTGGGAGGAGACCGCCCCAGTCAAACTGCCTACCATACACGGTCCCCAATCCAGATAATGGATCTAGGTTAGAACCTCAACAACATCAGGGTGGTATTTCAACGTTGGCTCCATGAATTCTGGCGAATTCACTTCAATGCCTCCCACCTATCCTACACAAATGTTATCAAAGTCCAATGTAAAGCTACAGTAAAGGTGCACGGGGTCTTTCCGTCTAGCCGCGGGGAGATTGCATCTTCACAAACATTTCAACTTCGCTGAGTCCCAGGAGGAGACAGTGTGGCCATCGTTACGCCATTCGTGCAGGTCGGAACTTACCCGACAAGGAATTTCGCTACCTTAGGACCGTTATAGTTACGGCCGCCGTTTACCGGGGCTTCAATCAAGAGCTTGCACCCCATCATTTAACCTTCCGGCACCGGGCAGGCGTCACACTCTATACGTCCACTTTCGTGTTTGCAGAGTGCTATGTTTTTATTAAACAGTCGCAGCCACCATTTCATTGCAACCCCATTCTGCTTCACGCGAGAAGCGCTACACATACCAAGGGCACACCTTTTCCCGAAGTTACGGTGCTATTTTGCCGAGTTCCTTCTCCTGAGTTCTCTCAAGCGCCTTAGAATTCTCATCCTACCCACCTGTGTCGGTTTGCGGTACGGTCTCTATTTAACTGAAGCTTAGTGGCTTTTCCTGGAAGCATGGTATTACTCACTTGGCATTCCTAAGAATGTTGCGTTATCACGTCTCAACTTAGTCATTCGGATTTTCCTAAACGACATGTCTACACGCTTGAACCGGGACATCCAACACCCGGCTGAGCTAACCTTCTTCGTCCCCACATCGCATTAAATAAAGGTACTGGAATTTTAACCAGTTTCCCATCAGTTACGCATTTCTGCCTCACCTTAGGGGCCGACTCACCCTGCGCCGATTAGCGTTGCACAGGAAACCTTGGGTTTTCGGCGAGGGAGTTTTTCACTCCCTTTATCGCTACTCATGTCAGCATTCGCACTTCCGATACCTCCAGCAGTCTTTACAAACCACCTTCACAGGCTTACGGAACGCTCTCCTACCATCTACATAAAATGTAAATCCCTAGCTTCGGTGCACAATTTGAGCCCCGTTACATCTTCCGCGCAGGACGACTCGATCAGTGAGCTATTACGCTTTCTTTAAAGGATGGCTGCTTCTAAGCCAACCTCCTGACTGTCTATGCCTTCCCACTTCGTTTCCCACTTAATTGCATCTTAGGGACCTTAGCTGAGGGTCTGGGTTGTTTCCCTTTCGACACCGGACGTTAGCACCCGATGTCTGTCTCCCATGCTCGCACTCTTTGGTATTCGGAGTTTGCAATGGTTTGGTAAGTCTCAATGACCCCCTAGCCATAACAGTGCTCTACCCCCAAAGGTGATACATGAGGCACTACCTAAATAGTTTTCGGAGAGAACCAGCTATTTCCAGATTTGTTTAGCCTTTCACCCCTACTCACAGCTCATCCCCTAATTTTTCAACATTAGTGGGTTCGGACCTCCACGAGGTGTTACCCTCGCTTCATCCTGGCCATGAGTAGATCATCTGGTTTCGGGTCTACACCCAGCAACTAAACGCCCTATTAAGACTCGCTTTCGCTACGCTTCCCCTATACGGTTAAGCTTGCTACTGAATGTAAGTCGCTGACCCATTATACAAAAGGTACGCAGTCACTCTTACGAGCTCCCACTGTTTGTATGCATGCGGTTTCAGGATCTATTTCACTCCCCTTCCGGGGTTCTTTTCGCCTTTCCCTCACGGTACTGGTTCACTATCGGTCGATTACGAGTATTTAGCCTTGGAGGATGGTCCCCCCATTTTCAAACAGGATTTCACGTGTCCCGCTCTACTTTTCTCAATCTTAGTTCCATATCTAAATTTTCGTCTACGGGACTATCACCCACTATGGTTTAACTTTCCAGAAAATTCGACTAATCTAAATACTACATATTGAAGGCTGTTCCCATTTCGCTCGCCACTACTATGGGAATCTCGGTTGATTTCTTTTCCTCTGGATACTTAGATGTTTCAGTTCTCCAGGTTCGCTACATTTGACCTATATATTCAGCCAAAGTCGACTCTTGCTTAATTAACTTTTCGAGTTTTGAAAAAAATTAAAGCCAATTAAACAAGAGTCAGGTTTCCCCATTCGGATATCTCCGGATCAAAGCTTGCTTGCCAGCTCCCCGAAGCTTTTCGTAGGCTTCCACGTCCTTCATCGCCTGTAATCGCCAAGGCATCCACCACATGCACTTATTCACTTGATCCTATAACATTAATAACTTAACTATTATTATAGAACTTAATACTTTTATTGCATAAAATACAATCTAACCCACTATTACTTACGATAAAAATCAATTTTAATGATTAATCACCATAAATAAATTTTACTTTTCCATTTTTTTAAAGAACAAAAAACATCACAACAGACAAATTTTCTATCTTATTGATAGAATTTATTAAGATACTTGGTGGAGGTGAACGGGATCGAACCGATGACCCCCTGCTTGCAAAGCAGGTGCTCTCCCAGCTGAGCTACACCCCCTTTCGTGGTGGGTCTGGGTGGACTTGAACCACCGACCCCACGCTTATCAAGCGTGTGCTCTAACCAACTGAGCTACAGACCCTCAATGAGTCTAAGTTCCACATTTCAAACCAGCACAAGTTTTGGCTCTTAACTCTGTCTATTAACAATCGATAGGTTGTGAGTACTTTAATGAAATACTCTTGAAAGGAGGTGATCCAGCCGCAGGTTCCCCTACGGCTACCTTGTTACGACTTCACCCCAGTCATGAACCTCACCGTGGCAAGCGCCCTCCTTACGGTTAGACTACCTGCTTCTGGTGAAACCCACTCCCATGGTGTGACGGGCGGTGTGTACAAGACCCGGGAACGTATTCACCGCGACATGCTGATCCGCGATTACTAGCGATTCCGACTTCACGGAGTCGAGTTGCAGACTCCGATCCGGACTACGACGCGCTTTCTGAGATTAGCTCCCTCTCGCGAGTTGGCAACCCTCTGTACGCGCCATTGTATTACGTGTGAAGCCCTACCCATAAGGGCCATGAGGACTTGACGTCATCCCCACCTTCCTCCGGTTTATCACCGGCAGTCTCATTAAAGTGCCCAACTAAATGATGGCAATTAATGACAAGGGTTGCGCTCGTTGCGGGACTTAACCCAACATCTCACGACACGAGCTGACGACAGCCATGCAGCACCTGTGTTCAGATTCTCTTTCGAGCACGATTTCATCTCTGAAAACTTTCTGACATGTCAAGGGTAGGTAAGGTTTTTCGCGTTGCATCGAATTAATCCACATAATCCACCGCTTGTGCGGGTCCCCGTCAATTCCTTTGAGTTTTAATCTTGCGACCGTACTCCCCAGGCGGTCAACTTCACGCGTTAGCTACGTTACCAAATCTAATAAGACCCGACAACTAGTTGACATAGTTTAGGGCGTGGACTACCAGGGTATCTAATCCTGTTTGCTCCCCACGCTTTCGTGCATGAGCGTCAGTGCTAGCCCAGGAGGTTGCCTTCGCCATCGATGTTCTTCCATATCTCTACGCATTTCACTGCTACACATGGAATTCCACCTCCCTCTGCCGCACTCTAGTTTTACAGTTTCAAACGCAATTCCCAGGTTAAGCCCGGGGATTTCACATCTGACTTACAAAACCGCCTGCGCACCCTTTACGCCCAGTAATTCCGATTAACGCTTGCACCCTACGTATTACCGCGGCTGCTGGCACGTAGTTAGCCGGTGCTTTTTCTGTTGATATCGTCATGAGTCGCGATTATTAGTCGCGACCTTTTCTTTTCAACTAAAAGAGCTTTACAACCCGAAGGCCTTCTTCACTCACGCGGCATTGCTGGATCAGGCTTGCGCCCATTG
>JAFEGA010000001.1:0-110209 GCA_018240285.1 Pseudomonadota bacterium | reverse complement strand
GTGTCTCAGTCCCAGTGTGGCTGGCCGTCCTCTCAGACCAACTACTGATCGTCGCCTTGGTAAGCCATTACCTTACCAACTAGCTAATCAGACATCGGCCGCTCCAAAAGCATAAGGTCTTACGATCCCCTACTTTTCTCCTCAGAGATTATGCGGTATTAGCACATCTTTCGATGCGTTATCCCCCACTTAAGGACACGTTCCGATGTATTACTCACCCGTCCGCCACTCGCCACCAGGTGCAAGCACCCGTGCTGCCGTTCGACTTGCATGTGTAAAGCATGCCGCCAGCGTTCAATCTGAGCCAGGATCAAACTCTTAAGTTTAATTCTGGTAAAACTCTCGCTTGACGTATTTGATTTTGATTCACGAAAAACCAATATCTATATTTCCTGCGAGTACTAAAATATTTTTTCGATTCTTGATAGAATCTATTCTTTCATCAAGTACTCACACCTATCGATTGTATTTTTTTAAAGAGCGTTGCTACTTTTTAAATGTTGCGAAGCAGCGAGAAACGGAATTATACAGACCCTAGATTACCGGTCAAGCATTTTTTGCAATTTTTTTTCATACAACGATTTTGAAAAACCACATTATCTGCAAAATTTCTTTAATTACAGACACTCACAAAATTTTACTACTAAAAATTATTTAACGCCCTGTTTAAGACTTGCTTCGATAAAACTATTTAAATCTCCATCCAATACACTTTGTGTATTTCCAATTTCAACATTTGTCCGCAAATCTTTGATGCGCGATTGATCTAATACATACGATCGGATCTGATGACCCCAGCCGATATCTGTTTTTGTTTCTTCTATGGCTTGCTTCTCTTCATTTCTTTTCCGCAGTTCCGCTTCGTATAAACGCGATTTCAACATCACCAGCGCATCAGCTTTATTGCGATGCTGCGATCGACCGCTTTGGCATTGCACCACTATCCCCGTCGGATTGTGGGTAATACGAATGGCGGAATCGGTTTTATTAATATGCTGACCACCCGCTCCCGATGCGCGGAACGTATCAATTCGCAGATCGGCGGGATTTATTTCAATTTCTATTGTGTCATCGACTTCCGGATAAACAAAAACACTCGCAAAAGACGTATGCCGACGATTACCAGAATCGAACGGTGATTTTCTCACCAATCGATGCACCCCCGTTTCCGTGCGTAAATACCCATACGCATATTCACCCATTACTTTCAAAGTAGCGCTTTTGATACCAGCGATATCACCCGGCGATTCCTCCAAAACTTCAACAGCCAATCCCTGCCTTTCGCAATAACGCAGATACATGCGTTCGAGCATCGAAGCCCAATCTTGCGCTTCCGTTCCACCTGAACCTGATTGAATATCGACAAAACAATTCTTCGGATCCATCGGATCGGAAAACATGCGGCGAAATTCCAGATTCGCGATTGCTTTCTCTACGTTATCGACATCACCGGCAATACTTTCTAACGCTGCGTCATCGGATTCATCTTTAGCAATTTGAAACAGCTCGCGCGCGTCATCGAGCTGTTGCTCCATCGACTCCAAAGTGACAATCGTATCTTCCAGCTGCTTTTTCTCACGCCCAATCTCTTGCGTGCGCTGGCTATCATTCCAAATCGCCGGATCCTCGAGTAGCCGTGTCAACTCATTCAGTCTGGTCTGTTTGGTATCGAAGTCAAAGAAACCTCCGTAATTCGCTGGCGCGGCTGGAGAGATCCTGGAGATGATTAGCAATTGCGTTGATTTTTTCTGCTTCCATAAATTCCACCTTAACATTGAATTGCTTGATTATACCTTGTACCGGATTTTAGTTCCGGGCGCCTTCTATCAACCCTCATTACGCAAACAAAGTATGCGCCGTTCCCGTTAGTAACAATTCCAAACAATCCATAAGTAAAAAAACTATAATCGCGATTTATTCAACCAGCATTTCACATTTTTATTTATTAACCCGTTTTCTTAACTCCGCCTCGCTAGCACAATCATGTCCAAGTTTTTTGCTTTAATTCCCGCAGCAGGTTCAGGCTCACGCATGGGTAATGAACTTCCCAAACAATATCTGCCATTATGCAAGAAGCCCATGATTTATCATGCAATCAGAACATTATGTGATCATCATTCAATCGCCGGTGTAATCACCGTGCTTGCGCCCGGTGATGAGGAATGGTCTCGATATGATTGGTCTGAGTTCTCTGGAAAATTGATCGTGCTGAAGTGTGGCGGTGCAACCAGAGCGGATAGTGTGCTCAATGGTCTTACCGTCGCACAACAAAAAAACTTGATCAATACTCAGGATTGGATTCTGGTGCATGACGCCGCCCGGCCTTGTTTAACTTCAGCACAGCTCAATCGATTGATTGATGAATTGACTAGCGATGCTGTAGGCGGATTACTCGCCGTACCGGTTGCCGATACTCTAAAACGCAGCAATTCTGAGAATCGTGTGAAAAACACCGAATCGCGGGAAAATTTATGGCAGGCGCAGACACCGCAAATGTTTCGCTGCGATCTGCTCACTCGAGCATTGCAGAATGCAACCAATATTAATGTCACCGATGACGCCAGTGCCGTTGAGGCATTAGGACTACACCCCAAACTGGTTGCCAGCGATGCTTACAATTTTAAAGTGACCTATCCCCAAGACCTGGCTTTGGCCGAATTGATTTTACAAAATAGGAATAATTCATGAGTACCCTAAGAATAGGACAAGGTTTTGATGTTCATCAGCTGGTTGAAGGCCGTCAACTGATCATAGGCGGAGTGACGATCCCGCACGAAAAAGGCTTGCTCGGTCACTCCGACGCGGATGTGTTGTTGCATGCCATTTGCGATGCGCTGATCGGCGCTGCCGCATTGGGTGATATCGGACAACATTTTTCCGATTCTGATCCGCGTTACAAAAATATCGATAGCCGCGTGCTATTGCGCAATGTTCACAATTTGCTGGAAAACAATCATTACGAAATCGTCAATATCGATGCGACCATTATCGCGCAAGCTCCGAAAATGGCACCGCATATTCCAGCGATGATCGCCAATATCGCGCAAGACCTGCAAACATCAGCACGCAATATCAACATCAAAGCCAAAACCGCCGAGCATCTTGGCGCGATCGGCCGCAAAGAAGGCATTGTGGCCGAAGCCGTATGTCTGATTGACCGCACAGAAAAAAATTGACCAACAAAGGCGCCGATCAGGGAACAAAGCCGATTCGGGTATTCTTCGCCGTTACTCCCACTCAATCCGTGCAAAAACAACTCGCCCATCAGGCTAAGTTACTGGAGCCGCTTTGCGGCGGGCGCAAAATTAAAATACCGCATCTTCACCTCACGCTGGTATTTCTGGGCGATGTTTGCGTGCAGCGCATCGAACCGTTGCGGCAAATCATGAAAAAAATATCGGTGAAGAAATTTTCGCTGATTCTGGATCAAATCAGTTACTGGAAACACAATCAAATTGTTTATCTCCATGCAAAACAATTCCCGGCAGAATTGTTCGCTTTGGTTAATGCATTACAAGCCACTCTGTCGGAAGCTGGATTCACATTCGATCGCCGGCAATACAAACCGCACATCACACTGTTCCGCAAAGCAATCCATCCAGTCAATACGGATCTGATCAAGCCCATTCATTGGCCCGTCAATCAATGGTATCTGTTGCAATCGAAACCGGTACCAGCAGGCGTTGACTATGTTCCGCTCGGTCATTGGCGTTTAAAATGAGCGGAAAAAGTTTCAGAGACTCAACTCAATAAAACACATGCCCAATTTAATTTTCTTGCCGCGATTACAGTGAAAATTCTTGCACTAGATACTTCTACCGAATTTTGTTCCGTCGCACTGAATGTGGACAGCGAAATATCCGGCAAAGAAATTCTTGCCGGACGCAACCATTCCGAGATGATCTTAGCGATGACGCACGAAATGCTGGCGGAAGCTGGATTAGCATTGCAGCAAATCGATGGCATCGCTTTTGGCGCTGGCCCCGGGTCTTTTACCGGCTTACGCATCGCCTGCGGCGTAGCGCAAGGATTGGCCTTCGCCGCCGATTTGCCGGTTGCAGCGGTCGGCACACTAGAGGCGGTTGCGCAGCAAATCGATCAGCACAACGTCATCGTAGCGCTTGATGCCCGCATGAGTGAGATTTATCATGCCGCTTTCCGGAAATTAACCGGTCAAAGCTGGGAGATGATCAGTCCACCCGTGCTTTGTTCGCCGCAGCATGCACCCCTTGTATCCGGAAATGAATGGCATGGATGCGGCAGCGGTTTTGATGTTTATCACGACGTCTTGGCGATGCAATACTGCGCAAATATCCAGCAAATTCACCCTGAACTCCATCCGCGCGCGCATGAAATGGCGCAGCTTGCCCTGCCGAAATTCCGCGATGGCGCTTATACCGATGCGGCACTTGCCGCGCCCTTATATATCCGCAATAAAGTTGCGCTGAAAGAAAGCGAGCGACAAACATGACTGCGCAACAAACCATTGAAATCAGACCGATGCTGCTAGCGGATGTGGATCGCATTATTCTGATCGAACGCGAGATTTTTCTTTTTCCGTGGTCACCGGGAAATTTTTCCGATTCAATCAAAGCCGGCTATGCATGCCATGTGCTGCAGCAAGCCGATACATTGATGGGCTACGGAATCATGATGATGAGCCCCGAGGAAGGTCACATTCTGACGCTCGGCATTGCTGCCAGTTACCAGAAAAAAGGCTTGGGAAAAAAATTGCTCCAGTTCCTCATACAGTCCGCCCGGGAACAAAACGCCAAGTCGGTTTTCCTGGATGTGCGCGAATCCAATCACGGCGCGGCGCTGCTCTATAAACAAATGGGTTTTCAACATATCGCCACGCGCAAAGGCTATTACCCTGCCATGTGCGGACGCGAAGATGCGCTGGTCATGCGCCTGATGTTATGAATACGCGGCGCAGACAGATACTGAAGGAATTGAACTTGCTGCCGGTGTGGCGCTTAAAACCGGGCATCGCGAAGCAAAGTACATTACCCGTTCCGCAAGCAGTAGAAGTAGAACACTCACCGCTCACATCCGAGCCGGTAAAAGATTCAGCGCAACTGCCAGTCTCTGAAATGAACTGGGATCAGTTGAAGGCAGCCGTATCGCAGTGTGTTGCCTGCCCTTTAAGCCAGGCACGCACGCAAACGGTATTCGGTGTAGGCGACGAGAATGCCGATTGGCTTTTTGTCGGTGAAGGTCCCGGTGCACGTGAAGATGAAATCGGCGAACCGTTTGTCGGGCAAGCCGGAAAGCTGCTGGATCAAATGCTCGCCGCCATTCAGCTCAAACGTGGGGAAGGCGTATACATCGCCAATATTGTCAAATGCCGCCCGCCGAATAACAGAAATCCTACTTTGAATGAAGCGCAACAGTGCGAGCCTTTTTTAACCCGCCAAATTGCGTTGATTAAGCCGAAACTCATCGTGACATTAGGTAAAGTAGCCGCGCAAAATCTTCTCAACCGCGACGACAGCATTTCCAGTTTGCGCGGGAAAGTGCACAGTTATTCTGGCATACCATTGATTGTTACATACCATCCGGCTTACTTGCTGCGGTCGCTGCCGGATAAAGCCAAAGCCTGGAAAGACTTATGTTTTGCTCGCGCAACCATGCAGTCCCTGCGCTAAATGATCAGTGAATTTTTTTCGCACCGATGAGATGCAGCGAATCTTCCTTGCTTTGATTGAGTAAGTGCCACTTGCGAATCAGCGCCATCGTGAGGGAGACAAATAATCCAAAAGCGGCGATCACAATATAAATATGCACTTCAAACCATATCAGCAAGGCGTAAAGCAACAGCATCGTTAGAATACTCAGATTCTCATTGAAATTCTGCACCGCGATGGAATGCCCGGCACCCATCAAAATATGGCCGCGATGCTGCAACAAAGCATTCATCGGCACAACAAAGAACCCCGCCAAACCGCCGATCAGCATCAACAATGTAATGGCGATCCATAAATCTTTCACCAGAATCATCGCCATCACAACGATTCCCATCGCAATACCCAGCGGAATCACTTTGACCGACTGCCGCAGCGAAATCCATCGCGCCGCCATAACTGCGCCCACAGCAATACCGACGGCAACCACGCCCTGCAATTGCGCAGCCTGATTGAGCGGGTAATTCATCGCCACCTCCGCCCATTTCAACACGATAAACTGCAACGTCGCGCCCGCTCCCCAGAATAACGTCGTGACGGCAAGCGAAATTTGCCCCAATTTATCGGTCCAGAGCAATTTCACACAGTGGCTGAATTCATGAATGAGATAAAAAGGATTTTTCTTCGGAATACGGTGATCGACGCCTGTATTCGGTATGTACAAATTGAATAATGCCGCGATGGCATAAATGACAGCAATGATCAGGATGCCGCTTTCCAGTGCGCTATCGATTCCGGTATCTACCCACGGAAAGTCAAATCCCAGCAGCACATCCGCAACAGCGGGGGTGATCAGCACGCCGCCCATTACCGTACCTAACACAATCGACGCCACCGTTAGCCCTTCGATCCAGCCATTGGCGATTACCAATTTCTCCGACGGCAACAATTCGGTCAAGATGCCATATTTGGCCGGCGAATACGCCGCTGCGCCTAAACCTACGACCGCATAGGCGGCCAATGCGAAATATTGGTGCATAGCGATGAACAATAGCCCGCAACCGGTAATTTTGATGGTGTTGCTGATGAACATGACACGCCCTTTCGGCATCGAATCGGCAAACGCGCCGACGAAAGGGGCCAGAATGACGTAAAACAACACAAAAACAAACTTCAGCATGGGCGTCAAGTAGGCTGGCGCATGCAAATCAATCAATAGTGCAATCGCCACAACCAGCAACGCATTATCCGCCAAAGAAGAGAAAAACTGCGCCGCCATAATCGTATAAAAACCGCGTTCCAAGCTATTTCCTTATCTATTTATTTTTCTTAGTCGATTCAGTATGAAGAATCACCCCCGCGATCAACCGCCTTCTCATCCGCTACGCTAGATTAGCACATCATACCGCTTCGCAGATGAAGGTGTCGCGACATAAAAGTTAAATCGGCACTGCAAATTTCGATTATGATAAAACGTTGCGAATAATACTCGCTCTTGCTCAATCCGAACATTACATTAATGCCACGCCCTACCCAAGCTTTTATCGATCTTTCCGCTTTAACTCATAACCTGACTGTAGTTCGCCGACATGCTCCTCATTCACGCATCATGGCCATCCTTAAGGCCAATGCGTATGGGCATGGGTTACTTCACGCCGCCAGTGCTTTGAAAGACGTCGATGGATTCGCGCTATTGGAACTAGATGCCGCGATATGCCTGCGTGACGCCGGTTATCAACACCCTATCCTGCTATTGGAAGGTTTTTTTTCAACCGAAGAGTTAGCGATCTTTGAGCGATACCGTTTGAGTGCGGTCATTCATCATACCGAGCAAATCGCAATGCTGTCAGCTTCCAAGCATCGCAATCTGGATCTATTCATAAAAATCAATACCGGCATGAATCGACTGGGACTGGCGCCTAAGCAATTCTCACAAGCCATCAGCGCGCTCATTGAAAAGCAATACCATCAAAACATTACATTGATGACACACTTCGCTTCTGCGGACGATCCTTGCGAACAAGAAAATGTCTTGCAGCAGATGCAGTACTTTGAGGCAATCACAAAAGAGTATGGTCATTATCCAAGCTCATTGGCGAATTCGGCGGCGATTATTCGTTATCCCGTGACGCATACCGACTGGGTGCGCCCCGGCATTATGCTATACGGCGCTTCGCCTTTCCCGGATATAACCGCGGCGGAACTGAACCTTCGCCCCGTCATGACCCTTTCGAGCAAAATTATTGCGATACAGGATTTGGGAATCGGCGAAAGAGTGGGCTATCACGGTCTTTTTAAAACTGAACAACCGATGCGTATCGGTATAGTTGCCTGCGGTTACGCGGATGGTTATCCACGCCACGCGCCAACGAACACGCCGGTACTGATCAATAATCAGCGCAGCCGGATACTAGGCCGGATATCCATGGATATGCTAGCCATTGACTTAACCGGCATCGAAAACGCCGGATTAAACAGCCCGGTTATCTTGTGGGGAAGGGGATTAAGTGTTGATGAAGTGGCTTTGAGTGCCGGCACTACCAGTTATGAATTGCTTTGTGCGTTGGCACCGCGGGTGGAAAAGACTGCTTCGCTTTAGCGCGCAACGCGACGTTGCAATCCAGTCCACCGCAACAAAAGAATGTGAGTCTCGTTATTCTACTTTTGCTTTACTGCGTAATTCTTGCACAACGGTACCGAATTCGCGCTGCAGCACGCGTTGTTGTATGTTCTGCCTAACTTCTTCGAAAGGTGGTACTTCCATCGGGCGTACGTCCATCAACTGAATCACATGCCAACCAAAAGAAGTTTGTACCGGTTGTTCCGTGAGTCCACCTTTTGATAATTTCACCAAAGCTTCGGAAAAAGGTCTGACATAAGCCGCCGGTGGACTCCAGTTAAGCTCACCGCCGTTTTCCTTACTGCCGTCATCGAGTGATTTCTCTTCGGCAATTTTGGCAAAATTGCCGCCTTTCTTAAGCTTGGCAATAATATCTTTGGCTTCGCTTTCACTGGCCACAAGAATATGGCGCGCCTTGTATTCCTTATCGCCCATTTGCACTTTCAGAACTTCGTATTCCTTGCGCAACGTATCTTCACTCACCACATTGTTTTTTATGTAATTAGCTTGGAATGCTCTGACCAGGACCGCCTGGCGCGCTATCTCAAGCTGCGCGACAACATCCGGATCTTTATCCAATTTTTTCTTAATCGCTTCTTGCGCAAGAATCTCCTCCGCAATCAGGTTCTCACGCAACGCTTTTCTCATTTCGGGGCCGTCCGGCTGGCCCTGCGCAACGCTCGCCTTCACCATTAATTCCAGACGCGACTGTGGAATTGCCACGCCATTCACTTTGGCCACAGTGCCTGTTGACTGGGCTTGAGCAGATAGGGCAGCCATTCCAAAAATACTAACCATCATTACTTGTGAAAATTTCGTCAAACGCATGGAATTTCCTTTTTTGTGATTAAGATAAAAATTTACTTGCTAAAGTGTACGTTGCGAGAAAGTATACGCCTTAACTGAGTAGACGTGAACTCTATATACCATTATTTCTATTGAACAACTTGAGACTATTCCGGGAACAACCCGGAAGCTTCATGCCGGCAATACCTTTTTGAAAGGTTTAACCGTCACTTTCCGGTAAACACCCGCACTCACGTAAGGATCTGCATTTGCCCAAGCCTGAGCTACCTCTAAAGATTCAAACTCGGCCACAATCAAACTACCGGAGAATCCGGCCGGACCAGGATCCTGGTTATCGATCGCCGGATAAGGCCCGGCCAAAATCAATCGCCCAGCATCCTGTAACGCTTGAATTCTTTTTAGATGTTCCGGCCGAACCGTCATCCTATTTTCTAGACTATCGGGTACATCTTCACCGTTTATGACATAGAGCATCATGACTCCTTACTCACTTTATTTTCATTTTCCTTTTTTTGACCGGTTTGTTCGCTGCCAACAATATTCTCTTTCACAACTGCCGACGCTTCCTGTAAATATTTCCCCAACATCATCACCTGCCCGATAACAAAAACCAGCATCAGACCGGTAGCCCCGAAAAGCTTGAATGAAACCCACGTATCCAGCGGGAAGCTAAATGCAACATACAGATTGATGCATCCCATGATTGAGAAAAAACCCGCCCAGCTCAAATTGAGTTTGCTCCAAACAAAAGACGGTAAAGCCATTTGTTTTTCAAGCATGGCTTGAATCAGGTTTTTTTTGAAAATTGCATGAGCCCCCAATAAAACAGCTGCAATCAACCAATACAACACCGTTGGTTTCCATTTGATAAACGTTTCATCCTGAGAGATTAAGGTCGCGCCACCAAATATAACGATAATCGCCAAATTTACCCACATCATTTTGTCGATTTGCCGGCGGCGTAACCAAAGCCAGCCTATTTGTGCGATAGCTGCCACTATCGCAACTGCGGTCGCAATGAAAATATCGTACAGCTTGAACGCCAAGAAAAATAAAATCACCGGAAATAGATCGAATAGGAATTTCATTACCTTGAATATTCTGAATTTATTTCAATAACAAACTAGCTAATAGATCATCAAATGCAAGAAATGTTCTCATTCCAATACCGGCGGTAACTGCGGAGTGAGGTTATTTTTCTCCTGTGTTGCAGCACCCAGCAAGGCGTAGCCGAGCAAACGGCCCGCGTCGTCTCGATATAGCGCTTTCACGCCATTTTGATCGGCTTCTACATGCCATTCGCCTTTTATAGTGAAATCCGGCGGCGAAACAACCGCAGGGCATGCAGGTGTTTTTACAATCACCGGCATCGCCGGATAACGAACCTGGGTCGGATTCCCCGCAAGTGTCGCCGCCAAAGCCCGGGCTGCATGCGTGATCGGCATCACAAAAGGCAGCACCTTTCCTTCCACTTCGGCACAATCGCCTACGGCGTAAATATCGTTTAACTGTGTTTGTAACAAACGATTGACGACAATGCCGCGATTAACCGGAATACCGGCCGATGCAGCCAGCTGCGTGCGTGCGCGCAACCCAACAGCAGACAGTATGATGTCGGATTCGATGGACTCACCATTAGCAAATGTTAGCCGCAATTTCTCGTGCGCCAGATCAACCGATTGTGTGGTTGCGCTTAAATGAAAAACCACGCCTGCCGCTTCCAGTTTTTGCCGTATAAAAGCTCCGCCTGCCGGGGGCAACAAACGTCCCAGTGGCTGCGCACCAATATCGATCACATCCACATGATAACCGGCGGTTGCCAGATCGTTGGCAAATTCGCAACCGATCAAGCCCGCACCGATGATACTGATCCGTTTTTTCCCGGTCAGCGCTTCACGAAATTTTTTATAATCGTCGAGGTCGTTAATCGATAATATTTTCGCTACACCATCGCCGGATAGCGGCAAATGGATTTGATCAGCGCCTACCGCTAAAACCAACCTATCATAGCCGACTTTTTCACCATCAGTCAGTGTCACTGCATACCCTGTCGGATCGATTGCGGTTACGCGGCAATGTGGGCGGATGGAAATTTTCAACTGCGATGCCATTTGTGCCGCATCACCGTTCAAAATGGAATCGGGGGTTTTCCCGGACGATAGCGCGTTTGACAACATAGGCTTGGAATAGAAACCACCATGATCAGCCGATAACATGACGATAGTAATCTCGGCATTCAGCTTGCGTAATTCGCGCGCGACTGCATAACCGGCTAACCCGCTACCCACAATAACTACAGGGTTTCCCATTAATTCAGATCTCCCTTCGGCCCAAATTTACTTTACTCATATTCTTGATCACCAATCCATTTATCGTCAACCAGACAAACCGTAATATCACATTGAAATTCTTTTTGTTTCTTCTTAATTGACAAAAAACAAGGCACATTGATTGCTGAAGCGTTACTCCCAATCAATGTGCCTTTATTACTATCTGCTATGTCAATTCAAAAATGCAATCCACATCCAAAGATTGCAAAAAGCTCTATGCTACATGCGCCACTTACTTTATTTGACTTCATTCTTGTTATTAACCAAACTGGTGCGTCTTTGCAAATAAGCGTCACGCACGAATTCATACTTATCTAAAGCAGCCTCTTCGAGGGTCTTATCATTTTCGAGATGCCGCGCACGTAAGTGGATGGTTCTTGCAGTTCCTATCGGCAAACGTACCGCTGTTGAATTGATATACGCAACATGGTTCACGAAAATACCTGTAATCCCTTGCGTGATAGGATCAAATATGAAGCTGTCGACAGCGAGACCAACCGTATCACGAACTGAGCTTGGTCCCAAGAAAGGCAGCACGATATAAGGTCCGCTGGCAATACCATAGCGACCTAGTGTTTGACCAAAATCTTCGTTGCGTTTATTGAGATTGACATCGCTCACCGCACTGATGTCACTGGCAATATCGATCATACCGAACATGCCGAAGGTGGTATTAACCAATAATCGCGCACTACTGGCCAATGCGCTCTCATAATTCAATTGCAAGACAGAGTTAGTTATTACCACCACTTCATTCACATTGGAGAACATGTTGCCGAGTATCATCTCAATCGGATCAGGTGTAATTATCTTATATCCCCTGGCAACCGGATCCAAGACATTGTGATAGAACACTTCATTGAAATTGAAAACTGCACGGTTCATGGATTCCAGCGGATCATTCACGCCATTCTGGTTGTTCCCGTTCGCACTTAATGGCTTCGTTGAAGCACAACCCGTTAAAAATAAACTAGAAACCAGAATAGCGACAGCTATGGAACGGATAATATTAATCATGTTCTTATTTCTTTTAGTAAAAATTCGGTCGATCTTGCCATATTTATGCAATTGGTTCAATACACCCTCGCACAAAGTATGCCGTTTTGTTTTGGCATTCATGCATCCATACTGCACGGAATAATTAGAAAGCTCCCAATTAATCAGATACCCCGCGTTCAATATACGGCAGATTATGCCAGGACTAAATAAAGTATCCACACAACAATAGAATGGACAAAACAATGCAGTTCTCCGGTTAGGCCGTTTCCATTCCGCTATGGCGCAATAATGCATCCAATTCCGGCTCACGGCCGCGAAACGCAATAAACGATTCAAGCGCCGAACGACTACCTCCAACCGCCAGAATCTCTTCGAGAAAATGCGAACCCGTAGCTGCATTCACTACGCCATCCGATGCAGTTTCTTCAAACATGCTGTAAGCATCTGCCGAGAGCACTTCCGCCCACTTGTAGCTGTAATAGCCAGCGGCATAACCGCCGGCAAAAATATGCGCAAAGCTGTTGGGAAAACGGTTAAAGTCCGGTGGAATGACCACCGCGACTTCGCTGCGGATTTCGTCCAGCAACTGTAAGACCGTCTTGCCGCCAGCCGGATTGAAATCAAAGTGAACATGCATGTCAAACAATGCAAACTCAATTTGCCGCAGCATCTGCAATCCACTCTGGAAATTTTTGGCTTTTATCATCTTATCGTATAGCGATTTGGGCAACGGCTCGCCGCTATCGATATGCTGCGTCATCCCTGCCAGCACGTCCCATTCCCAGCAAAAATTTTCCATGAACTGACTCGGCAATTCCACCGCGTCCCACTCAACGCCGTTGATTCCGGACACCCCTAAATCTTCCACTTTTGTCAGTAAATGATGCAAGCCGTGACCAAACTCATGAAACAGCACGATCACTTCATTATGGGTAAACAGGGCCGGGCGCGGTTGATCATCCATAGTGACCGGCGCGGAAAAATTACACGTGAGATAAGCCACCGGTAATTGTATTGCATGCTTTCCTGTTGGTTGATGATCGATCCGTCTACGCGTAATCGCATCATCCATCCAGGCGCCACCGCGCTTGGTAGGTCGTGCGTACAGATCCAAATAAAACTGACCGATCAACTCACCGTTGGCGTCATGAATATCAAAAAACTTCACATCGGGATGCCAGCACTGAATATTGCGCGCAGGCACCGCAAGCGTGATGCGGATGCCGTACAGTTTTTCCACCACCTTAAACATACCGGCCAATACCTTATCTTCCGGGAAGTATTGTTTAACTTCCTGATCCGAAAAAGCGTAACGTTCTTGCCGCAGTTTTTCACTGACATACGCCAAGTCCCAAGCTTCCAATTCCGGCAGATTCAATTGCTCGGCCGCAAACTGCCGTAGCGCTTGCAAATCCTGCATTGCATACGGTTTTGCTTTTCCCGCCAATTTTCTCAGAAACTCCAATACTTGCTGTGGAGAAGTCGCCATTTTCGATGCTAGGGAAACTTCGGCATAATTCCCATAACCCAGCATCTGCGCCGCTTCCCGGCGTAATTCCAGTATCTTATTGATCAGCGGCATATTGTCTTTATTCGAATCCGCCTGGCTATCAAACTCACTGGCGCGCGTCGCATAGGCGCGATACATTTGTTCGCGCAAAGCGCGGTTATCGGCGTATTGCAGCACGGGAAGATACGACGGCATATGCAAGGTAAATTTCCAGCCCGTTTTGCCATCCGCAGCGGCTAATTGCTGCGCGGTTTGCAGCACATCGTCCGGAATCCCGGTCACGTCTTTTGCATCTTCAATCAACAGGGAATATGCATTGGTCGCATCGAGCAAGTTATCGCTGAATGTGGAAGATAATTTCGATAATTCTTCCTGGATCTGCAGGAATCGCTGCTTCTTGTCGGTCGGCAATTCCGCGCCGCCCAAACGGAAATCGCGCAATTCATTTTCGATGATTTTCTTTCTCGCCGGCGTCAACCGGTCGAATTCCACGCTCGCACGTAACTGCTTAAATTTTTCAAACAGCTTCACATCCTGCGACAACTCGGCATAAAACTGCGTGATCAGCGGCAGATTGGCGTTATAGGTTTCGCGCAGCTGCGGCGTATTCATCACCGCATTCAGATGCGACACTTGCCCCCAGGCGCGCGACAGCCGTTCATTGGCATCCGTCATTGGCTGCACAAACGTCTGCCAGGACGGCGTGCGATCATCCGCGCGTATCTTGTCAATCACCGCGCGGTTTTCCTTTAACAACGTTTCAATCGCCGGTGAGATATGTTCGTTTTTGATTTCCGCAAAACGGGGCAAGCCGGAAAAATCGAGTAATGGGTTTGACATGTTGCTCCAAATGATCAGTTAAACACAAAAATGATGGGAAAATCTTGCTGAAGACTCAGTGCTCGTACACGATATGACCATTCACCAGGGTATATTTAACGCCACCCGGTAATTCCATGCCCATGAACGGCGTGTTTTTTCCTTGACTCTGAATGGCTGCCGGTGTCACCTTCCAATAATGGTCAGGGTCGAAAATGCAGATATCCGCCGCACTGCCGACGGATAGATGGCCCGCGTCAATTCCCAGTATTCGCGCAGGTTCCGTAGTAATTCTCGCCAGCGCTTTCAGTAACGGTAGGCGCATTTCGGCAGCCCACTTCAATGTGAGCGGCAGCAACAATTCCACTCCCGTTGCGCCAACATCGGACTGAGCAAACGGCAATAATTTGGCGTCTTCGTCCACCGGCGCATGATCCGAGCAAATCGCATCGACCGTGCCATCCAGCAAGCCGTGACGCAACGCATCACGATCACTGAAACCGCGCAATGGCGGCATCAAATGACAGTTGGAATCAAAAAACCCGATATCCATATCCGACAAATGTAAGTGATTGATCGTCACATCGCAAGTAATCGGCAAACCTTGCTGCTTCGCGACGCGAATCATCGCCAAGCCCTCGGCGCTGGAAATCCGGCATAGATGCACGCTGACACCGATCTCCTTGGCCAATAATACAATATTGGCGATAGCGATTGTTTCAGCGCACACCGGAACTGTCAGTAAACCCAGCCGGGTCGCCACTTCACCGTCGTGCGCCACACCATCGCCCGTCAATGTAATCTCCTGCGGCCGCAACCATACGCTGAAACCGAACGTCGATGCATACCGCATGGCCTGCATGAGCACACGCAAGTTCGGCAGTAAACCATCCGATTGCCCGAACACCACGCATCCGGCATCATTCAGTTCGGCCATTTCGGTCAGGCGTTCGCCCTTCAATCCCTGCGTCAATGCGCCGATCGGATACACATGCGCCTGATTGAGATTTTTGGCGCGATGTTTCAACATCTCCACCAACCCTGGCTCATCCAAAGGCGGATCGGTATCCGGCGGGCATGCGATACTCGTGACACCACCGGCAACCGCCGCAGCCATTTCCGACTCCAGGGTAGCCATATATTCCAAGCCCGGTTCACGCAAGCGCACAGATAAATCCACCAACCCCGGACACACTACCAATCCTTGCGCATCGATCACCCGGCTAGCTTGAAATTCGCTTGGTGCCGCACCAATGGCAACTATTTTACCTTTAGCGATAAAAATATCCTGTACGGCATCGATTCCGTTCTTAGGATCGATCAAACGCCCGTTTTTGATATGAATTTTCATGCAGCCGCCTCTAAACCTGATTACCCGCCAGAATCGACATCACCGCCATGCGCACCGCGATACCGAAAGTGACCTGCGGCAAAATGACCGACTGTTTCCCATCCGCGACTTCCGAATCGATCTCGACACCGCGATTCATCGGCCCAGGATGCATCACAATGGCGTCACGCCGGGCCAGCGCCAATTTTTCCGGCGTGAGTCCGTAGTATTTGAAATATTCTTCCGGGCTGGGCAGATTCGCGCCTTTCATACGCTCATTCTGCAAACGCAGCATCATCAGCACATCGATATCCTTCAGCCCTTTCGCCATATCGTGATAAACATGCACCCCCAAACGCTCCACCATTTTCGGCAGCAAGGTCTTGGGCGCAATCACGCGCACTTCCGGCACGCCTAGCGTGGTCAATGCATGAATCTGGGAACGCGCCACGCGGGAATGCAAAATGTCACCGATAATGGCCACGCGCAAGTTACGAAAATCGCGTTTGTACCGCCGGATCGTGAACATATCCAATAACGCTTGCGTCGGGTGTGCATGGCTGCCATCGCCGGCGTTAATGACATGAATATCCGGTTGCACATGCTTTGCAATCAAGTGCGCCGCGCCGCTCTGTGAATGCCGCACGACAAACATATCCGCATTCATCGCGGAAAGATTGTTGACCGTATCCAGCAGCGTTTCGCCCTTGGATTGCGCGGAAACGGCAATATTCAGATTGAACACATCCGCCGACAGGCGCTTAGCAGCAATTTCAAAGGTCGTGCGCGTGCGCGTGCTAGGTTCAAAAAAAAGATTGAATATCGACTTGCCGCGCAACAAGGGAATCTTTTTGACATCACGTTCCGTGACACCGACAAACGACTCGGCGGTATCCAGAATGTGCAATAACACGGAAGCGGGTAATCCTTCGGTTGTCAGCAAATGCTGCAACGTGCCATGTTCATCCAGTTGCGGGTTTCGATTGATCATTCCGGCAGGCTCTTATCGTACAAATGAAAGCTTAACTTTCCGTTCTTTCCACGCTTTAATTCAAGCATTTTATCCGCGGGCAATTCCAGCGTTATGCCGGTGTATTGCGCGGCTATCGGCAATTCCCTGCCGCCCCGGTCGACTAAAGCGGCGAGGCTAATCGAAGCGGGCCGGCCATAATCGAACAATTCGTTGATCGCTGCTCGAATAGTGCGTCCCGTCTGCAGCACATCGTCCACCAGCAAAATATGCGCGTCTTCCACGGCAAACGGTATTTCCGACGGCTTTACTTGCGGATGCAAACCGATTTTATCGAAATCGTCGCGATAAAAAGCGACATCCAGGGTACCGAATGGCTGCTTGATTCCCAGTTCTCGATGCAGGCGTTCAGCCAGCCACACCCCGCCGGTGTGAATACCCACAAGCGCAAAATTCCTGTCCGCATCGGCTTGGATTTTTTTAGCGAGACTTTCGAATACGGCTTCAGCGTCAGGTAGTGGCATGCGGTTCGTCAAAGAATGATTGCAAGATTTGTTGTGCGGCGATCTGATCCAATACCGCTTTCTGTTTTCTTCCCGTGACGCCGGCTTCACGTAACGTTACGCTGGCTATTTCACTGGTATAGCGTTCATCTTTCATGATCACTTTGATATTAAAACGGCCGGACAGCCGCCGCGCGAAACGCTGGCTTAATTGCGTCAATTCATGCGCCGTTCCGTCGCTATGCAACGGCAGCCCCACGATCAGCAAAACCGGTTGCCAAGTTTCGATCAATTCCCCGATCAATGCGAAACGCCGTTCCGTCACTTCGCTATCCACCGTTGCCAGAGGGCGCGCCACTTTCACGGCCGTATTACCCACAGCCACACCGATGCGTTTTTTTCCAAAATCAAACGCCAAAACAGCTCCCGCTTGAGATTGTTCTACGGAATAATTTTCCGTTGCTAACGAATGATTAGGCATGCCCGACTTCATTGGAGAGATTAGCATCGTGAATTCCCAGCAGCTGCATGGCAGCCGGAAGCCTCTCTTCTGCGGGCAAGTCGAATATCACAGCAGTTGAAGCAGGCACCGTCAGCCATGCATTCTGTGCCAGCTCATGTTCGATTTGACCGGCAGCCCAACCCGCATACCCCATCGCGATCAAAACTCGATCCGGTCCTTCGGCGTTGGCAATGGCTTTTAAAATATCCAATGAAGTAGTCAATCCCAGCTCCCCGTTCACGGCCAGCGTGGATTGCCATTTGCCGACCGGTTGATGCAGCACGAATCCACAATCCAGTTGCACTGGTCCGCCAAATAACACAGGCGCTGACTCCACGAAAGAATCGGCCGGTGGAATACCCAATTGTTTGAAAAGGTTGACCATCGATAGATCGGTAGGCCGGTTGATGACGAGCCCGAGCGCACCTTGTTCGTTATGTTCACAAATATACGTCAGTGTCTTGGAAAAGACAGAATCTGCCATTGCCGGCATTGCAATTAAAAAATGATGTGTCAGATTGATACTTTTCATTGCGAATGTTTTTTGATCAATGGTCTGATTATTCAGATTTCTCTCGTAACCGGCAGTTCTCGAATGTAATGCTCGCTCAAACCCAGTATGCAGTATGAGTCATCACTTTCGATCCAAGTTTCATGGTTAGCTTCACCGGCAACGGCAATTCCGCGCCGCCATATGACAATGCCATGGTTGCATGACTGGCTTCATCAATTTTCATTTGCGTCACGATGGCACGGCTTTTCTCGTCGTGATTGGGTAAGCGTTCTAAGTGTCCGGCCAGATGCGCGCCGACCTGGTGCTCAGTCTCGGCCAGAAAACCCAGATTCCATTTGTCCCCCAGCATGCCCGCGACGACACCGATGGCAAAAGAACCACCGTACCAGAGCGGATTCAGCACGCTTTTATGCCCGCCCAGTTCAGCGATACGGCGCTCCGTCCAAGCCAGATGCTCCGTTTCCTCGCGCGCTGCCTGCATCAGCGTTTGCTGCACTGTTTCGTTGCGCGCCGTCAGCCCTTGCCCCTGGTACAATGCCTGCGCACATACTTCGCCGACATGATTTACCCGCATCAGCGCGCACGATAACCGTTTCTCCGCATCCGTCATCTCGGTTTCCGGCAATTCACTTCCAGGTACAGGCCGCAACGTCTGCGCCGGTGTCAGTAACGTGCGCAAAGCACTGTCAAACCCAATGATAAGCTTATCGATCGTAATCATTGTCTTTAAATTCATCCGTGAAAGAATTGACGCGCCATTATAGGACGATATGCGTATATTTAGGTACACTAAAATTTACCCGGCTATCATTTCATCCCCATTTGTCTGGCCAGCAGAGTAACCGGATGCAGCACTTCAACATTCATTCCTTGCTCGCACAATCCATTGGCCATATGCATGGCACAACCGATATTGGAAGTCACCAGGTATTGAGCTGCGCCTTCTTTCACCGCATTCAGCTTGTCCTTCAGCAACATATCCGCGATTTCGGGTTGATCAATGAAATAAGTCCCCGCAGCACCGCAACATTGGTCATTGCCCGCCAATGGCACCGCTTCCACGCCGGGTATCCGGGCAATCAATCGGTAGGGATACACTTGATCACGCAACACATTACGTAAACTGCACGGCTCATGCACCAAGATTTTTTGCGGCAATGACGCAATGTCAATGCCTTCCCATCCTTCAACCTTCATCAAAAAACGGCTGATGTCCACAACCTGCGTCTGATCACTAGCAACACCGGACTCAAGTAATTGCACACCACACCCCGATGCGGTGCTGATAATCGTGCTGAATTGAGCAAATGCCGACTGATTCCGCCGTGCCAGCTTTTTCGCCTGTTCCGGATCGCCGCTATGCTGATGGATAGCCCCACAGCACACTTGATCAGATGGAACGTAAACCGTGTAACCCAACCGGTTTAACACATAAATGCTGGCATTCAAGGTTGCCACATCGGTTACGCGCGCCACACACCCCAAAAACAAAGCAACTTCACCCCGCACCTCGCTTGTCGCAGGATAAACCGGTTGCCAAAAATTGCCCGCAACATTTTTCCCTTCCGTAGCCACCACATAGGGAAGCTTTACCAAAGGAAGTTGCACGATAAATTTGAGCAATCTGCTTTTTTCCACAAGCTTTGATTTTCGCAACCACTGCAACGATTTTCTCTTTTGCAAAAAGCGAAACAACCGGCGCAATCGATCCAGACGAGCAGGTTGCATAAGTAACAGTTTCTCCAGCGCACTTCGTATCGTTGATTTACGGATAGTTGCTACTGATTCCGCCTGATCTGCAATTAAAGCGCGCGTTTCATCAATTAGCTGCCCGTAAGAGACTCGATTGGGACAAACCGACTCACAAGCCCTGCACGTCAGGCACCGGTCCATATGCTGAACAAATCGCGCGTTCAATGGAATCCACCCACTTGCGACGCCGTTCATTAAAGCGATACGTCCACGCGGCGAATCTGCCTCCGATTTCAACACGCGATACGTTGGACAATGCGGCAAACATAAGCCGCACGAAACGCATTGATTCGATTCTTCAATAATCAAATCTTTGGAAAGCTTTGAAAGCAATTTCTTCTCCAACTGAAGCATTAACAGCGAGGATGCTTGGTCAATTATTTAAGCTCATTTAAGAATATTATATAAACGCATGGCTATTTTATCACTTGTCAGAATCACAAGAATTACTGTAAAATTAAATGTTATTTAAATTCAAGCTTTGCACAACTGACTGACAGGTTTACAGGAAAAATATGGTTATTATCCGATTAGCAAGAGGGGGAGCAAAAAAGCGCCCGTTTTTTAATATGGTTGTAGCGAATTCGCGTTACGCTCGCGATGGCCGGTTTATTGAGCGCGTCGGTTTTTATAATCCGCGTGCTGCTGAAGGAGAGGAAGCACTGCGCGTTCAATTAGACCGGGTGGCCTACTGGCAATCCAAAGGCGCTCAGCTATCGTCTACAGCAACCCGGTTGATCAAGCAGTTCTCTACCGATAAAGCAGCATCTGCAAATAGCTAAAGTCAATACAAAAGACACACCAATGGTGATAATGGGTCATATTATCGGCCCATATGGTGTTTATGGCTGGATAAAAGTTAATCCGTATACAGAATATATTGATGGATTGATGGAATATCCATTATGGTGGTTAGCCAAAGATAATAAAGATTGGCAGATAGTGCATGTGGTTGCTGGTCGCATGAACGGCAACATATTAAATGCAAAGTTAAAGGAATATAGCGACCGCACGCAAGCACTGAAGTTACAAGGAATGCAAATTGCAATTCCGCGTGATCAGCTTCCCGATCTATCCGAAAATGGAAAAGATGGCTACTACTGGTCGGATTTGATCGGCACTGAGGTTTTAAATCTAAATGGCGAAGAATTAGGTAAAGTTGTCGGTTTGTTTGAAACCGGTGCAAACGATGTTCTGCGCATACGGAATGCAAATCAGGATAAAGAAGAAATCCTCATTCCGTTTGTTGAACAATTCATTATAAAGGTGGATTTGAAACATTCACGGATTACAGTTGATTGGGGCATAGACTATTAAGGTAAAAATCAATGCCTTTTGAATGCGACGTTATCACGCTATTTCCGGAAATGTTTAGTGCCCTGACACAATACGGCATCACAGGAAGGGCAAACAGAAGTAATATTTTTTGCCTTAATACGTGGAATCCACGCGACTTTACCAGCGACAATTACCATACTGTCGATGATAGTCCGTATGGAGGTGGCCCTGGAATGGTCATGATGGCGCAGCCGCTAGAAGAGGCCATTATACAAGCCAAGGCAAGGCAAAATACTGCTGGAATCAAAGATCCCGTGGTTGCTTATTTAACCCCGCAGGGAAAACGGCTTGATCATGAAATGGTCACACAGCTGAGTAAGCTGCCAGGATTAACAATGCTCTGCGGGCGCTACGAAGGCATAGACGAACGTTTAATCGACCGTCAAGTCGATGTGGAGATTTCTATCGGCGATTATGTTGTCTCTGGCGGTGAGCTGGCCGCAATGGTCTTGATCGATTGCATCATCAGGCAAATTCCCGGCGCATTGGGCGATCCGGAATCTGCAAATCAAGATTCATTTGTAACGGGATTATTGGATTATCCTCATTACACCCGTCCTGAGGTGTATCAAGGAGATCGTGTACCGGAAATATTAATGTCAGGTAACCATGCAAATATCCGTCGTTGGCGTATGCAGCAAGCCATCGGTAGAACGTGGCTAAAACGTCCTGACTTATTTGCATTGAAATTTGCGCAAGGCATGACATTAGAAGAAGAGAAACTGTTGGAAGAATTTAAACAATCCTGTAAATCAAGGTAAAGAAAGAAGGAAAAATATTATGAACTTAATCGAGCAATTGGAAGCGGAAGAAATTAAACGCCTGAATAAACAGATACCTGATTTTGCTCCAGGAGACACAGTCATTGTCAATGTAAATGTCGTTGAAGGCGATCGTAAACGGGTACAGGCTTACGAGGGTGTTGTGATAGCAAAACGCAATCGCGGATTGAATTCAGCTTTCACGGTGCGCAAAATTTCCAGCGGGGAAGGCGTGGAACGCACTTTTCAAACCTACTCGCCATTAATAGCAGATATCGAAATCAAACGCCGCGGCGCAGTTCGCCGTGCGAAACTTTATTATCTCAGGGATCGCGCAGGTAAGTCAGCGCGGATTCGTGAAAAATTGCCGGCTCGTACTGCTACTACTGCTAGTGACAACAAAAACGCAACATCACCGGAATAAAAAAAGCTTCCTAGAATAATTGTAATGGACCGGTTACAGCGGTAGCGTAACCGGATCGTCAATCCGTAGATTGACTGTGCTAGGTAATTGAGTAAGAATTTTATGCTGCAAATGCGTTATGCATTTCGCTTATTTAAGCAGTTCTAAAACATTCTCCGGTGGCCGGCATAGCCTAGCCTGATTTCCTCGCACCACGATGGGGCGCTGCATCAAATCCGGATTGTCTATCATCGCTTTAATGATTTCATCCTCGGACGCCGCCGTCAAATGACCAGCTGACGGTTCATCTTTTCTCAAAATATCGTACGCCGATAAATTGAGTTTTCCGATCAGCTCCCGCAAATTTTCAACCGTTAAGGGCGTTTCATAATAATTCACAGACTCAAATTCCGCACCGCTCTCCTTGAGCAAGGATAACGTCGCCCGGCATTTGCTGCAGGTGGGTTTCTGATAAATAACAATTTTTTCACTCATTGAGTTAGTACCTTCAAGGCTATCTACAAACAGTTATGAGCAATCGATAAATTTATTTCACACCGCACTCGGCTGAAATCGCTTTATATGCGGACGTTGAACCACCCAGGCCAAAAGTATCAACCGTTTCCGTTCCTCGTGCCGATGCCCCCTTCACCACCAACGAACTGCCGCGCTTGATCGCATCGGTGATTTTGTTATCGGTCGCTTGATCAGGAGCCCATGCCGAATCATCTTGAGTAAAAAGCTTGAAACTCTGATTATTGACGACAACAGTCGCATCACTTCCCGGTTTATAAGGATAACCTGCAATATAGCTGAAAACATTCTTACTTTTCTCAGCAGGACGATGCGTAATCAGAGCAAATACATCGCCACGCTTTGAATAGTTCCCTTCCGATTTTTTCGGCTGACTCACCATATAACAAACCTTGTTGTTATTTTCCATGAACATATAGGCAGTCCAGTCGCCATGCTGTCCGATCAGTTTCGGTTCGGCAGCGAAAGCCGTGTTACACAGTGCGAAAACAACACCAGCCATGATCAAATTTGCACATTTCCGCTTCATTTTTAAAACCTTGAGAAATATTATCGATATGATTTTTTGCGATTGACTCAGAATCAAAGATACAGGTATCTTCAATCCAGATTTCCAACCGTGAGCCAGTGACGATTAACAACCTTCCATTTTATAAATATAAAAACCGTTCTTGTTGATTTCATCGATAACATTTGTCGGAGCGCTCTGACTATGGCAGAAGCTGCACTCCCGGCTGGTAACCACCGCATTACCCTCACCAATCGAATTCAGCCATTGTTTCGCATATTCAACAGCTTTCTGATCATCTTTCACTGCGGTAAATACGTCAAAGTGCATGGTATGTCCGTCTTTAGCTTTGACATAAGTATCGTAAACATGTATTTGCATAATAATTTTCCCTTGAAAAAGATAATGTAAAGCACTCAGCACACCGAAATAACGTGCTGCACTGCAAACGAAAAGTACAACAACTATACCAATTTATCCATTAAACCGCCATGTCAATTACGTAACTATTCCGTAGCTTCAAGCACGTACATAGGCTATTTCCTTCTGGCTACGATCACACCGTCACGCGTCGGATTAATGAATGCATCAAAATCCGGATCGTTGAAAATCAGCCGGTTATGTTCCATGATCGCCTTGGTTGAACCTTGCTCGGCGCCCTGAAAATCCTCTAGGGCAACCCGGCCATACCACAGCACATTATCCGCAATATAAAGCCCCCCAGGACGTATCCGCTGCTTGGCCATCCGCCAGATTTCCGGGTAGTCGCCCTTATCCACATCGTTATAACAAATATCGAACAATCCTTCAGTTCGCGCAAAAACATCTTGCGCTAAACCGACATTAAATTCGATGCGCTGCCATAAATCAGCCGCGGTAAGATATTTTTCCGCACGCTCGCGATTGGCCGCATCCGCGTCACTGCAAATGACGCGCCCATCAGCACCTGCCGCTTTCGCAAACCAGTATGCCGAGTATCCATAGCCGCTGCCGAATTCGAATATTCGTTTTGCATTGATCATTTTTGCCTGGGTTTCAAGAAAAACACCGGCCAAACGATTCACAATGGGAAAGTTTTTCTGCTGCGCAAACGCTTCCATTTCAGCGAGAACCGGATGGTCGGTTGGCGTGACCAGTGTCCGCATGTACATCTCGATTGCAGGATCAACCGGAATAAGTCCGCGAGACTTTCGACGCCCTGGGGGCTGCATATCGCTCATGAATTTCCCTTTAACGCTAATCAATCAAACTCGGTTATTTTGTTTGTGGTAACTCATCGCAAAAGCGGTAATCGTCAACAACAGTACCGGCATTCTGCTAAAAATCAGAAATGCATCGGTCATTCCGGCCAGGACAATATAAGTTACCAAACCCGCACCGAGTACGCCCAAGCCGCTGCGTTTAAATGCCTGATACCACGCCCAATAGAGAAACAGCAAAGCCAGCATGCCGGAAATGCCGACATGCATGCCGATCTCAATCCAATCGTTATGATAATGCGAAGTTTTTTGAAACACTGGCAAATCCTTATAAAGACCGCCTTTGTATGTCTGGATTGTTGTGTCGAAATAGCGCCCCGGCATACCGGTCCCGTACCCTGTCAGCGGACGTTCGGCAATCGCATGTAAACCGACATCCCACATGGCCAAGCGATAACCCAGGCTAGAATTGTAATGACCTTGTTGCAACGATGCGATATCGTTTTTTATCAGCAGCAATCTTTCCTGAAAAACAGGGCTGCTGTAAGCAAAAATCCCGGCGACTATCAACAGAGCGATAAAAATACCAGCGAATTTCCGGAGGTCGATTCTGAAGCGCAAGTAAGCTTGCAACACGATAGCGATCAGCGCCACCAACAATAGGGCTCTGCCGGACTGATGAAATTGAATGAAAATTAACGCGAGCGCGGCTATCCATAACGCCCCCGCGGTCACTGCCGAGCGGCTCGCACAAGCCAGTCCGACGGCGGCAATCGCACCCGTGCCAAGCATCGCGGAGAAGCTTAGATAGGACATATTCAGCAACGCAATGCCTTGCTCCCCCGTCACCAGCCGCTGATAGATACCCAAAGCCAAAACTATCAAATAGCCCGTAACTAATCCGCCGATTGCCCACGGCATGCGCGCTTTATTCAGCAGCGAATACAGCGGAATCAGAATCAGCAAGATAAAGTACTTCAGCCATTTCATCCGCCCATTGTCCGGCAACTCACCCCATGACAGCCCAATCAGCAACAGCGCGCACAACAGCACAATCGCTTGCACCAAAGGCAGTTTGAGTGCCTGATACAAGCGGCGCAGACCGTCGTCCATCAGCCACGCGATGACCAGCAACGAAAAAGAATAAATATTCAGATCGCCGCGCCAGAATGCAATGCAAACAAAAACCAGCGCAAACCGGATGAATAATTCCTGCCATGATGGGAATGTGCGCATAAAATCAATCGATTTTGTATATGACTGCAATAGTTTGCATCGGCTCCGGCAGCGCGGTTATTCTGAATTTTGCTTGCCGGTAGCGTCCTGTTTTAGCGCAGGTCCGGCTGGTATCTTGCGCTGCGGATCTGGCAAAGGTTGCGCAAATTCCGGCTGATCCTCCGGCCACTCGCGCAGTTCCAAATGACGCATGCGTACCAGCAGTTTTAATAAAAAACGTAACCCCGCAGGCACCCCCGGCAAAATCCAGACGGTGGTAATTCGCTTATCTCTCCGCCGCCAGCCGCGCATCAACTGCTTTACAATCATTCTAAAGCTCGCTTGACTATTGCGCATTGGATAGCAGGATAATTGCGGCAATGGTACAGGCGTCAACCAGTTAACCCCCCCCCCTTTCTGCAACATGCATTCAAGCGCATTAGACAATTGAACCGGCAGCTCTGCCAGTGTGTACTGACCTGAAACCACAAGGATATTGTGTTGCGCTTCTGGATAGCGGGAAAAATACAGCGCCCGATTTCGTTTCATCAATAAAAAATACGACCAGCCACGCCCGAATGAAGCTCCACCTTTATGATAGATGCACGTATCCGGATGCACACCCATACGCCATCCTTGTCGCACCAATCTGCGTCCCAGATCAGTATCCTCGTAGTAACCGCGGCCAAATTGCATATCAAACCCGCCTAATGCCAGAAAAAGATCGCGCCGGATCAAAAAAGCATACCCTTTGAAGCGATAAGTTTTGATGTAACCGCCCGGCTGCCGCTGATAGCGATCAACCGCATAGCGAAAAAAATTATCAAACACAGGATTAATTACCACCAATTTTTGATCAGCCGCAAAAGCTTTGCACAATAGCGGTAAAAAATTTTCACGCACCTCGGTATCCGAATTCAGCACCAGCACCAATTCGGCACGCGAACGTGCAATTGCATCGTTGACCGACTTTCCATAACCCTGATTTTCGGGTGCATGGTAAATATGCAGTTGCGGATAAGACAAACTGTCGAGCATCTCGCGCGTTTCAGTGTTCGATGCGTCATCCTGAATGAAAATTATCCCGATCGACCGCCCGAGATGAGTTACAACTGAATCGATACAACGCCTTGTCAGTTCCGGTGCGTTATAAACCGGAATGACAACATCGACGGATACATCAATCGACTCGCTCATATACACATTATAATTTACGGCGAAACTCGTCTTTCAGTTTGCATAACGCCATACCCCAATACAATAAATCTGTTTCCACCAGCATCAGATACTTTTCGGTTGAGCTAAGCCTTAACCTACGCAAGGCGAACAAGCAAAGCCGTCTAGCGCGCGAGCTCTTCAAGCAGACCCACATAACGGGGTAGCACATCGGCGTCCGGATAATCCAGCATTTCTTTCAAGAAACGCTGCCGGTGCTCTTCGATATAAAAAGAATCACAACCGTTATTGAGAAAGTGATTGATTTTTTCGTACACATCGTCGCGGCATCTCAACTCGGTTTCCGGCATGTAATAAGCCACCGCCGAGCGCGCCGCGATTAAATAATCGGCGGCCAATACCGGTTTTTTCGCCCTGACGGCTTCAAACACCACGGAAGTCGCCAGATCGATAATGACGTCGGCCCAGTTCATCAGATGCACCGAGTGCGCATCGTCACCGGCGACACGCACATTCGGCAGTTTCTTGATCGAACTGTCCGTGGTCAGCGACTGCTTCCAGCCGCTGCGGGTGTGCGGTTTGATGACCAGTTCCACACCGGGAAACGCGGCGATCATGTGAACCACTTCGCCCACCTCTTCCCAGAACGTCGTGAAGTTGGCCTTTCTCAGAAACATGACAATTTTCAACCGGCTGCCCGAACGCGTCAGCGGTGAAGGCGGCATCAATCCGGCGAGTATTTTCAGCCACTCTTCGCAATAGCGCGGCGAACCCAACACCGCCAGCTGGTTTTCACTCATGAAAGGACGGAAACGCACCGCGCATAGCTCATTGGGCACCACCACCTTATCGAATATCGTCGCCGCCGAAAACGTGACATCGGGTTCAACGCGCCGTTCACCGCGGCGGATCAGTTGGCTGTAATGCGGACTATCGCCATGCGGTAGCGAAACCGTACCCAGCCCCCTCTCTTTCGCCATCGCAATGACAACTTCGACCCACTCCACACAAATCACTGAATTGCGCTCGATCCAATCAAACGCCACCCCCCCTTTACCGTCATCGCCGAAACACCGCTGCAACAGGAATCCGGCGGTATGCCGCCACAACGGTTCACGCTGTTTTTCATCAAACCGCTCGGCCAGCTTCTCCGCCAGTTTGCCGATCACTGCGATGCGCCGCACGTTGCGCGTCAATATCAGCATCTGCAAACGCCATTTTATATACTCGGCCAGCGGGAATATTTCCTTCATATGCGCTACGCGCACACCCGGCAATTGACTCAAGTATTGAACACGGAAATCACGGCGGAATTGCGCCGAACCGATCAGCACGACATCGCATTGATAGCCGGATTTTGTCCACTTGTAGATAACCGGGGTGACATGATCGATATCGTTATAGTGACGAAGAAAAAAAAGCGCTTTCATGACTGTGATGCAACAGTGGAGTTATTCAGGATTCGCAGCATATCAGAGGTTTTTACAGTTTAAACAACAGATTCTGCAACGCGCGCCATTTTACTCCGGCGACCCTGCGATTACCAGCAACACATCCTGGCCGGTTTTATAATGCGTGCTGCAAACAGCACACGCGTTAAATTTAGCAATACATATTGCCCAGACCAGAGGAAAAACCGGATAATCAGCACATTGCCTTTGGCGGCAACTTTTTGTACTCAATCATTAACTCAGCACACAACTTTTCATGAAAACAATCGCTGTCATACCGGCCCGCATGGGTTCATCGCGCTTCCCGGGCAAACCCATCGCAAAAATCCTCGGACGCCCGATGATCGAGCATATTTACAAACGCGTGGCGATGAGCAAATCGCTCGACGCCACTTATATCGCCACCTGCGACGAGGAAATCCGCCAAGTCGCGGAAGGTTTCGGCGCGCAAGTCATCATGACGTCCGATATACACGAACGCGCCAGCGATCGCGTCGCGGAAGCGGTTGTCTACCTCGATGCCGATCTGATCGTCATGGTGCAAGGCGATGAACCGATGACACACCCTGATATGATCGATACTGCCGTAGCGCCTTTCAAAGATGATCCGGAACTGGGTTGCGTCAACCTGGTGCGCAAAATTGACCATGAAGCCGATTACCTCGACGCCAATACCATCAAGGTCGTCATGAATCAGCACAACGATGCGCTGTATATGTCGCGCCGCCCGATTCCGACATTGGCCAAAACCGGTTTCGCCAATACAGCCGCTTACAAGCAAGTCTGCATCATTCCTTTTCGCCGCAGCACCTTGTATCAATATACACATTTGACACCGACACCGCTGGAACAGCTAGAGTCCATCGACATGCTGCGTCTGCTCGAGCACGGCATGCAAGTCAAAATGGTGCCCACAGAATTCAATACCCAGGCAGTGGATACTCTGGAAGATCTGGCGCGCGTCGAGAAGCTGATGGCAGCGGATCCGCTGCTATCCCAATACTAGGAACGATCATGTCATTAAAATCAAGATTGAGCCGGTCCGAATTGACCATCGGTTCGTGGGTCACACTGGGGTATCCATCGATTGCCGAAATCATGGCATCCGCCGGATTCGACTGGCTGGTGCTGGATATGGAACACAGCGTGCTGGAGCTAGGCGAAGTGCAAGCCATTATTCAAGTGCTGGATGCCAAGCAATGTCCGGCCATCGTGCGCTTAACCTCGAATCATCCCGATCAGATCAAACGTGTCATGGACGCCGGCGCGACCGGCATCATGGTGCCGATGATCAAATCCGCCGCCGATGCTAAAGCAGCCGTGGATGGCGTGTATTACCCGCCACGCGGGCAACGCGGTGTCGGTCTGGCACGTGCGCAAGGCTATGGCGCGAGTTTCCAGGCTTACCGCCAGTGGCTGGAAGAAAACGCGGTAATCGTCGTAATGATCGAACATGTCGACGCGGTCAAAGCCATCGACGAGATTCTGGCTGTCCCCGGTATCGATGCGTACATCATCGGCCCGTACGATTTATCCGGTTCGATGGGACGCCCCGGCGATTTGAATCACCCGGACGTGCAAACGGCGATCGCGCAAGTGCTGGAAGCTGGCCGCCGTGCGCAAAAACCTGGCGGTATCCATGTCATCGAACCCGATCCGCAGGCATTGCAGCAACGCATCGCAGCTGGTTTCAACTTCCTCGGCTACGCGCTGGATATCCGCATTCTCGATTCCATCTGCCGCACGCATTTACAAAGCATTCGCGCAACATTGAAAACATCATGAACTCATTGGTCATTTCCACTTCATCGTTCGATACCGGCAACAATCCGGCCATTCAGCGCTTGTTGCAACAAGGTTTTCAGGTCATCACCAATCCGCACAAGCGCAAGCTCACCGAAGATGAAATCATCGAATTGCTGAGCGGCGGCGCGACCGGCTTGATCGCCGGGATTGAACCGTTGACTGGACGCGTATTTCAATCCGCGCCGAATCTGAAAGTCATTTCGCGCTGCGGCGCTGGGCTGGATAGCGTCGATTTGGCAGCGGCGAAGAATCACGGCATTCAAGTGCTGAACACGCCGGAAGCGCCCGCGCAAGCCGTCGCGGAGCTAACGATGGGTTACATTCTGAGTTTATTGCGGCAAATCAGCACGATCGATCGCGCAGTGCGCAACGGCGAATGGCCACGCACGCAAGGCCGCCTGCTGGCGGCGCAAACCGTCGGCGTCATCGGCCTGGGGCATATCGGTCGTCGCGTCGCGCGCCTGTGCCAGGCGTTTGAAGCCACAGTGATCGCGCACGACCCGTTCGCCACACAGGATGGTGTGACGTTAGTACCGCTGGAACAATTGCTGGCAACCGCTGATATTGTCACGCTACACACACCCTACAGCACGGATACGCATCATTTGCTGGATGCCAAGGCATTCGCGGCGATGAAACCCGAGGTCATCGTCATCAACGCCGCACGGGGCGGACTAGTCGATGAAAACGCCCTCGCCGGCGCGCTGAAATCCGGCAAAGTAAGCGCCGCGGCGCTCGATGTATTCGAGCAGGAACCTTATCATGGTGCGCTGCTTGAATTCAGCAATATCACCCTGACATCGCATGTCGGATCGCTGGCCCGGGAATCGCGCCAGCGCATGGAAATCGAAGCGGCGGAAAATCTGCTGCAGGGTTTGATCAAAGCAGGTCTCATCAAAAACGGATAACACTATGGTGAATGAAACGGTTGTGGTATTTGGCGCCAGCGGTTTTTTGGGTAGTCATGTCGCCGATGCATTATCGGCTGCGGGCTACCGGGTGCGGCTGTTTGACCGCAGTCCGTCGCCGTTTCTGAAAAGCAACCAGGAAATGATCATCGGCGACATCATGAATCTCGATCAAGTGATCGAGGCCGCCAAGGGAACTTCGATCGTGTATAACTTCGCCGCGATCGCCGACATCGATGAAGCCAACGACAAGCCCATTCCCACCGCCACCATCAATGTGCTGGGCAACATGCACGCATTGGAAGCCGCTCGTATCGCCGGTGCGCGCCGCTTTGTCTTCGCCAGCAGCATTTATGTCTATTCCGAATCCGGTTCTTTTTACCGCGCCAGCAAGCAGGCAGCGGAGCGCTTCACGGAAACCTATCACGAGCGCTACGGGCTGGATTACAGCATCCTGCGTTACGGTTCGCTGTACGGCCGCCGCGCCGACAAGCGCAACGGCATCTACCGCATGCTGCACGAAGCGGTCGCGCATCATTCCATTACCTACAAGGGCAGCGGCGACGCCATGCGCGAATACATCCACGTGGAAGATGCGGCGCGCATGAGCGTACAAATTCTGGCGCCCGAATTCGCCAACCGGCACATGATTTTGACCGGCCAGGAAAGACTGCGCATCAAGGATGTCATGACGATGATCTCGGAAATTCTGCCGTGGCCGGTGGAATTGCATTTCGACGAAGCCAACGCGGTGCATCACTACGAAATTACGCCGTATGCGTTCCAACCGCGCGTCGGCCGCAAACTGGTACTGAACGAGCATGTCGACCTGGGGCAAGGCATTCTCGATTGCCTGCGCGAAATCCACCAGGACTTGCACCACGGCGACGAAAACGACGATGCCACGCCATCCACTTCGGACAATCGCGCCTAGCCATGAACAATTTCAACTGGCAGGCGATCATTTTCGACTTCGACGGCGTCGTGGTCGAATCCGGCAAAATCAAAACGCAAGCGTTCGCGGAACTGTACCGCCCGTATGGTGAAGACATCGTTACCGAAGTGGTGCGATTCCACACACAAAACGGCGGCATGTCGCGCTACCGCAAATTCCGCCATTTCCAGGAACATTTCCTCAACAAACCGCCATTGACGGAAGCGGAAGAACGACAACTGGACATCCGCTTTTCCGAACTGGTGGTTGAAGCGGTCATCGCCGCCGAACCGGTACCCGGTGCCATCGAGTTGATCCGCCAGCAATCCGGCAGAATCCCGCTATTCGTCGCCTCCGGCACGCCGGAAGTCGAACTGAAAGTTATCGTTGAACGGCGCGGCCTCGCACCTTATTTCACCGGTGTACGCGGCGCTCCGGCACTGAAAAAAACCATCATCGCGGAAATTCTGGCAGCACACGGACTGAAACCGGAATCGGTACTGATGATCGGCGACGCGATGGCCGATTTGGAAGGCGCGCAAGCCAACAACACCGCTTTCCTTGGGCGCGTCTTTCCCGGCGACCCGAATCCGTTCCCGGCGCACATCGAAACCGTGCCGGATTTGCGCAGCCTGGTGCAATAACCCTCGCATGCCGCTGCAACGCCAGGTTTTTCCCGACATTGAGTCGTTAAGCCAAGGCTTCGCCGATTTCGCCGCAACCGCGCTGCAAAATACCCTGAGCCGCAAACCGCAAGCCGCCCTCGTCGTCCCCGGCGGCAGCACCCCGTGCCATTACCTGCCCGCGCTGGCAAAATGTAAACTGCCTTGGGATCGGATTACTGTCACGCTGTCCGATGAGCGCTGGGTTGATGTCAACGACGATCAATCGAACGAAAAACTGATCAAACAGCACTTGCTGTCACACCTCCCGGCCAATACCCCGTTCATCGGCTTAAAAACCGCGCACGACAATCCGTTCGACGCCATCGAGGCCCTTTATCAGCGATTGGACTCGCTACCGTTACCGGTCAGCCTGACGGTGTTGGGCCTGGGCGAAGACGGCCACATCGCCTCGCTGTTTCCCGGCATGAATCCGGATGTGCTATCGACGCGCCACTGCATCGCTGTCGCACCGCCCATCGCGCCGTCTTTGCGCATGAGCCTTTCGCTGGAAATACTGGCAAACAGTGAACAGATTGTGCTGGTGGTGACGGGTGAAAGAAAGCAGCGATTGCTGGATCGGATCACTAAGAAACCTGATCCGGAATTACCGGTTGTTTGGTTATCGCAAAGCACAAAGGCAACCATTGCTATTTTTGAAACATGCGATACCAAATAACCTGCTAACTCGCCAAATCCTTAAGAATGCACCCAAACTGCTAAAATCACCAAAAAATGAAGCCATTCACTATTATCAAGAATGCAGGCCTAGTTCCAACTGAATTTGCATGGCCTGAGGTTCAAACGCGCTCCGATTTATTTAACGGAAAGGCATTAATTGCAGCAGGTGTGGCACTAGCACCTATAACACAAGAGAACTAAATTACGTACTGCCGGATCGTTTTTTGGATGGGTTGTGGATAATCTGCAACTTACTCCGTAGCTGTGTAGTAAAGCAGATCAATTCCATAGCAATTTTTTTGTGAGCTATGGACAATGCACATCTCGTCATTCTCGCGGCACCACATGATTACTCAGAACAATCCATTTTGGCATGCCGCACATAAAAATTCAAAGGTTTCTCGGTTTTCCTGATCAAGAAAGCCGTCATAGGATAATCGATCACGGTAATGGCCGAGCAGTGAGCTCCGGGAGTAACATCGAGAACATAAATGGTAATGTCATGATCGGATTCAAAGATCCCATCTACCACCAAACTATTACCGCCCGAGCTTTTTACACCTATTCCGCCGACGATCAATTGAAAACTCTCAAAATCAATTCCCGGCAGCGGATCAGGTTCGCTAACAACGAGAGTGAGTTCATCATAAAGCTGCGCCCATTCCTCGTGTGTTTTGATAATCTTTACCCAAGGCTCCGTTTTTTCCAATCGGCCAGGCAAATCCAAAACGATATGTGAATAGATGTCGGCTGCCAGAGCATTTTGATAACAAAAAACGGTCAACAGCATTACCGGTACAATTTTCCGAAGAAAGCGCTTCATAAATGCCCCTCCAAAGAGTTCCTATTTTCGGTGTTTCATTGTGCTCAGTTTTTAGCAGCAATAGCTGTTACATTTATCACAATCTCGAACTTTTACGTCACTCTTCCACCACCCGCGGCCGCCGGTCACTATCAATCGCCACATACGTCAACACCGCCTCGGTCACTTTGATGCAAACTTCCTCACCGCCTTCGCGTACACCGCGTTGCGCATAGACGGTCACGTCGACAGTGATCGAGGTACGCCCTATCTTGACGATGTCGGCATAAAAACTGACCAAATCGCCGACAAGTACCGGATGCTTGAATACAAAGGAATTGACCGCGACCGTTGCAACCCGCCCGCGCGCACGGCGGATGGCGGGGATGCTGCCGGCCATGTCGACTTGCGACATGATCCAGCCGCCGAAAATATCGCCGGCGTAATTGGTGTCCGCGGGCATCGGCACGGTGCGCAATACCGGTTGCCCCTCCGGTAATGCAACATGCAGTGAAGGATCGTCAGGTATATCAGGCATGATGGTGTCCGCTTGTATGAAATTTATCGGGAATACGCGCATGCGTTCGCTGGCTGCGCAAAGATATAATAGCGTTTTTGCTTTAACCTGATTTCTCTTTCTCACACAGCTTCCGGAAAACCGGCATGGAATCCTTGTTTGACGCCGCTGAAAATTGCCTCATGGCTTGCGCGGCCGAAGAAAAGTTACGGCTGACCGCACAGACCGCGCAAGCTTGGCAGAATGGATTATTAGCGTTGACATCGCAGCGTGAACCCGCTCCCATCTTAGAACCCGGACGTCCGGACAAGCCCATTTTGGTTGCGCCGAGTGATGTGCCAAAGCGCCGCCTCGGCAGCAAAGCCGGACTGATCGCGCTGATTCATGCGATCACGCATATCGAATTTAACGCCATCAATCTGGCGTGGGATGCGGTGTATCGTTTTCGTAACCTGCCGCAGCAGTTTTACAGCGACTGGATACGGGTAGCGGCGGAAGAGGCTTATCACTTTCAGTTACTGCGCCAGCGGCTGAATGAGCTCGGCAGCGATTACGGCGACTTCCCGGCGCATAATGGTTTATGGGATATGGCGGTGCGCACGGCGTTTGATCCGTTGGTGCGCATGGCACTGGTGCCGCGTGTACTGGAAGCCAGAGGATTGGACGTGACACCCGGCATGATCGAACGATTACGTCAGGCAGGCGATGAGAAAACGATGGCAGTGCTGGAGATTATTTTGCGCGATGAGATCGGGCATGTTTCGATCGGATCGCACTGGTTCCAGTATTTATGCCGGCAACGCGGACTCGATTCCGGGCAAACTTTTCAAGAGTTGATCGAGCAATACTTTCCCGCACAGATTTGCGGCCCTTTGCATTACGAAGCGAGGCAACAAGCGGGGTTTTCCACAGCGGAACTCAAAGCGCTGGAGTGCATGGAAAAAACTGCCACTCATACTTCCGGCGCACTTAAGCGCGCCGTTCAAAACGGTAAAACGCCAGCATGCCGCGTAGATTCGGCAGAAAATTAACCGGACGGTAATGATTGTTCATCACTTTGCGTTCCAGAATGCGCGCATTGCATTGCTGGCACAGTGCTTCAAAATCGCCCAGAGTACATAAGTGAATATTCGGCGTATCGTACCAGCGGTACGGTAGCGTTTCCGACACCGGCATATGACCGGAAATGACCTGCATGCGGTTTTTCCAGTAACCGAAATTGGGAAACGAAACGATGCCTTCCTTACCGACGCGCAGCATTTCCTCGATGATACCCTCGGTATGCCGCATCGCCTGCAGGGTTTGTGACAAAATCACATAATCGAACGAATCCGACTCAAAACTGGATAACCCGGCTTCCAGGTCATTTTGAATCACGTTGATGCCGCTGCGGAAACATTTCAGCAGATTGGCTTCGTCGATTTCCACGCCGTAACCGAACACATTGCGCGTGTCGCGCAAATAGCGCAGCAACGAACCGTCGCCGCAGCCTAAATCGAGTATTTTTGCACCGGGCTTGATCCACTCGGCGATGGCTGCGAGATCGGGCCGTAATGCAATGGTTGAAGGTATCGAGTTATCCGTCATGTTTTTACTTAAATCGCAATGTTGTCCATATACGCCCGCACCAGTGGATGATAACCGGACGGCTCCATCAGGAACGAGTCGTGACCGTGACTGGAGTTGATTTCCGCATAACTGACGTTGAGTGCATTGTCCAGCAGCGCTTTGACGATTTCCTGCGAGCGCTGCGGCGAGAAACGCCAGTCCGTGGTAAACGAGATCACCAGAAAATTCGCCTTGGCAGCCCGGAACGCGGCGCTCAAATCGCCGTTGTATGCCGCGGCGGGATCGAAGTAATCCAGCGCTTTGGTCATCAGCAAGTAGCTGTTGGCGTCGAACAAATCGGCGAATTTATCACCTTGATAACGCAGATACGATTCGATTTCAAACTCCACATCGAAACCGAAAGAAAGCTCACCCTTGCGCAAACTGCGGCCGAATTTCGCTGCCATCGAATCGTCGGACAGATACGTGATATGCCCTAACATGCGCGCAAGACGCAACCCACGGCGCGGCAACGTATCGTAAGCGTAAAAATTACCGCCGTAAAATTCCTGATCGGTCATGATCGCCTGGCGCGCCACATCGTTAAATGCGATATTCTGCGCGGTCAGTTTCGGCGCTGCTGCGATCACCAGCGCATGGCGCACTTTTTCCGGATAATCGAGCGTCCACTGCATCGCCTGCATACCGCCCAAACTGCCACCGACAATGGCGGCAAATTGTTCAATGCCTAAATGCTCGGCCAATTGCGCTTGCGCCTCGACCCAGTCTTCCACCGTCACCACCGGAAAACTCGCACCGTACTGCTTGCCGGTGCGCGGATCGATACTGGCGGGACCGGTGGAGCCGTGACAGCCCCCCAAATTATTCACGCCGATGACAAAAAAACGATCGGTATCGATCGGCTTACCGGGACCGACCATGTTGTCCCACCAGCCGATGCTCTTTTCATTTTCTGCGTACACACCGGCTACATGGTGGTTACCGGAAAGCGCATGGCAAATCAAGATCGCGTTGGAACGCGCAGCATTCAACTGCCCGTAGGTCTCATAAACCAGGTGATAGCTCTCCAGCGACAATCCACTTTTCAGCTGCAATGGCTTGTCGATTTGCACGTACTGCGGTGTTACCACACCGACTGATTTTGAATCTTGCATGTATAGTAGATTAGGAAAATCGCGAAGAAACGGCCGAATGTCAGGCTAGCCATTATATCGCCAAAAAAACCGCATACACTAGCAGGCTATTGAAAAACTATCTGTGTTGCCGCTACGGTGTTAAAAACAAGCTCAAAATGCTCATTTATCATTCAATCCAACAGACACCTAGGGCAATGGCGGCAGCCCCAATTCCTTAAGAAATTCATTATGTTTCCCAGTAGCATTCTTGATTTGTTTTTCCAGCGCCGTTAATTGCGCATGAACAGCCGCCAAGACAATTGCATCCTCCGGTTTTGCCGTGCTGATATAACGCGAGATATTCAGGTTATAGTCATTTGCGGCAATTTCTTCCATATCGACCCGCCGCGAATAATGCGCTTCTTCTTTGCGGAACTGATAGGTAGCGACGATCTTGTCGATGTGCTCCGGCAGCAGGCGGTTTTGGCGTTTGCCTTTCTCGAAATTTTCTGGACCTGAGGCATTGATGAACAGCACATCGTCCGGCTTTTTGCAGCGCTTCAACACAAGAATACAGACGGGGATGCCGGTGGAGAAAAACAGATTGGCAGGCAAGCCGATCACGGTGTCGATATGGCCGTCTTTTAACAACTTGGTGCGGATGCGTTCTTCGGCGCCGCCACGGAACAGCACACCGTGGGGCAGAATGATCGCCATCACACCGCTGTCGCTCAGGAAGTGGAAGCCATGCAACAGGAAGGCAAAGTCGGCAGCGGATTTTGGCGCAAGTCCATAGCTCTTGAAGCGGAAATCCTCGCCCAGTGCCTCATTCGGCTCCCAGCGGTAGCTGAAAGGTGGATTCGCCACCACGGCATCGAATTGCAGTTTCTTGGCCGGATTCATCTCGTTGAGAATATCCCAGTCGTTGAGCAGCGAGTCGCCATGGTGAATCTCGAACTCGGTATCTTTCACCCCGTGCAGCAGCATGTTCATGCGTGCCAGGTTGTAGGTGGTGATGTTCTTCTCTTGCCCGTAGATTTTGCCGATGCCGTGGGCCCCGAGCTGCTTGCGTACATTCAGCAGCAGCGAGCCGGAACCGCAGGCAAAGTCCAGCACCTTGCTCAGGTTTTTCTTTTTGCCGTTTTTGGGTTCCTGACTGTCCAGCGTGACGATCTCGGAAAGAATGGTGGAAATCTGTTGCGGGGTATAAAACTCGCCCGCCTTTTTGCCCGAACCGGCGGCGAATTCGCCGACCAGGTATTCATAAGCGTCGCCCAAAATGTCAGTATTGGTGCTGAACTGGGCAATGCCCTCGGCGATCCTTTGAATGATGGCGCAAAGTTTGGTATTGCGATCCGCCGGTTTCTTGCCCAGCTTCTCGGAGTGCAAATTGATTTCGGAGAACAGCCCCTGAAAGGTACTCTCGAATGACTTTTCCTCGATGTACTTGAAGCCCTTCCACAAGGTATCCAACAGGTCACCGTGCTGCGTGCGCGCCATCTCATAGATGCTGCTCCACAGGTACTGCGGCTCGATCACATAATGCACCTTAAGGCGCATCTGCTTCTCGAAATCGGTCACATCACCGGCGTTCTGCTCATACCAGACAGACAAGGGCGCCCGCCGGTCATCGTCTGCCAACTGCGGATAGTCCCGACCCAGCTCCTTCTTTGCCGCCGCTTCATAGTTATCCGAGAGATAGCGCAAGAACAGGAACGACAGCATATAGTCGCGGAAGTCGTCGGCATTCATCGCGCCGCGCAACTGGTCGGCGACACCCCAGAGGGTTTTGCCGAGTTGGTTCAGTTCTTCTTTAGTCATGAGGGTGATCCTTGCGGTGCTTGATCTTGTTTTCCAGTGCCTTCAACTCGGCATCATCTTGCTCATCCGCCGCCCGTGCCTCCTCGGCTTTGCGGCGTTGGTCGTAATCCATAAACAGCGGGGCGATCTGTTGCTCCATGCGAGCATGGCTGACCAAACCGGCGCCCGCCAGCAAGGGAAAACCGTTGGCGGTAATGATCTGCCCGGCGTTCTCGCGCCAGAAGGCCATGCTGGTAATGGTTTGCCGCTTGGCGCGCAGCTCGGCGGTTTCCAGAAAGATCACCACCAACCGGTTCAGCGTGTCGATTTCGTCTTCGCTCAGGTAATTCTTGGCGATCAGGATATCCTGCTTGCGCACCTGCTCGCCTTTCCAGGTCAGCAAACCGAAATGCGCATCGGCTGGATTGGCGCGGGCCAGGATGATCTCGGCAGCGGTTTTTTGCGTCACCGCATACAGCAGCAGGTTTTGCACCGTGGCGAAAAACTGCTGGGTGGCCTGGTCGGTCTTGTCGTAATCGGCCGCCAAAGCGAACAGCTCGCGCACTTTTTGATAGAAGCGTTTTTCTGAGGCGCGAATGTCGCGGATGCGCGCCAGCATCTCGTCGAAATAGTCCGGGCGGCCATCGGGATTCTTCAGCCGCTCGTCGTCCATGACGAAACCCTTGCGCAGATATTCCGCCAGCACCGTGCTGGCCCAGCGGCGAAACTGCACCCCGCGCGGCGAGCGCACGCGGTAGCCTATGGCCAGGATGGCGTCTAGGTTGTAGTGCGTGAGGGTGCGGCGTACTTCGCGAGCACCCTCGATTTGAACTACCGAGGATTCCTCGGTAGTTGCCTTGCGTTGCAGCTCACCATCCTCAAAAATGTTTTTCAGATGCAGGCCGATGTTGTCCGGCGAAACATCGAACAGCTCCGCCATTTGCCGCTGGCTGAGCCAGACCGTGCCCCGGTCGGCACGCAGTTGCACCTGGGCTTGCCCGTCTTCGCTGGTGTAAAGGATAAGCTGGCTCATGCACCCACCACCTCATTCATGGTCGGAAAAAGCTTCTGCATCGGCCCTTTTTTATAGGCTTTAAGGATGTCGACTTTTTCCGTCTGCGCAACACTCAGTGGGTGTGCAGGGATACCCATCAAAAATGCTCCCATCTTGGCAGTGCCATAGGAACAGTGATCTTATCCGGCATCTGAGAACTGCGAATATTTTCCTCCCGATGCACAGCAAGTGACAAATAAGTCAGCCCAGCCCTAGCCATTTTCAATATTCTTATCGTTTTTTTGTTTAGCTCTTGCATCGACAAATGAAAAGCCCATTGATCGCCAAACAATGCATTATCGGGATGATCGGTATAGCTCCACAAATCATCATGGACTTTAAGATATTTATGCTCTAAATGGTTTCGGATTGAGCGTAACTTGTATGCATCTGGCTCCATAGTTTCACCCAAAACAACACTATCTTTATCAGATTCAACAAAATCCTTGCTTAGCCAGTAAAGCCCTCTCAAGGGTAGATTTTGACGTGCTTGAAAGCTGGCACGTAAAACCTTTGGTTTATCCTTGGTGCCGCTTTCAAACCAAATAGACTGAAAATTAATCGAGCTCTCTCGCATGCCTAGCAACCAGTACTCGTTGATAAAGAACGCGATTTTGTCGAATAGCGAATACGCCATCCGAAATGCAAGCTTGACCTGCTCTATAAATACTGAATACACAGGATAATCCAATGTATTCAGCAGCAGGGTCTTCTTATCCGAGTAGTGCTTCTTATAGGCTTCAGACTCCACTATGCCTTGCCAGCACAAAAAGCGGGCGGATACATATTCTTGTTTTAGCTGGTTAAAAAAACCGATAAAGTGCGGCGGCTCTGAAATTGGCCGAACCATTGGGGGCAAATGCAGTACATCATGGGCTGCAATGGGATACGCGCCTAGATCATTAAGAGGTGACAGGAATAATCCATTACCTAATGCCCATGCACGATAATTACGTTCCACTTTCGACCGTCCAAGCGAGTGCTCATAAAGTGAAATGTTCTCCAGATAGCTAAAATCGACGCGAGATTCAATACTTTGAGCCCTACCCAGCATGCTCTCTATGATTCGCTGATAATCGTAACTGTCCCAAACAGCACTAGGCTCGGCAACTGACTTGAGGAAATTACAGGCTTCTTTCAGAATTACACCCTGATGGCCTGGGTCATAAAGGTATTTCGCATAAGATTCCAGGCCAAAGCCGAGATTGCCAAGCGCCATCGCAAAATTCGGCATTAACCCAAGTGCGCGATTCCAGTATTCAACCGCTTCTATCGGTCGCCCTATATGGCTGAATATATTGCCAGCATTGACGAGTATTTGACATTGCCTAAACGGTTCATGCGATCCAAATTCGGCAGATCGCACGGCGGAACGCAAACAGAAAATCTCGTGCAGAATCTCGGGCTGATCCCATTCCCACACTTTCGATTCGTCACAGTGCTTTGCATGTCGAATCACCGACCACGCATTGGCCCGAAAATAATTAAGTTCAACTAATTGCCGTGCATCGAGACGCTTCTCCAATGCATCACAAAGCTGAAGCGCCTGCTGCGCTTTCTCAGGTAGCGCATTATCAGTAGCGTCATCAATCAGCGTAGCAATATGATGCAGTGATTCAAGCGGCGAATAGTTATCCAGTTGCCTACCCATCTTTCACCCCCTAACCCATGTCCGGGAAAAGCTGCTGCATCGGTGAGATGAACGCGATTCAGCACTTCGAACTTGTCGCGGAAATTCTGCTCAAGCGCAGCCTTGTCACGAATGTCCGGGCGGGAGGTGTATTTGAGTTCGCCCAGCTTGGCGATCAAGTTTTGTTCAATCTGCGATTCTGCGGTTGTCATCGAATAAGTGGCAAAACTGTCTATTTGCGTACACAGCACTAAACCCCGTCATTCAACTTCGCCAGCAACGCGGCGATCTTTTCCGGCTGATCGGCTTTAATGATTTTCTGCGCCAGCGGAATAATATCGGGCAAATGGCTTTTCAATATCTGATTTTTGACTGTCAATAGCTGCGCCGGGTACATGGAAAACTGTTGCAAGCCGAAGCCCAGCAGCAATCGCGTAAATTGCTTGTCGCCCGCCATTTCCCCGCAAATTGATACCGGCACCTTGGCGCGGTTGGCGCTCTGAATGATGTGCGAAACCAGCCACAAAATCGCCGGATGGCATGGATCGTACAGATGCGCCACGGTGTCGTCGATGCGGTCCACCGCCAATGTGTATTGAATCAGGTCATTCGTGCCGATCGACAAAAAATCCAGTTTGCGCATGAACAACTCCAGACTCAGCGCCGCCGCCGGGATCTCGATCATGCCGCCGACTTTGATATGCTCGTTGAAATCGATTTTGTCATCGCGCAGGGTTTGTTTGGCGTATTCGATATGCACCAGCGTTTGATCGATTTCCGCGGCGTTGGACAGCATCGGCACCAGAATGCGCACGTCGCCGTGCTTGGAAGCGCGCAAAATGGCACGCAACTGCGTGTGAAACATTTTTGGTTCCGCCAGGCTCAGGCGGATCGCACGCAACCCCAGCGCGGGATTAGCCGCCACTTGCTCACTGCCTTTCAGGTTTTTGTCCGCACCCAGATCGAACGTGCGGATGGTCACCGGCTGCTTGTGCATTTTGGCGGCAACGGTGCGGTATGCTTCGAATTGCTCGTCCTCGCCCGGCAGATCGTCGCGGTTCAGAAATAAGAATTCGCTGCGGAACAAGCCGATACCGGTCGCGCCGTTTTCTTTCACTTGCACGATGTCTTCCGGCAGCTCGATGTTGGCGTGCAAATCGATCAGCGTACCGTCCAGCGTCATCGCCGCAATGCTTTTGATGCGCTGGAGTTTTTTCCTTTCCAGCTCGAGCTGGCTTTGCCGCAGGCGGTACTCATCGAGAACGTATTTATCCGGATTGACGATGATAATGCCATGCGTGCCGTCGACGATCAGATAGTCATTCTCGACAATCAATTGATGCGCGTGATGCAGCGCTACGATCGAAGGAATGTTGAGGCTGCGCGCCACGATCGCGGTATGCGACGTCTGGCTGCCCAGGTCGGTCAGAAAGGCGGTGAATTGATGCTGTTTGTATTGCATCACATCGGCGGGACTCAAGTCATGCGCCACCAGAATACTATCGCCGGTCAGCCGCGACGCCACAGGCAAATAACCGGGATGTCCCAGCATCGCCTTGAGCACGCGCTCAACTACCTGAACCACGTCGGCCTTGCGTTCGCGCAAATAGGCATCCTCGATTTCCTCGAACTGCGCCAGCAGCACCTGCATCTGCTGCGTCAACGCCCATTCCGCGTTGCATAGCGTCTGCGCAATCATACTGTGCGTCGCTTCGGACAACGTCGGATCGTCCAAAATCATCAAATGCAAATCCAGGAATGCGCTGAATTCCGCGCGCGCATGCCCGTCGGCAACGGATTTTTGCAGCACTTCAAATTCTTTGCGCACGACAGCAAAAGCACTGTCCAGCCGGGCGATTTCCTTCTCCACCTGATGCTTGGGGATCAGATAATGCATCACCTCCAGCGCGGCTGGCGCGGCCAGATGCGCATGGCCGATGGCGATGCCTTCCGATACCCCGATACCTTGCAGAATAAAGCTCATTCGCCCTCGCCAAAATAATCTTCGACCAGCGCCACCAGTGCCGCCATTGCTTCGGTTTCGTCATCGCCGTCGGTTTCGAGCTGTATGCGCGAGCCTTTGCTGGCCGCCAGCGTCATCACCCCCATGATGCTTTTCGCATTCACGCGGCGGTTATTGCGCGTTGCCCAGACTTCGCATTTGAATTGACTGGCCAGCTTGGTCAGCTTCGCGGAAGCGCGTGCATGCAACCCCAGTTTGTTGACAATTTCGACTTCTTTAATTTGCATGAGAAGATTCCGCATTGATTTGCACCACCCCGCGCTGACCGCCGCTCAATCCTTTTTCGATCACCGCCGCAAGCGGCTCGTTACGATAGGTCAACACCCGCACCAGCATCGGCAGATTGGCGCCGGCCAGACACTCAACCTTGCCCGGCTGCGCCAGGCGGCAGGCGATATTGCACGGTGTCGCACCGAACATATCGCTCAATACCAGCACGCCATCGCCGCTGTCCAGTTGCTGGATCATGTCACGTGCCTTGACCAGCACGGCATCGGGATCGTCCTGGATAAAAACGCCCAGCGCCATCAATTGCGGCGGTCTCATGCCAACGACATGGCTGGCGCAGCGGATCAGATGCTCGCCCAAATCCTCGTGCGTAATCACTAAAATTCCGATCATGCTATGGTCACTTTATCATTAGGTCTATAAATGTTTAATTGAAGATTTTAGCACCGACTGCACTGTCTATCGCCTGCATTACCGGGGATTACCGGAAAAATATTTTCCGCTGATAATATCCAACTATTCGCTTGCCGAATACGTTATATTTATTCCAACAAATTAATTACACTGTGAATTACTCAAAATCACTGCTGCGTGGTAATTGATATAAACGGATATTCGAATGGTTTGATCTGAAAGCGCATCACTATTTAAGTAGGGTTGGTAAAAAAAATGAAAAAAAACGACCGGATCCTGGCTTTGCGCAAAGCAGCTGAAGCGATGGCACGCGGTGAATTCGCACCGGATATTCCGGTCGGTGACGATGACATCGGCCATCTCGGTAAATCCCTCAAAGCGTTATCCTCGCACCTGCAAAAGCAAGCCGAAAGAAACCAATCCTTGTATCAGATCATGGTGGAGTGCAACCTCAACCTGCAATTGATCGATGTTCTGAATCATATTTATGAATCCTTCCAGGAGCATTTGCCATACGACCGGATTACTCTGGCATTACTTGAAAATGACGGCAGCAAACTCAAACTGCATTGGTCGCGCGCCAGCTACGACAAACTGGAATTAGTCACCGGCCTATCGATTCCGGTATCCGACCGCGGTTTGCATACCCTCATCGGCCTCGATCAAATGCAGATCATCGACGATCTAAGCGTGCATTTGCAAAAACATGCAAAATCCCGGCTGGCGCAAGCCATTGCCAAGGAAGGCATCCGCTCCTGCCTCATTTGCCCTTTAATCGCCGCCGGCAAGCCGATCGGCTTTATTTTCTTTTCCCGCCGCAAAAAAAACTCGTACCAAAATTTACACAAGGATTTATCGCTGCAAATCGCCAGCCAACTGGCTGTCATCATCGAAAAAACGCAGCTCTACAAAGGTATCAAGCTCAACAAACTGCTCATCGCGCAGAAGAAATCGCTGGAACAGCGCGTCACGCACGACGCACTGACCGGTTTGCTCAACCGCTCCGCCATTTTCGATATTCTGCACAAACAAATTTTGCGCGCTAAGCGCGGCGGATTCGGCATTGCCGTCATTATGATCGACATCGATCACTTCAAAACCATCAACGACACCTACGGACATCCCATCGGTGATGCCGTGCTGTGCGATATCGCCTGCCGTTTGACGCAATCGGCCCGTTCCCATGAATACATCGGCCGTTACGGCGGCGAAGAGTTTCTGGCAATTATCTCGCCATATAACCAGGAAGGTGCGATCAAAGCTGCGGAAAGATTCCGCGCCGCCATTGCCGCCGAAGCAATTAACACCGGCCAATCACCGATCCCGGTCACGATCAGCCTGGGTGTGGCCATCGCTTCGAACGAAGCCGAATTGGATGAACATTTACTGCTGCAACGTGCCGACGATGCGCTTTATCGAGCCAAACATAAAGGCCGTAACCGGGTTGAAGTCGCGCACTGACATTTTCCGCCGCAATCCGGCGCATGACTTAAAGCTTGGAAACACATGCAACGGTCACGAAATTTCCGCACACAGCGTATAATGTGCGCCCTAGCGAAAAATCATTCCAATTAACCGATCCAACCTTCATAAACAAGAACATGACCCAGGAAAATCCATCAGCCGCTCCCCAGGATGAAAACCAAATCATTGCCGAACGCCGTGCCAAATTGGCTGAATGGCGGCAGGCGGGCAACGCTTTCCCGAATACTTTCCGGCGCGAACATTTAGCGGCGGAATTGCATCAACAGTACGATGCGTTATCGAAGGAGCAACTGGAAGAATCGCCGGTTGCGGTCAAGGTGGCGGGGCGGATGATGCTCAAGCGCGTCATGGGCAAGGCCAGTTTCGCCACGATCCAGGACATGAGCGGACGCATTCAACTGTACATCTCGGATGATCTCACCGGCGCAGACGTGCATGCGGCGTTCAAGCATCATGACTTGGGCGACATTTTCGGCGCGCAGGGCACGTTGTTCAAAACCAAAACCGGTGAGCTGTCGATCCGCGTCACCGGCTTGCAATTGTTGACCAAATCGCTGCGCCCGCTGCCGGAAAAATTCCACGGTCTGGCCGATCAGGAACAAAAATACCGCCAGCGTTATCTGGATTTGATCACCAACGAAGAAGCGCGCAAGGTATTCACGACGCGCTCGAAAATTATCCAAGCGATGCGCGAATTTTTCGTCGCGCACGATTATCTGGAAGTCGAAACCCCGATGATGCACCCGATTCCCGGCGGCGCCACGGCGCGGCCGTTCTCCACACATCACAACGCCCTCGACATGGCGCTGTACCTGCGCATCGCGCCGGAACTGTATCTGAAACGGCTAGTGGTCGGCGGCATGGAAAAGGTATTTGAAATCAACCGCAATTTCCGCAACGAGGGCATTTCCACGCGGCACAATCCGGAATTCACCATGGTGGAGTTCTACGAGGCTTACCAGGATTTCACGTATCTGATGGACTTCACCGAGAAAATGCTGGCGCAAATCGCGCAAAAAGTGCTGGGCACGACCGAAGTCACGTATCAGGGTAAAACCATGGACCTGGCGAAACCGTTTGCCCGCCTGACCATCACCGCAGCCATCCGGAAATTCCATCCGGAATACACCGATGCGCAGCTGAACGACCGCGATTTTCTGATCAACAAATTGCAAGCATTGAACATCTCGTACAACCCGAAAGACGGTATCGGCGGCTTGCAGCTCTCGTTGTTCGACGAAACCACGGAGCATCTGCTGTTCGAACCCACGTTCATCGTCGACTATCCGGCGGAAGTATCCCCGTTGGCACGGCGCAACGACAACAACACCGAAATCACCGACCGCTTCGAGCTGTATATCGCCGGTCGCGAAATCGCCAACGGCTTCTCCGAATTGAACGACCCGGAAGACCAGGCCGCGCGCTTTCTGGAACAAGCCAAAGCCAAGGATGCCGGAGATAACGAAGCCATGCACTACGACGCGGACTACATCCGCGCGTTGGAATACGGCCTGCCGCCGACTGCCGGAGAAGGCATCGGTATCGACCGGTTGGTGATGCTGTTGACCGACAGCCCCAGTATTCGCGATGTGATTTTGTTTCCGCAGTTACGGCGGGAAGATTAGGAAGCGCAAAATAATTCACTACCTGTTGAAATCACCTGTTGCGGATGAGTAATGTTAAGACAAACGCCCTTGCTGTGTTGACAGCCACAGAAACTAAGGATACTTAAAATGAGCGAGAAACCTGCCGAAGAGAATGTAAGCCAAATAGAAATTCTAGGGCAAAAAATTCCAACAAATCTTCATTCTGTTGTAATTGTATTTATCGTTGGGCTCGCTGTAGTGCTATTTCATTTTGTTACAGGTTACAACGCTAGGCATGGCGTAAACACTCAAATAGATGAACATGGCTACAAAGTAGCCAGTGCCGCATCATATACAACTTCAGACAGAGGAGTAACCGCGAAGGACGAGGTTTCTCAAATATTACGAATAGTAACCCCTCACGAAGAAACACTAAATGACCTTGACAAAATCAACCACAAGCTCACACCTGAAGAACGTAGGATGTACAAAACAACCACAAAAGATCTCGCCGACTTTGCTAATGATCTGAAAGCATTAGGTGCACAAGGTTATACCCGGTTTGAGGGCTGGGGCTCTGGTACTAAGCCAGAAAAGAGGCAATGGGTTTGGAGTGTTACATGGGAAAAAGGCAAAGAAGTAAGAATCGAGCAAATACTCAAAGCTTACGAAATCAGATTTCACAGATCACAAGGAATATACATAGAAGAATATCTCTTAGGAAAAACATTGTTTGATGATAAATAGTAAGTAGCCTGGATAAGCTTGCGTCATCCGGGCTAAATTTCTCAAACATTAATACTCGAATCCAATTTGTTTTTCAATGATAAACTGCCTGTTAATGAAGGTTTCGGAGAGTTTATCATGCCCGATAAGATGAAATGGATTCTGGAAAATATCAAGACGTTGTCGCCTCATGAAAAAGCGACGCTTGCGCATTGCCTGATTTCAAGTTTAGATGATGCCAACGAGGAGCATGTCGATGAGGCGTGGATTCAAATCGCGGAAAGCCGGTTCGCGCAACTTGAATCCGGTGCGGTGGAACCGGTTAGCTGGGAAGAAATCAAGTTGAAATTGAAACGCGAGTTGTGACAAACGTTTACTTTCATCCTGAGGTTGCGCGCGACATACGTGAATCGGTCGTCTGGTACGAATCGCAGGCAAAAGAACTGGGGGGTGATTTCATCAATGAACTTGAAAGCGCCTATGAAGCTATCGCAGAATTCCCTGCCGTATGGCCCCAATTCAGCAAAGGGTTCCAGCGCTATATCCTGACCCGTTTTCCATTTTCGGTAATTTACAGACAATCAAACGAAAAAATCTATGTGATTGCTGTGATGCATCAAAGTAGAAAACCGGTTACTGGCTCAATCGAATTGTAGAATAAGCAAGGTAGGTCGGGCTGCCGAAGAAAGCCCAACATCAAACTGCACAAGAGTGTTATGCAGCGACTTCGATATCCCACCCGGGGAAAACCAGTACCGCAGGGTGGCATTTGAGGGCTTTTGCCAATATTTTGGCGCGATCAATTCCCAAGTTGATTTTGTCATGCTCGATGGCGGAGAGGGTCGATTGCGGAATACCGGTAAGGGCAGCCAATTCATTCTGACTTAATCCTTGGAGTTCGCGAATAATTTTCACCGACTCGCCGACTGACATGTCGCATGTTTTTTTGGCCAATTGATTTTCGTCCATTATTTTCTCCGGTAATCGTGCGGTGAAATCTGTTCAACGAGAACATAAACTTCATCGTTGTTGATTTTATAGATAACCCGGTACTGCCGGTTTAGCCGTGAAGAACGGTAGCCGCTCCAATCTTTGGTATCTTTCGTTCCTTCCCCAATTTCAGTCAATCCCAGAGGACACATTTATACCATTCCGAGGCGGTTCGATCCCCAAATAAGAATCGAATCTGCGTTCATCGAGTCTATGCGTTTCCTTGCGGCTCGGTGAGCCGACGTATCGTCAGCGCGGCTCGTTGCTCTATCAGGGTGATAATCTGCTCTACCAAGGGGTTTTCAGCGAATCCAATCTCTATTTGCGATTGAAGCTGGCGGGCAATCTTCGGCAAGCTCTGCGCCAGTTCCAGAATGCGCTTGCGGGTTTGGGCCCGACCCAAGCCAGCGCTCTCGGCGAACTGATCCCAGTGATGAGCCTGCACCTCGCTGAACTTGTATTTGCTGCCGATCTTCATCGCCATCTTGGGTGTGAGGGTCTGGTATACCGCCGTCGACAGGGTGTCGTACAACGGCGCCAGTACCGGAAACTTGCCGGTGTAGAGCAAAGAGAAATTCTTGGCATGCGCGTCATGATTACCGATCGAGGCGTTGAACACCACGTAATCGAGCAGGTGCAGTATCTGCGGTGCGCTAGGCCTGGTAACATGACGCAACAGGCTGAAGCACGCGGCAAGATCGGGACCTCCTTCGTTTTGGTATTTCATCTCGGGCACCACGCCCAGCGCTTGACAGAAATCCTCCTGATGCAGGCGTGCTACCCAGCCTTGCGTGCCGGTTTGCCGGTCATAACGCGCCACCAGCAGAAAGCGGCGGCCGGCGATGGCGTGGATCTGCGCTTGAGCTGCTTGCAGCTTCATGGCGCGAGCCAAGGCCAAGCAGAAGCCTTCATTGGTGACGCTGTCTTCCACGCCATGTATGAGCGGCTTCAGGATATGGGTGCTGGGTTGCCCTCCTTGAGGCAGACCAATGCGCTGTCCGTCAAAAACAACCGGTAACTTGTCCTGCACACCGGCCAATGACAGCCGAAAGCCATCCTTGCCAGCCATCATCGGACGGCTGGGCAATTCATCAAGGATGGCAACCAGCTCATCATCGCCCAGCCACTGAACGCGATCATCCCCAGGCAGTGAAGGAGGTGTTCCAGGCGGCAGAAACGTAATGGCGCCGGCACACTCTCCACCGATGTGATCGAGCAAGGCAAAGTCGTTCTGACCCGATACCTGGAATTGCTGTGCGATCAAGCGGCGCAGATGACCTTCGGGGAGCAGACCGGCAAAGAATGGGCGCGTGTGGATGTCATCGAATGCATCCGATTGCAGGGGGAGCGAGCAAGACAGTGCGACGGCTCCCGGTCGATTCAGCCAGTTTTCGCGGTAGCGGAAACTAAGCCGCCCTTCCTGCAGCGACAAAGTGCCGACGTGATCGGCAAACAGCCAGACATCGAGTTCATGCACCATCGCTGTCTATCTTCATCACCGCGGATTGTTCCGGCAGGCCCGCAAGAACGACTTCACCGCCTAAGGCATTGATGACCCGCAGAACCTGTTCAAGTCTCAGCGTGGGCTTTCCCGCTTCGAGATCGACAATGAAACGTAGCCCGACACCGGCTGCCAAAGCCAGTTGAGACTGTGTCAGGCCAAGCTGCTTGCGTGCTGCACGCAGGGCGAACCCGAGTGATTGAGTGCTGTGGATGTGGATCATGGATTTCGCTTTGTCTATTTTTCCCGTTCGGGAAATTATGAAACAAAGTACATATTTGAGCAAGTTAATTTTCCTGATCGGGAAAAATTATGCCTCAATCAATCTTATTTGAGAAAATATTCCCAATCGGGAATATTTACGCATCCGTTGCGCAGAATACGGCGTTTAGTTGTTTAGCCCCACTGTGCGCTGTTAATTCGTTTGCGGAACTACACTTAGCGGCTCGCGTGAAATTTTCGCATTTGCCACGATCAGCAAGTAGCCCGGGATAAGCTTGCGTCATCCGGGATAAAAAGGCATTCTCTAAAACGCCAATTCACTCCATCAACGCAAACTAATAACCGGCCAATTATTTCTTTCGGCGTGGCTCTTCAGTGTCGGGTCGGGATCGACAGCGACCGGGTGGGTGACTTTACTCAGCAGCGGCAGGTCATTGAGCGAATCGCTGTAAAACCAGCTGCGCAAGAACGACAGCCAGGTCAGATTGTGTTCGTCCAGCCACTTTTCCAGCCGTTCGATTTTGCCTTCGCGAAACGAAGGCGTGCCGGTGACGCGGCCGGTGAATTCGCCGTTTTTTTCCTCCGGTTCGGTCGCGATCAAGTGTTCGATGCCGAGTGCATGGGCGATCGGTGCGGTGACGAAGCTGTTGGTGGCCGTGATGATGATGCACAGGTCGTTATCGAGCATGTGCCGTTCGATCAACTGGCGTGTGCCGGGTGCGATCAGCGGTGCGATCTTTTCCGCCATGAATTCCTTGCGCCAGGCTTCGAGTTGCGCGCGCGGGTGGCGCGCCAGCGGTTTGAGCTGAAAATTCAGAAATTCGTGAATATCCAGCGTCCCTGCTTTGTATTGCTCGTAAAACTCGATATTTTTCGCTTCGTGCAATTCCCGGTCCAGCGCTTTTTTCTCGATCAGAAATTGCGCCCATTGAAAATCGCTGTCGCCCGCAATCAACGTGTTATCCAAATCAAATAATGCCAAATTCATGAAGCCACCTGTAATAATTCTCGTAATAATGGAATAGTAATCGGACGCTGCTGCGCCAGCGAATAGCGGTCCAGCGCGTCCAGCGTCATCATCAGCGACGGCAAATCGCGCCGCCCGTGCCGCAAGAGATAAAGACAAACTTCCTGCGAGATGGCAAAACCGCGATCTGCGGCGTGCGTTTTCATCGCCTGGATTTTTTCTTCTTCGGTTAATTCGTGCACTTGAAACACCAATCCCCAGCCCAAGCGCGTCACCAGATCCTGGCGCATCGCCAAATACACCGGCGCAACCGCTCCGCTCAGCAGCAAGAATGTGTGACCTTCATCGCGCAGCCGGTTGTACACATTGAACAAGGCGATCTGCCCTGCCGCATCCAGACGGTCGACATCGTCAATCGCAATGCAGTCCATACCGCTATCGAACACAAGTTCACTGCCGTTTTGGACGCAGCAATATACCGCTTTCCGGTTGCTTTGGGTATACGCGGCGACACTGGCTTGCAGCAAATGGCTTTTACCGCTGCCCGGACTGCCCCACAAATAGACGAAACGATCCCGTTCCCGTCCCGACACTATGCCGGTCAGCATGTGCAGCAGCTCAGCGTTTTTTCCGGGCTGAAAATTTTCCAAGGTGGGCAGCGGTGGCGGCAGAATGTCGAGCAGTAATTGTTGCATCATCGGGATTCAAGGTAATCGCCGGACTCTAAGCCAGCAGCGGCTATGACTTGTAGAAATTGCTGACCAGATAATGCTGATGCAGATGCCGCAGCCACACCAGCAGTACGGCACTCACCGGCAGCGCCAGCAGGATGCCGAAAAAACCGAACAATTGACCGAACGCCATCAAGGCGAAAATCACCATCACCGGATGCAAGCCGATGCGGTCTCCGACGAGCCAGGGCGTAAAGAGCATGCCTTCGAGCAATTGACCGGCGCCGAATACGATCCACACCGGAATGATTCCGCTCCAGTCTTGAAATTGCATCACGGCCGCAAGCGTCGCCAGCGTCAGGCCGACGATCATACCGAGATAAGGCACAAAAACCAGAATGCCGGCGACCAAGCCGATCGGCAACGCAAATTCCAGTCCCGCCAACCACAGGCCGGTGATATAACAAATGCTCATCAACACGATGACGGACAATTGGCCGCGCAGGAACTCCGCTAGAATCTGATCGGTCTCGCGTGCCAGTATCGAAATCTGCCGATGCCAGTAGCGCGGGATCATTTCATCGATCAATTTGATCAGCATATCCCAGTCACGCAACAGGTAAAACAATACCACCGGCACCAGCAGCATGTTGACCAGAAACTCCACAATCGCCATACCACCGCTGGTCAGTGACGGCAGCACCTTGGCCGCCACTCCACCAGCGCTCTGCCAGTGTTCCGAAATCGCCTCTTTCAGCACATTCATGTCGGGCTGCAGGCTGATGTTAAACCGGGCTTCCAGCCACGGCATCACGTGATTCTTCAACACATCCAGATAAACCGGCACCTTATCCATCAGCCGCCGGGCCTCTTCTTCGAACAGCGGCACCATAATAAAAATCAGCGCCACAAACATGCCAAGCAGCAAGAACATCACCAGGATCGCGCCGATAGTACGCGACAGTCTGTGGCTCGCCAGGCGCGTCACCATCGGATTGCAAATATACGCAATCACCGCAGCTAGCAAAAAAGGCGTCAGAATCGGACTCAGCAGATAAAGCACCCCGCCTGACACGCACGCCAGCACCAGCCACCACAGATAATGCAAGTCGTCGGAATGTTCCGTGTTCATGCGACCCCTAATTTTGCCCGGCCTTCGCTTTTAATGCATGACTGGCAAGATTCTTACCAAGCTCCCAGATCGAACCCGGCACTTGGTGCGTATCGGCAATGGTTTTGGTTAGCGCGCCGACGATGCGATCGCAATCTTTTTGTGACAGAATCAATGGCGGCAGCAGCTTGATGACATTCATACCGTGCCCGGCCACTTGTGTCAGGATACGGTGTTCTTTGAACAAAGGAATCGTGATCATCTGGCAGAACAATCCTTTGTTGGCTGCTTCCAGCATCATCCAAGCCGTCTTCAGCGAGAAGCTGCTGGGCGATTTGAATTCGATCGCAATCATCGATCCTTTGCCGCGCGCTTCTTTCAGGAATTCATATTGGTTAGTCAGCGCATTAATCCGCCCGATGATATCCGCGCCGATTTTCGCGCTGTTTTCGACCAGCTTCTCGGTTTTGATCACTTCCAGACTGGCCAAACCCGCCGCCATCGCCATATTGTTCTTGGAGAATGTAGAGCCGTGCACCACCGCCCGATCCATGCGATTGAACACGCTGTCCATGATCGGTTGCGTCATGGCGACTGCGCCGACCGGCACGAACCCGCCGGACAATGCTTTGGCCATGCAAATCATGTCGGGCTTCACGCCCCAATGCTCAACCGCCCAGAATTTTCCGGTGCGTCCCAAACCAGTCTGGATTTCGTCGGCGACAAACAACGTGCCGTATTTCTTGCACAGCCGTTCGACTTCAGGCAAATAATTGTCATCCGGAATGTTCACGCCTTTGCCTTGAATCGGCTCGACCACAAACGCCGCGACGTTACGGCCGCTGAGCGCTTGCTCCAACGCTGCTAGATCGTTGAATGGCACCGAACCGCAATCCTGCAGCAGCGGCCCGAAACCATCCTTAAAAATCTGCTCGCCGTTCAGCGACAACGCACCCATCGTCAAACCGTGATAAGCATGATCGCAGCAAATAATGCGGTTGCGCTTGGTAAAATAACGCGCGAACTTGATCGCCGCTTCCACGGCCTCGGTGCCAGAATTGCAAAAAAATGCACGCTCCAGATTATCCGGCGTCGTGGTCAAAATCTCCTTGGCTAGCAAACCGCTCAGAATCGACACGTCCATTTGCACCAGATCGGGCATTCCCAGCGACAATACTTCTTTCAGTGCATTGACGATGACCGGATGATTGCGGCCAAACGCATACACCCCGAAACCACTCAACAAGTCGAGATATTCGTTGCCCTGCTCGTCATACAGATATTGCCCCGCCGCACGCTCATAATTGCGGTCATAACCGATCGTCTTCAGCACCCGCACCATCTGTGCATTCAGGTAGTGATCGTGCAAATCAAATTTGTCGGTGCGATGCTGCGATAACAAATCGGTAATACTGAAAGACATGAACGGCCTCTGCGTTAGAAATACATCACCAGCAAGGCTGGAGATTGGAATTTACGGGTTCCCGGAAAGAAAAAAACCGGCATCACTCAGCGTTGATATCACTGTAAATAAAATAAGCGCAGATCATACCACTCCACCACTTTTTTTTGCTGCTAAAAATATACCATCAATGTGTTATTTATCATTGTCATGATGCGTCGGGGTGACACCGTTATTGGAGCAAAACTTTGCCGTAAGGGAAATTGAACAAGCCTCGGAAGATTTTCTAGGTTTTGTGGCCGGTTTCGGTTACATTGGCCGTTTTATTTTTTTGAAATGATCAAAACAATGAGCGAGAAAGAAAACGAAGTCCCTTCCACACATGAAAAACCGGCAGTTTCAAAACCGGCAGTTTCGGCAGGAGTCAATCTAGCAGTAATCATCGGCACTATACTTTTCCCGGTGATCGGTGTTGCCATGGGTTTTACCTATTTTAGAAAAGATGATCCTGCGGCGAAAAAAGCTGGAATCAATTGGCTACTACTCGGCGTACTGATGTTCATCGTCCATATCGTATTGGTGAGTACCATGAAATGAAAACCCCGTGGCGAAACCACGGGGAATCGCAAGCCAACCGGCGTGCGGTCCTGCTCAGAGCTAGCGGCTGCACGCTGAGAACTCAGACCGAAGCCGTTTGGCACAGTACTATTTAAACAAATCGCTATCGACAAACTCCGCTTTCACCAGCGACCAGAAATCATCCGCCAAGCCGTTTTCAATATACGCATACGGCAGCCATCCGTAGCCATGATCACCCCAGCCCGTTCCCCACGAGTTGCGGATCAGCAGCGCGCCCTTGGTGGAACCGATTTTCTTTTGATCGTCATAGCCGACCGCGAGCACGGCATGGCCGCCTTCCAGGGTATCGCCACTGCCCGGATAGGGAATCTCACCCTTGCCATCGCCACCGGGCGGCATCGAACTGTAAACCGAAAAACCGAACATCGCGGGAAGATTTCCTGCCAGGCTTGTTTTTACATTTTTCAGCACGGTTGCTGTCGAGGTATTGGGTGGATCAAGGCGGTAATACTTGATTGCCTGATAACTTTGCGCATATGAAAAGCAAAAACTGGAGGGATCATCGTTGAAGCGGGCGATATCGTAAGGCCAGTATTTTTCTGGGGGCACGCCGAACAACACCAGCGCTTTCATGGTGTCCCGCAGATAAGCGCCGTCATCACCGGTGAAACCCAGCAGTTGCCGGGTGACTTTGTACAAAAATAACCGCGAAGCGTCGACATGTTTGCCAAAAGCGCGGCGTTCAAAGTATTCGACCATGCCTACGCCCGCATTCGCGGTGCATGAACCAAGCTGCCCCTGATCTTCGATCGGCGAGCAGTATTTGCGCAAATCAACCGACGCGGGTAAAGACTTTGCTGCTTTCTTTAAGACTGGCGACTTTGCCAGCACTTTTGCAACCGCTTCCGTTTCCAGTGTGTGGTCTCGCATATCGGGCAAATCTCTATGCCAGCCAAGGCCACGGCCATGAATTGTTTTCATCTTCATTCTCCCATACAAGTACGTTGATCAATGGATCGTTACAGAACTGCATACTGAATGAACTTCTTTTACTTCAACTGCCTTTCGAGTATAAGTGAAATCGGCCGAGTAACAAAACGCCGTGCCGATCAAAACAAATCCTAAGCACGCCATCATCGAATGGGAGATTTTTATCGGCGCGCACCATGTGCTTCGTTCATTTGCGGTAAAATCACGCTTTGTGAGCTGCATTCATTTTTAACCGCAAGAGAATCCAACTTGACTTCATCTCAATCTGATCATCCAGACACAACAACACCACTATCCTACCGGGACGCCGGGGTCGACATCGACGCAGGCGACCGGCTGGTCGACAATATCAAGCCGCTGGCCAAACGCACGCTGCGGCCTGAGGTGCTCACCGGAATCGGCGGCTTTGGCGCTTTATTTGAAATCTCCAAGAAATACCAAAACCCGGTGCTGGTGTCCGGCACCGATGGCGTGGGCACCAAGTTGAAGCTGGCTTTCCAGCTCAACCGCCATGACACCATCGGCATCGATCTGGTGGCGATGAGTGTCAACGATATTCTGGTGCAAGGCGCGGAGCCTTTATTTTTCCTGGATTATTTCGCTTGTGGCAAATTGCATGTGGAGACGGCTACTCAGGTAGTCGGCGGCATCGCGCGCGGTTGCGAACAAGCCGGTTGCGCGTTGATCGGCGGGGAAACGGCGGAAATGCCGGGCATGTATCCGCACGGCGAATACGATCTGGCCGGATTTGCCGTGGGTGTGGTCGAGAAAGAACGGATTATCAGCGGTGCCACGATACAAGCGGGTGATATCGTGTTGGGAATTGCATCCAGCGGCGCGCATTCCAACGGTTACTCACTGATCCGCAAGATCATTGAAAATAATCGCGTGGATCTATCCGCCGATTTTCACGGTCAATCGCTCGCCGATGCCGTCATGGCACCGACACGCATTTACGTCAAACCATTGCTGGCATTGATCAATCAACTGCCGGTCAAGGGTCTGGCGCACATCACCGGCGGTGGCCTGGTGGAAAATGTACCGCGTATTTTGCCCGATCAACTTACTGCGGTTTTATACCGCGAGGCATGGGAAATGCCGCCATTGTTCCGCTGGTTGCAACAGCAAGGCAATGTCGCCGATCATGAAATGGCACGCGTGTTTAATTGCGGCATCGGCATGGCTGTCGTCGTCGCACCCGAGCACGCGGAAAATGCGCTGCACAGCTTGCACGCGGCGGGAGAAACTGCCTGGCGGATCGGTGAAATCAAATCGCGTGCAGCTGGCCAAGCTGCGACGGTTCTGGTTTAAACCACGATTTCCCAGCAATAGCTCATGAAATCTCTGGTCATTCTGATTTCCGGCCGCGGCAGCAATATGCAGGCATTGCTGGAAGCAAAATTGCCGCTGGATCGTATCGCCGTCATCAGCAACAATGCCCATGCATCGGGACTGGAGATTGCACGGCAACACGGCATTGAAACTATCGTTCTCGACCATCGCGCATTTCCGGACCGGCAAAGTTTCGATACGGCATTAGCGGAAAAAATCGATGCTTGCCAGCCAAAACTGATTGCACTGGCAGGCTTCATGCGTATACTAAGCGATCGCTTCGTACAACGTTATCAAGACCGGTTAATGAATATTCACCCATCCTTATTGCCTGCATTCCCTGGATTGGGAACACATGCGCGGGCACTGCAGGAGGGTATCAAGATTCACGGTTGCACGGTTCATTTTGTCACCGCTCAACTGGATCATGGTCCGATTGTCATACAAGCCGCCATCCCGGTGGCGCCCGATGATACCGAGGAAACGCTGGCTGCCCGGGTTTTAGATCAGGAACATCGCATCTACCCGCAAGCTGTGCGCTGGTTCATGGAAGACCGGATCCGGTTGAACGGAAATCAGATTGAAGTGACCGGCACCAGCGTCAACGGCGCTGCGCTCTATTCGCCAGGATTGACCGAATGAAATTTACACCGCTCTTTCTCCTGTTATGGCTGTGCAGCACCTTGGCGATGGCCACGGACCTGCCATCGCGCATCGAAATCAAGTATGCCGTGACAACCGATATCGGCGAAGGCGAGATCGATGAAGTTATGGAGATCAAGCATATTGAGGACAAAGCGCATTATTCGATCAATAGCAAAGCACAAGCCACCGGTATGTACAAACTCATCGAGCCTAACAGCATCATACGCCACAGCGAAGGATTCATTACTCAGAAGGGGTTACGGCCGGTACGCGCCTATGAAAAACGCGGCCAGAAAAAACCCAGTGTAGCCGAATTCGACTGGAAGAATCATGTCATTACGCTTCATCATCAAGGACACCACGCAAAGGAAGTAATGCCGGATGACACTTTGGATCGTCTCAGCATGTCGTACAATTTTATGTTCACCAGCCTCCCCAAACACCATGTAGATTGCTACATCGCTAATGGTGACACCTTACAGTTATCGCGCTACACCATCACAAAAGAAATGCTCGATACACCGATCGGAAAGATGGAAACCGTGGTATTAACCCGGCAGGAAGAAAAGCATTCCAAGCTCAAAAGAAAATTATGGCTGGCATTGAACAATCACATGCTGCCCGTGCGCATCGTCTCGGTAGAGGATAATGGCCGCGAAATCGACAAAATGGTAGCCGAAGTCAATATCAGCTATAAAAAAGAACATTAGGAAGCACTGAATAATCCAGAACGCTCTTAATTAATCCCGTCACTGACACACCGGAATTCAATGCATTTAACACACCCTCAATTGGATGCAGCCGTTGCCGCCATGCGTGCCGTGCTGCCATTGGAATATCCCGCCGATGCCATCTTGCGGCGTTTCTTCCAAGACAATCACATGTTGGGTGCGCAAGATCGCGCATTCATCGCCGAAACCGTTTTTGGCATTTTACGCCACCGCTTTTTTCTTGAAAGCTTAGCAAAACAGGTAACACCGCGCGCTTTACTACTCGCTTTTCTGGTCAAATTTCAAGGCATGAATCTGCGTGAACTAACACCGCTGATCAGTGAAAAGGAAGTCAAATGGCTGGCGGAAATTAAGGCCAGCAAACCGGATGCATTGCCATTGGCCATCCGTGCCGAATTTCCCGCATGGCTGGTGGAAAAATTGCAATCGTGCATGCCGGATCAGGATATTCTCGAACTGGGGCTTTCCTTACAGCAGCCTGCACCACTGGATCTACGGGTTAATACTATTCTCGCCAAACGGGATGAAGTACTCGAAATATTCCAGCAAGAAGGTATCGCGGCACAAGCAACGCCCTATTCTCCGTGCGGTATCCGCCTGAGCGAGAAACCGGCCATCAATCGCCATGCGCTATTTTTATCGGGAAAAATAGAAGTGCAAGATGAAGGCAGCCAGTTACTCGGCTACCTACTGGCGCCGAAACGCGGCGAAATGGTTGTCGATTTTTGTGCCGGCGCTGGCGGTAAGTCATTATTGCTGGGCGCTTTGATGCATTCCAAAGGTCGTCTTTATGCTTTTGATGTTTCAGAAAAAAGATTAAGTAATCTGAAACCCCGGTTCAAACGCTCCGGTTTATCGAATCTGCACGCGCAACGTATCGCCAACGAGAATGACACCAAAGTCAGAAGATTAACCGGAAAAATAGATCGTGTCTTGGTGGACGCGCCTTGCAGTGGTCTCGGTACTCTGCGGCGCAACCCCGATTTGAAGTGGCGCCAATCACCACAGAGCATAGAGGAATTGAAAGCAAAACAGGCCGCCATCCTGTCCGCTGCCGCCGGTCTGCTGAAACCCGGCGGACGGCTAGTCTATGCGACATGTAGTTTACTGCCGGAAGAAAACCAAACCATTGTTAGAGATTTTTTGGCTGCGCACCCGCAATTTACCTTGTTGAATTGCTCAGAACTGTTTGCGCAGCAGAAAATAACTTTGAATACTGGAGAGTTTTTGCAGCTATCGCCGCAATTGCATCAAACAGACGGTTTCTTTGCAGCTGCCTTGACTCGCATTGATACAGCAAAAGTGGAATAAGGAGTTATAAGCCCTATCTTTCTTTTTTCTCTTCAACCGGTAAGAAAAAAGCCTTGCTACTGATTATCCTGCGCCAGCGCTATTTTTTCTTTCAGCAACTGGATCAACGCCGGAAAGCCATCTCGTTGCATAACAGCACGATATTCCCCGCGCTTTATGGCAAGATCGCTCACACCATCGAATAGGATATTGACAATCCGCCAGCCACCATCTGTCTGATGCAGCACATAATCAAAATTGACCGCACCACCATCAGACTTCGTCAATTGACTACGCACCAGCGTTTGCTCGCGCGGCAATGAACGCTGCTCTACAATCTTGAATTGCTCCCCTTCATATTGAGTAAACCGTCCGGCGTATGTGGCGATACTCAGTTGACGGAAAGTATCTACAATCAAGTCTTGTTGCGCTTTATCCAGCTGCGACCAGTAAGTTGCACCGAGTATGGTTTTAATGATCAAATCAATGTCATGCGATTGATCAATGACAGATTCGAGAAATTTGTAACGCCCCTCATAGCCTAATTTTTCACCTTCCTGCATGGCTTGCAGTAACGAAGATTGCAAGTGACTGATCACTTGTTCAGGTGTCTTAGCCCCCTGATCGGGCGCGCAAAATACCGATGAAACAGGCAAAAGCAGCAGCAAAATCAGACATCCTACGATCAAATTAATAGTTTGCTTTACTTTCATAATGACGGTCTTTCCAACGAGCGCGTTCACCACGCCAATAGCGCAATGCCGATGTCCAAGTCATGGCAAGATACAGCGTGCCAATGACGGGCAGTGTCAGACTCCAGAGCGGTGAACGGTGATAATAAATTAAAGTTGGCAAATAGGTAAGAAACATAGCCATCCATGCTACTGCGCTGAGTATGCAAGCTTCCTGGGATGGGGACAGCAAAAACGCCAGCGGTGCCGCCCAAAACATGGCCGTCATAATCAAGGTGCAAATGGCCAGTAAAACTACTGAGTATTTTAATTGCGTAAATGCGGTCCGCGCCACCATTTCCCAAATCGGCTTCAGCGTTTGATAACCGCGATGACTCCGCGCCGCATGACTGAGTCCGATAAACGTACGGAAACCCGCGCGCTTGATATAGGCGGCTAATGTACAATCATCTATCAGCGCATTATGCAAATTGGCAAAAGCACCGGTGGTATGCAATGCTTGCGTTTCCACCAGAATACAGCCGCCCGCCGCTGCTGCAATACGGGATTCCGGTTTATTAGCCAAACCGAAAGGGTACAACAGTTTGAAGAAAAATATAAACGCCGGCATCAGTAAACGTTCTATGAAGTTCTCCATGGGCGGCTCGGCCATCAACGATACCAGCGCCAGATCCTCATCGCGCGCTTTGCGTTGCAGTTCGAAGATAATACCCGGAGTCAGCTCGATATCGGCATCCAGCAACAATGTATAGGGTGTTCTGACTTCCTGCAACCCCTGCTCCAGTGCCCATAGTTTTCCGCTCCAACCAGCAGACGGTGCGGTACCGGATAATACTCGCGCGCCGCAGCTTCTCGCTTGCTCAGCAGTATCGTCGCTAGATTGATCATCAATTACAACGATACGTATATTCGTACCTTGCGCTTTGACACCATTCAGCGTATGGCCGATATAAGGACCTTCATTGCGCGCCGGGATCAATACGGTGATATTGCTCAGATCAGCACCGGATTCGAATGATACCGGAGCTTCTATGTTTTCTCGCGTACTCCAAGGGCGCCACGGAAGCAAGACCAATGATCCCCAGCACACAGCACCAAAAACCGATGCATACAATACAAATTCCAGCATTATTTCATGTAAATCCCTTAATTTGTATCAATACTCCGGTTTGATATTCGCCTATTTGTCAATCAGCGTCACTGCAATATCAGATAGCTTTTTCGGTGTTTTGTTTTCCTCAGCCGCCCATTTTGGCGTAGGCTCAGTCACCATGGGGCCTGTTGTTCTGGGTCCTCGCAGTGAGGTCACCATTGCTTTCCATGGGTGTTGCAGCGTATCCTCCACTGCAGTCGCTTCATATCCGCAATGCGCCATGCATTGCGCACACTTCGGATTATTGGCTGTACCGTATTTTTCCCATGGCGTATCTTCAAGAAGCTCTTTAAAAGTTTTCGCATAACCTTCGTCAGACAGTAAATAACAAGGCTTTTGCCAACCGAAGACATTGCGTGTCGGATTTCCCCAGGGGGTGCATTTATAGTTCTGATTTCCAGCCAAGTAATCTAGATATAAAGCGGAATGATTCAGTCTCCATTTTCGTTTTAATTTTTTGCCTAACTCAAAAATGCCGCGGAATAATATTTTTGTATCCTGACTTTTGATGAATACATCTTGCTTCGGTGCTTTCTCGTAACTAAAACCCGGTGCAATTGTCGCTGCTTCGACTCCCAATTCCATGACATAATCGAGAAATTCAGCGACATCCTCAGGCGTTTCACCCTGAAACAGCGTGCAGTTGACTGTCACTCTAAACCCCTTATCCAACGCCAGCTTTATCGCCTCAACCGCACGGTCAAAAACGCCATCCTGACAAACTGATGCATCATGACGTTCCTTCATACCATCCAGATGGATTGAAAAAGTTAAATAGGGTGACGGCGTATAATCATCGATACGCTTCTTCAGCAACAGCGCGTTTGTGCACAGATAAACATATTTTTTGCGCTTTATGATACCTGCGACAATCTGAGGCATTTCCTTATGCAATAATGGCTCACCGCCTGGTATTGACACCATCGGCGCACCGCATTCGTCGACTGCCTGCATGCACTCATCATAAGAAAGACGCTGATCGAGCACATCTTCCGGATGCGCAATCTTTCCACACCCAGCACACGCCAGATTACAGCGAAATAAAGGCTCCAGCATCAGTACCAAAGGGTATTTCTTGACTCCTTTTAACTTTTGTTTGATTAGATAAGTGCCAACTGCAATTTGTTGACGTAAAGGAACTCCCATGCGCAAAACCTCCCAAAATACTTCACAAGCAAATTAATAACTAATGCTTCCTGGCGAATTTAACAAAGCCAATCGCATTATCAACTCAAATTTTATCCGTACGATACTGCATCATATGTAATCGATCTATTTTATTTTATATAGCGAAACCCATTTATATGCTCAGAATTAAACACCAAAGTAGATTTTCACAACCAGCAATTATCGATATTATCCCTATCACAATATCGATAATTGCCTGAAAAAGCTATGAAACCGGATTTTATATTCAACTATAGAACATGAATCTTCCTATAGCAAATATTTTTAATAAACCGAGGAAATTAAGCAGTAGCGTTAGTATTACAAGAGAGATAAACAACCTAAAACTGGGAATTTCTACCTGGTGAAATGCGCCAAGAATCATTGATTGGTTCTTGGCGCATCAAAAAAATACAATGACTATTTAGAAATCTACGCCCAATGCACGCAGCGTTCTTTTAGTCACTTTACCGGTTGGTATGTTATTTTGTTTTTGGAAGCTCTCAATAGCTGCAACTGTTTTAGCGCCACTGACACCATCTACCGGTCCTGGATTAAGTCCCGCATTAACGAGTGCTTGTTGCACTTTCCGCATGATTGCTGGTGTCATTTTTACCACATCATCGCCATCATCGGGTTGTGCTGCAGCAGCAGATTGCCCAGCTTGAGCTGATGTTGCTGATTCTATGCTTTGTATACTTTGCACGTCTTCAACCTTGGCTGCCGGTTCAGCTGGGGTTGCGGCTGGAGCTGCGGGAGCAGGGGCTGGGGCTGCCGCTGGTGCAGGCGCAGGTTCTGCTGGAGCTGCCGCAGGTGCTGCTGCATCTTTGTTTTCTTTAGGAAGCGGTTTCTTTTCAAAAATCGGCTTACAGCCAATCAACAATCCGACTGATAACAAAAGAATAGTATAAGCCACTACTTTGCTGATCTTACTAAATTTCATTGCTACCCTCCAAAGTAAATAATATATATTTTAAAAGCCATCAAATCTGCACCAAGTGCGCACTCTAATGACAAACTCATTTAACTTCATTGCCTTACCCAATTAGTCCCCGAAGCTACAGCAACATATTTGATTTTATTTGTTGTTATCGGACTAACTTATAATGTTGCGATGTGAACTATCACACTTTTCTCAACATAACGCAATCTGAATAAGTTAATTAAGAAGCAGCGATGGCGATGGCGCGTTAAATTGTCAACAAGCGCGACTGTATTTTGATGGAAATTTCATCGGATAATTGTTTACACAAGCGATCCATTGCGTTTGCCAGCGCTAAAAAATCGCCCCCGATCTTTAACTCCGATGTTTATCGACTAGATTAATTCATTGCTGAAGAAAGTTACTTCTCCAATTTATATTCAATAGCGGCGAGTGGGGTCAAAATCCTTGGCTCATCTCGCACTTCCTTGTTGAATGATGGCAAAACCGTTTCAAGAAAGGGTATGGATGAATTTGTTGACCCTCTTGTTTGTGTAAATCCTCGGTTACGAAACAGCTTAGTTAAACTAAACGAGGATGTTAGAGGATTAAATCTGAAAATTAATGTATTGGTGAAAGTAAATGTGAGACTTGTACTGAATACTGAAAAGGGATATCTCGCTGCACTCAAGTCGGTAAGCATTGAACTGATGACAATGATTAACTCCTGTCCATTAAAATAAGCTGTCGCGTCAATTGAGTCTAATAATTGCGGCAAGCCATCAATTTCGGGAATTCCGGAATACCCGATTGCCGTGGCTTTATCGATGCAAACAGTGCTATCGCCATCGACAAAACGAGGAATACCACCAGTTAAGCTCAATCGGTACACTCCACCGCCGGTTTCTTGTATGACTTCAAATCTGCTTTGGACTGATACTGCGCTGTTCTGGGTCGGGTCTTCTGTATCGATAGCACTCTGACACTCAAACCCTTCGTAAGTAATATTTAGCGCAGAGACATTGCTCTGCAATAACAAAAACAAAAATGCAAAGACTAATATCCGCGCTATCTTCATAGAAGTATCCTGAATAACGAGCAAAACCTAAGTCTGGCCGTTCATAAAAAACCCGATGCTTTTAGAAGTTCTCTTGATTGGTGAATGAGAATTACAGTTACTCTATCAAAATTTCAGAAGCTTATGAATGTGAACTGATTACGCTGTATAACTTGGCAAAAGTATCGCCCACATAGCGGATCTGGTCTTCAGTATGGGCGGCGTTTACGCTGCATCGCACCAGTGATTTGCCTTCGGGTGCAGCAGGCGGCAAAATCAAATTCACATAAATATTATGCTCGAGCAACTGTTGCCACAATAAAAGCGCTTGTTGCGGTGTATCCACAACAGCGGCGATGACCGGCCCGGGATCCGGACCAAGAACATAGCCGGCTTCCTTGAGTGCTGAATACAATTGCGTGCAGTTATTCCATAATTGTTTGCGCAAGTGACTGCCTTTACGCAACAATTCCAACGCCGCGCGGGTCGATGCAATCGTTGCGGGAGAAGGCGATGCTGTAAAAATATAAGGATGACTGATGTAGCGCAGCTGCTCAAGCTGCGGGTGGTTGCTCACACAAAATCCGCCAATACTGCATAGGCTTTTGCTGAAAGTACCGGTTATGAAATCGACTTCTTGCAATAATCCTGTCTTTTCAACAAGACCTTGACCGGTTTCGCCAAGCACACCTAGCGAATGTGCTTCGTCAAGAAGCAAAATGCAACCATACTGATTTTTTAATTTAACGATTTCCGCCAAAGGCGCCTGGTCACCCAGCATGCTATAAATCCCTTCAGCGATAACTAATGTCGTTTCGACACGACTGCCTAAGCGGCGCAGCCGCTTTTCCATATCGGCTACGTCATTGTGTTTGAAACGAATGATATCCGCACCGCTGAGAATACAACCATCGTAAATGCTCGCGTGCGAATCACCATCGATCAATACCGTATCCCCCGGGCCGACCAGACCGGAAATCGTACCCAAGTTAGCTTGATAACCGGTTGTAAATACAATGCTGGAACTACATTGATAAAAATCGGCGAATTCTTTTTCGAGCGCGCGATGACCGAAGTAGCTGCCGTTAGCCATTCGCGAACCTGTGGTTCCCGTCCCTTCTTTGTCTATGGCTTCATGGGCTGCTTGAATGCACTCAGGGGCGAAAGTTAGCCCCAGATAATTGTTTGTCCCCAGCAGAAGTACGCGGCGATCGCCGATTTTTGCTTCGGTTGCGGAATAAACTTCTTCGATCGGAATGCCAAATGCACCCACGCCATTCGGCAAAAGCGCTTTTCTTGCAGCAGCAGCTGCATCAATTTTCTCTAATAAATTCATTATGATGCTGATTTAATTTTATGCACCAAATCGACCAATTCACGCACAGTCTGAACATCGGCCAAGGCGTTGATCGGAATTGAAATATCAAAAGCATCCTCTACTTCCATGATCAGATTGAGAAGTTTTATCGAATCGATCGATAATTGGCTAATTAGATTTGTTTCAGGGGAAATCTGCGCACTAGAATTGGTTAAACTACTTAGGCGATCGCAGAGTAACTGCATAATTTCATCGTAATTACTATCGGTCATAAATAATTCGGCGTGGTTAAATTTTGAAGTTAGATTACTTCAGATAGCACATCTTGTAAACGAATACTCGGATGCCATCCGGGAAGTTCATGGATTAAGGGCGCATTATCACATACCCAATCAGGATGTTGTAGCTCATTCACTTTTCCTGGGATCAACATAGGAGAATAATGAAATAATCGAGCAAGCCAAAGATTTGCCGAAGCAATGCCTCGAATTAGCGGATCCGGAATTGCGACGCAATGAACTGGACGCTTCCAAACTTGTTGCGCTAATTCTGTTAAACCCTGATAGCTGTAACCACCTGGTGTACCATCATCCAGTTCAAAAATACCCTGGATATTTTGCTTTGCTGACAACCAAGCTTCGATTGCAGCAACTAAATCGTAGACATGAATTAACCCGAACCGGTTACTGACCTTTCCCACAACAGGGAGCAGGCCGTGCCGCATTGCCTGAAAGAGTGGCCTCATCTCTTTATCACCAGGGCCATAAACAGCTGTCGGCCGGAATATAGTCCATTGCAACGGATCTAAAGTTCCAATGAGCTCCTGCTCAGACAAGTATTTACTTTGCGCATACCATGACAGCTCTGGCTGACGGGCAGCTAACGATGAAATTAATAGAAAGCGCGGGGGTTGTTTTTTTTGCGTTATGGCACATAAAAGATTTTTAGTGCCTTTAATATTTGTGTCTGAAAACTCTTGAAAAGAACCGCCCCTAACTGTTGCAGCACAATGAACAACAAACGCTGCATCATCAATTAAATGACGCAGCGCCGTTAAATTGTTTAAATCACCTTGAATCCACTGCAGAGATTTACTATTCGACGAACGGCTAATCCGAGTTAACGCACGAACAAACCATCCATTTTGAATCAGCTTTTGTACCAGCACATGACCAATAAAACCAGTAGCTCCTGTTACAGCTACAATTTTGGCCTTTGTGCTATCTATCACCCGATTCTACGAAAGACAGTTGACCCGTTAGATTTGTTCTCTGAATATAGCCTTGTCTAGCTGCGAAACGTGAAAGTTTCCCAGATGACGTCCGAGGTAAAGTATGCGGCGGTACCAGTTCTACTACACAATTAACCCCAAAAGCCATATAAACAAGCTGCTGCAGTCTGATGATTAACGATTGGCGCTCTGCCACAGATGTGAGTCTACATTCGATAACCAGTACAATCGTCGTAGTACCATCCTCATCATTGACTCCAAATGCAGAAGCTTCTCGCGATCTAACTTCCGGTTGCTGTTCGGCCAGCTCTTCAATATCTTGCGCGCGAATATTCCGGCCGTTCACGATGATGACATCAGTGCGGCGTCCAGTGATAAACAAATCACCTTCAAACAAAAATCCAATATCACCAGTATCCAACCAATTACCTGACTTAAGGGCCTTATTGGTTTCTTCCGGATTATTATAATAACCAGTCATCACACTATCACCATGCACCAGAACACTACCGACCATCATTTCTGATAATTGCTGACCATTCTCATCAACTATCTTTACGATGTGCCCAGGTAATGGACGACCGCAATTCACAAACTCATTTTGTTTACGCCCATCAGCTTGCAATCTAGCAGCCATTCTCTTATCGATTAGTGTTTTACTATCGACCTGTATACTTTTGCATCCTCTCCCAATCTTTGAAAAAGTTACCGCAAGCGTTGATTCTGCAAGGCCATAGCAAGGTAAAAAAGCATTCTCATCAAAGCCTGCTGATGCAAATTTTTCTGCAAAATTTCTCAGGGTCTCAGGTCGAATCATTTCAGCACCGATACCAGCTGCTCGCCAGCAACTTAGATCCAGTTCCTTAAGATCAGATTCTCTCACACGAAGAGTGCAAAGCTTAAGTCCAAAAGGTTGACTAAATGCAACGGAACAACGATTACGGCTAATTAAGCGCAACCATTGCAATGGGCGAATCGCAAAATCACGCGTTGCTAAATAATCAACAGAAATTTGCGCAACCATAGGCGCCAGTACCAATCCAACCAACCCCATATCATGATAAAAGGGTAACCATGATGCTGAGCGATCATCCGGCTTTATTTCCAGACCGTTACGCACTATACCTTGCAAATTGCACATCAATGCCCGCTCGGTAATAACTACTCCTCTCGGCGTACGCGTACTGCCCGAAGTGAATTGCAAGTATGCAGTCTCATCAGGATGATTGGATTTTAATTCTACATCCAGTATTGGTAGCTCACTCAGCTTTGCAGGAGTCCCTACCCATGCGATATGACGTACACCTGCAGCAGCTTCCTCCAAAAAACCAATATAATCAATATTTGCCAAAGCAATACTCGCCTGACTGCTTTCAAGCATACCTCTCAACTGCTGGACATAAATCGCATGACTGCCGAGATTAACGGGAATCGGCATCGCAAAAGGCACCAATCCCGCGTAGCGGCATGCAAAAAATAACTCGACAAACTCTGGCGAAGTATCCGCAACGATTGCAACTCTACTACCGCGAGGCAAATTAAAACCCGACAAGCGCTGAGCTGTTATACGAGCATTCTGCCGAAGTAAACCATAAGGCAGAATCGAACGTAAGTTACCTCTCGCATCATAAAAGTTATACCCTGTTACCCCTTCTGCCGCATATTCCAAAGCACTCGTTAAAGTATCAAAACCCGCCAGCTGTTGCGCCAATGTATTGAGCGTAGGCGTCGGTATTAACTGCAACTCGCTTGAAGGCTGAAAATCAAACGCTTGCGTTAGCGGAGCGTTCAACTTGGTTATTGTCGAACTCAAGATCTTCCCCTCGAAGTTATAGGACTTGTCATCTTGCTTCCATGAGCAAGGAATTCTGGTTGAGCGCGCCAGCTCTGATTTTTAATCTTAAATAATGCATTTTTTGCTGGCTGGAAAATTTTCATTCAAACGCCTACCGCTGACATTGCTTACTAAATATAAGTGTGTCATATTTGACCAATCCGCAGCTTATATAAGGTGCTTTTCCCTGTCAAGGCAATATTATGCCGGTGTTGCACCAAAACAACAATCTGCATATTTCATGTTTTTTTATACCTTTTTTGATTTTTTTGGATTATAACGAATAACGCATTTTGAGGATGCTAATAGAAAATCAGCAGCTTCTGAGAAAAGAAGCTATAGAGAAATATTTGAATGAGATAAGCATCTCAACGCGTCACCGCACTCAATGCATTCAGCGTTTTGATCGATAAGAAGACGGATTCTCTATGGCCGTTTTTGATAACAGGATATTTGACTGCTGGGGTTTATTAATAGCGGCCATTCTGTTGCGGGAATATTCTGCAGCGGCAATTTCTGCCCGGATCCTTGCGGCGGCGGCTGCAGTGGCCTCTTTATCCGCCTGGGAACGCACGAACAAAGCTTCTTTTGCCATTGTTTCAACAGCCTCTCGTGCCGATGCAGCTTCTAGCGCTTTAGATTCCAGTGCGATGCGCTCTTGCATGGCTACAAGCGCGGCTGACTCTTTTCTGGCTTTTTCTAATGCCATTTTCGTTGCATTCTTTTCCGCCTCAAGTTGTGCTCTGGCTTTATTGGTTGCAATAATCTTTGCTTGTGCTCGGGTAATGGCAAGTCCTGTAATTTTTTGCTCAATCTCTAGCCGCTCGGCCACCGCCTGTTTTGCGGCAGCCATTGTTTTAGCGCGTATTTCCGCATCTTCTAGCAATCGCTGCTCCAGATCTGCTTTATTGTTCATTTCTTCGGCCGCAAGGATATCCATTTGCGCTTTCGCCTCTGCCGCCGCTTTTAGCCGCAACTCAGCCACCAGACGGCTTTTTGCTGCTTCACGCGCAGCCTTCTCAGCCTCCGCGCGTGCTTTGGCTTCTTTAATTGCCTCTTCATCGGCTTTCATGTGTTTTTGATGCTCTCTGACAGCAGTGGCTTCCACTTTCTTTTTCTCACTGGCGATGGCCTTAGCTTCTTTTTCAGCACGCAAGGCAGCTTCAGCCGTGGCCAGTGCATCCGCTTCAATTTGTATTCGCTGATTGGCTTCTTCCAGCAACCCGGATTCGGCAGCCAACCGGGCTTTTATGGCATCAGCGGCCGCATTTTCCTTTGCTAGAATGGATTCGGCCAGCTCGGCAGCCACTTTTTCCGCATCGGCTCTATCGCGGGCCGCAACAGCGGCTTGTGAATCCAGTTCGGCTCTTTTCCTAGCTTCTGCGGCTGCGGCGGCTTCCGCTTCAGCTTTCTCATACGCCGCCTGTACTGCGGCATTTTCTGCTTGCAGCCTTTCTTCCTCCATTTCCCGGGCTTGCTTCTCGACTTCCAGTCGCCGGGTAACTTGCGCCAATGTTTGCGCTTCCAGCCGAACACGGATTTGCACTTCCTCGATCGCCTGCCGCTCAGTTTCTTCTTGCGCCTTGGCCAATGCCATCACGCTCTGCGCTTCCTGAATCCGCGCCTGAGCCAGTGCCGCTGCACTGGCTTCCGCTTCAATCCTAGCTTGCGCAGCCAGATGCATTTCTTCCGCTACTTTGATTCGACGCCGGGCAGCCTCGGTAGCTTCAGCTTCTTTTAATGCCGCAGCATGTGCTTTATCTAAGGCAGCTGCCTCCTGCTCAATCCGCCGCTGCATCTTTTCAACAATCGAAGCTTCCGCTTTGATCTTGGCTTCCAATAAAGCATTCAAAGCTTTTTCAGCCTTGATCTTTTCTTCCGCCAGCAACTTTGCTTTTATCTCCAACTCCCGGCAGGCATTGGCTTCCCTAATAGCCAGCGCTTCAACCTTGGCCCGCGCCCGGGCTTGATCGGTGGCAATCGCCTCAGACTGGATTCTTGTCTCGGCGGCGATCCTGGCATTGGCTTCAGCACGAGCACGCGCTTCTGCAGCTACTTTTGCGATACTCTCTGCCTCGATACGCTTATGTGCCTCTTTGATCGCCTGATCCTCGGCATTTAACCGGTCGCGGAAAACGGAATCAAGCAATTGTTTGATCTCATCGGCTGATGCAAATTGCTGACCGAGATCAGCACCGCTGTCCGGCTGCGACTCATCGCTAGATACGGCGATCTCTTCGCCTTGCTGAGGCGAAAGTTTGCGCAACGAACTGAATAAACGCGTCTTAAATGTCATAAACGATTAACCAAGCCAACCATTATTAGGGCTTTTCTCACATCAATAAGCCACTTTAGCAGTTTTGCATACATGATTTACATTGAAAAAGAAGGGGAAAATTGCCCGTTTATACGCTAAGAATCGAAAAGCTTTTTTTCTTAAGAATCTAGCTGAATTTGCTCCTGAAAAACCGGAGAAATGGCTATGGCATATTGATTTTATTGACATTAAGAATACCCATCATCAGATTCAAACCGTCATGCACCAAATGTTCCAGAATCGGTGCATAAAAAGGCATGCTCAGCGCCAATACAAAAAGGCCGATGGATAACGTCAAGGGAAAGCCCACTGCGAAAATATTCAATTGCGGCGCCACGCGTGTCAGCACCCCCAAAGCCAAGTTAGTGATCAACAGCGCGGTCAAAACGGGAAGCGATAATTGCAAACCGGATTTAAAAATTTCACTGCCCCAATTGGCCAGTGTAGTCAATGTCGCTCCCGTCAATCCTTCCAGTCCCACCGGCAAAGTATCAAAACTCTGTGAAATCAGGGCGATCATCATCAGGTGTCCGTCGATGGCTAAAAACGCCAGAGTGGCGATCACGCCCAGGAAACGGCCGACGATATCGATCTGACCGGAGTTTTGCGGATCGAAGAAAATCGCAAAACCAAGCCCCATCTGCAAGCCGATCAATTCACCCGCCATTTCCACGGCGACAAAAACAATCCGCATGACAAATCCCATGGCAATGCCAATGAGCGCTTGCTGCATTAAGATAATTAAACCGACGCCCGAGGCGGGATCGACCGGCGGCAGCGATTTCTCCACCAGCGGCATAACCAGGATGGTAATTGCAACGGCCAGTCCCAGTTTCACTCTGATCGGAGTGCTTGGATTTCCAAAAATAGGAGCGGTCGCCACCAGCGCCAGGATTCTGCTGAGCGGCCAGAGAAATGCCGCCAGCAATGTATTCAATTCAGCAGTCGTTATACTGATCATGATACTGGCTCATTCATGTATTCAGCCAACCCAATTCCAGCAAAAAAGCTGCTGAACATTTTACGGAATTAACCAAGCGCCAGCCACGGAATGCTGGTAAAGAGGCGCTGCATATAATCGGTCATGAGCGTAATCATCCAAGGCCCGGCCAATACCATGACCAGAAACATGACCAGCAATTTCGGTATGAACGACAACGTCATCTCATTGATCTGCGTCGCCGCTTGGAAGATACTGACCAGCAAACCGGTTGCGAGCGCTGAAAGCAACAGCGGCGCGGAAATCATGAAGGTGATTTCCAGCGCTTGCCGCCCGATCGTCATTGCACTTTCTGGGGTCATAATGAATTTCCTTTCAGGTATAGAAGCTTTGCGTCAATGAACCGATAATCAGATGCCAGCCATCGACGAGAACAAACAACATTAATTTAAACGGCAGTGAAATGATCATCGGCGACAGCATCATCATACCCATCGCCATCAAAACGCTCGACACGACCAAGTCGATGATCAGAAACGGGATGAAAATCACGAAACCGATCTGAAATGCGGTTTTCAACTCGCTGGTGATATACGCCGGCACCAGGATTTTCAGCGGCACCTTGTCGCGGCTTTCGATTTCCTCACTATCGGAAATCTGCACGAACAGCGCCAGATCGGTTTCCCGGGTCTGGTGCAGCATGAACGCTTTCAGCGGCACACTGGCTTTATCGGCCGCTTCCATGATATTGATCTTGTCTTGCGAAAACGGCAAATACGCCTCGTTGTACACCTGGTCGATGACCGGCGACATAATGAAGAAGGTCAGAAACAGCGCCAAGCCCAGCAGCACCTGATTAGGCGGGGAAGATTGCGTGCCCAATGCCAATCGAAGCAGCGACAGCACAATGATGATGCGGGTAAAACTCGACATCATGAGCACCACCGCCGGCAAAAACGTCAGTGACGTCAACAAAATCAGCGTTTGCAAACTGAGCGAATAGGTTGCGCTGCCGTCCGCGTTGGGAGAACTGGTAAATGCCGGGAAACCGGACTTCTGCGCAAACGCGGGCAAAGCGGCCAAACCGGCAAACAGCACAACGGCCCGCAACCAATTACGCCCGTTCAATTTGCTTAAACCGTAGTCAAGAATCGTTCGGAATGCGCGCCATTGACACAATGAACGAGCGATCGATACAAGCCTGTTATACATGATCTTTTTCCATACTCTGATTAAGCTGCGCGGCGAATGTTTCTGCCGGGGAATGATCCGGCTTGGCGGCAGGGTCGGCTGCCGGCTTGTCCATCGCGTGCAGCTTGTTGACCCGTCCGGGTGCAACGCCAAGCACCAGCCAGGTTTGATCGATCTCAACCACAACCACCCGCTCTCTCTGCCCCACGCCGGCAGCCGCAACCACCTTGACCACACCCGGCGCGGCCGTCGGCAGCAATGCAAAGCGTTTCAACAACCATGTCCCGCCTACGATAACCGCCAATACCAGCATTAATGCGCCGATCATCTGTAGCGTGCTTTCCGTGGAAATCACCGGAGCTGGCGGCACATACCCTGACTTTGCAGTTTCCGCGGCAGCCGCATAAGGTATTGCCAGCCATAAAAAAATCAAAAATCGAATCAGCATATCGGCGCCCTAGCGGTTAAGTTTGCGGATGCGTTCGCTGGGCGTGATGATGTCGGTCAGACGGATACCGAATTTATCATTCACCACCACGACCTCACCTTGTGCGATCAGGCAACCATTCACCAGCACGTCCATCGGCTCGCCGGCCATGCCGTCCAACTCCACCACCGAACCTTGGGCCAGTTGCAGCAAGTTCTTGATCGCTATCTTGGTACGCCCCAGTTCAACCGTCATCTGTACGGGAATATCGAGAATCAGGTCGATATCATGACGGGTATTATTCGCTACGCCGTCTTTTGAGAATTCCTGAAAAACCGAGGCGGATGGCGCCTGTGCTCCCATTAGGGGATTGCTATTTTTCTCCGCCGGCGGACCTTGATCGGCCGCCGCTTGTTCCGCCATCGCGGCAGCCCAATCGTCTACCTCCGCTTCTTGTCCAGCGGAAGCATTCTGCGCAGCCGCCTGTTCCGCCATTGCAGCCGCCCAGTCGTCAGTCTCGGTTTGATTGTTTGCGGTAGGATCTGACATTTCACCACTCTCCAAAAAATTATTCAGACTCTGACGGCGAGATCATGTTGTTGACTCTCAGCGCATAGCGGCCATTCATGGTGCCGTAGCGGCAATCCATAACCGGCACTCCGTCGATGTGCGCAGTGATGGATTTAGGTATTTCCAGCGGAATAATATCTCCGGCTTGCATACTGAGAATTTGTTCAAAAGTCACTTTTGTTTGTCCGAGGTTCGCGATCAACTCCACTTCAGCGCCTTGCACTTGCTGCGACAGCAACTTGATCCAGCGCTTGTCGACTTCCAGATGATCACCTTGCAGCGCGCTGTACAAAATATCGCGGATCGGTTCGATCATCGAATAAGGAATGCAGACATGGAATTCGCCGCCTTGGTTACCCATATCGATATCGAAAGTGACGGTAACGACGACCTCGTTCGGGGTCGCAATCGTGGCAAATTGCGGATTCATTTCCGACCGGATGTATTCAAATTTAATCGGATACACCGATTTCCACGATTTTTCATAATCTTCAAACACCACCTCAAGCAATCGATGAATGATGCGTTGCTCGGTCTGAGTAAAATCCCTTCCTTCCACACGCGTGTGATAGCGGCCATCGCCGCCGAACAGATTATCCACAATCAGGAAAATCAAATTCGGATCAAATACCATCAAGGCGGTGCCGCGCAGCGGCTTCATATGAATCATGTTAAGGTTGGTCGGCACCACCAGATTACGTACGAACTCACTGAACTTGATCACTTTGACCGGACCGACCGCGATATCCACCGTGCGCCGCATGAAATTGAACAAGCCGATACGGAAAAAGCGCGCGAAACGTTCATTGATGATCTCGTAGGTCGGCATCCGGCCGCGAACGATGCGCTCCTGCGTTGCGATGTTGTAGGGCCGGACACCACCGCGATCCTCTTCCTGTTGCACTTCATCGCTCTCTCCCGTAGCGCCTTTGAGAAGTGCATCGACCTCGTCTTGTGAAAGAAAATCTTCAGCCATGAATAGTTACTGGATGACAAATGATGTAAATAACACTTCCCGGATATCGTCTTGCAACTCTTCCGAACCGAGCGATTGCCTGATTTCGTCAACGATCTGCTGACTCAACAATTGTTTCCCTTGAATGCCCGCAATTTCGACCGCTTTCTTGCTAGAAAGCAACATCAGGATGCGATTGCGAATATCCGGCATTTGTTTGGTTATCTCTTGAATGACTTCGGTCTCTCTGGCTTTTATCGTCAAACCCACTTGCAGATATTGATTGTTTTCCTCAGGCTGCAAGTTAACGGTAAAAATATCCAAGTCCACAAACTTCGTTGGCTTCGGTTTCGGTTTTGCCGGCTCGGCTTCCTCGTCCCCTGACATTTTCATGAAATACCATGCGCCACCGGCGCCCGCACCGATCGCGATGATTGCTATCAACAGGGTGATTATCAATCCCTTCTTGCCTTTCTTACCTTCTGCAGCAGCGGGTGCTTCCATCGTTTTTGCCATTTTGCGTAACTCCTCATTGAATGGGGATCATTATGGTCGACGCAACAATAAACCGATGCCGCAAATAACACTGAAATAATGTCGCTATTTTCAGATACAGGAAGGGTTAGCAATGCAACGCATGCTTTTCGGCTCTAACTCATTGAAAGAAAAGTATTTGACGTGTCTGGCCGTTAGATTTAATTTTTACCCGGACGGACTGCGGAATGAAATGTACGATTGTTCACCGGTCACACTGCAAGGCTGTCAGCATGACCGGCGCCACTTATGACATCACTAAGGAAGCTCTGAAAAACTACTGCGCTCGATCATGCTGTGTTGAAATCAGACTCAAAATGCTCATTTACATCTTGTAAACTGCGCTTTTTCATCTGATTTCGCCTTGCCTGACCGTCGCTCGCTACCTTTCTCAGAGCTTCCCTAAAGGAAACGCTGATTAATTCGGCGGACGAGATGAAGCACGAGGCGCACGGAACACAGCAATCGAGACCTATCAACAAGATAGGCGAGGATGCGAGTGCCGCGCAACGAAGTGATTCGCCCGTATCGTCAATTAATCAGCGTTTCCTAAAATTACTATTGTATCGAGAACAAGGATAATGCCATCAACCGCGTCACGCGTACGTGTTGACCAGACCCTGATGCCTGACTGGCACAGCAGCCGTTTGAATTTGACCGGCAACTTCTGGCCCCGCGTTATTCATATTACCGGAGCCTTTTGCCGCATAAAAAGCTTGCTGTTGCTTATTTTCCTGCTGAAATGAATCAGCACCGACCATCACATTGCCCAGTTGAATCCCACTCTCCGCCATCATTTCCCTCAGTCGCGGCAATGCTTCCTGAATAGCGTCACGCACCGCTGAATGAGGAGACACAAATTGCGCCGTCGCCTGATCCTGCGTAATACTCAACATCACTTCAACAGGCCCTAAATGGGCGGGATTCAAACGGATTTCCGCCACCTGATGCTGCTGCGTGCTCAGCCATACGACTTTTTGCGCGAACTCGCCGCCCCACTTATGCTGACCCACAGGCGCATCGACTTTCATCTCTTGCGAAACCGTATTCTGCATAGTTGATGCGGTGGTGCTATTCAAGCCGAATGACTGAGATGCCAACGGTTCTTCCTGGGTTTTGAAGGCCGGTGCAGCATTGTCGAGCAGAGTATCCTCCTTCAAATCCGTAGCAGGGGGCACAAACTTGCCGTAAGCGGCAGAATCTGCCGTTCCCAGAAATTGCCAATAATTATTGGATGAGGAATTAACATTGAGCGTATCCGAATCGACCGGACTTTGGCTTTGCTGCAACATTTGATTGACAGCCGGGATCACCGCACCGGCAATTTGTCCGCTATCTTGCGGCTGGAGCATATCAGCAGATACCGTAGTTGCCGTTTGAGGCAGCACGGAAGCTGCGCCCGTTGCATCCGGATTGGCAATCGCACCCATCGCTTGCAGTGCGGGGACCGTTTTAAACACGGAGGATGTATCACTCAAGAGATTCTGGATAAAACTGCCGGAACCATCCGCCGGAGCGTCCTTGGAAGAATCGGCGGTATCCTTGTCTTTTGCGGATACATCGTTATCGGGCCGGTCCTGCGCGCTTGCAGTATCATTTTTCTCTTGCTTATTCGCGGTTTCGGATACTTCCCGCTCCAGAACCTTACCAAAATCTCCGGCAGCAGTATCTTTGGTTCCTGATGAACCAGAGCTCATCGCCGCTGCCGGGTTATCCGCCGGTGATAAAATCTGAGGTGCAACCGATAGGTTTAACATAGGTGTATGGTCTCGTACGATTAATAATGCTACAAATGAATTAGCAATATCTATACCAATCCGGCTATTGCCGGCGATATCGCTAGCCGTCTTTGCGATGAAAGGAATTCAAGGCAAACTCATCCAGTGCTTTTTGCTCTTGTTGCATTTGTTTTTGATTCTCGGCGCGTTGCTGACGCTGCGACAACGTATCGTAAGATTTCAGTTTGCGCTGATGGGATAAAAACTCGTCGTTGCCCGCTGCTCTTTTATTTTGCGCATATAGGACCGCCTGGCGCTGCTCCGTAATCGCTGCATCTAGCTTGTCCATGAAAGCGATAAAATTGAGCCACTCGATATTATCCATCCCCTTTTCGGCGGAATTCTGAAAATGAGATTGATAGCTATGACGGTACTGCAAGAGCAAATTCAGTTTTTTTTCCGCTTCCTGCTGTTGAGAATTCAACTTTCCGAGATTCTTCGCGGAAGCATCCGCTTGTTGCTGAGCCAATTCCAGCAGTACTTTTAATGACGACGGTGTTGCCATAATCGTTTTTCCTTAATTACCGGATTCCTTCGTTCTCAAATAACTTGGATAATTTCTCCAAGCTATCGGCAAAGTTGTCGTGCTGAAACATATTTTGCAATAAAAATTTTTCCAGCGACGGATACAGTCTGATCGCCCGATCCAATTCCGCATCCGTTCCGGCAACGTAAGCGCCGACACTGATCAGATCGTGGCTGCGCTGATAACGCGAATACAGGCTTTTAAATTGACGCGCCATGTCCGTTTGCTTTTGCGGCACTACGCTGGTCATGACGCGGCTGATCGAAGCTTCGATATCGATGGCCGGATAATGCCCCGACTCGGCCAGCCGCCGCGTCAGCACGATGTGACCATCCAAAATGGCGCGCGCACTGTCGGCGATCGGATCATTTTGATCATCCCCCTCGGCCAGCACGGTATAAAAAGCCGTGATCGAACCGCTGTTTTGATTGCCGTTACCGGCCCGCTCCACCAATTGCGGCAATTTGGCGAACACTGAAGGCGGATAACCCTTGGTCGCCGGCGGCTCGCCGATTGCCAGGGCGATTTCCCGCTGCGCCATGGCATAGCGCGTCAATGAATCCATGATGAGCAGCACATGTTTACCGGCATCGCGAAAATATTCGGCAATGGCCGTGGCGTAGGCTGCGCCTTGCAAGCGCAGCAACGGCGAGGTATCGGCAGGCGCAGCGACCACCACCGAACGGGCGAGTCCTTCTTCCCCGAGAATATTTTCGATAAACTCCTTAACCTCCCGTCCCCGTTCACCGATCAACCCCACAACGATGACATCGGCTGTGGTGTAACGCGCCATCATGCCCAGCAGTACGCTTTTACCCACACCGCTACCGGCAAACAGTCCCATGCGTTGTCCGCGCCCGACCGTCAACAGTGTGTTAATGGCGCGCACGCCGACATCGAGCGGTTCAGTCACCGGCACGCGTTCCAGCGGGTTATAAGGCCGGCTGTACAGCGGCACGCTATGTTCCGCACGGATGGGGCCAAGACGGTCCAGCGGTTCGCCGACGCCGTTCAGCACACGCCCCAACAGTTCCGGACCGACCGCGACATGCTTGGCACGGTCGGCCGCGCGCCTTCTCGGATGCTGGAAACCGCCCAGACGAGGAGATTCGCCTACAAGCTCGGCAGGAACGACTCTTGCACCGGGCGACAAACCATACACATCACTGGACGGCATCAAAAACAAGCGTTCCCCGGAAAATCCGACCACTTCGGCTGAAACGCTATGGCCGCTGGAGAGGAAAATAGTACAACTGCTCCCGACCGGTAATCTAAGTCCGACCGCTTCCATCACCAGCCCGGAAACGCGCGTAATGGTTCCGCTTAATAAAAAAGGATTAGCGGGATTAATTAACTGGGTGCAGTTTATTAGAAAGCGATCCCACTGTTCAGGGCGATTCATGATTCTTTCCTATCGAGCCAAGCATCACTCTGACCGATGGCTGACAGCACTCGTTGCCAGCGCACCTCCATACTCCCGTTGATTTCACTGCCATCCGCCTCGATACGGCAACCGCCGCGGGATAACTGCTCATCTTCCCGGATGCTCCAACGATCCTGCTCCAGTTGCTCGCTTAAATGCGTAAGCACCAATTTTGCATCTTCCGGATGCAAGAAAAGACGGGGATTTTGTACCGCACCAGGCAAGTTACGGATGGCTTCTTGCACGATCGGTATGATCAGCTCAGGACGTAGTTTCAATGCCTCTGTCACCATTTTTTTCGCCAGCGCGATGGCCAGCCCCAGCAAATCATCCGCGACCTGTTGATCCATTTCGCGCAAATCCTGATCCAGATTGAGCAGTAGTGCTTGAAGATGGGCAACTTCGGCTTTGACTTCGGTCTCCGCAATAGCCCGGCCTTCCGCATATCCGGTTGCATGCCCTTCTTGTAAACCTGCCGCATACCCTTCATCTTTTGCATTCTGGAAAATAGCCGCTACTTCTTCTTCGGTCGGCAACGAGACCTGTGGCTCATCGCCCGGCTTTATGTCCGATTCCGCTTCGACCTCGGGAATTTCCTGCGGTGCATCGGGTGTTTCAAAGGAATCCATTTCCCAGCGTTGATACGCGCTGAGTTTTTCTTTAGTAACAAAATTACTTGCAATCATCGCTTTACCTGCGGCCCGATATTAAAAAGCTCCAGCCATTGACCACTGACTCAATTGATCAGATGAAAAAACAACCGGTTAAATGAAGCCATCATCGCCTTTTCCACCCAGTACGATCTGGCCATCGTCAGCCAATTGACGCACAATCTTGAGAATTTCTTTTTGCTCGGCTTCGACTTCCGACACCCGCACCGGCCCCTTGCTTTCAAGATCCTCGCGTAGAGCTTCAGCAGCACGCTGCGACATATTCTTGAAGACTTTCTTACGCAACTCTTCCTGCGCACCTTTCAATGCAATAATCAAGGATTCCGACTGAACTTCGCGCAGCAGCAGTTGGATACCGTGGTCATCAATCTCGATCAGATTATCGAATACAAACATCTCGTCCATAATCTTTTGCGCCAATTCTTCGTCGTACTGCTTGACATTCTCGATGACGCTGGTTTCCTGCGCGGTCGGCACAAAGTTGAGAATTTCCGCAGCAGCCCGGACTCCACCCATCGCCGCTTTACGGATGTTGTTGCTACCCGATAACAATTTTGTCAACACATCATTGAGCTCGCGCAACGCATCCGGCTGAATACTGTCCAGGGTGGCAATGCGTAACAACGTATCATTGCGCAACCGCTCATTGAACAAACTTAAAATCTCGCTCGCCTGGTCCCGCTCCAGATGAACCAAAATAGTGGCGATAATCTGCGGGTGTTCATTCTTGATCAGCTCCGCCACTGAAGGCGCATCCATCCACTTCAGTCCTTCAATCCCGCTGGTATCGCCACCTTGCAAAATACGATCGATCAGATTGGCCGCTTTTTCATCGCCCAAAGCGCTGGTCAGAACCTTGCGGATATAATCCGCCGAACCCTGGCCTAATGTGGTCTTTCCTTCAGCCTCATTGCAAAATTCCGATACGATATTCTCAATCTCGGAACGTGTGATGTTTTGCAATGTGGACATCGTCTCACCCAGCCTTTGCACTTCCTTGGGGCCCAGCAGTTTGATCACGGACGCCGCTTCTTGCTCACCCAAGGTCATCAGTAAAATTGCGCTTTTTTTGATTCCTTCATCATCCATTTTTAGTCATCCAATCTTTCACCACATTGGCGACGATCGCCGGCTCATCCAATGCCAATTGCTTGGCACGCTTAAGATTCTCATCAAAGATCGATTTCTGAATCGCTTGGATAGCCGCTTCATCCACTTGCCCTGGCAACTGACCTTGTACCGCCCCTTCACCCGGAAGTTTCTCCTGTTCAACCGGTGGCAGTGGCGGTGGCGGCGCCAAGCTTTTCAGGAACGGCTTGAGTATCTTCAGCAGGAAAAACAAAACTACAGCCGCGATCAGCAATTGTTTGCCGATATCCTTTGCCAGCATGATCATTTCGGGATCTTTCCAGAGTGGAACATCCAGTACCGTTTCACCGTTTTGGGTGAATAAGCTGTTGGTTACCGTGAGCGAATCCCCGCGCTTCTCGTTATAACCCATGGCTTCGCGCACGAGATTGTTGATTTCCTTAATTTCCTCGGCTGTTAACGGTTCATGCGTCGCTTCTCCGTTTTCATCGACTTTCTTGCGGTAATTCACTACCACTGCGGCAGATAAGCGTTTGATATTGCCTGTTGATTGCTGTACATGCTGCACCGTTTTATCGACTTCATAATTAGTTGTCGACTCTTTCTTCTTATCGGTCGGCACCGCTTTATCGCCACCATCTTTTTTCTCGCCACCCGCTTCAATCGGCGCTACTGCAGGTTCAGGCGGACGATTGGTCAGCGCCCCCGGAATGCCGCCATCCAGCTTCGAACCTGTAGAAGACGATTCGAGCGTTTGCTGGCTGCGGATCGCGGCAGCTTCCGATTCCGTATTATTCGGCCGGTAAATTTCTTCGGCACGTTCAATCCGGGAAAAATCCACATCCGCAGTCACTTGCGCACGCACATTGGCGGCGCCGGTAATGGGTGAGAGGATAGTCTCGATACGGCGGATATAGTTTTCTTCGATTTCCTGTATGTATTCCAGCTGTTTGGCATCAAACCGGGAATCCTGTTTATCGTTCTGTGTGCTGAGCAGATTGCCGTTTTGATCGACCACCGTTACATTCTTTACCGGCAAATTAGGCACACTGCTGGCCATCAAATGCACAATCGCGCTGACCTGTTCAACACTCAAAACCCTGCCCGGATGCAGCTGCAGTAATACCGAGACACTCGGTTGCTGCTTTTCCCTTGAGAATACCGAAGGCTTGGCCATTGCCAAATGCACGCGCGCGCTTTGCACGGCAGCCAAGGATTGAACCGAACGCGCCAATTCGCCTTCCAGCGCACGCTGGTAGTTAACCTGTTCGAGAAATTGGCTGGAGCCGAATTTTTGATTCTCCATCAGCTCGAATCCGGCTAGACCGCCTTTCGGCAATCCCTGACCGGCGAGACGCAGACGCACTTCATGCACTTGCTTTTCGGGAATCAGAATCGCACCGCCGCTTTCGGAAAATTTGTACGGCACATTCATTTGCTGCAAAGCGCTGATAATAGCTGCACCGTCCTGATCCGGCACATTGTTGTAGAGCACGCGATACTCCGGCGTCTGGCTCCACATCAAAGCGCCAACCAGCAGCGCAACAACGGCTGCGGCCGAGATAATCAATCCCAGTTTTTTTTGGTTGGATAACTGGCTTAATTGCCCCAGACCCATTGCTGAAGCGGGTACTGCTGTAGTGGACTCACTCGGTACTGTTGCCACGTGTTGTTCTCCTGCTTAAATTCTATGTTGCCAATCAACAAGGCATTCGTTATCAATAAAAACTCTATTTCCGCAACTAGTTCAACAACGGTGATTGAATTGGAGCTTCCGGGTACGCCATTTGCAGCATCGCCCTTCAATTTATCCATTGCACTGTCGTAACACACATCAACCATCCGCATCCGGAGTGGATTTTTATTGCTGCGATGATTATCTATAAACTTATAAAATCTGAATGCGTGAATAGAATAGTTTTGCTCGCCTTATTTGCGGCATTGTCGAAACAGGGTGCAGTGGTAAGCTAGCGACCATCCCCAATCACCGTCACCAGAACTCGTGCAAAGCAAAAACATCCGCAAAATTAAGTCCATACCGGCTGATCAAGAGCAGCTCAAGCTGGCGTTTGCGGCTTTTAACGAGGCATCGGAACAGCTTTCCGGTGTTTATCAGGATTTACAACACCAGGTGGCACAGCTCACGCGCGAACTGGCACTTGCCAACGGCGAATTGCACAAACAGTTAATCGCGAAAGAAAATCTGTCGCAGCAGTTAAGCCTGTTATTAAATGCACTACCGGGCGGCGTGATCGCGTTTGATGCGCAGGAACGTATCGAACAAGTCAATCCGGCGGCGATCGCCATCCTTGGTGAATCGTTGCTTGGCCTGGCATGGCAACAAGTCGTCCAGGAGCGCTTAGCGCCAACTGCGATCATCAATGAATGGCTGTTAAAGCGAGAGCACAGCGTACGGCCACGGCGCATCCGCATCGAAAGCAGTGCAACCGATCCGGCCGGCAGACGGATTCTGCTGGTAAACGACATCACTGAAGCGTATGCCATGCAGGAACTGATCCGGCGCAACCAGCGCCTGACTTCCATGGGCGAAATGGCGGCCAACCTGGCGCATCAATTGCGCACGCCGCTTTCAACCGCATTGCTGTACGCCAATCATTTAGGAAACGATGCGCTCGCTTCCGCCGAGCGGAAAAAATTCGCCGCCAAAACCATCGAGCGCCTGCATCATCTGGAGCATTTGACCAAGGATATGCTCCGTTTCGTTAAAGGCGAGGCAAGGCGGCGCGAGCATGTGGTCATCAGCGATTTATTAGCCGAGTTGCGCCAAGTTGTCGAACCGCAAATGGCGCAGCGTGACTTGCAATTCACCGTCGATGACCGGAGCGCAGCGGAAACCATGATTACGGATCATCAGGCTTTATGCGGCGCCATGATCAATCTGCTGGAGAATGCCATGCAAGCCTCGCCTCCGGGCGGACAAATCGTTCTCGCCTGCCGTTTGCAAGAAAAAAACATCATCTTCAGTGTTCAAGACGATGGTCCCGGTATCGATGCGGCATTGCAGGAAAGACTTTTCGAGCCTTTTTTCACCACACGTGCGGAAGGCACGGGGTTGGGTTTAGCCATTGTCCGCGGCGTCATTGAGTCCATGGGCGGCGATGTGCAAATTCATTCAGCGCCGGACAAAGGAACCGAATTCAGGGTACGGCTGCCGAGAAATACAGGAGAGAAAGTATGAAATCATTACCCATTCTGGTCGTGGAAGACGATCAGGATTTACGCGAAGCCGTTTGTGCCACGATGAAACTGGCCGGTTACGAGGCATTGGAAGCTTCGAACGGCCATGATGCCATGGCTGCACTGCAACAAACGCAAGTCGGTATGGTCGTCAGTGATGTTCAGATGAAACCCATTGACGGATTTACGTTATTAAAGAAGATCAAGGCATTCGATCCGGAATTGCCGGTATTGCTGATGACCGCCTACGGCGATGTGGAAAAAGCGGTTGCCGCCATGCAGACCGGTGCCTGCGACTATTTGCTCAAGCCGTTCGATCCGGATAACTTGCTCGCACACGTCAAACGGCACGTCTTGTCCCAGCCGGAGCAGAATGACAAAGTGATCGCCAAAGATCCGCGCACCCGGGCATTATTATCCCTAGCCAAGCGCGTTGCCCAATCACCGGCCACGGTCATGTTGACGGGTGAAAGCGGTTGTGGCAAAGAAGTCATCGCGCGCTTCATTCATCAGCATTCGGCGCGCTCCGCCAGGCCGTTTGTCGCCATCAATTGCGCGGCCATTCCGGAAAATCTGCTGGAAGCCACATTGTTCGGTTACGAAAAAGGCGCATTCACCGGTGCGGCGCAAGCGCAACCCGGAAAGTTCGAGCAAGCACAGGGCGGTACATTATTGCTGGATGAAGTATCGGAAATGCCGTTGGAGCTGCAAGCCAAATTGCTGCGCGTGCTGCAGGAGAGGGAAGTGGAACGCGTCGGCGGACATAAAACCATCAAACTGGACATCCGCGTTCTGGCGACGTCCAACCGCGACATGATGGCGACGGTTAAAAGCGGCCGGTTCCGCGAAGACTTGTATTACCGCCTCAACGTGTTTCCGATCGAAATCCCTCCCTTGCGGGAACGACCGTTGGATATCGAGCCGCTGGCGCAACGCGCGCTTGCGGAAGCATCCACTGGCTCCGGTCATGCCGCTTGCACAATGACAAAAGCGGCAATTGATAAGTTAATGCGCTATGCCTGGCCGGGCAATGTCAGGGAATTGGAAAATGTCATGCAACGCGCGATGATTTTGGCGGCGGATAATCTCATCGATGCGGAACATATTCATTTACCGCACGCTGATTCCATCCGGCAGACCGATGAAGCCAATGAAGCCGATGCGGAGCCGTCTTCCGAAGATATCAAGTCGCTCGAACGTAAACATATACTGGAAACTTTGGCCGCTGTTAATGGTTCGCGCAAACTGGCCGTAAAGAAGCTAGGTATCTCCGAACGAACCCTGCGTTATAAATTGCAACAATACCGCATGACCAGTTGATCACGGATTTCCTATAGCACAGACGCACATGATTTGATAAAATTTTTCAGATAGTTATAATTTTGCAAGCAATAGCAAAAATTGAGAGTGGAGTAAAGTATGGACAAATCCGGGATTGATAGCATTTTGCAGCAATTGCAAGCAACGTCGGCGCTTGCTTCCGGGGTAAAAAAATCAGCAGGCACGGACGAAGTTACCAGTGTCGATTTTAGCGAGAAGCTAAAAGCTGCTGTCGATCAGGTCAATAACGCGCAAAGGAACGCAGACAAGCTGAGCGAACAATTTGTCAGCGACCAATCGAATGTCGATTTGCATGAAGTGATGATCTCATTGCAAAAAGCCAATGTATCCTTCCAATCCATGGTGCAAGTCCGCAACAAACTGGTCACTGCGTATCAGGAAATCATGAACATGCAGGTTTAGAACTGACGAAACCAACTTCATCAGTCTCATCTCATTCACTCTTCCAGCGCCATTTCCAGTTCCAGCCAGTTTTCTTCCAGCTCGGCCACTTTCTTCTCCAGTGTAGCGTGCATCGTACTGAGCCGGTCAATTTCCTCACGCGGACAGTTCGTATACGTCGCCGGATCGGCTAAGCGGCGATTTGCCTCGGCCAATTCTTTTTGTGCAATGGCTAAAGCCGCTTCAAGTTTCGATTGCTTGGACAGCAATGCTTTTTTATTGGGTTTGGGCGCTGCTTTGGGTTGCGTTTTTTGTGCAGTCGCCTTTGTTTCTGCGGCTTCACTGGAGCGGCGCGCTTCCAGCCAGTTTTTATAATCTTCCAGGTCTCCATCTAACACTTGCGCCTGACCATCCGCCACCAGCCACAATTCATCCGCCACGGCTCGCACCATGCTGCGATCGTGCGAAACCAGCACCACGGCGCCGGAATAAGCTTCCAATGCCAGCGTCAACGCATCGCGCATGTCCAAGTCCAAATGATTGGTGGGCTCGTCCAGTAACAGCAAATGCGGTTTTTGCCAAGCCAATAACGCCAGCGCCAAACGGCTTTTTTCCCCGCCGGAGAAGCTGCCGACTGGACGATTCTCGCCATCCCCGCCCAAACCGAACCGCCCCAGAAATTTCCGCAGATCCAGCTCGGTTTGTTCAGGCGCCAGTTGCTGCATGTGCTCTAAAGGCGTCGCCGCACCGTCGAGATTTTCCAGCTGATGCTGCGCAAAGTAGCCGATACGGATATTCTGCGCCCATTCCAATGAACCGGTTGCAGGTTGGATGTCTCCGGTCAACAGTTTGATCAACGTGGACTTCCCCGCGCCATTTGGTCCCAGCAATGCAATTCGCGTCCCTGCTTGCAAAATTAGATTCACCTGGTGGAACAACGGCCGGTCGCTGTAACCGAAGCTCATGTTGCTGGCGCGCAACAAGACATCGGGACTGCGTTCGGGCGCTTCGATCTGCAACGCAAAATGCCCGTCTTCAGTCTGTACCGGCGCTAACCGGGTCAAGCGCTCCAGCGCCTTGATACGGCTCTGCGCTTGCTTGGCCTTGGTGGCCTTGGCGCGGAAACGGCGCACAAAATCCTCCATGTGCGCGATTTGTCTTTGTTGCTGCTGCAAAGCTTGGTTATGTTGCAACAGACGTTCGGCGCGGGCGCGTTCGAAATCGTCATAATTACCGCTGTAACCGTCGATTTGGCGGTTATGGATATGCGCGATGCGGTTGACACACGCATTGAGAAACTCGCGATCGTGCGACACCACGATCAGACTGCCCGGATAACGCGCCAGATACTGTTCCAGCCACAAAATCGCTTCCAGATCCAAGTGATTGGTCGGCTCATCGAGCAACAGCAGATCGGCGCGGTGCATCAATGCACGCGCCAGATTCAAACGCATGCGCCAGCCACCCGAGAAATGGTTAACCGGCCTCTCCAGCGCGGCGTTGGCGAAACCCAATCCGCGCAATAGCTGCGCCGCGCGGGCGTGTGCGGTATAACCGTCAATGGCTTCATAGCGCTGCTGCGCTTCAAACCAGGCGGCATCGTGCTCAGCCTGCGCCAGAATTTTTTCCAGCTGACGCAATTCAACATCGCCATCCAGTACAAATTCAATCGCAGATTGCTCTGAATTGGCGATTTCCTGTTCGACGAACGCAACAGTTTTGCCGGATTGCAAACTGACTTCGCCGCTATCCGGCTTGATCACCCCGCGAATCAGCCGGAACAACGTGGATTTACCGCAGCCGTTTTTACCGACCAACCCCACGCGTTGATTAGCGAAAATCTGCAAATGGCAATTCTCCAGTAACGGAGTTCCTCCTTGCAAATATGTCAAAGACTGAATATTCAGCATAACGTCTTAAAAATTTTAGTATTGCCGATCGAACAACTAAAGAAAAGAAATGCGCGATCATACACGATATGAATGATCAACTTATCCAAGTTTGGAGCCAACCAAGCCGGTATACGTTATAGAGCCTACAAGGTTGCTTCACAAAAACCAGACAAATATATAACCTTTTGATAATTAAAACATAAAAAAATTGTTAAATAATTAAGCAGATTGAGGATTCTCTTTATTGTCCACTAAGTTAATTATCAAAGATGGACCTTATGCACAATGTTATCCACAAAAAATGTGGATAAATGAAAACTGCAGATGGTTAAGAAGATGATAGCTTACGCGCCGGAACCAATTTATTGACGCAACGGTGTCTACTGAATTGACTTCTTACTGGCTTGAATATGATTTTTGCGCTTGCCATCAAGCACGTTTATACCTTGATGAGTATATCCGCTTACTGTAAATGAATCGTAACCGGCATTCCATTGATTAACCGGTTTTTGACATTCTCAACAAATTCCATTTGCACCAGTATCGCGAATTGGACTGTCTCCAGCAGATTAATTTCTGCAGTAACCGATTTTTGCATGACACCCGGAACGGACACTATTTTGGCTTTGGCTTTCTCACCATTAGGAAACTTAACCAGAACGATTTTCCCGACTACCGCATAATCCTGGTATTTCGGCGGAATATAAGCATCGATATGCACTTTCTCGGGATATATAATTTCCAGTAGAGGCTGGCCGCGGCCCAGAAATTCACCGGGCTGCGCGAACAATTCTGTCACCATCCCGTTTCCCGCTGGCGCAATGAGAATCAATTGGTGAATTTGATCTTGAATCTTGTCAAACTCCAGCTGCAACTGATTGATCTGGCCTGAGATCATACGTATTTCCGGCAACTGGCCATGTTCCTGGTTATATAACTTGTCACGTTCCTGGCGCTCCTCTCGTTCCAGCGCCACTAAATTCTCCAAAGCTGAATTATACTGACCCCGGGCCAACGCAACTTCAGCTTGCGTTGCGGCACCCTGCTTGAACAAGGTTTCATACTGACCTAAACGTTGCGCTGCAAAGTTTTTCTGTTCTTGCGCAAATTTAATCAATTGCATCGAACTTGTCCTGGAATCATCGGCCTGCCGCACCATTTTGCGTTTTTCTTGCTTGAGCGCTTCCAGTTCGACTTGCAGCCGGTCGCGGTTATCGAGTAATGAAGTATTGACCAATTCAGCCAATCGCGTACCTTCGGAAACCGTTTGCAGCGGTTCCACAAATAACTGCCCAACATAGCCATCGACAACCGTACGCACGGTAAAATTGGGTACCCGGATGCGGCCATTGGCTTCAATATTGATCACCTCCCAGATAATCACCGCAAGCAGATATACGACCGGAAGACTGGATACAGCAATGATCAAATACCAGCGCCATGGTTTGGCGGATCGCTTAGCCGCACTATATTGAACACGTAGTCCCCGATCGACATCGGGTATTTTATTTTCTGGTTGATTAAAGCGTATTTTCATGAAGATAGTTTCCCAAATCTTGCCATGATTGAATCACAAGCCCGGTAAAATTAGGCGCCCGGAGCTGTTCCTGCAATTGCATCATTGCTTGGAGGAAAGTGGTTTGCGGTTTGTGCGCATAACTGTTTTCCGGGCTCAGCTCAGATTCCAGGCTTTGCGCCAGACTGAACGAAAGATCCGGGTACTGGCTCATGACCGGCTTCAGCGCAGCGACAATATTGGCCGGATTCGTCGAGTAATACATGACGGTAATCTCGTTGACGCCTTTGGCTTTGAGCTCACACGGAACACACAGATCAAATGATGCCGCTGGCGTCAGATAGCGTGGATGAATGCTGATACCTACTGGCCACGGGGAAATGCCGGATACTTGCCGCACCGTTTCTAGCAATGCTTCCAGCCGCTCTTTTCCGGATAAATCCGCCACTAATTGATCCGGCTCGATATCGAGGTGCAGGCCAGCAAAATTGATGCCGCTCAACTTCTTGACCAGCTGCAATAACTTGCCGCGTTGCGCGGGCAGAATCCAATCGGGATCGCCCAGCAGCAATTCAACTTTTTTCCCGCGCCGATGCGCATCAGCCAGAAATTTTTTCAGCCGTGCAGGCTTTGCCACGGCCATAGAAATCTGCTGCTCATCTAAGGAAACAAGGTAGCGGTCGATCTCGATAGTCTGTTTTTTCTCCCATAAACCCGGTTGCGCCATTAATTGGTCAAAATTCCAGACATACACGGCCAGCCGTCCGGAAGAAACTTGCGCATTCGCTCTAGCTGGCTGATTAACGCGCTTCGGCGCTGACTGCTTTTCACCGCCGGCCAGAAACGACACAGCTTGCTGCAGCGGCTGCATCAGTTCGTTTACGTTGATTTCCGGATGAGAATTTCTTCCTTGGGCTTCCAACAATGTAATAAATTGCCGCAACCGGATATGCAGCTTCCATTGTTCCGATTCAGTTTCGATATTTTCGATCGCAACCCGGTAATAGGTATTGACCGCTTGCAAGTATTTCTCGATCGCGTCGCCGTCGATAATTTGCAAACGCAGATTCCGTTCGCGCATCAATTCTCGCGCCGCTTCCAGGCGCGTATGCTGAAATTTGATTTGCTGCGCCAGTTGTTGATAACTGCTGAGCAGAGTGCGGAATTCATGCTGCAATTCCTGATCGCGATGCGTGTAATCCGCACGCAGGCTGATTAATTGACTATTTAAGCGAGATTCTTCATTTTTCCGCAAACTCATAATTTCCAGCGGCATTCTGAAATTAAAACCGACAGACCCGCCATAGCCAAGCTGCATCGATTCCGGCGATGGATGCGGAATGGCCGGTCCGCCGAAAGCCGTCGCGTTGACATCGGATTCGATACCGCGCCAATTCTCCTTTTCCTTGGTGTTTTGAATATTTTCTATACGCGCTTGCAGTATTTTCAGATCCAATTGTTCGATGTCTATAGGCGCGCCGCCTTCAATTTCCGGCAACTCGGGCTTCACCGGCTGGAAAGGAGAAATTTTGGCATTCGTCAAGTAGCCCAGGCGTATTAACGCTTGATCGCGATTATTGCCGAATTCTATTTTCAGCCGCTCCGCACGATCAAAAGTGGAAAGAAACTCGAGATAATCCGACATGAATAACAAACCCGCCTCACGACGCTTGTGCAGGATAGTCGTGACCCCATCGTCGCGCAAGCGCAGGTAAGATTCGGTCAAAGCCAGCATCTTCCTAGCGCTCCAATAGGCGGCATAGTTTTCTTCCAGAAAAAGTTTTGCCAGCCGCTTGCTCCAATCCAGCCGGATGCCTTCAATTTTCACTTGGGTTGCCGCGTCGTCAATTGCCCGCTGCTGTCTCTCCGCACTGCCCAGCAAAGGATAACGCACCCCGATGCGACCCAGCGGATCAAAGAAATGTCCGAAAGGCTCCCGGGCGAAAGGGCTTTTTTGATAACCAGCGGATACCCCGCCGAATATCTCCCAGCCCTTCTGCGCTTTTTGCACGTGCAACTGCGATTGTTGCGCTTCCAAATCCGCTTTCGCCTTCAGGACTGTCGCCGCTTCGTCAAGATTTGCGTAAAATTCGGTCAGCGTTCTCACTTCCGCAGCTGCATTGCCCGTCAGCTTCAGCAGCAATAACAGAAGCAAAAAGAAACGCACTTTACTGCTTCCCTTTCTTAAGCACCCAAAAGGGTGCCATCGCAGAATCCAGGTGACCCTTGTTGAGTATCTGATTCATAATCGCTACGGTGCTCCATATCCGCGAAATAAACTGGAATAGCGGATAAACTGGAAGAATTAAAACAGCTTCGCAGTCCTCCCATTTCCTATCCGAGACCAGCGCAAGATAAAAAATATACTGCAGCGTAATCAAGCCTACATAGAATATATAGACCAATATCATGCTGAACAAAAAAGTATGGAGCGGCAGTTTCACCACCATATAGACGGTATAAATCACGATTGAGAAAGGCATAACGATCTGAAACAAGATGCCATACCACAGCAAAAATATAAAATTACCCCATCCCATGGCCGCTGCCGAAATGCCATACTTGTGCTTATTTGAATAGATATACCAAAGATCGCCATCCCATCTTAAGCGCTGCTTGAGAAAATCCCCGAGATTCTCCGGCACATCGGTATGTGAAACTGCACCGGGCTCAAATTCGATCCGCAGATGCGGATAACGCCTGTGGTATCGTTTGATACGCAGCGTCAGGTCAAGATCTTCGGCCGTGCCGGTATTCCAGCCGCCAATTTTCTGAACAAAGGATTTCCTGAAAATACCGAATGCACCGGGTATGTTATTAATAACATTCAGTTTTGCAAATCCTAATTTGCCCACTTGCATGGTCAACATATATTCCAAGCTCTGCAACCGGGTGATGATCGTTTTTCTGGCATTGCGCACACGCATCGGCCCTGTCACTGCGACAATATTAGGATTGCGGAAGTGAGATACAGCGGAATTCACCATTTGATTATCAAACGATGTGTCACCATCCAATGCAAAAAAAATCTCACCTTGCGCCCGGCTCAGACCGGCATTCAACGACGAGACCCGGCCGCCGCGTTGAATTTTCGGAATAATGATCAATGAACGTTTGGAATATTTCGCAACGACTGGAATGAGTTTTTTTAATGCTTGATAAGTGGCCATGTTTTTCTGCACACCGTCGACCATCGCAATGATTTCAATAGGCCCCGGATAGATTTGCTCCAATAAAGAAATCACCGTACTTTTCACCGCCTCTCCTTCTGCGTAGCAAGTAATCGCACAAGTGACGCGCGGATAGTAAGGCAGCGCTGCCGGTGCCTCCACCGATTTCTTGAATAGATAGCGGAAAACGCTCATCCAATTGACAAAATACAGCGGCAGCTCAAAAAATAATACGAATGGAATCAACATGAAGGCATACTCCGCATCCTGATAACGCGATGTTGCAATCAGAAAAAGACTCCAAGTCTGATGCAGACTTTCCATGGGCTATAGCAATTCGCCCGCAAGGCGCGCCAACAGGAGTGGAGCATTTTCCTTCGCGGATATATTCTGCGAGGAAATGCCGATAAAACGGAAATCCAGCTTGTATTCACTTTCTTCCAGCAGCGCATTCATGCTGCTTTCAATACGTTTCTGAAATCCGCTCAATCCTTGCTCATCGGTACTCGGCAGTAGCAGCCACAGCATATTTTCCGCAGTCCGCGTAGAAAGATCCGGGGTTCGCAACAGGCTCCTTAACCGTTGCGCAAAGGATTCGAGCATTTGCAGCAGCCGTGCGTGGTTAAAAAGTTCGACCAAATCGGGCAGATTGGCAAAATAAATTCCGAACAAACTGAAATGCACATTGGGATAGCGCCGCGATGTCACCATCATCCAGTCAAGATCGTGAATAAATAACTCACGGGAAATAAAATCCAACTGATCGAAACCCGAGGACAAGTCGAACACTTCACCGCGAAAAGCAATCGTTCTGCCTTTATCGCTTAAGCGCCAGCTGTGAATTTCATTCAAAATGAGCTCACTAGGCTGCATCTCTTTTTCACACATCGCACAACGGACCTGCACATCTCCCTCTATAAACGTCTGGCTGCAGGATTGGCAACGATAATTCTCGATCGGCCGGTCATAGTCGCTGCCGATATGCCGCAAGTGTGTATGGCATTTGGGACAAACCAGCGTACCGCTATGCATGAATTTATCCTGCACATCGACACAGCCGCAGGTAAAGCAATGCAAGGAAGCTTGCTGCTTGATGTCTATGGAGAGGCAATTGGGGCATATATCGACAAAACTCAGATGAGCGGAGCGGCAATAAGCGCACTCACGCTGCCGGTCAATCATCGCCGAAGCTTCGATTATTTTGTTATTAGCAAGGTTGCGCAACCATTCAAAAGAATCGGATCCATCTTGACTCAATGCTTCCAGCAAAGGATAGCGGTAAAAACGCGGATGCTGCCAGTCATGGTGCGATTGAATAATGAAATTGGGACGTAACCACAAATATTTGATTAACCGCCCTTGGTGTGTGATATAGGTATCGTTACTCTTCAGCGATTTCAGTAAATCTTCAACTTGATTCACCGCTTCCAACAAAGCTGGCGGCTGCGGTAATTGGCCATCCAGTAAAAAATTATCAAATGGGGCAACTGGGTCAGCCGCAAAACACAATGACGCAAAGACTTCATCATCTCTACGTATTTTTCGAAGAAGTGAAGAACTATATTGCTGGTCTTTTCCAACAATAATAAATGCAGAAGAATTGACTCTATTTTTCCCCCAATCGGAAAAATCATTGAAATGGCGAACCTCGAACAGATCTCTATAGTGATCCGGTAAATCAGTCTTTTCTTGGGAAAAAAAAATAAGCATCGTCAGCTTTCAACAATCCTAAGCCATTTGTATGATCAGCTCTTACAAAAAAGAGTAATAATCATATGTATCATTATGTTAAGAATAAATTTTAGCGCATCTTCTTATTATTATACTCAATAATTCTTACACAAATGCCTTGAATAAAGCGAATAATGGGTTTTATATCGGAGCTTCAAAAAAAATTTTCTGATACGTGCCCTGATATTGACTGCTGCGATCGCGATGCTTTTAATTCGACAATCTAAAATAAGCCATAAATTGAGCAAATCAGTCCAGCGTTGACTTAAGGAAGCACTGATTAATTCGGCGAACGAGACGAAGCGATAGACGCACGGAACGCAGCAACCGAGACATATCAACAAGATAGGAGAGGGTGTGAATACCGCGCAACGAAACGATTAGCTCGTGCAGTCAATTAATCAGCATTTCCTTAACTAACCGGCACTTGCACTTTTCTGTCAACAAGCAACTCAGTTTTTTCTTGACATTTCAAATAATCCACAATCCGATTAGTTTCTAGAAATCCTTCTTGATAATTTCACACTAAGATAAAAAGCATTCCATAACCATATGATAAATTTCACATAATTATTGTGTTAAATAATTAGTCAGATCAACAAAAATCCTTAGAAATATGCAAGTTAGGTGCTTAAGCTAAGTAATTATTCACAAAGTTATCCACAGAATTTGTGGATAATGAATAATATACTTTGATAAATAAGAAAAAGTATTGACTACAAAATCAATGCTTCTATACTGAATGAATAGTTTTTGAGCACAACCCGATTTCACGCAGCACAAAGATCGGCGCCTTGCTATTTAAATAAACACGAAGAATTACTTGTGCATGCAGTTTCACAGTTTATGCACAGTGATTTTCTCGATTTAATCGAGTGGTGCGAGAGGGGGAATCGAAAATAGGTTTCAACTATATATATAATAAGTATTTTATATTTCAATATTTAAAAAATACCATCATAAATACCATCAATTTATTAGACTGTACGTAAAACAGCTCTAACATTAAACCGTATGTATGACACTGAAAATCCCGTTACTCGTATTCATAATTTTACCTCTTGTTTTGCACCCGTTTTTATACCCAGTTTAGTTAAGCCGGGTCGAACTCAAGGTTTTACTTTCGGCAACGCTCCCAAACTCGATCAGCACCGATTTGGTCATCATGCCCCCAGCACCAATTTTTTGCTTCGATTTTCTTTAATATTACATCCCGCTCATCACATGCTTTTTGCGTTGCCTTGTCGTCACCGGAACCACCTCTACATTTGTCGTTCAGTGTCTCTTCTTGGGCAATCAGTTGAGCAACTTCCTCAGGCGGGGTATCTGAGGCTATACGGGACGAACAAGGCATGTTTGCCATTAGTTCATTGAGCATAACCGTTACTGCCGGATCGCGACGAAGCCGGAAATTGGCTTGCAGTCTGTTGTTAAGCATGTTTGCAACACCATCAATGAGACGCGAATCACCGCACAAGATTGGCTCTGCATTCTGCTCTGACAAAAGAAGTAAGGCGCTAATAAACCCAGCCTGATACTGTGAGCATACGTTAAATCCAAAATCTCCTGCATGGCACATATCCATGAGATACCCTGCGGATACGGGGTTTTGAATCCGCCCCCTTATCTTTGCGCAGCTGTGATCTCTTGCAAGTAACGCAAGCAGAACCATGTGCGTCTCTGCTTCACGTGCTTTCAGATTTGTCCGAACCTCATGCACGAATTCATGGATCAAGTCCGCAACGTCGCCACAAACACCTTTCATTGATGGATTCATGGCGAATATCATATCCACCGTGTGAGCAAATCCAGCGAAATAAATCTTGCAATCGGCCTGCTGCATAGGGTCTGAGCAAGCAATTGCCTGTATGTTGGCAGGAATATGCCTATAAGTCACCATAAGAGGTTTCCCTCGTGCTTCTAACAACGTGCGAGCTTCTTGCTCATGAGCTAATCGATCAAGCTTTTCATCCTCACGGGGTTGGCGTTCACGTTTTTTTGCTTCTTGATTCGCACGTGCTTTATCAATCTGCTCTTTAATATCGGCTTGCGGGTCCAAAATCCGCGACAGGAGCCCCTCGGCATTAGCAAAGTTGCTTACAGACGAAAAAGTTAGGCTGATAACCAATAGAATCACATGCATGAAGATTTCCCCCTTTGGGATATGATCATAGTATCCAAAAACCAAGGGCAAAATCCCCTCAGTTTTATGCTATCAGTTTTTCCTTCTGTTCAGTATTTAGTCAGTCATTTAGAAATTGCATGCTGAATGTTAGCTTTTATCACCCCCCTATAATTTTGAGCGCTGGCAAATTTTGCGCAGATTTCGCTTTTCCCTTGGCGGTCTTCGGCCCAGTACATAGGCCGCCATGCCACTTACAGCGCCCATTTGGAAAAATCTCTCGGGATTGGCAGGGTTTACCGGTACGCCGTGACTTGCCGCCACATATCAAGCCTTGAAGATCAGCTGGGAACACTGGAAACGGCGGTAGCTGGGGACGTGGTGGCCGCACCCCATAATTGATGATGTACTCAGCGGCCTTTGTGGCATATTCCATCTCTAGCTGCCGCCGCATAGCATCCACACGGACAACCTCAGCCCAGTAAAATTTATATCGGCGGCGTAGCTCAGGCGTGCTTATTTTCATAATTCCCGTGAACTCCGTGAAATCCTATTTTTTAGGGATTATTTATAGATATATAAGGGAAGAAAATAATACTAAAAGAGTAAGCATAAGAATTTCACGGAGTTCACGGAAGTCACGGAAGTCACGGAAGTCACGGAAGTCACGGAAGTCACGGAAGTCACGGCGGGAATTATCTTTGCCGTTCCCGGACTAAAGCAATCCGCTCGGCAGGTGTCAGACTGCGATCAGCATAGAAGGTCTCGTTTTTCCCGGAAATCCACCAGCGACCATCTAACGTGGCAGGATTTCGGCATTGCTCATACCCTGCCAATCCCAAGAGATGGGGAATCTTTCGCCGGTTTTTCCTTTCCCGCAGCGTGGATGCAAGCTCAAAATTTTTGCTGGATTCTATAGCAGCAATAATTTCATCCACTGTGCCGATGGGCATCCGTATCCCATTTTCATCAGCTAGCGCATCTGCTATAGCAACGCCATCCGGGTCAACATTGCTTTCTACTATCGCCCGCCATGCATCCGTCTTTGTTGGCGGTGCTTTCGCATCGAATAAACTTAAATCCACTAAATTTTGCAGGTAGTTCGCTACGGCATCGTAGCCGCCTTCATCCAGCCAGTTCCATATTCCTGTGAAGTAATCGGGTTCAAATTCTTCTTTCCGTGCATCACTCCATGCTACATAGTGCCTACGATCATCGGCTGGCAAATATATCCCTGCTGTTTTATGGTTGGTCGTAATAATCACACCCATAAGATTAAACACCGGATAAGCTTTAGCGTGCTTCTGATTGCATTGGTGTGTGTCCGGCGGCGCTGCAATATAAGCCTTGCTGTGTTCATAGAATTCATAACGATTGAATTCGCCAAGATCGCGCGCTTCGTTGATACAAAGAACGACAGCTTCAACGAATGGATTAAATTGTGCCGATAGCTGCGCTGGATTGATGTCTGCCCAGTTATTGCTTCCAACGGCATAACGCACAGGTGCCAACAAAGTGTCTTTACCAATGCCTTGACTGCCACCAAGTACTAGAGCGTGATTCAACTTTTCCCCCGGCCTTTGCACGCGGTGAGCGCACCAAGCTATGATGTGATCGGCATCAGTAGGGTAAATACGGCGAACATGCTCTATCCAGCGAGCCGGGTAAGCATCGCTTTGCTTAAGGATGGGCGGGCGGTAGCGATTAAAAACTCGATTGCCTGCATGAGGTGTCAACCCGCTATGCCCGATAACCACATCGGCAATGATTTCGCCATATTCAGGGTGCCATGTGGTTTGATGTACCGCTCGGTATTTGTCTAACCATGCACTAGGTGACATCCCGTCAGGCTTTAGGCCCTTTAGGGCACCATTCACGCTTCTGTCAGGCCAAGAATCTCCCGTTGGTCTGTAAATGTAGTTATGGGCAGGCAGATATGCGTAAAAGTCGTGTAACTCGACAACAGGGGTTGAAGGTGATTTTTCCTTGGTCAATACCGCATCTTGCCTGCTGACTGCCGTTCGGATGGTGCGGGATAGATAGCTGCTATGGCTATCCCACTTGTCACGGGCCAGGGCGCTTCGCCGCATGAGCCTTTCAATCCGTTCACAGTCTTTTCCTGTCCAAAAGGCCAAATGTTGCGCCAGGGCCATGTCTGCGCTGCTGGCATCATAGGGACGGCCTTCTGCGGGATAGGAACGGCCTAGCGCTTCGCTGTTACCATTCCACAGATCTGCGAAACTGGCTTTACTACCGAATATGGAAGCTGGAGATTTCGACCGCAACGCGCGGCCAATTAACTCATCATCATCGACGGTGCCACACCACTCTGGGCACGTTTCATCATCCGCTTGAATTACGTTGGGCACAAAATACAACGCAATTATGCAATCAAGCATCAATGCACAATCTGTGGAAGCATTGCCTATAGCGCCTTCTGGCTTCCCCAAGGCAATAAAACGCTTCTCGGTGTAAAGTTCTATACCATGTTCTACATTCTTGCTGGCATGGTGCGGCATATCGTCGGTGTACGTTCCCCAGATATGCAAGCCCTTGCCAGATTGGCTAATCTCAACGGCAGCGCCAGGAAGCATACTGCATAATTCCTTGGCTAACGGTGACCAATCAGGAATATCCGGCTGCAAGCAGTTATCAATATCAAGGCAAAACAGCTTACATTCAGGTGTCAGCACGAAACCAATACTGTAACCACTACCAAAGCGTGCAGCAGCGGCGATAACTGCATTCGAATCAGTCCAATATTGCGGATCGTGTGCAGATACGATTTTACCGGTGCGATAATCACAGGGTAATTTATCGGTTTTACCCGGGCGCGTGCTACTGGGTTGCAACTTGTAGAGTATGAATTGATTGTGCGCCTTGAGTGCTTCGAGTGCGGTGGCTATCATGGCTGTACCCCCATCCGTTCAAGCACTTCCCTAACTTTCACATTGCCGCGCTTTGCGTCATGCACCATCGCTCGAATAGCAGCATGAAAGATGCAATAACCCCAGCCGGGATTTACTTGACCAAATGCGTCACACTGCTGCCCTAAGCATTTGCCAGGCAAGCCTTCCACGGGATAGGGGCGCATTTGCTTGTATTGCTCAACGGTGCAAGGTAGTTTAAGATTCCCGCTGCAATAGTCGATTATGAATTGGCACAGATTCGTGTATTGCTCATAAGCCGCTTGGTTCGCCCCCAGAGCGGCTTTTTTCTTGTTGATCATGTCAGTAGCCTCCCTTTACACGCTCGATTAGGGCACAAATACCGACGGTGCTGTTGATAGGCCGAAAAGCAGCACAACGCGCCCCCCAACAATGTGCGCTAGCATCGCCTTCACGAATAGGGCAAAGCTTATGACCATCGAAGCGCGATAAATCCGGTGAACAGGGTAGAAGTAAGCTATTGTGATTCATAACTTAACCTCCTAATGCTTTGCGAAGGTCGCCCACATTCCAAACCGTAATGCGCTCAGATAGTTTGCGTGGAGTGGGTAGGGTGCCGCGCTTGACCATCCTCCATATGGTCGCGGATGAACATCCGTAAAGCGCCTGAACTACTGGCTGACGGACATTTGCAGAATCCGGGAGTGAATCAAAGTTTTTGAGAGCATCGGGAATCGTGCTCTGATCAATACGGTGTGTCATGATGTGCTATCCTTTGAGAAAAAATGACAGCACCAAATGTAATTACACACAGTTAACATTGCACCTTGGAAACCCTAGGGGGTTTCTAAGGACAATTACTCATTTTCTTCACTTTGCTATACATGCATACAATTTCTGACCGTACTTCGCAGTAAATCCCTTCGATAGTTTTGTAATCCGGAGGGAGAGTAAATCCGTAGAATTCTTTATTGATATGAAGCCCGTTCTCGTCACGCATACAAAGCGCTTCCTTGATCTGATCCTCAAGTTCCATGCTCGCGTTTTGAAGTGTTTCACCAGAAGCCATTTTCTGGTAGACCAAGTGCCCAAGTCTTAACTTTGTACTATGCGAAGTCGGCGGCCGCCCAGGCTTTTTCAGATTGAACGCAACATCTGCCGATTTACCTAAAGCCACTTCAGAAAAGGCTCGAGCTAAATATCTTCTGAGTTCCAGCGGCATCGGCCCAAATTCGTCATTGAGCAAATACCCCAAAGCCACGCCCACGAGTCCTTTAGCTGCTTCCCGGTCTCCTCCCTTCGCACGCGCAATTCGGCTTCGCAAATCAGGCATTGCAATTACAACATCAGCACACTCGCTATGGCTGAATCCAAGTTCAATAAGCTTCTTTAGATTGACTCCCGGATCGTCATCACTCATGATTTTATAAACCTGATCACTTTGGCACCGGTTGCCAATTCATCCAGATAATCAGCCCACCAGTTCATCATTTCTTTGCGTTTGGGCAGGTGTTCGGCATAGTTATAGGCTGCCACAACTTTGTTGCGTTCTGCATGAGCCAGCTGCCGTTCAATCGCTTCATGCGGCCAGCCATGTTCATGTAATAGTGTGCTGGCCATGCTGCGGAAGCCATGCCCGGTCATTTCATCCTTTTCATAGCCCATGCGCCGCAATGCGCCATTGATGGTATTTTCGGACATCGGGCGGTCTGCGCTTCGTATGCTGGGAAAAATATATTGACCGTCGCCGGTCAAAGGGTAAATTGATTGCAGAATTTCGAGTGCTTGCGGTGACAGCGGGATAATATGCACTTCTCCCATTTTCATTTTATGACCAGGTATGCGCCACTCCTGCTTATCAAAATCTATTTCTTGCCATTCTGCTTGACGCAGTTCGCCGGGGCGCACAAAAACCAATGGCGCAAGCTGTAATGCACATTTGGTAATGTATGAGCCGCTAAATCCTTGGATTGAGCGCAACAATGCGCCGATGGCTTTGGGGTCGGTGATGCTGGCATGGTGTTTTACCTTGACCGGCGTCAATGCTCCCCGTAAATCGCCACTAGGATCGCGTTCAGCACGTCCGGTGGCTACCGCATAGCGAAACACCCGCCCGGCATATTCACGGCAGCGCTGCGCTTTCTCATGCGCACCACGGCTTTCTATCTTACGCAATACAGCCAGCAAATCCGGTGCGCCAATATCTTTAATCGCACGATTACCTAGCCACGGGAAAATATCTTTTTCCAGATAGCGTTTGATATTGTTTGCTGTCGATTCCGCCCATGTTTTGCTGGTTTTCGCGTGCCATTCCAGCGCTACGGCTTTGAAAGTATTTTCACTGGCATAGCGAATTGATTGCTTCCTAATGGCTTTGGTTATACCCGGATCAATATCTCCGCTAAGCTGATTTTTAGCGTCATCGCGTTTCTTTCTAGCATCAACCAGCGATACTTGAGGATAAACACCGATTGCTAAAGTTTTTTGCTTGCCAGCGAACCGGTAATTCATGCGCCAGTATTTACCAGTGGAATTTACAAATAAATATAGCCCTCCACTATCGCTTATTTTGTAGGGCTTATCCTTTGGTTTAGCTTGACGTACTGCGACATCGGTAAGCATTTGATGGTATCTCACATGGCGGTATCTAAAAGTACCATCAAAAATACCAACAATATGGTGGTATGTCAAAAGATCACATGTTATCTTCTGATACAATCAACTCTTAAATTGATGAGTATTTACAATGGATTTGATACGATATGAAACCACCTGAATGCTGCTATTGGTGCCGAGAGGGGGAATCGAACCCCCATGATGTCACCATCGCGGGATTTTGAGTCCCGTGCGTCTACCAATTCCGCCATCTCGGCAAGATGACTTATCTGTTTAAGCATAAACAGAAGGCGCAATTATCACTGAAAACCCCTAACACAGCAAGCCGCAGAGACGGAAAACATTCGCTACCGGTATAATGCCGGTATGAAGACTCAGGATTTTGATTTCCACCTGCCCGCCGAACTGATCGCACAATTCCCCGCCGAACAGCGCACCAGCAGCCGTTTGCTTTACCTGCATAGCAATAATAACCAATGGTGCGATACGGTATTTTCTGATTTGCCTCAGTATTTGCATGCGGGTGATGTCATGGTGCTTAACGATACCCAGGTGATCAAAGCGCGCTTATTCGGCAAGAAAGACAGCGGCGGCAAGGTGGAAGTCATGGTGGAACGGATACTCGACGATCGCCATGTTTTAGCGGTTATTCGCGCTAGCCATGCGCCTAAACCGGATTCAACATTATTGCTTGCGGACGTGCTGTCGGCAACCGTGATCGCGCGTGAACAGGAATTTTATACTTTGCGCTTTGAGCATGAAAAAACGGTTACGGAATTGCTCGAGTGTTACGGTCAACTGCCGTTACCCCCTTACATCAGCCGCCCGGCAACCACGACAGATGAAGCGCGTTATCAAACGGTTTACGCGAGAAATGCGGGTGCAGTCGCGGCTCCGACGGCCGGATTGCATTTTGATGCCGGCATGATGGATCGGTTGCGTGCGATGGGCATTATCATAACCTATGTCACATTACATGTCGGCGCAGGAACATTTCAGCCGGTGCGGGTTGAAAATATCGCCGATCACGTCATGCACAGCGAAACCTACCATATCCCCCAAGCCACCGTGGATGAGATCCGGCAAGCTAAACAAGCAGGCAGACGCATTCTCGCCGTCGGCACCACCTCACTACGGGCGCTGGAATCGTGTGCAGCGATGCATCAGGGTCAGTTGGTTGCGGGCTACGGCGATACGCGGATTTTTATTACTCCGGGGTATCGTTTTCAAGTGGTCGAGCGCTTGCTGACCAACTTTCACTTACCGTGTTCGACATTGCTGATGCTGGTTTCGGCTTTTGCCGGCATGGATAATATCCGGCGTGCTTATCAGCATGCAGTCAATGAACGCTATCGTTTTTTCAGTTACGGAGATGCTATGTTGATCGAGAGGAAGTCATGAAATTTCAGCTGCATTCGACTGATCAAGCCGCTCGCCGCGGAACATTAACGCTCGCGCACGGCACGGTCGAAACACCGGTTTTCATGCCGGTGGGCACTTACGGTGCGGTTAAAAGCATGCCGCCCGCCGCACTGCAAGCGACGAACGCACAAATCATTCTGGGCAATACCTTTCATTTATGGCTGCGCCCCGGCTTGGAAGTTATCGAAGCGCATAACGGGTTGCATGAGTTCATGGGATGGCGCGGCCCGATACTGACCGATTCGGGTGGATTCCAGGTTTTCAGCTTGGGTGAACTGCGAAAAATCACTGAACAAGGCGTTCATTTCAAATCACCGGTCAATGGCGACAACTGTTTTTTATCCCCGGAAGAATCGATGCGCATTCAGCGGACGCTTAATTCCGATATTGTGATGATCTTTGATGAGTGCACGCCTTATCCAGCGGATGAAACCACTGCGCGGTTATCCATGGAACTCAGCCTGCGCTGGGCGGAACGCTCCAAACAAGCACATCACGATAACTCAAATGCCTTGTTCGGCATCGTGCAAGGCGGCATGTTCGAGCATCTGCGGGACCAATCATTGGCCGGTTTGCAAGCCATCGGTTTTGACGGCTACGCGATCGGCGGCCTATCCGTCGGTGAACCCAAAGCGGACATGCAGCGCATTCTGACACATACGGCACCGCGGCTACCCGCTGACAAGCCGCGTTATTTAATGGGCGTCGGCACGCCAGCGGATATTGTTCATGCCGTAGCACAAGGCATCGACATGTTCGATTGCGTGCTGCCGACGCGCAATGCCCGCAACGGCTGGCTGTATACGCGCCATGGCATCATCAAATTGCGCAACAGCCGTTACCGGCTGGATACATCGCCGCCGGATGAACACTGCGGTTGCTATACATGCAGGCATTTCAGCCGCGCTTATCTGCACCACTTGCAACGCATCAATGAAATGTTAGGGGCGCACTTGAACACTGTGCACAATCTATTTTACTACCAGCAGCTGATGACGGAAATCCGCAGTGCAATCGAAAGCAAACAATTTGAGGAATATGCAGAAGAATTTCTGGCATAAGCGGTCATCATGCTAATATGTACCCTTTTTAGAAAAGGAAGATTTTTATGCTGATTAATGATGCATTTGCCCAAGCCGCTTCGTCGGCACAAGACACTGCAGACTGGATGAGTCTGCTGCCGATGTTCGGGATATTGCTGTTATTTTATTTTCTGCTGATCCGCCCTCAGGCCAAGCGTGCAAAAGAGCAGAAGCAAATGGTGGATAATTTACAAAGAGGTGACGAAGTCATCACGAATGGCGGTATCTTAGGGCAGGTTCTCAATGTCAGCGAGAATTATGTCATTATCGAAATAGCGCCCACCATTGAAGTCACCGTTCTGAAATCTTCGGTGCAAACTTTGCTGCCGAAAGGAACATTAAAGAGTATCGAGCCGAAGGGCAAAACACAAAAATCCAAAACAACCAAAACGACCGCCACATTAGAAAACAATGAAGCGGAAACAGCAGAAACTTCAACCGGTAAAGATACTGAAACTGAAAAAAATAGCGAAAAGAAATAACCGTACAGGCAAGAAAAATACTGATTGCACAACCCGGTATGACACGTCTTTTTTACCTTTTATCATCTATTAATAATTAACTGACACACATGAACCGCTACGCACTTTGGCAATACTTGATTATTGCGGTTTCACTGTTACTCGGCCTGCTTTACACTTTGCCGAATTTCTTCGGCGAATCGCCCGCAGTACAGATTTCTCCTTTACGGATTTCCGCAAGCACTGACACCGTCTTGTTGCAACGAGTCGAAGACACGTTAAAGCAAGCCAACCTTGAAACGGATGGAACACTTCTGGAAGAAGGAAGTGTCAAGGTACGTTTCGCTGATACGGATACCCAAATCAAAGCCAAAGATTTGCTGGAATCCACGCTTGGCAGCGACTATATCATTGCACTGAATTTGCTGCCGAATTCTCCACGGTGGCTGACCGATCTCGGCGCCTTGCCGATGTATTTGGGATTGGATTTGCGCGGCGGTGTGCATTTCATGCTGGCAGTCGATATGGAAGGTGCACTCGACAAATCACTGGATCGCTACAGCACGGATATCCGCGCCAAATTGCGCGAACAAAAAATATCTTATGCTGGAGTTGAGAAACATGCCAAGAAGCTGACTCTGAAATTCCGCGATGCCGAGTCGCGTGCAAAAGCCGAGACCGAATTGAAGTCGAATTACCCGGATCTCAGTTTGAAGGAAGAAAATCTCGAAAACCGCTACCACCTGATCGCGACGATTAAAACCGAAGCGATCGCCCGTATGCAAGAATCGGCGGTACTGCAAAACATCACGACATTGCGCAATCGCGTCAATGAATTAGGAGTTGCAGAACCGATCATTCAGAAAGCCGGTGTAGATCGTGTCATCGTGCAATTGCCAGGTGTGCAGGATACCGCCAAAGCTAAAGACATTCTGGGACGCACGGCTACGCTGGAAGTTCGCATGGTCGATGACGAGCACGATCTTGATGCCGCAATCCGTGGCAAGGCACCCATGGGTACCGAGCTTTACGAGGAGCGCGGCGGCAGTCCGTTGCTCGTTAAAAAACAAGTTTTGCTGACTGGCGAGCACATCACCGACGCTCAACCCGGGTTTGACAAAGACAATCAACCTGCGGTGCACCTCAATTTAGACAATAGCGGTTCGCGTATTTTCAAGCAATTGACACGGGAAAATGTCGGCAAAAGGATGGCCATCTTGCTGATCGAAAAAAATCAAGCTGAAGTCATCACCGCCCCAGTCATTCGTGAAGAAATCGGTGGCGGACGCGTGCAGATCAGTGGCCGAATGACCAGTAAGGAAGCACGTGATGTTGCACTATTACTGCGCGCCGGCGCTCTAGCGGCTCCGATGGATATTATTGAAGAACGGACCGTGGGACCAAGCCTGGGAGCGGAAAATATTGCCCGGGGCTTTAACTCGACATTATATGGCTTCTTAGCAGTCGCCTTCTTCGTCGCGATTTATTACACGGCATTTGGCGTTATCTCAGTCATCGCACTGGCTATGAATTTATTGCTGCTGGTCGGCTTGTTATCTATCCTGCAGGCCACGTTAACGCTGCCGGGAATGGCCGCACTGGCGTTGACAGTAGGTATGGCGATTGATGCCAATGTGCTGATCAATGAAAGGATCCGGGATGAATTGCGCGGCGGAGCTTCTCCGCAATTGGCCATTCATACCGGATTTGAACGTGCATTCGGTACCATCGTGGATTCCAACATCACCACTTTAATTGCCGGTATTGCTTTGTTTGCTTTCGGTTCCGGCCCTGTTAAAGGATTTGCGGTTGTCCTGTGTCTGGGAATTTTGACTTCCGTGTTTACGGCAACTTTTGTTACACGCGGAATCGTCAATCTGGTCTATGGCAGCCGCCGCAGACTGGATAGCGTCCCAGTTGGCAAAATTTGGATACCGGAGCCCAGTCCTACCGCCCAGAAAACCATTCCGAATCAGGAAAAAGCGAGATCTGAACCGATCGATACGAAAAAAACTAGTGAGCAGCCATTTGATGAAAGAAATATTAAGCCGCAAATAGACACTCAGGCAAAAACTAGAACCGAAGACACACGCAATGCTGATAGCAATGTCACCGTTGAATCTGGCGTAAAAAGCACTGGCAAAGTGAAAAATAAGCGTAAATCATCGGATGCCAAGCAGTCCAAAAATTGATTGAATAGATTTTAGGAAAATAAATCATGGAATTCTTTAGATTTAAACAAAACATCCCTTTCATGCGGTGGAGACGGATCGGGGCCGTCATTTCAATCGTGACATTCCTGCTGTCTGTTTATTTCATTGCTGCAAAAGGACTTAATCTCGGCGTCGATTTTACCGGCGGAACTGTATTGGAAGTCAGTTACGGCCAAGCCGCCGATCTTGAGAAAGTGAGGAGCGTACTAACCAATCTCGACATGCCGGACGCCAGTGTGCAAAATTTCGGCACTTCCCGCGATGTTCTCATTCGTCTACCGATCAAACCTGAAATCTCTAGCGCTCGATTATCGGAAACCGTGATGGTCGCGCTAAAGCAAGTAGACTCATCCGTAGAAATGAAACGGGTTGAATTTGTCGGTCCGCAAGTCGGTAGCGAATTACTGGAGAATGGAGCGCTTGCATTGCTCTTTGTATCACTCGGTATCGTGGCTTATCTTGCCTTGCGGTTTGAATGGAAATTCGGGGTGGCAGGTATTATCGCAAACTTGCATGACGTAGTTATCATTGTCGGCTGCTTTGCATTTTTTCAGTGGGAGTTCTCATTGACGGTATTGGCTGCGATACTAGCCATACTGGGCTATTCCGTTAACGAATCGGTCGTGATCTTTGATCGTATCCGGGAAAATTTCCGCAAATACCGGAAGGCATCACTGACAGAGGTCATCGACAGTGCCATTACCCAAACAATGTCACGCACGGTTATTACGCATGGATGCACTCAAATCGTTGTTATCGCAATGCTGTTGTTTGGCGGTGAAGTGCTTTACTATTTTGCATTAGCACTAACCATCGGCATCTTATTTGGAATTTATTCCTCTATTATGGTCGGTAGCTCTATCATCATGCTTTTACGGGTGAAACGAGAAGATCTTGTCAAGATAGAGAAAAAACCTTTGGAAAATGATGGTGCAGTTGTATAGAGAAGCAAATCCTTTTAGATTTATTTTAACTGCAACGAAAATTGAAGGCGTTCTGCTAGCTGGAAATCATTTAAAGCTAGCGATTGAATCAAATAGTTAATAAAAAGAGCAGAACAAGTTAAATATTATCTTGTTCTGCTCTTTGTTTTTAGGCCCTTCTTTGAACTTAAGCAGCAGCCGTTTTACGCTTGCGCATGATAA
>JAFEGA010000019.1:82496-103404 GCA_018240285.1 Pseudomonadota bacterium | reverse complement strand
ACCGCTTTAACTTCCTAAGACCCAAAATTTAATAAAGCACCCCGCCGCAAGCAGCGGGGTATTAACTGCGCTCCTCAATCTGCTGGTTCTCAACCAGCTTTCGCCCCAAGGGGCGGGGAATTGAACCCACAGAGATTAAACCGCCAACCGAAGTCGTAATCTTCATGTGTCGTATTTGTATTGATCTCGGATGCAAAAGCCGCATGGGTGAAATACCACGAATAAGCAATTTTATAGCACCACTACGGGGATAGTGAATTAAAAAACTCTAAAGAGTTGCCTTTATCTTCCGTAAGACTTTACCTACAAGAAAATTTGAATTTTTGTATGAAGATCGAGATTTTTACAAAAATTACTTAGCTGACTATTGCAACGGCTTGCAATCAAACCGCCTAACAAAAAACTTATCAACAATGGAGTAAATACCATGATGCTGTTTAATCGCATGAATATGTCACAGAAACTAACAATTCTGACTGTTTTTCTACTACTGATTGCAGCAGTACCAACAACACTTTACATCAACACAGTGATCGTCGAACTCGATATCACAAAACATGAAGTAGCTGGCACTGAGCCCATTATCGCTTTGCAAAAAACCGTGCAATATGTTCAACAACATCGCGGTGTATCTGCTGGATTACTTAACGGTAATGAGTCATTGGCTAGCCGTTTATCGGAAATCCAGCGTGAGCTGAACAATGCCGTCGACATAGTTGATGCCAAGCTGAAAGAAGCGAAAATATCCGCAAAAAATATGTCACTCTGGTCCGTACAAAAACAACGCATTATTGAAATTGAGCAAGCTGTCCTTGCGCGCCAGCTCAAAACCCCGGAAAGCACTGCACAACATACTAAGCTGATTACAGATCTTCTATTCTTTAACGAAGAATTACTGGATGAATCGAATCTCGTGATCGATCCCGTTAAAGGCACTTATTATCTGATGACTGCAACGATGATCAATGCGCCAAAGTTGGCTGAAAATATGGGGCAAATACGTGCACTTGGTTCAGCTATCCTGGCTGCTGGAAGTTTGACGGACGAAGGACGCGCCAGATTGTTAGGCATACTAGGCAACGTCAACATGTTCTTATCCGACTTCATGCGTAATATTGAAAAATCAGTTCAGGCGGATCCCAGAATGAAAGCCGCGTTGGAAGTAAAAGGCAATGAAGTAAAAGCGATGATCGATAAAACGTTACTCATGACCAATCAGGAATTGATTCAGGCAAAGGAATTAAAACTGCCTTCAAGTGAATATTTTGCTGAGTACACCCGCACGATTGACAGTATTTATGCATACAATTCCATCGCTGCCAGCAATCTGGTGCAAGCGCTTCAAACCCGTCAGAAAGATTTGCAACAAACGGTATATTTTATGATTGGCACACTGGTAGCCGTACTGACGTTAGCGATTATGTTCGCCTTCTTTATCGTGCGCAGCATCACACAACCGATGCAAGAAGCGATCAATTTCGCCAATGCCATAGCCGCCGGTGACCTTACCAAACAGATCGACGTTACTTCCACCAATGAAACCGGACGATTGTTGCAAGCGCTGAAAGCGATGAATGACAATCTGATTGACCTGGTCGGCAAAGTACGCTCGGGAACCGATCAAATCACAACCGCATCGGGAGAGATCGCATCGGGCAACTCGGATTTGAGTCAACGCACCGAAGAACAAGCCTCCAGCCTGGAAGAAACCGCATCGTCGATGGAAGAACTGACATCGACCGTGAAGCAAAATGCGGATAATGCGCGTCAAGCCAACCAACTGGCGGTAGGTGCTTCGGAAGTTGCGATGAAAGGCGGCACAGTGGTTGGTCAAGTGGTACAAACCATGAGTTCGATCAACGAAAGCTCGAAGAAAATTGTCGACATCATCAGCGTAATCGACGGCATCGCGTTCCAAACCAACATATTGGCGCTGAATGCTGCGGTGGAAGCAGCACGTGCTGGTGAACAAGGCCGTGGATTTGCAGTGGTGGCAACGGAAGTGCGCACATTGGCGCAACGTTCAGCCGCAGCGGCAAAAGAGATCAAGGAACTGATCAGCGACTCGGTAGCGAAAGTGGAAGACGGCACACGCTTGGTGGATGAAGCGGGCGCCACGATGGATGAGATTGTCAATGCGGTAAAACGCGTGACCGACATCATGAGCGAAATCTCGGCGGCATCGCAAGAACAAAGCTCCGGCATCGAGCAAGTCAACCAAGCGGTAACGCAAATGGACGAAGCCACGCAACAAAACGCTGCTCTGGTAGAAGAAGCCGCGGCTGCAGCCGAATCCATGCAGGAACAAGCGCAAGCGCTAACGCAAGCGATAAATACCTTCAAACTTTCGGGCAGCGATGGAACACCGGCGGTAGTTAAAAGAAGCAATCGCCCTACCGCGGTAGCCAAGCTGCCGAATCGCGGCCCTGCAACCAAAAAAGCAGCGGTGAAATCCGCAGAAAACACTGAAACCATACCAGCCCAATCGCGCAAAGTTGCAGCTGGTGGCGGTGGTGATGACTGGGAAGAATTCTAAAATCCCGGCAACAGCAGGTTGATTGGATCGATCAATCTGCTCTTTCCTGATCAACAGTCAGCGCGTTCTGTGAACATTCGCAGGCGCGCTGGTATGCTAGGCCGGCTACCGCCAAATCCCCCAGTGCCAACCCCCTGAACACAAATGCCGTGCGCTCATCCGTAGTACTGCGGCCAGCCGCATCACCCGCTACCAATCCGGTCAAATCGCCACGCACCAGCGCCGGATCGACCAATGGTTTCGGCATGCTGGCTTCCTGCTCCAGGTCATCGACGATGATCCGGTCAAATGCCACCATGCTTTCAGCCAGCCAAGGCGCAGCCAGGTCAGTCATCGTGACAAAGGTGCCGGGTTTCAGCCAGCGTGCATCCAGAAAAGGTGTCAATTGTGGCGATAAGGTCACCGACGTGACGATCAAGTCCGCGCCACGAATGGCTTCTTCAGCAGTTTGGCAAGCGGTTGCAGTCAGTCCTAATTTTTCCGCATTTTGGCAAAAGTTTTCCCGGCTTGCGCCGCGTGCATACGCACGAACATAGGTCAACGGAAACAATGCCGCGAAAGCTTGCAAATGACTGTTCGCCTGCACCCCGCAGCCGATAAACGCAGCGATGGAAGCATCCGGCCGTGCCAGCCGCTTGGCCGCAACCGCGCTCAACCCGGCAGTGCGCACCGCCGTTATCCAGTTGCCGTCAAGAACCGCCAGTGGCAAACCGCTGCGGCTATCAAGCAAAGTCACCAGTGAATTAATACTCGCCAATCCGTGTTTTGGATTATCCGGATTTAGCACTAAAGCTTTGACGGTCAGAAACGGTGGATCGTCAGCAGCCGCCAGCGTCGCCATCATGTAACGGCCATCCGGCGGTGTGATCACGGCCTTGGGTGCATTCCAGACTTGCTGCCGTTTACGGCCAAGCAACAGATGCTCGATGCAGCCGGCAATTTCCTGCGGCGATAATTGCAAGGATTGCAATCGATCATGGGATAGATACCGGATATCAGAACTTTGCCGCACGGAATGTTGTCTTTGATGGTTTTTTTAAGTGAATGGAAAATTAGCCATATTTATTCTGTGGCTGCTATAATACTGCCCCCCGCCGCAACAACTAACAGCTTATTTTTGAGGAATTATTTATGTCTCGCCCGATCCGCAATATCGCCATCATCGCACACGTCGACCACGGCAAAACCACCATGGTTGACAAACTCCTGCATCAAGCCGGCACCTTTGCCGCACATCAACAAGTCTCCGAACGCGTGATGGATTCCAACGATATTGAGCGCGAGCGCGGTATCACCATTTTAGCCAAGAATTGCGCCATCGACTACGAAGGCGTTCACATCAATATCGTCGATACCCCGGGTCACGCGGATTTCGGCGGCGAGGTGGAACGCGTATTGTCAATGGTCGACGGCGTATTACTGCTGGTCGATGCCGTCGAAGGCCCGATGCCGCAAACCCGCTTTGTCACCAAAAAGGCGCTGGCGCAAGGCTTGCGTCCGATCGTCGTGATCAACAAAATCGATCGTCCGGGTGCGCGTGTGGATTGGGTGGTCGATCAAACCTTCGACCTGTTCGATAAGCTGGGTGCCAACGACGAGCAACTGGATTTTCCCGTGGTCTATGCTTCGGCATTGAACGGCTTTGCTACACTTGATCCGGCAAAACCCAGCAATGACATGCGCCCGTTGTTCGACACCATTTTGAAGCACGTACCTGCGCCAACCGGTAACCCGGATGAGCCTTTGCAACTGCAAATCAGTGCACTGGATTATTCCAGTTTCGTCGGCCGTATCGGCATTGGCCGTATCCGCCGCGGCAAACTGCGGCCCAGCCAGGAAGTCATGGTATTGATGGGCGACAAACCGCCGAAAAAAGCCAAAGTCAATCAGGTGCTCGGCTTTCAGGGATTGGAACGGGTGCAAATGAAAGAAGCCTTGGCCGGTGACATCGTGTTGATCAACGGCGTGGACGAGCTGAGCATCGGCGCCACACTCGCCGACATCGACAAACCTGAAGCACTCCCGGTTCTTGCCGTGGACGAACCGACCTTGACCATGACCTTCCAGGTCAACACGTCACCATTTGCTGGCCAAGAAGGTAAATTCGTCACCAGCCGTCAATTGCGTGAACGCCTGGAAAAGGAATTGCTGACCAACGTCGCGCTGCGTATGGAAGAAACCAACGAGACCGATTCGTTCCTGATTTCCGGGCGCGGTGAATTGCACCTGACCATTCTGCTCGAGAACATGCGCCGCGAAGGCTACGAACTCGCGGTATCCAGACCGCACGTGGTCATCCGAGAAATTGACGGCGTCAAATGCGAGCCATTTGAAATGCTCACCGTCGATGTCGACGAAGCCAATCAAGGCGCGGTGATGGAAGCACTCGGTGCGCGCCGCGGCGATTTACAAGACATGGTATCGGACGCCAAAGGCCGTGTGCGGCTGGACTACCGTATTCCGGCGCGCGGCTTGATCGGTTTTCAATCGGAATTCATGACCATGACGCGCGGTACCGGGCTGATGAGCCACGTTTTCGACGAATTCGCGCCGATGCGTCCGGAAATTCCACCGCGCCGCAACGGTGTGCTGATTTCCTCTGAACATGGTGAAGCTGTCGCGTATGCGCTATGGAAACTGCAAGACCGCGGCCGCATGTTCGTCAGTCCCGGCGACCGCCTGTACGAAGGCATGGTGATCGGCATCCATACCCGTGACAACGATCTGGTGGTCAACCCGATTAAAGGCAAGCAACTGACCAATATTCGCGCCTCCGGCACCGACGAAGCCGTGGTACTGACGCCGCCAATTCAATTGACGCTGGAATCCGCGATTGAATTCATCGCCGACGACGAGCTGGTGGAAATCACGCCGAAAACCATCCGCATCCGCAAACGTTTCTTACTGGAACACGAACGCAAACGCGCTTCGCGAGCAGCTGCTTAATCAGCGCTTTTTCAAATAACTGCGCCGGCATGATCAATGCCGGCGCATTCAATTCTTTCCGTTGCAACAATCTATCAGTTCACCTTAGTTGCACTGCTTTTCAGCAAATTGGGCGGCGGCCCGATCGGTTCAAAGTCTTTCAACAGCGGCACGTCGTTCTTGTTAATCGAGCGGATATCCATGTCGTAAGTACCGTGCGGTCCCCAGCTACCGGTGAATTTCTTGCCGTCCGGTGTGAATGTCCAGCACATATCCTCGCCGCCGGTATTGATGGCATCGCCGAGATTCACCGGCTCCTGCCACTCGCCGTCGGCGCTTTGCCGTGCAATCCACTCGTCATGCCCGCCGCGCGAACCCAGATCGGTGCGCATGCTGGTGATGATCAGGCTCTTGCCATCCTTCGATAAACCCGTCCAGTGCATGTGATCGCGCTGTGGAGAATTGATTTTCGTCCCCAAACTGACCGGCTTCTGCCACACACCATCCTTCTTCTCGACTTTCCAGATATCGCTGTCCTGCGTCACGCCCGGCTGGTGATAACTGAAATAAATCAGGCTGTCGGACGCAATTATCGGGCAATGCTCCTCACCGGTCGATGTATTGATGCTCGGTAATTCCGGCACGTCATTCCAGTTTTTAGCCTCTTGCCACACACCATCGATTTTCTGTACCACGTATAAATCACCGGACAGCATATTGCCCGGCTCGTAGCGGGTGAAATAAATCACGTTACCGTCATCGGAAAAACTCGGCTCCAGCTCCCATGCTGTAGTATTGATGTTCGGCCCCACCTTCGGATCGATCCCCGGCCCCAGATGAATGGGCTCCTGCCATCCCCCGTCGGCCCAATGCGACATCCAGATATCAAAACTGTAATTACCGCCGGGTGACTGAATGCTGCCCGCGCGCGTCGACACAAAAATCGCTGTCTTGCCGTCGGCACTGTATGTGATCTCCATCTCCGACCCGGATGTATTGATCTTCCCGCCGATACTGTTGGACACGCGCGGATGCTCCGTTGCTGCGCCGCCGCCGGAATCATGCATGCCGGGCATGGCGTGAGAGACGCCGCTAGACAAGATGAATGCAAGCAAAACAGTTTTGGGATTTAGATTAAAGTACTTGTGTTTCATATGGAATCACTATCGCCGTAGTCCATATCTCCCCACTGTGAAAAGCCACCATAGTGATAAAAGCCGCCATGCGCATGCATATCCACTAATTCCATTTTGTATGGATCAACCTTGTGATGCCATGTCCACGTACCAGCTCGGAAGTCAGCATTTTTACCAATGAGCTTGTCACCCATACTGAAGTGCACAGATCGCGACATGTTTGGTATTGTGCTTTTATTTTTAACCTCATCGGAATCAACTAAGTCAATGGTTACTGAAACCGGACTACTACCCGCCGGTGACTCAGTGGTAATGTTTTTTGCAAAGGAATTGATCTTTTTATCATCCTTATTAAACCGAAACCATTTCTCACCTTGTGTCGGCGTATTAATTTTCTTGTTGCTGGTTTTGGTATCCGTAGCATCCTTACGATCTTCTTTTACATCCGTTTTGGCTTGCGCTACGGCAGATCGGTTAAACATGGCTCGCGATACCATACGCGAACTGCCGTTAATGCTTTCGGCGATCTTGCGCTGAGCGATCATTGCCGGGCTATTATGAATCATGCCCGCCATCTCGCGCTGCATCAAAGCTTTGGGGCTAGCATTTGCTATCGCAGCAAACCGCGCCAATTGGCTTACCCGTGAATTGTTTTCAACTACGGTTTTAAGCTGTGTCATCTGTCTATTCCGTGGCAATCCGATTGCTTTACCTTTAGCTTGCGGCAATACAGTCTGATCCTGCGCGTGGTTATAGTACGTTCCGGCTTTTCGCATCACTCATCCTCCACATCCTTAGCAAAATCCACTGAAAATTTCAAACTTACCTAGACTGAATCAATCATTACATGATTTGAGATATTAGACTATCTAAATCTAAATATCAATATTCGTCGCCCTTAGCGCATTCCTTTCAATAAACGCCCGGCGTGGTTCAACGACATCACCCATCAGCGTGGTGAAGATTTCATCGGTGAGGATGCTGTCCTCAATCTGTGCGCGCAGCAGGCGGCGGTTTTGCGGGTCCATGGTGGTTTCCCAGAGCTGGCTGGGGTTCATTTCACCGAGACCTTTGTAGCGCTGGATGTTGACGCCTTTTTTGGCTTCGTCCAGCAGCCATTCCAGCGCTTGTTTGAACTCGCTGACGGTTTGCTTGCGTTCGCCGCGTTGCACGTATGCGCCCTGGCCGATCAGGCCGTCGAACACTTGCGCGGTTTTGCGGATTTGCGCGTAGTCGCCGCTGTCGAGGAAATCGCTATCGAGGTAGCTGGTGACGATGTTGCCATGCATCATGCGCATGATTTTGAGGCGGTAGCGCTCGTGGATTTCGTCGAATTCGGCGGCGATTTCCACGTCTTTGACGCGGCTTGCCAGCCGTTGCGCGCTGTCGCTGGCTGCTTGGGTATTACTCAGGTCGACATCGGGCTGGCGCAGCAATTCGTGCATGACGGTGCTGTCGATCGCCTGGCTCATGCGCTCGATCACCGCTTCGGCGAGGATGTATTCGTTGGCGATTTGCGCCAGCGTATCACCACTTAACGGTGGTTTGGCTTCACCGGTATGCAGTTCCGCGCCGTCCAGCGCGAGACTGAGCATATATTGCTTCAATTCATGGTCGTCCTTGACGTAGCGCTCTTTCTTGCCGTGCTTGATTTTGTACAACGGCGGTTGCGCGATGTAGACGTGGCCGCGTTCGATCAATTCCGGCATCTGGCGGTAAAAGAACGTCAGCAGCAATGTGCGGATGTGTGAGCCGTCCACGTCTGCATCGGTCATGATGATGATACGGTGATAGCGCAGCTTGTCCGGATTGTACTCGTCCTTGCCGATGCCGGTGCCGAGCGCGGTGATCAGCGAGATGATTTCCTGTGACGAGATCAATTTATCAAAACGGGCTTTTTCGACATTCAGAATCTTGCCCTTGAGCGGCATGATCGCCTGGAATTTACGGTCGCGCCCCTGCTTGGCGGAACCGCCAGCGGAATCACCCTCGACTAGGTACAGTTCGCACAGTTCCGGATTTTTTTCCTGGCAATCGGCCAGCTTGCCCGGCAACCCCATGCTGTCGAGCACGCCTTTCCGGCGCGTCAGTTCGCGCGCTTTGCGCGCGGCTTCACGGGCACGTGCAGCGTCGATGATCTTGTTGCAGATGGTTTTGGCGTCGACCGGATTTTCCAGCAAATATTCGGAAAATTTTTGCGATACCACTTCTTCCACTACCGGGCGCACTTCCGACGACACCAGTTTTTCCTTGGTTTGCGATGAGAATTTGGGTTCGAACAATTTGACCGACAGCACGCACGACAAGCCTTCACGCATGTCGTCACCGGAGGTTTCCACCTTGGCCTTTTTCGCCAGTTCGTTCTTTTCGATGTAGTTGTTGAGCGTGCGCGTCATTGCCGCACGTAAGCCCGTCAGGTGCGTGCCACCGTCCTTTTGCGGGATGTTATTTGTGAAACACAGCACCTGCTCGGTATAGCTGTCGTTCCACTGCATCGAAACTTCGACGGCAATGTTGTCCTTTGCGCCGGTGGTGTAAAAAACCGCTGGATGCAACACTGTTTTGCTGCGGTTGATGTATTCGACGAAATTTTTGATACCGCCGGTAAACGCGAAGTTTTCATCCTTGCCGGTACGCTGGTCGATCAAGTGGATTTTCACGCCATTGTTAAGGAACGACAGTTCGCGCAAGCGCTTGGCAAAAATATCGTAATGGAATTCGACGTTGCCGAAAATCTCCTTGCTGGCGAGAAAATGCACTTCGGTGCCGTGCCGCTCGCTTTCGCCGATAACTTCCAGCGGTTTCACCGGCACGCCCATGCGAAATTCCATGTGATGCACCTTGCCGTCGCGGCGGATGGTCAGTTTCAGCCATTCCGACAGCGCATTGACTACCGACACGCCGACGCCGTGCAAACCGCCGGACACTTTGTACGAATTATCATCAAACTTACCGCCGGCGTGCAGCTCGGTCATGACGATTTCCGCCGCGGAGCGCTTCAGTTCGTCGTCCTGCTTGATACCGGTCGGGATACCGCGGCCGTTGTCGAGCACACTGACGGAATTGTCGGGATGGATGGTCACGGTGATTTCATCGCAATGCCCGGCCAGCGCTTCATCGATAGCGTTATCGACCACCTCGAACACCATGTGATGCAAACCGGTGCCGTCGCTGGTGTCGCCGATGTACATGCCGGGCCGTTTGCGCACAGCGTCAAGGCCTTTCAGGATTTTGATACTTTCGGAATCGTAATCGCTCGGATTGTCTTTCGCTACGTTGGGATTTTGATCGCTCATCGGTTAAGGTAATTTACGGTTATCGGATTGAAGGGTTGTGCTGCAATGATCGCAGATCCGGCTTGATTTTTGATCTCCACCGTCAAATTCTCATCGGCATGACAATGTATTTAAACGCATCGTTGCCCGGTATCGTCATCAACACGCTGCTGTTGGCGTTTTCAAATGCGCATTGGATGGTTTCGCTGTTCACGTTGTTCAGCAGATCAAGCAGATAAGTGATATTTAGACTGATATCCACCGCTTCATCGCTGTAGGAAATTTCCAGATCGTCTTCGGCTTCCTCTTGCTCACTGTTTTTACAAACGATGCGCAAATTGTTTTCACCGACGATTAAGCGCACACCACGGAATTTTTCGCTTTGATTGGATAGAATCGAGACGCGTTGCAATGCTTGTAAAAACAGCAGGCGGTTGATTTCAAACTGCTTGTTGTTGCGCGTCGGAATCACCCGGTTGTAATCGGGAAACTTACCGTCGATGACTTTAGAGGTCAGAACAATACCGGAAAAGGAAAAACGCACTTTGTTTTGAAAATAGCCGATAGTAACCGGCTCTTCGTTATCTTCGAGCAATTTGGATAACTCAAACACCGCTTTACGCGGCAAAATGATTTCCTGCTTTTTCTGTGCATTATCCAGCGCGGCTGCGATATACGCGAGGCGGTGGCCATCCGTGCCAACGCTGATTAGTTGTTTACCGTCCGTCAACAGCAATAACCCGTTCAAATAATAACGGATGTCTTGCTGGGCTATCGCAAATTGCACGTGGTGCAACAGGTTTTTTAATTCTTTTTGTTTTAGCGTAATGGCATTTTCGGATTCGGATTCTTCCACGACTTCTGGAAAATCTTCTGCCGGCAGTATTTGCAGATTGAACGCGCTTTTGCCAGATTTAACGTACAGGTGGTCGTCCTGCCGCGTTAAGGTTACTTCGGCATCAGCTGACAGCGAACGCAAAATATCCTGCAATTTTTTCGCGGAAACCGTTAGGGAAAAATCCTGCTTGGACGCTAAATCGATAGTCGTAACCGTTTTGATCTGGATTTCCAGATCAGTGGTCAAAAAAGAGGTCTTTTCCGCATTTTGCCGGATCAGCACATTGGATAAGATGGGCAATGTCTGGCGGCGTTCTACAATTCCGGTTACCGTTTGCAGCGGTTTTAGCAATGTATCCCGGTTAGTTTTAATTAAAAGCATTTAAATAAAAAAATAATAGTAATTAAATAATGTTTGCAATTCTTTTGGATTGTTTATAACTTCTTCATAATATCAAAAAGATAGCATAAAAATTTTGTTTGTATGGCATTTGTATACCACTTGGATAGTTTGTGGATAAAAATGGCGGATTTTTTTATTACAAAGTTATGCACAAACTATTCAATTGTTATTAACCTCGCAAGATCAGTATCAATGCATTGAAATCCCGGCTCACAATCGGATCGGAAATGCGCAATTCATTGATCTTGCGGTAGCCGTGTAGCACGGTAGTGTGGTCACGGCCGCCGAAAGCCTCACCAATATCCGGTAAACTCAACGAAGTCAGTTCCTTGGCGATGGCCATCGCCATCTGCCGAGGTCTTGCGACGATGCGTGAGCGTTTCTTCGAATACATTTCCGATACTTTGATTTTGTAGTAGTCGGCGACGGTTTTCTGGATGTTTTCGATCGAAATCTGACGGCTTTGCACGGCAAGTAAATCCTTCAATGCTTCCTTTGCCAGATCTAGGGTGATTTCCTGGCCGACAAAACGCGAGAAAGCCAGCACGCGCTTCAATGCACCTTCCAGTTCACGCACATTGGAGCGGATATGTTTGGCGATGAAAAACGCGACATTTTCATCCAGGCGGATTTTTTCCATCTCCGCTTTTTTCAGCAGAATCGCCACGCGCATTTCCAGTTCCGGCGGTTCTACCGCAACCGTCAACCCCCAGCCGAAGCGCGACACTAGACGTTCTTCCAGACCGGTGATTTCCTTCGGATAGGTATCGCACGTAATGATCACTTGTTTGTGTGTTTCGACCAACGCGTTGAATGCGTAGAAGAACTCCTCCTGTGTGCGGTTCTTGCCGCCGAAGAATTGCACATCGTCCACCAGTAACAGATCGAGCGAATGATAGTACAGCTTGAACTTATCGAATGCCTTGTGCTGATAGGCGCTGACGACGTCGGACACGTATTTTTCCGCGTGCACATATCGGATTTTTGCACTCCTATCGTTTTCTTGCACGTAATTGCCGATCGCCTGAATCAGATGAGTTTTCCCCAAACCCACGCCGCCATAGATAAAAAGCGGGTTATACGCAATGCCGGGCGATTCGGCCACTTGGATTGCACCGGCGCGCGCGAGTTGATTGGCTTTGCCGGTGACGAAGTTGTCGAAAGTGAAATTCGGATTCAGACCGCTGGGATTTTTCCTCGCCGGTTGATAGGCCGGCTTGGTTTCCGGTTTCGCTTCCTGCTGGATTTCCTCCGCTGCCGGACTAGCGATGACGGCCTTGGCTTCGGTTTGTTCAGCCAGTTTTAGATGAAACTGGATTTTCTTGTCAAAATACCCTAACGCCATGTTTTCGATATGCGCAATGAAGTTATCTTTGACCCATTGCGAAACGAAGCGGTTGGGCGCGATCAGCACTACCTCGCAGTCACCGTTGAGCGCCGGATCGATTTGTAAAGGCTTGATCCAGGTATTGAATTGTTGCGCGTTAAGTTCCTTTCTAAAATGATCGAGACAAGATAACCAGAAAGTGTTCAGCAATTGCGTCATTTTCTGTTCTTCGTTCATCTGGTTTGAAAAGGCAGTCATCATACAATATCAGTTTATAAAAACCCGCTGCTAAATTTCCAGGTTATCGATTAATCGAGTATTACCGAGCCAGGCTGCGCCTAAAACGACCAAGTCCTGGTCCGGGGGCCGGGCAGGCAGCAACGACCTGCGTTCATGGATGCTGATGTAATCGACTTTCCAGCCGCGCTGTGCCAGATTGTGAATGGCGTTTTCTTGTAATGTTTGAAAATCCTGACGGCCGGAAACGATTTCCTGCCGGATCTGTTGAAGCGTTTGGTACAGGTGACAAGCTTCCGCACGTTGCGTGTCGTTCAGATATTGGTTGCGCGAACTGAGCGCCAATCCGCCGGGAGTCCGGACGGTTTCACCAGCTACAATGTTAACGGGTAAATTCAATTGCCGTACCATTTCACGCACTATATGCAACTGCTGATAATCCTTTTTGCCAAAAATAGCCAGGTCAGGTTGAATAATATTGAATAATTTCAATACGATCGTTGCAACACCACGAAAAAATCCCGGACGGAATTTCCCTTCCAGAATATCCGCCGCAGGGGGTAATGCTAACAAGAATTCTTGCGGTGTAGGGAAAAGAATTTTTTCATCGGGCGCGAAAACAGTCTTGACATTTAGTGCGGACAGCGCCCTGCAATCTTCTGCAAAAGTACGCGGATAACGGTCGAAATCTTCGTGCGGCAAAAACTGCAAGCGGTTGACAAAAATGCTCACCACCACACAATCGGATAACTGTTTTGCCTGCTCGATCAACGCGAGATGTCCCTGGTGCAGGTTCCCCATGGTGGGAACAAATGCAATATTTTTTTCGCCGCGGAGATTTTCTCGAACCGCGGCAATGTCGCTCAGTATATTCATAACCTGCCGGGTATCAGAATTGGTGTTCTTTGCTGGGAAATTGTCCGGCTTTGACTGCCTGAACGTAGTGGGTTACTGCTTCATGAATACTATTGGTGTTCAGCATAAAATCTTTAACAAAGCGGGGCTTTTTACCTTGGGATATTCCTAGCATATCGTGCAGAACCAGTACCTGACCCGAGCAATCGGGGCCTGCGCCGATGCCGATGGTCGGAATCGATAACGCTTGGGTGACCTTTTTCGCCAGCTTGGCCGGTACGACTTCCATGACCAACATGCCTGCACCGGATTTTTCCAGAATTTTTGCATCATCGAGCAATTGCTTGGCCGATTTTTCCGTATCCCCTTGCAATTTATACCCGCCGAGCTGATGAACCGATTGCGGTGTCAAGCCGATATGCGCGCACACCGGAATGCCACGCTGCGTCAGGAACTGGATCGTGTTAGCCATGACATGGCCGCCCTCGATTTTCACCATCTGCGCGCCGGCGGCAATAATCATGGCGGCATTTTCAAAGGCCTGTTCAGGCGAAATTTGATAACTGCCGAACGGCATGTCAGCGACGATGAACGCCTTACTGGCGCCGCGCGCCACACAACGCGTGTGGTAAAGCATATCGTTCAGCGTTACCGCCAGCGTGGTATCGCTGCCGTGCAGCACATTGCCCAATGAATCGCCCACCAGCAGCACATCCACCCCGGCATTTTCCAGCACGGCGGCAAACGTCGCGTCATAACAAGTCAGAACCGCGATTTTTTCACGATTCTCCGTCATTTTTTGCAAGGTGGTTCGGGTAATTTTCATATTTCGCTACATCAAGACCGGATCGGAACTTTTGCCGCCGCCGGTCATGATAGCGCATTTGGCGCTTCCAATCGACGTTTCGGCGTTTGCAGTTGATGTGTGCTTACCTGTGATTTTCTCACTGTACTCTGATTCAGTGGCGCTATCATCTTGAAACAGGAGTGATAGGTAAATGCATTGCAACATTGCTAAGATGTAAGCAATCTCCATGTTGTTTGTAAAGAATGGGGCTTCACCGTATTGTAGAAGTTAATGAAGCGGAGAAGCTGAATGTGGTGACCGGCACTGTCTTTAAAGGAAGTCTGGCTGTGCCCATTTCTATTAGCATGTGGATGATTGATGCAGGAACTTCTGGTCAGAATTTATTTTATTGCCTGTAAGCTGTGACGAAAGCATGATCATCGGTTCTTTAAATTCCGTGCCGTTATCGGAATAGGCGCAGTCGATCTTTGGCGATGACAGTGCTCATGAGAAAAGAGGCAGTGTGCTATGCTGGGTTTTATCGGAAAAATATTGACATCCAATTCCCCGGAAAAACTATCGATACTCACGAGGATCGTGAGTAGATTATTCTGTTTGGTATCGAAGCGAACGCGTTTACCTGGGTAAGAAATCAATGACAGTTCTGTGGTGCCTAATTTGATACCAAGCTGTCTGACGCGAAAGCGATTGTTGCGAACAAAGGTAATGGCAGCGAATGTATACGGGAATAGATGATGAAAAGTGCTAAGGTTGTGATGCCGAAGGAATGCAACTCACAGAAGGGTGATGCAGGTATGGATTGGGACTTATATTACCGGCATTTGATGGAGAGTGCTTTTGCATGACTAAAACAGTACCGTGCAGTGGCGATACGATGCGACAAATTGAAGAGAAATTTTGAGAGTATGGTGGCTATGGCATATGGATATCTGTGGCTTCCTTTTCCAACCAGCTAATCTCTTCGGGTTCAATTCCTCACCCCTTGGGGTGGGGTTCTTCATTAAAGGTTTAGACCGGTGAGCGCCATGCGGGTTATGAAAAGGATTCTGTGTTTCAAAGAACGTCTGAAATAGCCAACGTGATTGTGTGCAAATTAAAAGCTGCCAGATAGGTTCTGGCAGCTTAAGTTTTTATGCAACGAGTTTTCTATTACGAACAGAAAATCCTAGCAATCCTAATCCAACCAGAAACATTGCGTAAGTTTCTGGTTCAGGAACTGGCGAAGTATACCAGGCAGAATTAGGTGAAAATTGAGTACCTTGAACATGCAAAGCCAATTCTCCATTAATCGGGAGAGGCGAGCTACCTAATCCAAAAGCATCCCACGAAACCTGTTCACCATTTGTAAGTTTTTCACTTCTAAATGTTAAATCATACCTATAATTAAAGCTGCCGATACCTCCGGGACCACCGCCTGAGTTTTCACTAACCTTACTGACACCGCCGCCTGGAACTGTTGTTACTGAACTAGGTTCTGTAGCACCATGAACTGCCATTGAACCAATAAATGCACCGGAACCGAATGCGCTTAGATCGATATTATGCAGGAAAAACGACCAATGGCCGCCACCCAGATCATTAATTTCCAAATCGGCAAAATGGATATTTGCCGGCCCGCCTCCGGTAAGAAGATGCCCGAAATGATACGAAGCTGCTTGGGCACTGCTGCCCATGATCAAAATACCGCTTGCTAAAGTTGATACGATTAATTTTCTTAAAAACATTTTTAATTATTCCTCTCACTAAAAAACTTTCTTGAATCTATCTGTTTGATTATAGATAGCGTTAATTATCACATTCTAAAGATAAATCCGGCGGCAGTTTAACACAATAGAACAACGATCCTAATTTTTTAGTATTTCTGTCCTTATGTTTCAATCCTCGCCCGGCTTTGGGGCCGGGCGCTACAAAAGGAGCTCCAGTATTTGTGCTCAAAAATGCCGGTTTCAATCCTCGCCCGGCTTTGGGGCCGGGCGCTACAAGAACGCTCAGGAGGCATTAAGCCCCACGACCAAAGTTTCAATCCTCGCCCGGCTTTGGGGCCGGGCGCTACCTCAGAAATCGATGCTATCACGTGGTGATCCTAAAAGTTTCAATCCTCGCCCGGCTTTGGGGCCGGGCGCTACGAGGGTGGATTTCATCGATAATGCTCGATAGGCTACTTGTTTCAATCCTCGCCCGGCTTTGGGGCCGGGCGCTACGGGACTGACTTTGTTGTCGGCCAAGTCTGGGGTAAGTTTCAATCCTCGCCCGGCTTTGGGGCCGGGCGCTACAAGCTATCATTATCAAGTGATCACGCAATGGGGTGTTTCAATCCTCGCCCGGCTTTGGGGCCGGGCGCTACGAGCCTTCGCAGCGGCCTTGTCGACTGAGTTGACCAGTTTCAATCCTCGCCCGGCTTTGGGGCCGGGCGCTACGTCTCATACACGGATTAACTTCTGCCCAAGTTGTTTCAATCCTCGCCCGGCTTTGGGGCCGGGCGCTACCCGCTCTGGAGTTTGAATGATAAGTACGTCTACATCAAGTTTCAATCCTCGCCCGGCTTTGGGGCCGGGCGCTACGGGATCTCCTCTGGTTTTACATCCAGCAAGCAGGCGTTTCAATCCTCGCCCGGCTTTGGGGCCGGGCGCTACCAGTTGGTAGAATGTCGCAAGCCGGGGAAGGCAGTGTGTTTCAATCCTCGCCCGGCTTTGGGGCCGGGCGCTACCGGCTAAACGGGAGCATCATTGGGCGTACAGCGAAGTTTCAATCCTCGCCCGGCTTTGGGGCCGGGCGCTACTACGCAGCAAGGCCAGCTACAAACCTACTTGCAAGTTTCAATCCTCGCCCGGCTTTGGGGCCGGGCGCTACCAAGTGTTGCAGGGGGATGATTCTGAAGCTGATCAGTTTCAATCCTCGCCCGGCTTTGGGGCCGGGCGCTACTAAATCACAAGTTGAGATTGCGCAGTATACTTGCGTTTCAATCCTCGCCCGGCTTTGGGGCCGGGCGCTACAATGATGGCCAGATAGTAGGTGGCAATGGTAGATTCGTTTCAATCCTCGCCCGGCTTTGGGGCCGGGCGCTACTAACAACAGCAATAGTTTCATGTATATCTTCTTTTGTTTCAATCCTCGCCCGGCTTTGGGGCCGGGCGCTACTTCCGCCATAGAATTTGTTAGTGCAACCTTTAAGTTTCAATCCTCGCCCGGCTTTGGGGCCGGGCGCTACTTATTGCTTGATATAAGCCTTCCAGGTGGCACAAGTTTCAATCCTCGCCCGGCTTTGGGGCCGGGCGCTACCTGGAGTAACACCAGCAACCAATGCTCCAACATCCTGTTTCAATCCTCGCCCGGCTTTGGGGCCGGGCGCTACCCCCCTGATAATCAACGCCCATGTGCTTAAGCGCGTTTCAATCCTCGCCCGGCTTTGGGGCCGGGCGCTACCTTCGATTAATTTTGGATCGACGAACGTTGACAGGTTTCAATCCTCGCCCGGCTTTGGGGCCGGGCGCTACAGACCAAAATCCAATCCCATAAACCTATGGCTTTTGTTTCAATCCTCGCCCGGCTTTGGGGCCGGGCGCTACAGCGCTGGCACACCAATTGGAACTGGATGAGAGGTGTTTCAATCCTCGCCCGGCTTTGGGGCCGGGCGCTACGGGGTTGCCGATGGTCGATTACAGGTGTGCTTTGATGTTTCAATCCTCGCCCGGCTTTGGGGCCGGGCGCTACCAGGCGATTACAATCATTTATTGATGATAGTTCAGTTTCAATCCTCGCCCGGCTTTGGGGCCGGGCGCTACATCATGAAGGCGACGATCCGGAATCCGGAGCAAATGTTTCAATCCTCGCCCGGCTTTGGGGCCGGGCGCTACTTCCAGTGTTAATTTTGGCGGTCATGCCTTTAAGGTTTCAATCCTCGCCCGGCTTTGGGGCCGGGCGCTACGTTGGCAGGTTTCGTTTTCAAAGCGCTTGGTTAATGTTTCAATCCTCGCCCGGCTTTGGGGCCGGGCGCTACATGTCGTGGCGGTGGTGGATGGCCGCGTGGATATGTTTCAATCCTCGCCCGGCTTTGGGGCCGGGCGCTACCAATTCATCTTGATTCATTAGTATTTCCTTCAATGTTTCAATCCTCGCCCGGCTTTGGGGCCGGGCGCTACCCGCTTTGGCGGTGCTGCAAAACCAGAAACTGCATGTTTCAATCCTCGCCCGGCTTTGGGGCCGGGCGCTACGACATGCTGCCGGTCAATCTCACGAGCGGATACGGGGTTTCAATCCTCGCCCGGCTTTGGGGCCGGGCGCTACCGACTTGAAGCCGCGCGCCGATTCGGCTTGTTTCTTGTTTCAATCCTCGCCCGGCTTTGGGGCCGGGCGCTACTCCGGGGCAGGTGCGTGTCACGGTGCTGTCGACCGGTTTCAATCCTCGCCCGGCTTTGGGGCCGGGCGCTACCGCCTGGCTGCCGTGGAGTGCGCAAGCAGCCGGTGTTTCAATCCTCGCCCGGCTTTGGGGCCGGGCGCTACCGGAGAAATGGCTGGAACTGGCCGGCATCAAGGATGTTTCAATCCTCGCCCGGCTTTGGGGCCGGGCGCTACTCGGATTGGCTCGACATTTTTTGCACCAGTTTCAAGTTTCAATCCTCGCCCGGCTTTGGGGCCGGGCGCTACAGCACACCGACCGGCATATCCACCCCACAGCCGATGTTTCAATCCTCGCCCGGCTTTGGGGCCGGGCGCTACGCGATTACCGGTACCACTGCGCCTTTTTGATCCTTGTTTCAATCCTCGCCCGGCTTTGGGGCCGGGCGCTACGTGCAAGGCGATGCCAAAGACCCGAACCAGATGACGTTTCAATCCTCGCCCGGCTTTGGGGCCGGGCGCTACGCAACGTCCGCTTAGGGATGTTTTGCACGATGCTGGTTTCAATCCTCGCCCGGCTTTGGGGCCGGGCGCTACCGCCATCCCGCGCGCGCAGTATCCACAAATGGCGCGTTTCAATCCTCGCCCGGCTTTGGGGCCGGGCGCTACCATTAGGAGGAATAATTGGTTTCCTAGAATCCATGTTTCAATCCTCGCCCGGCTTTGGGGCCGGGCGCTACCTCCTGAAGATGAGGCAATAGGTAAGGAAATGTTAGTTTCAATCCTCGCCCGGCTTTGGGGCCGGGCGCTACGATAAGGATGGAGCTTACACATATAGATTATTACAAGTTTCAATCCTCGCCCGGCTTTGGGGCCGGGCGCTACTTGTATGACGTTACCGCGCCGATGGTCAGCATTTTGTTTCAATCCTCGCCCGGCTTTGGTGCCGGGCGCTACAACGCGCCCGGCACCAGCGCTACCAGCTCGACATCCGTTTCAATCCTCGCCCGGCTTTGGGGCCGGGCGCTACTCAAACCCGGCATGCCAAACCAATGCATCCGCAAAGTTTCAATCCTCGCCCGGCTTTGGGGCCGGGCGCTACCCGCGCCATCGCTGCGCAGGTTTCCAAGATCAAAAAGTTTCAATCCTCGCCCGGCTTTGGGGCCGGGCGCTACACCCTTGGCGGCGTAAAAATCGGTTGCTACGTCGGCGTTTCAATCCTCGCCCGGCTTTGGGGCCGGGCGCTACTGCCACATGCCAGGCGTACGGTTGCGCGCCAAGCGTTTCAATCCTCGCCCGGCTTTGGGGCCGGGCGCTACCGTTTACGTTCGCCGTCTTTATTTGCCGCAACAACGTTTCAATCCTCGCCCGGCTTTGGGGCCGGGCGCTACCAATGTAGAGTGCTTCCAATCTTCAATCCTCCTGAGTTTCAATCCTCGCCCGGCTTTGGGGCCGGGCGCTACAACCCGCCAGGCGGCGGGTAGGTATTTGCTTGCACAGTTTCAATCCTCGCCCGGCTTTGGGGCCGGGCGCTACCTGAACCCACCCGGCTGCGTGGCCGCGCAGTCATGTTTCAATCCTCGCCCGGCTTTGGGGCCGGGCGCTACCGCCGCCGACTTGTCCGGGCGCTATGATGTGCAGGTTTCAATCCTCGCCCGGCTTTGGGGCCGGGCGCTACCTTCAGGTGTTGGCGATACGGAACAGCCACAGCAGTTTCAATCCTCGCCCGGCTTTGGGGCCGGGCGCTACAAAATACTTACTACCTGTTAAAACAGAACATAGTGTTTCAATCCTCGCCCGGCTTTGGGGCCGGGCGCTACAAGTGGAAGCCTCGTTCTTAGCTGGAGCGGGCGGGTTTCAATCCTCGCCCGGCTTTGGGGCCGGGCGCTACCTGCGGGCCATAGCGTTGCATGGCGACCTCGGCCAGGTTTCAATCCTCGCCCGGCTTTGGGGCCGGGCGCTACTTTAAATAATATGTTAAAATAAATAATAATAAGGGTTTCAATCCTCGCCCGGCTTTGGGGCCGGGCGCTACCCGTGCCGCGACCGAAGCGGCGCAGATGCTCGCCAAGTTTCAATCCTCGCCCGGCTTTGGGGCCGGGCGCTACACGCGTACCGGGTGAATTGCTCGATATGAGCGATGTTTCAATCCTCGCCCGGCTTTGGGGCCGGGCGCTACCTTAAATCGGCAGTGTTGCAACTCGGTAAAGCGCTGGTTTCAATCCTCGCCCGGC
>JAFEGA010000019.1:0-82452 GCA_018240285.1 Pseudomonadota bacterium | reverse complement strand
TTGGGGCCGGGCGCTACTACACGCCCGCAGGCAATGGCCCGGTTTGCACGCCGGTTTCAATCCTCGCCCGGCTTTGGGGCCGGGCGCTACCGAGCGTGTCGGCCTGGCGTTTCAGGTTTGCGGTGTTTCAATCCTCGCCCGGCTTTGGGGCCGGGCGCTACTGCGCGGCGGCCTGTGCTTCTGCAGCCGTGGGGTGTTTCAATCCTCGCCCGGCTTTGGGGCCGGGCGCTACGCCCAAGCTGATTGCAAGCGTCGCACCCTTTTTCGGGTTTCAATCCTCGCCCGGCTTTGGGGCCGGGCGCTACGCCAGCGCCGCTTGCTTGGCTTGCCGGTCGGAGATGTTTCAATCCTCGCCCGGCTTTGGGGCCGGGCGCTACTTTTCTTCCGTGTTTAAAATGCACAACTACTTTTTGTTTCAATCCTCGCCCGGCTTTGGGGCCGGGCGCTACATATTCAAATGGCTACATATGGGATTCAAATAATGTTTCAATCCTCGCCCGGCTTTGGGGCCGGGCGCTACACGGCATTTCGGAAGAAACGCTGCAAGCGCTGCTGTTTCAATCCTCGCCCGGCTTTGGGGCCGGGCGCTACGCTAGAAACACTGATCCGCTGGGAGTGCCCGGCGGTGTTTCAATCCTCGCCCGGCTTTGGGGCCGGGCGCTACTAGATGGGTGTTTCTGCATTTATCAAATTTGCCCCTGTTTCAATCCTCGCCCGGCTTTGGGGCCGGGCGCTACCGTCGCGATCGATGCGCGCATCCAGGTCTTCATCGGTTTCAATCCTCGCCCGGCTTTGGGGCCGGGCGCTACTGGGTGAGCTGAATTTGTCGAGATAAAATGCCCAGTTTCAATCCTCGCCCGGCTTTGGGGCCGGGCGCTACGCTCAAGCCGCGCAGGCTAGTGTTGACCGTACCGACAGTTTCAATCCTCGCCCGGCTTTGGGGCCGGGCGCTACGGCCAACGGATATCTTGCCTTCCTTGTCTGTCCGGTTTCAATCCTCGCCCGGCTTTGGGGCCGGGCGCTACAGTACAACTGCAAGCCAATCATACAACAAAGAAATTTTTTGCTCACGCGCGAACTGGTGATTTGGGAAGTGATTTTTTGGCATCATGACGATCATGACCAGAGAAATACTATAAACATTCAAAACATTATTCATCCCGCGAACCGGCTGGCAATTTACCGTCGCTTGTGGTTCGCGCATTTCAAACGATCAACGATCCATCGAAGTCGATTGCCTTGAATTTACCGAACTCTTTGACGTGCAAATCAACCGGTTCCGTCAATCGATACAGCCGCAAATTATCTTCTTTCTCGTCAATTTCAGCCAACAATCTGCGCTCAAGATCTTCGTACTGCATCAAATTGACCTTGCATTCGAAGACCGATTTCTGCACGCGCTGCCCGGTACTCTCGCAGATTTTGGCGACGCGCCGCAATCTTCTGCGGCCTTCTTTGGTTTCGGTTGAAACATCGTAGGTTACGATTATCAGCATGGTCACTTCACCAGAAAGGGAATATAGGCTTCCATGTCGCCGCGGATGGTACGCGCCATGAAACGCGCTTGCAGCTGCGGCAACAGCCCGAGCGGCACCTTGGTATCCAGCAACGGATGGTTGATTTCTTCCTGCTTACGTTCTTGATAAGCCGCCACGACGATTTTCCGGGCATCGTCTTCCAGATACACCGCGCCACCTTCGCGTATCTGCAAATTGCGTTCGGTGATCTGACCGCGATTGACGAGCGTAAGTGCAAGCCGATCCGCCAGAATGGCGCGGAACTCTTCCATCAGATCGAGCGCCAGCGCCGCCCGGCCTGGCCGCACTGCGTGCAGAAAACCCAACTGCGGATCAAGTCCGACACTTTCAATCGCCGAACGGCAATCGTTCATCACCATTGAATAGAGAAACGACAGCAGCGCATTGAAACGGTCGCGTGGCGGCCTCCGTGTGCGTCCGTCCATGGTGAAATACTCACGGACATTACGCCGCACCAAATTGGGCAACGCTGAGAAATACACTTTGGCGGCATCGCCTTCAATGCCGCGCACGACATCCAAGTCTCCGGCTATCGCCAAGTTGCGGATGGAACCAGCCAGTGCTTCGGCAGCCTGTGCGAGCACCTTCTGATCCTGTTCATCATCGGTTTCACGCGCGCCACGCAGCAAAACCTGGCGGGAATTGCGCAGCTTTCCGGCTATTGCCGCTTTCGCAACCGCAACGGCAAATGCTGTATCAGCAGCCAAGCGATGCTGCGCCTGCCGCAACAAAATATTGCCGCTGACCGCACCCTCCAGCCGGGCTTTGAATCGTCCATTGCCATCGAGCAACACCAAACCAATGCCATCGTCGGCACAGCGATGCATCAGCGCCGGAGAAATCATGATGTTGCCAAAGCAAACGAGCGTGCCCAAATGATGCAACGGCACTTGGAGCTTTTTTTGCCGCTCCACATCGATGCGTACAGTGTCGTTTTCCAAATGCGCGTAGGCATTGGGTGTCATGATATAGAGCGTATTGAGGATTTGATACATGACTTTGCTAATCCACGTGAAACAATTCATCCAGCAATTCATGCTGATGGGTTTTATCCGCCAACGCTTGCGGCTGGCAAATTTCCTTCAACGAACATTCCTTGCAACGCGCATCGTTGACCGGCGGCGGCAATTGCCCGGATGCCAGCAAAGCGCGTACCGCTTTCACGGTTTCTTCCACCTGCTGGCGCAGCGAATCCGTGATGGCGACTTCACGGCGGCGACGGGAAGTGTGATGATAAATCGCACCGTGCGTCACCGGCTTGCCGGTCATTTCTTCCAGGCAAATGGCTTGCGCCGCCAGTTGGATATCGTCATGCGCTTTTGCACGTTTCTTACCATGCTTGTATTCCACCGGATAAATCCGTCCGTCCGGGTAAAACTCGACGACATCGCATTTGCCGATCAAGCCCAAACGCTCCGACCAAACCGGCAACGCCTTCTCGCTGCGTACCCCTTCAAAAGATTCAAAACCGGGTTCATCGACACGTTGATGCACGGCGTTGCCGCGCATGGTATGGACGTTTTCGTCAAATGCCTGCTCGACATGAATCAACGCACACTGGCGCGGGCAATAGCTGTAGTGCTGCAACGCAGAAAGCATGATGGGATCGTCAACTTCAGGTGCGGTCATCAATCGTTCCCGAATAATCTGACAATCGCTTCCTCTTTCGATAAGGAATGATGCTTAGCAACTTCATTCAAAATAGAAGCCAGTGTCCCGACACGCAATGGATCATGCATCGGAACCGTTAAATGATGCGGTTTTGGGAATTGACATTCCAACCGGACGTGACTGCCAGTCTGCCGGGTGACCCCGTACCCGAGCCGGTTGAGTGCTTTGATCAGCCGTGCACCCGATACATTTCGTAGCATTCTCATGCCTGGATGACTTCCTCGCGCACGAAATGCAGACGAATCATTTCCGGCGTTTTTCCTTCATCGAAATGACAATGCACGGCATCGCGTACCTGTTGATGCAAACTGGCGAGATCATCCGCTTCGGTAAAAATGGATTCTCCCAATGCACGTGCAGTATAGCCACCTTCCGGCGCTTCTTCGACTAGGAATAAAATCTCTCTCATAGTAATTTTCCCTTTTCCCCTATTAACGCTATTTCTCTTTTAACTTCCGCAATCGTATCCCTTCGCGCTGAATTACCGCAAAATATCCTGGCTGAACTTCATTTAGGGCGCACAAAGTTATTATCAGTAATTCATCCAAAATAATAGGATGCAAGCGGAAATACAAAATAGCTGCAGGTGGTTCGACTCCGTGAGAAAACACCAGATCACCAAAATCCACATCGAACGTAAGTAGGCTGCGTCCCGATTCGCACGCAAGCGAGAGCACTGCGCGATCATTGATTCCCGGTGAAATCTCTGCAATTGAAAGAACATCATAACCCGCATCGATGAGACCCTTTATAACCGGTAGAGGAAAATTCTCATCGGCCAGCAACTTCGGAATCATCGAGTAACAGTGCCAGATTCTGCAGCCGCCCGCATGATAAAGGTTTCATCTTTCATGCAATCCCGGATAAATGCAAATACCGCTTGCAAATCTTCCGGGGTCAAATGCGGATAGCTTTCAAGTATCTGCGCTTCATCCCAGCCGGAAGCCAACAGATCGAGAATAAACTCGACTCCGATACGAGTTCCCCGGATACGCGGCTTGCCGAACAGAGTATCCGGATCTGAAACGATACGATCTTGCCAGTTCATCTCAACGCCTCCCGAAAATGTTTAATCAACCCGCCGGAGCAGTTGTACGCCGGAAGGCATGTCCGTCTCGTCTACTGTTACAGTGTAATCGCTAAAGTTACGGGGGATAGCAATACCATCCTTGAGTTTGGGCTGGATGCGTTCAAAGAGACTGTAGGCTGGTGCATTGCCCAATTGATTGTCATGCTTAAAAACATACAAGCCGCGTGTAGCCATCTCTCCGCGAGCAGCGGAGCGATCATGCTCGAACATATTTATCAACGATTGCCAAAGCAATTCCAAATCATCTTCGTTGAATCCGGTCTGATTGGCAAGATGAGCCGACACGAAACCGTGCGCAACATAGAGGCCGTATGGCACGGTGAATTTGCGACCCATTGTGCGATTGTCGCCGCCTTGTTTCTCCGCTTCCGCCTCGGTAGCAACCGCCATACGGGTAATGGAATGTTCTTGCGCCACAATCGGGTCGATGGAACGGGCAAAAGTGAGCTGAACCGGGCCGCGCACTTGTCCGCAGTTGATACCGGTCGACATGACGGCACCAAAGGTACGCACATCAAAGAAATTTTTGCACATCCACTGCCTCGCTTCATCAACGGCGTCACCACCCTTGCGCTTCTTATCATCGCCTTCGAGAAGTTCTGCTTTACCGATACCAACATAGGCTCTTTTGTTCTGATTATTGAGTATCGCTTTCTCCTTCACATAAATTTCGAATGGTGGTTGTTCTCCCTTCGTCAAACCTACAAAATTGCGCACCTTGCGCTTCAAGCTCACGTCAGTCACGAGTCCACGCCCGGTTTCCGCATCGACGCGCGGTAAGTTACCCGCATCAGGATCACCATTGGGATTACCATCTCTTACATCAAACAACAAAACGAAGTCGTAACGGTTGTTAAGTGCCATGTGATTATTCTCCCTTGATTGTGGATTCGGATTTGGTAAAAAAGGCTTGCCGCTGATGGTAATAGCCAATGGCAAAACGGCCTTGGTCTTGCAGATTGAGCTGTGCCGGAAAATCGGTAATACCATCCATGATCTGTCCTAGCGCTCTTTCATAATTGATGACTTCACCTTTATTATCCAATTTAGCTAGATGGTGATTCTTAAGCTTAAGCAGCGTTGGCAAAACAGTGACCGGAGTACCTGAAGCCGCTCCGTAATAGCGATCACGGATCGTTGCATTGATACCAGGATTTGCCCGTTCTTGAATGCGCTCTAGTACGGCAAACAACCGGCCTAGCCGGTAAGCGGTATTCGTGTTGTTTTCGTCCAGTGACACTTTGAGTTCCTCCTTGCCTGATTGACGATTAAGGCACGCTTTGATGATCGAAGCGCGCGGGTAAGTGACTTCATGTTCGGCTCGAATCCGGCGAATTGCGCCGGAAAGCAGCGTCTGCGGATAGGGCAACCCTTCAATCACGCTGCGCATAACATCGCCGCCGAGATTGGGCGGAATGTTTTCCGATTTGCCCAGCATCGCTGTTGCGACCAGCAAGCGGAACAGCGACAGTGTTTCCGGCTCGTGCGGTGCATGAACAATGCGCAGATCATCGAAGTGACGGCGAATATTGACAGCCAGCTCGCTCACGGTTTTAACATGCCAAAAGCGTACAGCGATACGGGCCGCATTGGGTGCAAGACCTAGCACATAAAACCGGGTGTCATCGGCTTCAAAGCTGCCTGCACCGGTTTTGGGCGCACTCAACAAAGCAGCAACTGCTGCGGTGCCGAGATCGGGATTGTCTTTGGGTGGCTCACTAAACAATCCGGGAAACAATTCTTCCATCGGATGTCCCGGTGTTGCTGCCCAGAAAACCGTCGATGCATCGCCCACCTGGATACGTTGTCTCGAGTCTTTTGCCAATAAATGATTGAGCGCGGTGGTGTAGGAGAAAACAGCGCTTTTTCCGACCGGTGCATTCTCACCCTGTGATTTGGCATACGAGCTGAAAGCATCCAAATTGAACGAAACAATATTTGCACCAGAACTTTGCGCGCCCCATACACCTTTGACGGAAGGATGCAATCGCTCAATGACATCTTCATTGCCTGAAACCAAACAAAGTGAGACTTTGTCAGAGTCGACATCTTCCTTCGTCGATAGCGCAGCTGCCACTGCCGGACGTTCGCATACTGGCCCGGAATCACCTTCCAACCGAAATGTCAGATTGGCTCCGGTTTCCAGAATTTCCGGCCATGAAGGATGTAAGAAAACTTTTTCAAAGCTGCCACGCTCAAGAAAAGACAAGACCGCCTGAATACCTGCATCATTTGAAGCGATGAAATGGGAGCGAATAGCCTCAATGAATGCCAGATGCTGTTCACGAACACGTTCCGGCTTTCCTTTGTCATCGGCTCCAAAAACATAACCGGAGTGGTCCCATAACAAATTGGCCGCTACTCCCGAAGATCGCTTGACAGTCTGCGGCACGAGATAGGATTTTGCGATTTTTTTCTTGCCCTCACCTTCCCGCGTGTCATCCAAACCAGCAAAGTGACCATCCGCTGTCAGCACGATAAGAAAGGGGATTGGTTTATGCTCGAAACCGGGCGGCGCCAGGTTGCTATCCGGCAACCGGGTTTTGCGCTGATAATATTCGTTAAGCGCTTGCAAAATCATCCTCGTACCTCCTGGCTATTCCAAGCCGGAATATTGAGTATGCCGTTCTCTAGTGTGGCACGGAAAAATCGCGGTTGCGGATCGGCGGCATTGCTGTAGTCCATGTCGTACAGCATCCAACCCAAGTCACACGTTTCCTTGACAGGATTCGATTGTTCCTGCACTGGATCAATCAGCCGGAAATCGCAAGCAAACTCCCGGCAACCAAGATAGGGTTGATTAACGCATTGCCCCTTCTCAGCACGGCGTTCGAACATATCCAGAAATTTGGCTGGCGTATTGTTTTCTCCGGCATCCGGTTGCAACTCGAAATGCGCATGGATGCGATAAGCCACGTCGCGCAAAAATAATCCAGCACGCTGCTGGCGTTCATCTTCGATATTTAAGCCGAGGGAGCCTACACCACCCTTGTTCATGGCTTCCTGGGCATTGCGCACTGAAATTACCGCACCCACTTCATTACGCCGGACAGAAACCCAACGGATCGGCTTGAGTACCTCGATCTTGTCGATATACCAGCGAATGGCGGGTTTCCACAAAATGGATTCAAACACCGCGCGAGCCGATGACGGCGTCATTACATCGTAGCTTACACGTTCGACCTTCATTTCCGGTCGTGTAAAACAAGCGAAATCGCCGCTGACTTCAAGACAGTATGTTTTCAAGTTAATGCCTCCCATACATAACACCAACAAGGGCAATTAATAAGAGTAACCACATGCCCCAGAATCTAGAATTTGGTAGTTGCAACAAAAGTAAACGGATTTCTCGCATCACCCCTTTCCAATCCATAGCATTTTCCTTGTACTCTAAAAATGAGCACAAAGTATAATTCACATTTCATAATATGAGTAGCAATATATAAATAACTCATGTACTATAACTCTGCGTTCTTAAAAAACGGAACGAGGATTGAAACATAATTTGTGTTGCAAAAAGCAAAAGTTACTGATGTAACTTTTGCTTATCCCTAACTTACCAATTCTGACACCGAGAGACTGTAGCCATCAATCAACAACCCCAATCTTTCATCATACAATCCTGTGGTTAGTTGCATATACAACCCCGGACAAATCTCCTTAATGTCGTATGAGTCGATTAGTTTCCTACACTCATGCTCGCGAATATTCACCGTATAACGTTGCAATTTGCGTAATACGCCCCGGCGTTCATGCGGTTGCATATTCTGACTTTTCTCGAGCGCATCAATCAGCCTTGTACTTTCGCTATAGCGTACGATGACAGCCGTTTGGCCTTCTTCATCGATCAGGCGGAAATTGCTGGCAGCGGTACGAAAGTTAAACTCTGCTTTTCTTGCTTCGGCTTGGTTATGTAAATCCAATAAACCGACAATGTTTGCTTTATCCAGACTGTTCAGACTCTCATAATAGTGCCGGAAGTAGGCTTCAAAACGTTCGCGAGTGAGCGGGTCACCTTTAGATAATCGCATGATTTCTTGCCCGCTTTGCTGTGCTTTGCGCAGCAATCCCGGCGCGGCAGGTTTAGGTGGAATAAACACCACGACCTTACCCAGTTGTGTCAGCATCCCTTCGCGATTGCAACGCCCAGCCGCTTGCGCGACGGCATCCAGCCCTGCCAAGGCGCGATAAACTACCGGAAAATCCATATCGACCCCGGCTTCTACTAATTGCGTACTGATCACGCGCGTTGGTATGCCATCTTTCAATCGTTGCTTGATTTCGGCGATGACTTGACTGCGATGCTGTCCACACATCAGCGCCGATAAATGAATCGTGCCCTTCGGCATCAATCCATGCAATTCACGGCAATCCTTGCGTGAATTGACAATGCAAAGCACTGACTCATATTGCTGCAATTCTCCGGCGATGGACTCCCAAGTGCGGGGACTGGCAAAATCATCCGGCAATTCGGTTTTTACCCTCCTCAGATCGGCATAGAGCCGCTCGGGATCATCCATCAATTCGCATACGTTATTTAATCCGGTAAATTTTGGGCGCGGCGAGAAAGCCGGTTGCGTTGCCGTGGACAGCACGAAGCTGACTTTGTAGCCATTTGCCAAATCCTGCATCACATGCAGAATCGGCGCAAGAAATTCCGGCGGCAATAACTGCGCTTCATCTAACACCACCACGCTATTGACGATATTGTGCAGCTTACGGCAGCGGCTGGTTTTTGCCGCGTAGAGCGACTCGAAAAACTGCACATTGGTAGTAACAATGATCGGCGCATCCCAATTTTCCGTAGCTAACCGGGATCGCGAATCTTCGCGATCCGGATCGAGATTGCTGTGATGTTCGATTACATTCTCTGCACCGAAAATGCCTCCGAAGATTTCCGCTGTCTGTTCCAGAATGCTGGTGTAGGGAATCACATAGATCACACGATTCTTGCCATGACGGACAGCATGGTCGAGTGCAAAAGCCATGCTCGATAGTGTTTTTCCTCCGCCTGTCGGTACAGTCAATGAAAACAAGCCGGAAGGCAATTCTGCTTTTTCGCGGCACTGCCGCAAGACTTCGGCGCGAATCCGATTGACATCGCTATCTTTAGCGTTGGCGGCTTTAGCGGCCATGTGCTGATCGAATGCGTTTTTCAGCGCTATTATCGAAGGATATCCGGAGCGCAAGCTGCTCCTTTTATCATCCATGAAAGCTTCCGTATCCAGAAAATCCGCATCCACCAAACAAGAAAACAGCATTCTGAGCCACAATGCCAGCGATCCATTGGGCGGCAGAGATTGTGGACGGGATTGATTGAGGATTTCAGCCGGTGGCGTAGCATCAAGCGCCTCTAGCAAATAGCCATTTTGTTTACCGTTTTCTATACGCTGGAATAGCACCGATTGACCACCTTCCGCATTATTCCAATCAGGCAAGCCGGCATGATGCCCGGCAATCAAATAAGCCAGAATACGCCCTTGCAATCCAAGTTTCTCGATGGCATGAATGGCACCCGCAGTGGAATGATCTACCCGCCCAGGCGCTCCTTCGATATGTGCTTCCGCATCGTAACCGCTCACCGATTTAATGTATTGCTGAAATTTTTCGCGGTATTTACCCAGGTCATGCCATAACCCGGCAAGATGCGCCCAATCTTCGCTATCGAATGCCTTGGCCAATTCTCCGGCACGACGTGCAACTTCGAGCAGATGTTCTTCCAGTGCATGTTCTATCCATTTACCTTCTGGATCTTGACGAACATGCGCAAGCGCAATTTTCGTTTCCTTTTGTTGATTCATACCTGTCATCTCGCCTCCATCTATACCCGCTTCCACAGATTATTGCTTTTTTTCAACCCTACGATCAAAGCCGATAATTTTTCTTCGCGATCCAGCAGTTGCGAGACGGCGGCGTTGTCTTTTGCGGGGATATAGCCGAGTTTTTCGCCTTGCCAGCCGATGCGGACGGTGCGTTGGCCGAAGCGGTTACCGGGTTCGCGAATCAGCGTGACCGGTTGGCCGGTGGCGAGTTGCGGCCAGAGGGTTTCGCCGTGGTGATACTGAAATCCCGCCACGGGTGAGATTTGCAGGGCTTTCCATTGATTTGACTCCGGTTTGGATTGCAGCATCGCAGGGAAGGCAAATCCGCCGAGTAGTGCGGTGAATGATTGCAGGAATACGCGCCGGGACATGGTGTTTCTCCATTGAAAATGACACCTTTGAATTATCCCAAGCGGCAGGCTCAAAACCTGAGCCTGTGAATTTATTTTTAAGATTTTCTCAACAGGTTATCGAAAAACTATCTGCGGGTGTTAAAAACAGCCGCAAAATGCTCATTTATTACGCATAAACTGCACTCCTTCGCCCGTTTTTGCCTTGTATCGGCTGCCTCGAAAATGGTTTTCAGCGGTTTGTTAAACCCAATCGTTCGCGCAGTTCGTCGAAAATGGATGGGTCGACCGGTAAATTGGCGTCCGTTTTTCTTAGCTCAAAGTCCCGCAGCAGCGCTTCGACTTTTTTCCGGCCATCTTTGGTTTTGACGGCTTGCAGCGGCGTTTTGCCGTCCAGGGCGGGGAGTTTTTCATGCAGCCATTGGCGGTAATGCTTGTGCATGAATTCCATGATTGTTTCCCGCACTTCCGGGCGGTTGTTTAGTTCTTCCTGCTCTTTCCGCCGTTGCCTGGTTTGGTCGTTTTGGCCTTCGTCTTGCATGTGCGCCAGCATGGCTTGCGGGGATTCGATGACACTGGTTTTATAGCGGGCTTCCGGTAGTAATTTTTTGATCAGTTTCTGGAATTTTTGCGCCCGCTCGTCCGAATTGACTTCGGCGGTGAGCTGATGCCCCTTGATATTGATGTTACCGAGCACTGTGTTGTTCCAGGATTTGTGTTGCGCGTTGCCTTTTTTCAGCCAGGGAAACTCGATACGGTGCAATTCGCCCGCTGCGGTAAACTTGGCACCTGCCAGGAGTTCATCTTCCGTGCTATCGATGCAAAGCGCCTTCAGCGCCGCAAATGCCATTTGCGCGGACGGAATGTCATAGATGAGTTTCTGCATGACCACCGGTTCGCCGTCGGTATTGCATAACTTTGGCATGCGTGGATGAAGCAGCCGGTTGTTGATTTCATGATAAACCGCGAGCATTTCATAATCATGCTCTTTGAGCAGCACCGGCGTTGGCGGGCTTTTCAGCTTACAAAGCTGTTGCCGGAAATCCAGCAGGGCAATTTTTTCAACAGGCGGGAAGAAAATCGGCGCGCAAGCTTCCAGTATTGCAACATGATCCACTTTAACCAGCTTGCCGAAAATAATTTGCCCGGCTTGCGCCTGGGCCGATCCGGAACGCTCGGTGACGTAACATTCTTCATCCAGCAAAATATCATGCAGCACAAAACCATCACCGGGGCGCACGGTGACAATCTCGTAAAAACTGAACGGAGCCGTGCTGCATTGTTCGAGATAACGTTTCAGCAACGGTTCCAGTTGCTTGCCGTAGTGATCGAGAAATGCTTGCCCTGTCGTGCGCGTATCCGGATCTTCGCCGCTATCGGCCGGAGAATCCAGCCGCCAGTTATGGAAGAACCAGGGCATGAATAGCTGCATCTGCGGCGAGTGCGGATCGAATTCCTCGTCGCCCCACAAAGTGAAATCATCCCAGGCTTCCAGCAAGGTTTCCGGCCCACGCCATTTTTTCTCGAATGTCAGCAGCTTATCCGGCAATCCTTTAATGGCACGGCTGATTTGATGCCACAATAAATCTTCGGCTTGCTGCGCTCCTTCCGTCTGCAAGCAGCACTGTTTGTATTTTTTTCCGCTGCCGCAAGGGCAAGGGTCGTTTCGTCCGGGTTTCATTTTTCCTTCCTTTTGGGTAAATAATTCTCCTGCGCCTGTTGCAAGTTTTGCAGGATGGTCTGGCGTAATGCTTCCGGCGCAATGACTTCAACCGCCGCGCCATGCTTGAGGATGTCCATCACCAGTTCGGTTTCGTTGGCGTAAGGGATGCGCAGCTCGTAACGTCCGTCAAGCAGAAATTGGCCTTGCTGGTGCGGATGCCATTGTTCATCCGCAACCCAGCGGGCGCATTCTGCAGTGAAACGCAAGACTGCGGTATGTTTTGCCTGACCGGCGAAAATGCCGTAGCTGGAAGCAAAATGAGCATTGAGTTCGCTGTCAGCGATATCGCGCGCTGCGCAATCGCGCACTTGGCATGCCGCGATGCGTTCCACGGCGAAACTGCGCAGCGCATCGCGCTTGTGACACCAGGCGTCGAGATACCAGTTGTCGCGGTAATGTGTGAGCCGTTGCGGCGACACGGTACGTTCAGTTTGCCGGTCGCGGCTGCGGCTGTGATAGGTGATGTCGAGTTGTTTGCGCTGCAGCAGCGCGCTGGCAACTGGCTGAAAATACCGTAAAGCCGATTGCCTGCCCATCATGCTTAGGATGCGGATGCGATTGATCGCAGCCGTACCGCCCGGAAACTGTGCCGCCAGTATTTTTTTCAACCGCTCGCGCACCGGTTTGAGTTGCATGCCGAGCAATCCCGGCTGGATTTGTTCCAGCAACTGCTGCATGGTCAGCAACGCGTGCAATTCCTGTGCGTCGAACCAGACACCGGGCAATTCAAACAAACCGTTTTCCCCGGCACTGCGGTCGTAGTAATAGCCGTTGCGCTCCCGGTCATAGAGGATCGGCGCGTTGAAATACAGCCGTAGCGATTCGATGGTGCGATTGACCGTGGCGCGGGAACATTCCAGGTGTTCTTCGAGCATATGGTGCGGCACCGGCACGGTGCGGGATGCCAGTATGCGGTGCAATTGATAGATGCGCTGCAGATTGCTCATCGCCTGATTTTGTACAATTAGTCGGAGGGCGCGCGGCGGCCACAAAACATTGATATGAAATTTCTCTTTAGCGTATCATAAGGCCCGCGGAAATATCGGGTGCCGGTCAAAATTCAACCCCCTGATTCGTACTGTTTATCCATTGGTTTTTTATCCGGTTGCTGCGCAATACTATGATGAAAAAAACACGGGTGACGCTTTGGTTGCTGACCATGATAATGTGTCTGCTCGCTCAGCCTGTTTTCAGCCAGCAAACGCGAAAATTCCCTACCGACAGCCGATTGGGTAATTTGACCGCCGTTTCTTTTCCGCTCTTCACCATCAATGGACAGCAGGTGCAGATGGGCGCGGGTGGTCAGATCCGGGGGGTCGATAATTTGATCATATTGCCGAGTGCGGCGAACTATACCGGCCTGATCCGTTACCAATTGGATATCAGCGGAAATCTGCACCGCGTCTGGATTCTGACACCGGATGAAGTGAAGGAAGCGGAAAGTGAAGGGCAAGAGATACCGAAACCGCCAAAACGTTTTTTCTTTTTTTAACAGAGCGCTAAAAAATTCGTGAGTAACAAGCTTTATATCAAAACCTTCGGTTGCCAGATGAACGAGTACGACTCGGAAAAAATGGCCGACGTGCTGAATGCCGCGTACGGCATGGAATCGACCGACGATCCGGCGCAAGCCGACATTATTCTGTTCAACACCTGCTCGGTGCGCGAAAAAGCGCAGGAAAAAGTGTTTCATGACCTCGGCCGGGTGCGGCATCTGAAGGAAAGCAACCCCAATTTGTTGATCGGCGTCGGCGGTTGCGTCGCTAGTCAGGAAGGCAAGGCAATCGTCAGCCGCGCACCGTTTGTCGACGTGGTGTTCGGACCGCAGACGTTGCACCGCTTGCCGCAACTGATCGAAACGCGTAAGGCGACCGGCCGTTCGCAAGTGGATATCACCTTCCCCGAAATCGAAAAATTCGATCATCTGCCGCCCGCTCGCACCGAAGGCGTCACGGCGTTCGTTTCGATCATGGAAGGTTGCAGCAAGTATTGCAGTTATTGCGTAGTGCCGTACACGCGCGGCGAGGAAGTGTCGCGCCCGCTGGGCGATGTGCTGACGGAAATCGCCATTCTCGCGGATCAAGGCGTGAAGGAAATCAACTTGCTCGGGCAGAACGTCAACGCTTTTCTGGGGGTCATGGACGATGGCGGAATCGCCGATTTCGCCATGCTGCTAGAATATTTGCACGAAATTCCCGGCATCGAACGCATTCGTTACACCACGTCGCATCCGAAAGAGTTCACTGCGCGCCTGATTCAGGCATACAGCCAATTGCCCAAATTGGTCAATCACCTGCACTTGCCGGTGCAATGCGGTTCCGACCGCATATTGGCGGCGATGAAGCGCGGTTATAGCGTGCTGGAATACAAATCGATCATCCGCAGATTGCGCGCGATCCGCCCCGATATTTCGCTATCCTCAGACTTCATCGTCGGTTTTCCCGGCGAAACCGAAGCCGATTTCGAAGCGACGATGCAACTGATCGAAGAAATGAATTTCGACGAATCGTACAGCTTCGTCTACAGCCCGCGCCCCGGCACCCCTGCCGCCGATCTGCCCGACGATACGCCGCAGGAGTTGAAACTGGAGCGGCTGCAGCGCTTGCAGGCGCAAATTAACCAGCAAGCGCGGAAAATCAGTCAGAGCATGGTCGGATCGATCCAGCGCGTGCTGCTCGAAGGCGTGTCGAAAAAGAATGCCGAGGAATTCTACGGACGCACCGACAACAACCGGGTTGTCAATCTGGCTTGCGATCCCGCACTGGTCGGTCATTTCATCAACGTGCGCATCACCGAAGCACGGTCGCACACGCTGCGCGGCGAAGTCGTCGATGAATGAAAATCTTCCATCAGCCGGATTTAGGCTTGCAAAGTATCGCGCCCGCTGAGAAAATCGCACTATCGTAACCGCAACATTCGACATTGAAACCGACACCTCTGGAAATTTCTTTCACCCCGGCCGACAATCAGCGTCTCGCCAATTTATGCGGCGCGCTGGATGAAAACCTGAAACAGGTTGAAACCGCGCTGGACGTCACCATCTCCCGGCGCGGCGAACATTTCAGCGTTTCGGGCAAATCCGGACAAACCGCACTGGCGGCACAAGCGCTGCGTAATTTTTATAACCAGTCGCAACATCATTTAAGTTTGGAGCAAATCCAGCTCGGCTTAATCGAAGTTCAGAATCCGCGTAACACACCGGATAACGCAAACGAGGAGCAAGGTGACAGTGGCGGTGCCAAGCTCCCTGCCGCACCCACGCTGCTGACACGGCGTAGCAATCTCTATGGCCGTACGCCGCGCCAAGTGCAGTATTTGCAGCAAATCCAGGCGCACGACATCACCTTCGCCATCGGCCCGGCGGGAACCGGCAAAACCTATTTGGCGGTCGCCAGTGCGGTCGACGCTCTGGAACGCAGCTTGGTTTCGCGTTTGATTCTGGTGCGCCCGGCGGTTGAGGCGGGCGAGCGCCTCGGTTTTCTACCCGGCGATATGACACAGAAAGTCGACCCTTATTTACGCCCGCTCTACGACGCGTTGTATGATTTAATGGGTTTTGACAAAACCGCCAAGCAATTCGAGCGCAACACCATCGAAATCGCGCCGCTGGCTTTCATGCGTGGACGCACGCTGAATCAGTCGTTCATCATTCTGGACGAAGCGCAAAACACCACGCCGGAGCAGATGAAAATGTTCCTGACGCGCATCGGTCTGGGCTCCAAAGCGGTGATTACCGGCGACGTGACGCAGATCGATTTGCCGAAACATCAAAAAAGCGGGCTGGTGGAAGCACAGCAAGTGCTCAAAGACATCCGCGGCATCGCCTTTACTCGTTTCTTGTCCGGCGACGTGGTGCGGCATCCGCTGGTGCAGCGCATTGTCGACGCCTATGAGAAACACGACAAACACAAGCAGGAACCCTAACCGGCTTTGCGTACGGAAAAAACTCTCAAGCTGGCAGTGCAATACGCCACCGATAATGCCGATACACCCACCCGGCCGCAATTCCGCCGTTGGGTCAAAGCCGCACTGATGCAACCGGCGCAAATTGTGCTACGGCTGGTGGACGAAACCGAGGGGTGCGAATTGAACAAGCAATTCCGCGGCAAGGATTATGCGACCAATGTACTGACATTCGTTTATGACGACATGCAACCGCTGACCGGTGACATCGTGCTGTGCGCCCCGGTGGTCGGTGCGGAGGCGCACCAACAACACAAAGACCTGCTGGCGCACTATGCGCATTTGACGGTGCATGGCGTGCTGCATTTGCAAGGCTACGATCATATGGAAGACGCCGAGGCGGCGGAAATGGAACAGCTGGAGACGCAAATATTGGCCAAGCTCGGTTACCCGGATCCCTATGCCGAACGGCTTTAAGAATCAATATTTCATGACAGTATTTTCATACTAAACCCAAAATTTATGGACGACCCCTCACCTAAAAGCGGCTGGTTGGATCGGTTAGGCGCCCTGCTGATCCGCAAACCGGAAGACCGCGAACAATTGATTACCCTGTTACATTCCGCTTTTGAGCGCAACCTGCTCGACTCGGACGCACTCAGCATGATCGAGGGCGTCATGCAGGTTTCCGAAATGCAAGCTCGTGACATCATGGTGCCGCGCTCGCAAATGGATGTCGTCGACATCAGCAAGAAACCCGAGCAATTCATTCCGTTTGTCATCGAAGCCGCACACTCCCGTTTTCCCGTCACCGAAGGCTCCGAGGACGAGATCATCGGCATCCTGCTGGCGAAAGACTTGCTGCGCTATTACGCCGACCCGGATGAATTCAACATCCGCGATATGCTGCGGCCAGCTGTGTTCATCCCGGAATCCAAACGGCTCAATGTGCTGCTCAAGGACTTTCGCAGCAACCGCAATCACATGGCCATTGTCGTCAATGAATACGGTGGCGTGGCCGGTCTGGTGACCATCGAGGACGTGCTGGAACAAATCGTCGGCGATATCGAGGACGAATACGATTTCGACGAAGAAGAAGACAATATCGTTATGGAATCGGACGGGCGTTACCGCGTCAAGGCGATCACCGAGATCGACAACTTCAACGAAGTGCTCGGCGCAAACTACAGCAATGAAGACTACGATACTATCGGCGGCCTAGTATTGAACAAATTCGGCCGCCTGCCGGTACGCAACGAAGCGGTGGTCATCGGGCCATTCAAATTCACCGTGCAGCGCGCCGACAGCCGCCGCTTGCATGTGCTCAAGGTGGAAAAGCTTGCCGCAGCAGAAGAAATTCCCTCAGAATGATGGATATTGATCACGTTCCCGCTTTCGCATGTCCAAAATCACTATCCGCCCGTATGACGCGCAAATATTCCAAGCACTCAGCGGCAGCGGATTACCGCCGGTACTGGCGCGCATTTATGCGGCACGCGGCATCGAAAACTCCGCTCAGCTCGAAACCGAACTGACGCACCTGATCCCGTTCGGGCAACTGAAAAATATCACCGCAACGGCAACTTTGCTGGCAGATGCCATCGCAGCCAAAAAACGCCTGCTGATCATTGCCGATTACGATTCCGACGGCGCGACCGCCTGCGCCACCGGCATACGCATTTTGCGCAAATTTGGTGCCATCGTCGATTATCTGGTGCCGAACCGGTTCGAATTCGGCTACGGCCTGACGCCGGAAATCGTGCGATTGGCGCACGAAACCAAGCAACCGGACATCCTGATCACGGTCGACAACGGCATCGCCAGCGTCGACGGCGTCGCTGAAGCCAACCGGCTCGGCATGCCGGTGGTGATCACCGATCATCATTTGCCTGGCGACCAATTGCCCGACGCGCTGACGATCGTCAATCCCAATCAACCCGGCTGCCCATTTCCCAGCAAGAATATCGCCGGGGTGGGTGTCATTTTCTACTTGATGCTGGCGCTACGCGCGGAACTACGGCAGCGCGGCGCCTTCACCGCTGAATTGCCGGAACCGAATCTGGCGGCTTTTCTCGATCTAGTCGCACTGGGAACCGTCGCCGATGTCGTCAAACTGGACAGCAACAACCGCATTCTGGTGCAGCAAGGTTTGCAGCGCATCCGCAAGGGCAAGGCGTGCGCCGGTATCAATGCGCTGATGCAGGTATCGCGGCGCGATGTCCGGCAGATTTCCACGTACGAGCTGGGTTTCATGCTGGGGCCGCGCCTCAACGCCGCCGGGCGGCTGGACGATATGTCGCTCGGCATCGAATGCCTGATTACCGACGACGAAGCATACGCCGCCGAAATCGCCAAACAGTTGGACGAGTTGAACCGGCAACGGCGCGAAATCGAATCGACTATGCAGGAAAGCGCGCTCGCCAAGCTTGAAAATACGCTCAAAACATGCCAGCCGGATATCCAAAACACCTACAGCATTTGCCTGTTCGATCACGACTGGCACCAAGGCGTGATCGGCATCCTCGCATCGCGCATCAAGGACAAATATCATCGTCCGGTGATCATTTTCGCACCCGGTAACGACGGGGAAATCAAAGGTTCGGGGCGGTCGATCAACGGCTTTCACCTGCGCGATGCCTTGGATCTGGTGTCCAAACAACATCCCAATCTGATCCGCAAATTCGGCGGTCACGCCGCCGCAGCCGGATTGACTATTCATGGCGACGATTTTGAAGTATTCCGCGCGGCGTTCGAGCAGGTTGCGCAAACGCTGCTGACACCAGCCGATTTGACGCGCGTGATCGAAACCGACGGCGATCTGGAGCTTTCCGACATCAAACTGGAACTGGCGGAAATGCTCGAGCGGCAAGTGTGGGGACAAGGCTTTCCGCAGCCATCCTTCACGGCACGGTTTTACGTCGAAAGCCAGCGCATTGTCGGTGAAAAACATCTGAAACTGAAATTGAGAAAATTGCACCCCGCAAGTACCGGTCATGCACTGCAAGCCGTGCGCAAATCGGATGAAATTTACGACGGTATCCTGTTTTTCCATAGCGATCCGCTGCCAGACGTCATCGACGCGGTTTATCGCTTACAGATCAACGAATATAATGGCAAAACTTCCTTGCAATTCCTGCTGGAACATTGCTTTCATGCAGATAACCCGGTGACCGGCGATGCACACTGAATTTACCTTGAACGGCGAACTGGCGGCATTGCCGCACTTCATGACCAGCCTGGCGATCGGTTTGCTGATCGGACTGGAACGCGAGCGCAGCCCGGGATCGCGCGCGGGATTGCGAACATTCGCATTGGTCGCAATGTTCGGCACGCTGGCCGCGATGCTGTCGGAAAAAGCCACGCCCTGGCTGCTGCTGGGCGGTTTATTCATCGTCGGTCTGATGATGGTGGCTGCGTATTCGCGCGTCAAGGATGACAGCGCCGACCCCGGCACCACGACGATTGCCGCGATTTTGGTGTGCTACGGCTTGGGTGCTTCGGTCTGGTACGGTAACGGCACGCTGGCGATCATGCTCGCTATTATCACCACAGTATTGTTGTATTTCAAAGCGGAATTGCACGGCATCACCGAAAAGCTCAGCCGCCGCGATTTAATTTCCATGCTGCAATTCGGCGTGCTGACGTTCATCGTCCTGCCCATCTTGCCGGACAAAAATATGGGACCTTACGAGGCTCTCAACCCCTACCAGATCTGGCTGATGGTGGTATTGATCTCGGGTGTCAGTTTGGTCGGTTACGTGGCGCTGCAATTGATCGGTCAACGCCACGGCGCGGTGCTGGGCCTGTTCGGCGGCTTGGTGTCCAGCACCGCCACGACGCTGGTTTACGCGCGCCGCAGCATGGAAAACGAAAGTTTCACGAACCTGGCCGTGACCGTCATTCTGATCGCCAACCTGACGGTATTGCTGCGCTTGACCATTCTCGCCGCTGCCGCTTCCCCGGTTATATTGCCGCAATTGCTGCCAGTGCTGGGCTGCGGTTTTCTGGCCGGCGCGGCCGTCATGATATTCGGCTGGCGCAAACTCAGCCAGCAGTATGAAGTGACGCTGCCGGAAATCAAAAATCCCGCGGAAATCCGCGCCGCTGCGGCTTTCGGATTGATTTACGGCAGCGTATTGCTTTTCTCCGCCTGGCTATCCGACATCGCCGGCAGCAGCGGACTATACGCTGTCGCACTGGTCTCCGGCCTCACCGATACCGCCGCCATCACGCTTTCCAGCCTGCACTTTTACGAACACGGCAAACTGGAGGCCGCGCAAGCGATCACCGCGATCTCGCTGGCGTTCATTTCCAATGTCGGTTTCAAACTCGGTTTGATTTTTTTCATCGGCACCCCGGCGCTGGCAAGACTGTGCGTTTACGACATGCTGGCCACCGCGGCGGGAGTCGGCGCGGCGCTGCTGGTGCTGATTTAACCGCATCGTTCATGATGACTCACCGATAACGAAAAGTGCGACATCATCAAAGTGCTGGAAGCGGACTAGTATCGCTTTTTGCTGAATTGATAACATCATTATTCTTGCGCGTAGTTGAATTCCGCCTCGACTACTAATACGCACCTTCGGCGGCCAAATGGAGTGTAACAATGTCACTACCTTTAAAAAGTGCAGTTCTAATTGCTATCACGAGCGGATTTTTGTTGGGTTGTGCAACATCGCAAAAAATACAAGTAGTACAGCCCGGTGATCATAATCTTTCCTGCGACGCCATCAAAGCAGAAATGGCGAAGCTTGATAAGGCGGAAGCAGATATCGAATCAAAAAAAGGAGTTACAGGAACCAATGTTGCCAGCGCGCTTTTTTGGCTGCCGGGTTTGGCCTATACCTATTATGACGCTGGCGAGGCCACACGATTAGTCAATGACAGAAGAAGTGCACTGACTACACTTTATAACAACAAAAACTGCACACCTTGATTCAATCTTTATCAACCCAGGAGAATTAGTGAATAGGAATCTGCCGGTCTTGAGTCAATAGCAATTTGTCAGATTGGCAGTTTCCCGTTCAACAGCTCCAGCACACCACCTTCCGCAGTTTCCCGGATGCGCGTGATGCCGCCGTTACTGATTTTGATGCGATACAGTCCGGCCGGTGAGGCATGCACGGTTCTGGCGATAATCGCGCGCATCACACCGGCATGTGCGACGATCAGGACATGGCTGCCGCGATGGCGTTCGATAACTTCTTCATAAGCGCAACCGGCACGTTGCATAAAATCCTCGAGCGGCTCCGCGCCGTCCGGGCGCCGGTTGACCGGATCGCGCAAGAAAGCCTGATATTCCGCTACGCGGCCGATTTTGATGTCGTCGTGACTCAATCCTTCCCACACGCCAAACCCGACTTCCTTGAAGCGCGATTCAATCGTGACCTCGATCTGATGGCGTCCACCGAGCGCAAAGGCAAACGCCTGGCAGCGCTGCAACGGGGAAGTGATGATGTGGTTCCAATCATTGTAGCTGCCGACGGCATGCCACATTTGCGACCACCCTTTCTCGCTCAGCGGATCGTCCACACCGTGGCCGCGGTAACGGCGTCCGCCAGCGGGTTGACCGTGGCGGATCAAATCAATCACTGTTTCTGACATAAAAGTTTGATGGAAGATTGGATAGATACGTTAGTGTAGCTGATTTGACCGGTGTGGAAGCGAGTCGAAGCAAAAAAGTAAACCAGCTGCAGCATTTGTTCTGCAGTTTGGCGATAAGGAGGGAGTTAGGGTAGCTTTGCGAGCAATAATAAGCAGCGGTCTAGCAAGGTTCTAGGGAAGCTCTGAAAAACTACTGCACTCGGTCAGGCTATGTTTTGAAATCAGGCTCAAAATGCTCATTTACACCTCGTAAACTGCGCTTTTTCGCCTGATTCCGCCTTGCCTGACCATCGCTCGCTACCTTTTTCAGAGCTTCCCTAGTTATTGCCTACTGTAAATTTGGAGCCACCGGTTTTATTGATCACGCCCAGCGCAATATCGACATACTCGGCAAATTCCAGCGCATCTTCGTCGGCAATCGGGGTTGCTAGCACGAAATCCGCATGCTTGCGCGCTTCTTCCTTCCGGCCGATGTCATACAGCAGCTCGGCGTAAAAAGCGCGCGTGATGACATCGCGCGGAAACAGTTCATGCGCCCGTTTCAAGTGCATCAGGGCTTTTTGATCACTGCCGAAACTGATCGGGAATCCAGGTAATTTGTGATAGATGCGGCCCAATGCGCGGTGCGCCCCGGCGTTCTCGTATTTTTCATCCAATGCGACCACCTTGAGCAGCAAATTTTCCATTGGCCGGATCATGCGCAAGGCATTCACAATACCGCTGTCTTCGGCCATTTTTCCCATCGCCGCGGCTTTCCAGAACAATCCGCGCACATCGTTCTTATTCAGCGCAAGCGCGCGGTCGGCTACGGCAACGCAATTCTCGAACAACTGAATGCGGCGGTTCTTGTTGCGCTCAAGCTGCGCCTCCATAAATTGCAAGCGGGAAAGCTCGGCAATCGCAGTAGACTCCGGGGAGTGTTTTGTCAATTCACGAAGCCAATCGATTGTTTTCAGCAGCAGCGGTGTATCCACTGCATATTTCCACACGGCCAATTCGATTTTTTGCTGATTCTCTTCCGTTAATAGCGTAGCAGAAGTGTTTTGCGCATAAACTGGTGAAGTCAGGCAAACAAACGCAATGATTCTACAAGCGCATAGAATCATTCTTTGCTCCATCAGTCCTGAACTCAGTTTTATAAAAGCGCTCATTTCTTTTCTCTCAGACCAACTATTCCCCAGTCAGCAATTTTTACAAATCAATTTTAATATTAATTACATAGGTAATAAGAATAGTATCGTTTGCCGATAAATTCAAACCGCAAAGAAACCATAAAATCCAGCGCTAATCCCCGTGCCGCCATGTTCATCACTGTTTGCACTGAATAAGGCGGTTTGGAACTGGCATATAATATGCAAATTTTGACCGAGAAGCAGTGTTGCGGACTGTGATTTTTAGCACAAGCAAGGCAACACTATTAAAAATGCAACAAAAACTGACTTTACCCGCACCGGGCGCCATCGCGCGCTACGCGGACTTCGCCGGTTCCGGCGATGCGTTATTCCTCGCGCAATTAGCGCAACAAGCCAAACCGGCCGCCATCATCACCGCCAATGCACTGGATGCACAACGCCTGCTGGAAGAGATTCCTTACTTCGCCCCTGATTTGAGGGTGCATTTACTGCCAGACTGGGAAACGCTACCGTACGACACATTCTCGCCGCATCACGATCTCGTATCCGAACGGCTGGCGACGCTCTATCAAGTGATGACCGGCGCGTGCGACGTATTGATCGCCCCGCTGACCACCGCACTGTACCGCATGCTGCCACGCGAGTACCTCGCCGCGCATACGTTTTTCCTCAAACAGGGCGAAATGCTGGACGTCGCCGCATTACGCAGTCAACTGACGCTGGCCGGTTATTCGCACGTCACGCAGGTGTTTTCTCCTGGAGAGTACAGCGTGCGCGGCGGCTTGATCGATTTGTACCCAATGGGCAGTCCGCTGCCGTACCGCATCGACCTGATGGACAACGACATCGACACCATCCGCACCTTTGATGTCGACACCCAGCGCAGCGTCTATCCGGTCAGGGAAATCCGCTTGCTGCCGGCACGCGAATTTCCGCTCGACGAAGCCGGACGCACGTTCTTTCGCGGTAAATTCCGCGAGCAATTCGAGGGCGATCCATCGAAAAAGCAAATTTACAAAGACATCAGCAAAGGCGGCACGCCCGCCGGGATCGAATACTACTTGCCGCTGTTTTTCGAGCAAACCGCGACGCTGTTCGATTATCTGCCGGACAATACATTACTTTGTTTACACCATGATGTCCGTCCGGTGATCGATGAATTCTGGCGCGACACGCAATCGCGCTACCAGTTGATGCGCGGCGACAGCGACCGGCCGCTGTTGCCGCCCACCGAGCTGTTCCTGTCCGGCGATCATTTTTTCGGCTCTATCAAACCGTATGCACGTGTTGAGCTGCTGGTCAAACCGCAGGATGTCAAAGTCACCGGCGAGAACACCAGCGCGCCGCTGTCGCCGGTGCAAGTCAACCGGCACGCAGAAAATCCGCTGGAGAAACTGGCGGTATTTGCCGCGCAATTCAAAATGAGCGGCGGACGGGTGTTGTTATTGGCGGAAAGCTTGGGACGGCGCGAACTGGTCGCCGAGTATCTGCAGCAATACGATCTGCATCCGGTAGTTTGCCAGGATTTCGCCGCATTTCTGGACAGCCAGGAACCATTCATGCTCGGCGTCGCGCCGCTGCATACCGGCTTTATCGACCAAGCCACGAAGATCGCCTTCATCACCGAAAGCGAACTGTACGCCACGCACCTGCACGGCCGCCGCGAGCGCGAATCGCGCAAATCGTCCACATCGACCGACAACATCCTGCGCGACTTGTCGGAAATCAAACCGGGCGACCCGGTGGTACACGAACAACACGGTATCGGCCGCTATCTCGGCCTGGTCAGTATGGACGTAGGCGAAGGCGAACCCGGCGAAATGAGCGAGTTCTTGGCACTGGAATACGACGGCGGCGACAAACTGTACGTGCCGGTGTCGCAACTGTACTTGATCGGCCGTTACAGCGGCGGCGCTCCGGAATCCGCGCCGTTGCACAAGCTCGGCAGCAGCCAATGGGACAAAGCTAAGCGCAAGGCAATGCAGCAAGTGCGCGACACCGCCGCGGAATTGCTGAATCTGTACGCGCAACGCGCGGCGCGCGAAGGCCACCAGTTTAAATTGCAGCAACATGATTACGAAGCTTTCGCCGAAGGTTTCGGCTTCGAGGAAACGCCGGATCAGGCCGCCGCGATCAAAGCTGTGATCGAGGATTTGACCTCCGGCAAACCGATGGACCGGTTGATTTGCGGCGATGTCGGTTTCGGCAAAACCGAAGTGGCGTTGCGCGCCGCGTTCATCGCCGTGGCGGACGGCAAGCAAGTCGCGGTGCTGGTGCCGACCACGCTGCTCGCTGAACAACACTTTCAGAACTTCTCCGACCGCTTCGGTCTGATCGCCGATCAGTGGCCGGTGCGGATCGCCGAATTGTCGCGCTTCCGTTCCGCCAAGGAGCAAACGCAAGCGATTACCGGTTTGGCCAAAGGCGAGATCGACATCATCATTGGCACGCACAAACTGATCCAAAAAGACGTGCATTTCAAGAATCTCGGGCTGGTGATCATCGACGAGGAACACCGCTTCGGCGTGCGGCAAAAGGAACAACTGAAGAAACTGCGCGCCGAAGTCGACGTGCTGACGCTGACCGCCACGCCGATTCCACGCACTTTGGCAATGTCGCTGGAAGGTTTACGCGATTTCTCCATCATCGCCACCGCGCCGCAGCGCCGCTTGGCGATCCGCACGTTCGTCACCAGCTTTTCGATGGGCATCGTGCGCGAAGCATGCTTGCGCGAACTGAAACGCGGCGGGCAGATTTATTTCCTGCACAACGAAGTCAGCAGCATTCAATTGATGTACGAGAAACTCAGCGGCCTGCTGCCGGAGGCGCGCATCAACATTGCGCACGGGCAAATGCCGGAGCGCGAACTGGAACATGTGATGCGCGATTTCTACCAGCAGCGCTTCAACATTCTGCTGTGCACCACGATCATCGAAACCGGTATCGATATTCCGAGCGCCAATACCATCATCATCAACGAAGCGCACAAATTCGGCCTGGCGCAACTGCATCAACTGCGCGGCCGCGTTGGGCGCTCGCATCACCAAGCTTACGCGTATTTGCTGACGCCGCCGGAAGAAGCGCTCGGTTCGCAAGCGAAAAAACGCTTGGAAGCGATTCAAGCGATGGAAGAATTGGGTTCCGGCTTTTATCTGGCGATGCACGACCTGGAAATCCGCGGCGCCGGTGCGGTGCTCTCCGAATCGCAAAGCGGCGAAATGCAGGAAATCGGTTTCAGCCTCTACAGCACCATGCTCGACACCGCGATCCAATCGCTCAAGCAAGGCAAGGAACCTGACATGCAGCACCCATTGGGTGTTGCCACCGAAATCAACCTGCACGTGCCCGCGCTGCTGCCGGAGGATTACTGCCATGACATTCACGAACGCTTGGTGTTGTACAAACGCATGGCCAATTGCGCCGACAACGACCAGCTCGACGACATGCAACGCGAACTGATCGACCGCTTCGGCCTGCTGCCCAACCCCGCGCGCGCCCTGCTCGACTGCCACCGCCTGCGCATCGCCGCCAAACCGCTCGGCATCACCCGCATCGACGCCAGCGCCGACAGCATCCAAGTGCAGTTCATCCCCAACCCGCCCATCGATCCCATAAAAATCATCCAACTGATCCAAAGCAGCCGCGAATACTCACTCTCCGGCCAGGACCGGCTGAAAGTTCTGGTGCAGATTGAGGATGTGAATAAGCGGGTAATTAGGATTAAGGAATTGATGCAGAAGTTGGGTGCTAACAATTAATAGACCGTTGAAAAACCATCTGCGAAACGCTATTCAGGCCCATTTTGTGATAACTTAACCGTCAGTTGGAAAGTATTTTCTAACGCGATTTCATTAAAAGCGGAGGCACATCGGTCTTTATGCACTTTGAGTGGAATGCCAAGAAAGCTGCGCTTAACCATCGTAAACATGGTGTCACTTTTGAAGAAGCATCCAGCGCATTGCGCGATGTATTTTCTGCGACTACTCATGATCCCGATCATTCGGAAAACGAAGAGCGATATGTAACATTCGGCATTTCTTCCCAAGGACGTTTACTCGCGGTGGCGCATACGGAAAGCGATGATACGATTAGAATCATATCAGCACGATTGGCTACAAATACGGAGAAGAAAATTTATGAAGAAGGTTAAATCTGAAATGACAGACGAGCTAAGACCGGAATACAGACGGTCTGATTTCGGTAAAATTATCCGTGGCAAATATGCAAACCGTATCAAGGCAGAAACCAACGTGGTGCTTCTTGAGCCCGACATTGCGAAAGCTTTCCCGAACGATGAAGCGGTTAACAATGCTCTGCGGCATTTACTGGAAGAGACAAAAACTTTAACCAACTTAACCCAGCAGCCCGGCAAATCCAGTTAATTTCGAGATAACAACAGGAATCCCTGCGATATTAGCGCATCAATGCCAGCATCCAAGTGCAATTCATCCCCAACCGGCCGATCGACCCGCTCAAAATCATCCAACTGATCCAAAGCAGCCGAGAATACTCACTCTCCGGTCAGGTCGGCTGAAAATTCTGGTGAAGATCAAGGATGTGAATAAGCGGGTAATGCGGATTAAGGAGTTGATGCAGAAGTTGAGCACTAATAACTGAAGTATCTCTTTTCCTTCTACTGATGAAAACCAAAATGCGTCAAATATCTATAAAGCTACCGAATGCACTAGTTACTGCACTGGATGAAGCCGCTACCAAATCGCATCGCACACACGCCAACGTAATTCAACAAGCAGCTGAATATTATCTCAACGATTTTAAAAATATCTCCAGTATTATAGAAATTCTGCGTGATCCGTGGAATCCAGCATGAGATTGGGGAAAAGTAAAGCATAGGTTACTCCATCAGCATTAAGCAAAGTGCGTTTAACTCATTAAGAAACATAGTAATGAATTTTTGTTATCAAATTGATTTTCATGCTGTAGGACAAGGTCTTTTCACATCAGGTGAGATACACCATAACAAGTCAATCTTTCGCTGGGTTTACGACTGCGGTACTTCGAGCCAGCGTAAGTTAATAAATGACAAAGTGAGTTCTCTGATACCTAATGGAGATAAAAAGCTTGATCTTGTCGCAATCTCACATTTTGACCAAGATCACATTAATGGGCTAATTACATTATTGGGATCTTATGAAGTAGACACTCTACTTTTGCCGACACTCACATTAGAACAACGCTTACTAATTGGCTTACGTACAAAAATACAATCTTCCAGCCAAATTATGCATTTCCTGGTTAATCCAATCAGCTTCCTATCAAAACCCCATTTTTACATTAAACGTGTAATTCTTGTTCCTGAAAGTATCGGAACGGTATCGCCTATTGAACCGCCACTACTCGACACCCCTTTTCCAACTCTCACTGGCGATTTCGAAAGCGTTGAAAGCGATACTGACCCTCCTAGTTCTCGGTCATTTACGTTACATCAACTTAAACCCGGAGGACGTCTAGTGACCGGATCATTCTTTGAATTTGTACCCTACAATGACTCCTATGTATGGAGCAAAGTAACAAAATCATTCACAGCTGCAGTTAGAAGATTTAAAACTCAACTCTTGTCGCAGTCAAATAAGGAAATGAGGATAAATGCGATTAAGGAACTTCGTAAAATATATGATTCAAATTTTGGAAATAATTCCATGGCACGTAACATGATTTCTATGTTTATGTTCGCAGGCCCAATCGTTAATCATCCCAATCAATGCATTGTGATGTTTCAGACCGGCAGTACTGATCATTTCCTATTTCAAAGTAAATTACATAATCGTAAATGTTCTCTTTATACAGGCGATGGTTATTTGGACAACAAAATACGACTTGACGCTCTGAAATCTTACTACGGAAAGCAGCGTCTAGAGCGACTCCAATGCTTTCAAGTGATGCACCATGGAGCACGAACAAGCTGGCATCCAGGAGTGGCACAGTCATTAAAGCCATTTTTTAGTGTATTTTCCTCTGATCCAAATAATAAGCTTGGCCATCCACACGCCGATGTCGTTCGAGATTTTCTTCCTTTTCATCCAATACAAATTGACAAAACCCGAGATTTTTCACTTCATATTTGTTGCAGATGATATGCAAAAGATTTAGCCTAGAAAGAAACTACTACAAGCAATATGGCTCAACACTTGTGATAAATATTGTGTTTCATAGAATTAAATCTTAATGAATATGAATCAAAAACAGAAAAAATGGCTGTCAATTTGTTTAAGTGCTTTCTTACTAATTGGAATCTATCCGCCATGGAATTACGTTGTTTATCCCACTTTGGGCATGGAAAATGTAGAAACTATAAGAATTATTAGAGCAGCAGGATATCATCTAATATTTACCTCTCCTTCTTTGGACAGGAAAGTTTTGGGTACATTATTTGGTAATAATGGAACTGGTATATTTGAGGTTGAAATAGATTTAACTCGCTTAGCTATTCATCTTGTTATCATGTTAATAGTTGCAGCACTAGGTACATTGATATTTAAAACGGATGATTCTTAAATATTATTCTAATGTCAAATATCTCAAATCTGCCTCACAAACAAATACTTGTTTTTATGACATTACAACCCGATAGGATGTGCAGACTACATGAAGGCGCATCAATCAATCAGCAAAATGGTGCAATGCCCTGCGGTTATTGCACCCTACTCGTGACGGCAGTGGTGATAGTGGCGGCCATATCCGCCGAACTGCCGGATAACAACGAGGCAATTTTCATCTAAACAATTGGTTGCGGCACTAACATCTTTATAGCATACAATCATTGACATGAAAAATATTCCCATTGCCGGCATTCTTCAATTATCAGTACAGGAGCGGATCCGCCTCGTTGAGCTCATTTGGGATAGTGTCGCGACCATACCGGAAGCTATTGAAATATCACCCGAGCTAAAAACCGAACTTGAGGCCCGCTTGGCGGAATTTGCAGAAAATCCGAATGCCGGGTTTTCATGGGAGCAAGTCGAAGCGCGCCTGAATGATGGTCTATGTCGTTCTATCTGAAATTTTCCTCACGGGCATTGCGGGAAATTGGAGAAGATCGCGCGTGGTATGAAATGCAGAACCACGGACTAGGCGAAGAGTTTATCGCTGCCATCGAATTGCCTGAAACAAGCACTCCTGCTTTATGCAGAAGTCATCCCCAAAGTGCATCGCGCACTCCTTTCTCGCTTTCCTTATGGTTTGTTTTATGCCGTGCGCCGTGACTTGGTATATGTTTTAGCCGTTTTGCACGCTGCCACAGGCTGATAGATCGTTGAATTTAAAAAATAACTTGAAATATAGAATCTCTGAAATGCACCCAATACCTATAAACTTCCTGATGGCCTGATCGTAGCGCTGACTGAAGCGACTGCAAAACTGCGCCAAACACGCGCCGACGTAATCAGACAGACTATCGAATGTTACCTCGACGATTTAGAAGATATCTCTCATACCGTGGAAGGCATGTACGATTCCGTTGATCCATCAGCAAATTGGAAAATCGTAAAAAATTATTTTTCCATCTGCGTCAAACAAAACCAGCTCAATGAGAAACCCTGCCTCAAGGAATGAGGAACTCACCCGAAAAGATTAAAGTCATTCTCCAGAGTTGATATCAATCATGAAATCGAATTTCTTGTCGAGCGCCTTAATGTCATTCAAACTCTTTTCTCCAGCAGAGAAGCTAACGGCAATGGCATTTGCAAGTTGGCTATGTTCATTGGCTTTGACGAGCTTTCTGCTTTATTCAGGTAATCGATTTCCCGGCGCCCAAGTATTTACATCGGGCTGGCTATCCCCGCTCATTCCTAATTTTGCTTGGTTTGCAAATATCTTCTTTTTTTACTGTATTCACAGATTATTTGCTGGAAAAACACCAGTAATTGCTTCATTGCTTACAATTCTGGTTTCTCTGGATACATTTCGCCTAGACAGACTACCTCTAAACGCAGGGGGTGCCGAATCAGCAATATATGGGTACGGATGGGGAGTGGTATTTTGGTTGCTATCTTTTTGCTTGATACTTTCGGCTGTGGGCGCACGCCGACGAGAATCCGATCAATTGATTGAACTGTTTGGGATACGAGATATTCTCCAACCCATTGGATTCATTCTTGCACTCACTCTACTCGGAACTGTATCTTACCTCTCCATAGAGGATCGCAAGTTAGCAAATCTCTATGAAACATCAAGACTGAGCGGTATTACTTTCAAACGGGAAAAAGTTTGCTCCACACCAGAACCTACAATAAACCATCCAATCGAAAAGTTTACCGGTCCCCTTGAAATAATCTTGAAAAACAATGCATCCGTTTATCCATTTACTCAGATCAAAGAATTATTGGCATGGGGCATTCCAATTGTCCGAATAAACAATATTGATTATTCCTATGCTCAAAATGGATTGATTTCGTCGGTAACAGCGACCAGCAAACCGGCAGCGACTCTTCATGTGAGCGAATCCGAGAAAGGCTCGATCAGTGCAAAATTACTGGAGGCCAGCACAGATCGAATAGTGTTTGACCAAACCTGGAACCGAGAAAATCAGCCCCGATCTAACCATAACTATTACTGCCCGGATTATCATTCTTTTCCAAAACTTGATGAGCAACCCAGGAAAATTATTTCACAAGCACTCAATTTAGTAGGCACCAACAAATCCGAACACACTGATTTACATTATTTAACTTCCAACTCCATTGAAGGCGTCATTATTGAAAAATCCAATGACGGATTGACTCGAGAAATGAAAATTGCCCGATGGAAGGCAATGAATCCTGATAAAAAAGTATCGAGCATGCCTTCGCTTTCGAACACAAGCTGCCCGAATGATATCGGATGGAACAAAACTAACGATAGATTATATCGACTCGATTTAGGTTGGCCATTCTTAGTAAGAGACAGATCCTATTACCTGAGTAACCGAGAAAACCATAATGCCATTTGCGACTCCAAATCAACTTATATCTATCATGGATTCAGAGTTGAAAGAGACAATAAGTATCGCTTGATAATTGAAAAGCGGAATCTCCAGAATTTTCAGCAAATCTGGGCCATAAAAGTGAATATTTCAGATCTCGAACACGTCACGCGTGATGATGTCTTGAAAATTGAATCAGTAAAGCATGTGGAGAATACTTTAATTTTAGAACTGGTTAATGATGATACAGGGCAAATTCTTTTTGTTGAATTGAATTCAATTTTCTGAAACATTCCGTACTACCAGTCACAGACTCAATCTTAATATCATCGAATGTGCCCTAGCCGGTGAAGCCGGGCTGCCAAGCACAAAAGATACTAAACAGCCAATTCATTCTCCACCAGCTTCACCCAATAAGCAGCGCCCAGTGGCAGAATTTCATCGTTAAAATCGTAGCTCGGATTGTGCAGCAAGCAACTACCTTGCGAGCTGCCGTTGCCGATCCAGATGTAGCAGCCGGGTTTTTGTTGCAGCATGAAGGCGAAGTCTTCGGCACCCATGCTGGGAATCGGTGCGGTGTCGACGCATTGCTCACCGGCAACGGCGATGGCGGCGCGGATGGCGCTGGCGGTTTCTTCCGGGTTGTTGATGGTCACCGGATAACCGGGGTTTTCGGGGTTGAACAGGATGTTGGCGTGAATTCCAAAACCCTGCGCGACGCTTTGCGCCAGTTGACGGATGCCTTGTTCCAGTTGCTCGCGCATGGAATTTTTGAAGCTGCGGAAGGTGCCGCGAATGACGGCGGAATCCGGTAGCGCGTTCCAGGTATTGCCGCCGTGTATTTGCGTAACGCTGACCACCGCGGAATCGGCGGGATCGATCCGGCGGCTGACGATGGTTTGCAGTTGCGTGACCAGGTGCGCCGCTGCCACCAGCACATCGTTGCCGAAATGCGGCATGGCGGCGTGGGTGGCCTGACCTTTTAAGGTGATTTCAAAGCAGTCGAACGATGCCATCATCGGCCCGGTTTTAACGGCGAAATGCCCGGCGGGCACATCCGGAAAGTTATGCATGCCGAACACCCTTTGCGCCGGGAATTGCTCGAACAAGCCTTCGTCGATCATTTGCAACGCCCCGGCGCGGCATTCTTCCGCCGGTTGGAAAATGAAATACACCGTGCCGTCGAAACGGTCGTGCTTGGCCAAATAGTGGGCGGCGCCGAGCAGCATGGCGCAATGCCCGTCATGGCCACAGGCGTGCATTTTGCCGCTGTGGCAGGAAGCGTGATCGAAGCGGTTTTGTTCCTGAATATAAAGCGCATCCATATCGGCGCGCAGCGCAATGCTGTTACTGCTATTGCCACGGCGCAAAACGCCGACGATGCCGGTTTTCGCCAACCCTTGGTGCACTTCGATCCCGGCGCTTTGCAGGAGACCGGCAATCAACCGGGCCGTTGCCGTTTCTTCAAAAGCTGTTTCCGGATGCTGGTGGATGTGTCTGCGCCAGCGTTGCATGTCGGCATGCAGCGCCAGAATTTCTGGAGCAATGTTCATAGTCAATTGAGAGAAATTTGTAGTCATTCTTTGGCCGTAACACGTGGGCTACAGCCAAAGAACTTTGCGGTAGCTTGTGCAAATCAGCGCCAGCTTAGTACCACATAGCGCGACACTTCATCATCCCGCACCAGTAGGAGCACCTTATTGTTGGCGCTGCTTTTCACCGCATGATCGAACTCGACAGCGGTATTGACCACTTTGCGGTTCACTTCCAGAATCACACTACCGCGGCTGATACCGGCCATCATCGCGACCGATCCGGGCGCCACTTCGGTGACGACCACACCTTTTCCGGGTTTGATACCCAGTTGTTTCGCCAGATCGGCGGTGATCGTTTGTACCGCGAGGCCTAATTTCTCGCTGGCTTGCGACGGCTCTTGCGCGGCCTGCTTATTGTCAGTCATTTTATCGATTTTTACGGTAACGCTGCGTTGCTTGCCGTCGCGAACGATGTCGAATTCCACTTTACTGCCCGGCTGCTCCAGCGCGACTTGGTTGCGGAAATCGCCCACTTCACTTACAGGCCGCCCTTGAAAGCTGACGATAACATCCCCGGCTTTGAGTCCTGCTTTTTCAGCGGGCGAGTTTTTCGTCACCTGGGCAATCAGAATGCCTTTCTCGTTCTTCAATTCAAAGGATTTGGCCAAATCAGCGGTCAGCGGCTGAATCATAATGCCAAGATAACCGCGCACCACTTCGCCTTTCTCGATCAATTGATTGGCGATGCGCTGCACCAGATTGATCGGAATGGCGAAACCGATGCCCATGTAACCGCCGCTGCGGCTGAAAATGGCGGTATTCATGCCGATCACTTCGCCGTCCAAATTCACCAGCGGCCCGCCGGAATTGCCGGGATTGATCGCGGCGTCGGTTTGAATGAAGTCTTCGTAATCATTAATACCGAGCGACGTTCTGCCTTTCGCGCTGACTACACCGACTGTCAAAGTATGGCTCAGTCCGAATGGGTTGCCGATGGCGACCACCCATTCGCCGACTTCCAGTTGTGAATAATCGCCGATTTGCACCGCAGGCAGGCCGCTTGCTTCGATTTCGATCACGGCGATGTCCGACTTGGGGTCGGTACCTTTGATTTTTGCTTCAAACTCACGGCCATCGAGAAACTTGACGCTGATCTTGTCGTTCCCTTCGACCACATGATTGTTGGTCAGAATGTAGGTTTTTTTATTGCTGGCGGAAAAAACAAAACCGGAACCTTGCCCGACAACCGAGCGTTGCTTGCCCTGCGGTTGTTTCTTTCCCGGTGCATTATGGCGGGGAGAATCAGGTAAACGATCGCCAAAGAAGCGCCGGAAAAAATCATCGTTGAATGGAAAGTTATCGCCATCCCCATTGCCAAACGGAAAGCCGAACGGCGACATTTGCATCGCTTCAGTTTCCCGTTCAACCTGGATCAATACCACCGACGGTGAAACCTTGCGCGCCACTTCGGCAAACGCCTTGCTGGTCTGGCGCAGACTTTCCACACCATTGCCCTGCTGCGCCAATGAATCAACCGGCATCAGCAGCGCCAGCGCCAACAATACAAAGAAATTACGATATGCAAACATGGTTCGCTCCTCTGATCGACAAAAAACAATCACAGTATTTGATAGATTAAGCGGCCTATAGTTTAGGGCGCCTAACGCAAATTACAAGTAACCCTCGTGCCATGATCAAATCTGATAGTATTTTTTATTTCGGAATGAAATTCTATGATAATCGTTATTTCACCGGCCAAAACGCTGGATTTTGAGACACCGCCCGGCACGCAGGAACATACCCAACCCGGTTTTCTCGACGATTCCGCAGAGCTGATCGATACCCTCAGAAAGCTGGAGCCCGATCAAATCGGCACGTTGATGTCGATCAGTCCCAAATTGGCTGTTTTGAATTCCAATCGCTATTTTTCCTGGCAGCGACCGTTCACCCTGGATAATTCCAAGCAAGCGATATTTGCTTTCAAAGGCGATGTATACACCGGTTTGGACGCGGAAACCATGACTGCGGCCGAGTTGGTGTTTGCGCAGCAACATTTGCGCATGCTGTCCGGCTTGTATGGCGTGCTGCGCCCGTTGGATCTGATGCAGCCGTACCGGCTGGAAATGGGTACGCAACTCAAGAATCCGCGCGGTAATAATTTGTACGAATTCTGGGACGATAAAATCACGCTTGCACTCAACCAGGATCTGGCAAAACAGCAAGACGACATCCTCATCAACCTTGCTTCCAATGAATACTTCCAGTCCATCCAACCCAGCAAGTTGAAGGCACGCATTATTACACCGGTTTTCAAGGATCAGAAAAATGGTGTTTATAAAATTATCAGTTTCTTCGCCAAGAAAGCGCGTGGCATGATGAGCCGCTACATTATCCGCAACAAACTCATGGAGCCTGACGCCATTAAAAACTTCGATGTCGCGGGTTATCAATTCAGTAAAGCGGATAGTACTCAGGACGAGTGGATTTTTACCCGCGCGGAATCCAAGTCCGCATAACCCGCAGCAATGATTTTTTAACTTTCCGGTTGATTCTGCAATGCACGCAATTAAACCCGCTGAACTGGCAAAAAACTATGTCACGTTATCCAACAATCACGACCTGGCGCTGATTAAGCCCTTGTTCGCGGTTGATGCTACTTATTACTCCGCTTATTTTGGCGAATATAAAGGCAGCGCTGTCATCCATACGATGATGACCGGCTTCTTCGAGCGCTTTCCCGATGCGCATTGGGATGTAGCAGAGTATCTCGACATTGACAATGAGGGCGCGGAGTTTGCATTCACAATGACTGGCACCGATGCATCTTCCAGCGAGCGCGTCGAGCGACGAGGATTGGAACGCATTTACTTCACACCGGCGGGATTGATCAGACATATTGCCGTCTACAAACCGGATGATTTTCCCGGGATTGACTGACTTCTTATTACCGAAGGCATTGTTTAAATTCGCGGATAACGCTATCCTCATAGGTTATATCAATTTTTTATCCAAATAAAACACAATGACACAAGACGAACAAAAACGCGCGGTCGCGGCGGCTGCAATCGAGCATATTCCGGTTGGTTGCATCGTAGGGGTAGGTACAGGCTCTACGGCTAATTACTTTATTGACGAATTAGCAAAAATCAAAAATAAAATCGAAGGCGCGGTCGCCAGTTCAGATGCAACGGCGCAGCGTCTCAAAGGTCATGGTATCGAAGTATTGGATCTGAATAATGTCATCGACCTCCCTGTGTATGTCGACGGCGCGGACGAAATCACCGAGCATTTGCATATGATCAAAGGCGGCGGCGGTGCACTGACCCGGGAAAAAATCGTCGCGGCGGTGGCGCGGAAATTTATCTGCATTACCGATCAGAGCAAACTGGTGAACATTCTTGGCAACTTCCCGCTGCCTATTGAGGTCATACCGATGGCGCGCAGTTATGTCGCGCGCGAGATTGTGCAACTGGGCGGGCATCCGGCATTACGCCAGGGCTTCACCACCGACAACGGCAACGTTATTTTGGATGTGCATGGACTGCAAATTATGAATCCGGTCGAATTGGAAACAAAACTTAACCAGATTACCGGCGTTGTCACCAACGGCCTTTTCGCCCGGCGCCCGGCGAATACGCTATTATTGGGAACCGATAACGGCGTGCGGACAATTACTGTTTGATTAACAACATCAATTCCCGGCATTATGCTATAAACTTCGAAACCCTCAAAAGGCAATTCATGGCAAATAAAGAACATATTTCCAAGCAGTTCGATGCTGATCTTGAAGAAGTGCGCACCCGTGTTTTGCAAATGGGCGGTTTTGTCGAAGAACAGATCGAATGCGCGATCGAAGCATTAACCAGCGGCAATGAAGAGCTGATCGATCAGGTCATTACGCGCGATCACCGTGTCAACGCGATGGAAGTGTCGATCGATGAGATCTGTAATCAAATTATTGCGCGCAGGCAACCGACCGCAAGTGATCTGAGAATGATCATGATGGTGATTAAAACAATCACGGATTTGGAGCGTATCGGCGACGAGGCCGCAAAAATAGCCCGCATGGCAAAATTGATCTACTCATCGGATCGCATGCATATTCCACGCTTCAATGAAGTCAAGCATGTTGCCAGTATCGCTATGGATATGTTGCATAAGGCGCTCGACTCTTTCGCCCGCTTGGACTTGAATGCCGCCGCGCAAATTGTCCGGCAGGATGAATTCGTCGATGAAGAATTCCGTTCCATCTTGCGCCAGTTGATTACTTTCATGATGGAAGACCCAAGAAAAATCTCCACTTGCCTGGAAATCGTATTTATCGCCAAAGCCATCGAACGCATCGGCGATCATGCTAAAAATATGTCTGAATACGTTGTTTATATGGTCAAAGGCAAGGATGTGCGTCATGTTACAGCCGATCAGATTGAGCAGGAAATCAAGGAGTAAATTCCTTTTCTGAGATTTCTTGTACTGAAGCTATGGCTGCGCGAACTTATTTGCAGTACTACATCCATCCTTATCAAAATACGGATAAGTTCCGGCTCCGATACCGATGAAATCGGATCCGGCAATCAGGGAATCGGCTTTGGGAATATGATATTCCCAAATATCTCCGCCAGGGTTTTTGCGGGTTCCATAGCATTGTTTGCATGGTAAACCCCAGGAAGTGATGACTTGTTTTTGTCATATCAACGTAGTTCTTTTAGATGTAAGAATCCCTAGCTGTTTAGTCCCGCAATGTACTGATTGGCAAATGTAAGTATTATCATTCGATCTTCTTTATTTAGTTTGATTTCTCAAAAATGATAGAACCCATCTACTTCGACCACAACGCCACCACCCGCATCGACGACACCGTACTCGACGCCATGCTGCCGTATTTCCAGCAGGAGTTCGGCAATGCGTCGAGCCGTCACGGCTACGGCATCGCTGCGCGGCGGGCGATCGATAGGGCGCGCAAGCAGGTGGCAGAGGCGGTTGGGGTACAGCCGGTGCAGGTGATTTTCACCAGCGGCGGTTCGGAGGCGAATAATCTGTTTGTGCGCGGCGCAGTGGATAGTTTGAAGCCGGGGAATCTGTTCATCAGCGCGATCGAACATCCGTGCGTGTTGAAACCGGCGCAAGCGATTGCGAGGCGCGGTTGCGATCCTTGGCCGTCGCAGCAATTGGCGGTCAATGCGGACGGGCAAGCCGATGTGGCTGCCGCCGAAACCGCAATGCAAACCAATAAACCGGGTCTGGTATCGGTGATGCTGGCGAATAACGAAACCGGCGTAATCCAGGATGTCGCCGCGATTGCTGAGCTGGCGCGGTCGCACGGCGCTTATGTGCACACCGATGCGATCCAGGGACTGGGGAAAATTCCGGTGGATTTTGCCGCGTTGAAAGTCCATGCGATGACGTTATCGGCGCACAAGATTTACGGACCAAAAGGCGCGGCGGCGTTGATCGTCGATAAGCGCTTGTTGCTGAAACCGTTGATTTACGGTGGTGGACACGAGAATGGCTTGCGCTCCGGCACCGAGAACGTCCCGGCGATTGTCGGTTTCGGTGTGGCGTGCGAATTGGCCGTTGCGCGCTTGGCAGAAACCGCGCAGCATACCGCCCGGTTGCGCGCGCAGCTCGAAACCGGGTTGACCGGCATGGGTGCGGTGATTTTCGGCGGTAATGCGGCACGCATTCCGAATACTTGTTATTTTGCGCTGCCGGATATCGAGGGCGACACGCTGGTAGTCAAGCTCGACAAAGCCGGTTTTGCCGTTGCCGCCGGAGCGGCGTGCTCCAGCGTGAATCCGGGACAAAGCCACGTGCTCGCGGCGATGGGAATCGATCCGCTGCTGGCGCGCTGCGCGGTGCGCGTGAGTCTCGGCCGCGATAACACGGTGGAACAGGTCGATGGCTTTTTGCGTGCGACGCAACGCATTGTTGCGGAATTGCGGCAAACCAGCAGTATTTCATTTTAAAAGCGCATCGCAGCACGCAAACTTCGCTACAATGCCGCATTGATCAAACCGTCTCGCGCAATCAATCCCGATATGACCCATCAAACCGATAAATCGATCAAAGCGATTATCCTGAGCGCCGGACAAGGGCGGCGGCTGCTGCCGTTGACCGAAAACACGCCGAAATGCCTGCTGCCGGTTGCCGATAAACCAGTATTGGTGTGGCAGATCGATGCACTGCTGGCGGTAGGTGTGACCAACATTACTGTCATCACCGGCTTTCAGGTGGGATTGATCGAAGATTTACTGCGGCAGCGTTATGCGCAGTATCCCGGTATCAAAATCCTGTTCAATCCTTTTTACGAAGTGGCGGATAATCTCGCCAGTTGCTGGATTGCGCGCGGCGAAATGGATAGCGACTTTTTGATTCTAAACGGCGACACCGTGATCGAATCCGCATTGCTGCACAAGGTCTTGAATTCGCATGCTGCGCCCATTACACTCAGCGTGGATTTCAAGGACAGTTACGACGCCGATGATATGAAAGTACAACTGGATGCCGAAGGCTGGGTGCAACAAGTCAGTAAAATTGTACCTCCGCATGAGGTCAACGCGGAATCGATCGGCTTGATTTATTTCCGCGACGGCGGTGTGCAAACATTCCGCCAAGCAGTGGAAGAAGCGTTGCGCCACCCGGCGGAATTGAAATCGTGGTATTTGTCGATCATCGACCGGCTGGCCAAGCAGCATTTGGTCAATTCTTGTTCGGTTAAAGGCTATCGCTGGTGCGAAATCGATTTCATCGAAGATTTATCGCGCGCCGGTATTATTTTTAGTCAATAAACTCGTATGACGCAACACGCGATTCCAACAGAATTCAACGCCACGATGCGCAAATTCGGCGCGCCGCACACGATCATCCGCTCATACCGCTACTGGTCGGTGCTGCTGCGTCCGGCGCAAGTCACGCTCGGCGCGCTAGTGCTGGCCGCGCATGAGCCGGTCACGGCATTTTCGCAACTGAGTCCGGCGAGCTTTACCGAATTGCACGAAGTTACCCGCCATATCGAAACGGCACTGAACAAAGCATTTCACTACGACAAAATCAATTATCTGATGCTGATGATGGTCGATCCGGATGTGCATTTTCACGTGCTGCCGCGTTACGCGCAGCCGAAATCGTTCGTCGGTCTGGAATTCACCGATGCGGGTTGGCCGGCGGTACCGGATTTAGGGCATGTCAACGCCACCGATACAGCGATCAATCAGCAAATCATCGAACATCTACAATCTTATTGGCCATGAGCGATACCGAGCAACCGGCTGCGGCCGAAGAAAAAAAGCCATACGTCAAGGAATTCCCGCTGCGCGAAGCGCATCATCTGGTGCGTGATCTGATGACGCCGAATCCGTGGATTTACTGGAGCGATTTTCTGTTTCATATCACGCTGGGTTGGGCGGCGTATTTTACTGCACTGTTCTCCCCGCTACTTTCGCTGTGGCAACTGGGCAGTTTTGCCGTCGCCGTTTTGGCGTTGTACCGCTCGGCGATTTTTGTGCATGAGCTGGCGCATCTAAAAAAAGGTACGTTCCAAAATTTCCGCTTGGTGTGGAACATCATCTGCGGCGTGCCGTTCATGATTCCGTCGTTTACCTACGACGGCGTGCATAACGACCATCATAAGCCAGATGTGTACGGCACCAGCGCGGATGGCGAGTACTTGCCGTTTGCCACGCGCAAGCCGGCGGAAATGGTGGTATACGTATTGCTGTCGTTTTTGATCCCGATTGCTTTAGCGGCGCGCTTCGTGCTGTTGACGCCGGTTTCGTACCTGATTCCGCCACTGCGTAAAATCGTCTGGGAACGTGCCTCGTCGCTGACCATCGATCCTGCCTACCGGCGCGCACCGGATGCCATCCGCAACGATCTCAACTGGCAGCAGCAGGAACTCGGCGCCTGTTTATTCGGTTGCAGCGTGATCGCGCTGGTTTGGTTCGGCGTTTTCCCGGTTGCGGTGTTGGTGTTGTGGTACCTGATCGCAGTCACCATCTTCATTCTCAATTCACTGCGCACATTGGCGGCGCATGCGTACCGCAATCCCGGCGACCGTAAAATGACCTTGCCGGAACAATATCTCGATTCGGTCAACATTCCCGGCAATTTCCTTATCACGCCGCTGTGGGCGCCGGTCGGCCTGCGTTACCACGCCACGCATCACTTGTTCATGAGCATGCCCTATCACAATCTTGGCAAAGCGCAACGCCGTTTGGTGACTCAATTGACCGACAATTCGCAGTACATCAAAACAATTCGCAGCGGCTTATGGCCCGCATTGAAGCAAATCTGGCGGGAATCGTCCGAAGCCGCGGCGAAAGCACCGCAACAATAGCCTGCCGGTGCTGAAAACCATTCCAACCATAGAATATTTGCCACCGCCTATGACAAAACTGGTATTGCTGCGGCACGGCCAGAGCATCTGGAACCGGGAAAAGCGATTCACCGGCTGGAGTGATATTCCGCTCAGCCCCGAAGGCGAACGGGAGGCGCAACAAGCCGGGTATTTACTGCAGCGGGCAGGATTCACATTCGACATGTGCTTCACCTCGACATTACAACGCGCCAAATCCACAGCGCGCATCGTATTGTCCACGATGCAACTGGATATCCCGGTTTATGACAGTTGGCATTTGAACGAACGTCATTACGGTGCATTGGAAGGCATGGAACGCTGGGCAGCGATCAAAAAATTCGGTGTCTGGCCCATTCTGGGTTGCCAGATCAAATTCGATGCAACGCCGCCATACTTGAATCCGCAAGATCCTCGTTTTCCCGGTAATCAGCCCGGTTACGCCGGTATCGATAAAAGTGAGATTCCCTTGGGAGAAAGCTTGCAACACACGCTGACACGCATCCAGCCTTACTGGGAAGAAACCATCCGGCCGGAAATCCAGCAAGGCAAACGGCTGCTCATCGTTTCCCATCGCAACACCCTGCGCGTATTCACGATGCTATTGGATCAGCTGTCGTCCGTGAACATTATGAGATCAAGACTCGCCACAGCACGTCCCTTGGTTTACGAACTTGACCGGCAATGCAAGACAGTGCGGCATTATTACGTGGATTAAGCGGCTGCAACCGGCCATGCCGACCATTTACAGCTTCCCGCCCATCGTGGGCAATCAGGCGCAAATTCTGATTCTCGGCAGCATGCCGGGAGAAGCGTCGTTGGCGGCTCAGCAATACTATGCACACCCGCGCAATGCCTTCTGGCCGATCATAACACAGTGGCTGCACATCGATCCGCACGCTTCGTATGAAGAAAAAGTTACTGCATTGCAGTCGTCACCTGTTGCACTGTGGGACGTGCTCAAATCCTGCAAGCGCGTCGGCAGTTTGGACTCGATGATCGAAACCGGCACTCAGATCAGCAACGACTTCTCATCCTTTTTTTCCATCCACCGGAAAATCACCCATGTGTTTTTTAACGGTGGAACGGCAGAGGCGAGTTTTAAACGTTACGTATTACCCGGCAGCGGCCTTGACTTAACATTCGCGCGCCTGCCTTCCACCAGTCCCGCCAATGCGCGCTCGTCATTTGACGACAAATGCCGGGTCTGGCACGAAATGCTTCGCTCCGCCGTTAAATCCTGACAGTCAATGTAAAAATGTGATGAACCCTTGACGGCAAAGCACGGGATGCGATTTACTTAGGGAGGCTTTGAAAAAGGTAGCGAGCGGCGGTTAAGCAAGGCGGAATCAAGCGAAAAAGCGCAGTTTACGAGGTGTAAATGAGCATTTTGAATCTGATTTCAACACAGCATGACCAAGCACAGTAGTTTTTCAGGGCTTCCTTACGCTGATATAGTGCAATCATAATTAACCGATTCAACCTAAAGGAATTTTCGTGATGAAAAAGCTCATTATTATTGTCCTTGTTATATTTGCTGCCGGATACATTAGCCTGATGGTTCAATATTTCTGATAAAGAAACCGATACTGCAAATAATTGCAGCACCTCAAGTCATACGATGCGAGGAAAAAGCGTATTCGATCATTTTTCCTGATTACAAAAGCTGCGCAGCGGGTTAATGTATGCCTTTTTTTAAAACACACTGTTTCCTTTTTATACTGCTGGCCGTTGCCACCTTGGTGTGCTACCACCGGTTTGACCAGTATCAGCAAACCGGACCCGAGCTTTTGACCGGAGAATGGAAGTTCTGGGCAACGGAAAACAGCTGGATCGATATTAAGGCAGATGGTCTAACCCTTTTTTCCAGCGATGCCAAAACCGGTGTTAGTGCGCACCAGAATCTTGCCATAGTCAAATCCGGCACTGTTTTATTGGTCTCCGCCGATGTGAAGTGCGATAACGTAATAGCGGGTAAGCAATCCTGGGATGTGGCGAGAATTATACTGGCGCAAAATGACGGCAAGCAGGACCACTGGAATCTGCCGCACACGGCTGTTGCCCTGACAGGCAGCCATGACTGGAAGCATTACCGCAAGACTTTCACCATTGCACCGGGAACCCAGAAAATCCGGTTATTTGCACAACTCAGCCAAGCCACCGGATCGCTGCAAATACGGAATATCCATGTTTATCCGGTGCATGAAAATGAAGCGTATCAATCGGTGCGAAACCTCATTTTGTCTGCATGGGGTGCTTACTTCCTGTTGTTTGCCGGCTCGTTTCTTTTTATCGATAAAAAGAATTTCTTCATCCGCTTACTGCTCGTTTCCGTTTTTATCTCCATCATCGCCGGTATCACCTTGCCGGGTGATATAAAAAATCTGGTATTAAGCGATGTCAAAGTCCAAATCCATAGCGAAAGCGAATTATTTAAAGCCGCCATCCCGTGGGATTTATCCAAGGTCTGGCATTTTTGTTTTTTCTTCCTGTTTGGTTTGATTCTGTTGGCCGTTCTGGATAAAGCGTCTATCCTGCAAGGGATAATCATGGTTTTCCTGTTGGCCGGTGGCACCGAGTTGACACAACTGTATATCGAAGGACGAACACCGCTTGTGAGCGATTTTTTTATCGATGCAGCAGGAGGAATTGTTGGGATGGTTTTGACAGGGATTTTTATTTCAAAGCAGAGTGATGCGCCTGCAAAAAACTCAATTGCTCAACAATAATTTTAGGGCTGGAAATACTTAAAAAAATGTTAGAGCTGCCTTCAAAACTTCACCTGCACCCGGTATTTAAGCGTCGCCGATCCCTCGGCGGGCACGTCCATTTTCCATAGCGCTGTATTGCTTGCCGGTTTATCGTGCGGATGGCTTTCCTCGACGATTTTCCAATCGCCTGGGATGGGTTCTTGCACCGTAACGGTTGCTGTTTCCTTTTTGGCATTTTTGAGCGTGATTTCATAAGCGCTTTCAAAGCGGTTGGTACCGCTATTGCCGGTGTTACCAGCGCTCAATTGTTTGAAATCGGTTTGTTTTTTATTTGCTGTCACGTCAAATGACTGGCCTAATTTCACGCGCACCGGCTCATTCTTGGGTATATGGTCGATCTGGTCTTCACCCACAAATTGAGCATTACCGGCTTTATCGCGCTTGTAGGCGCGCAAGATCCCCTTGGGCAGCGGCATGCCTAAATGGGCCGATGCTTTATTATCAAACTGCACCCAAACATTCACTTTCAGTTTCTGTCCCAAATCCCCGTAGCTGGAAACATAGTAGTAGTCACTACCCGCCAATACCAGCTCTTTCCGGGCCGGTACACCGGTAGCATTCAGCAGTGCGACCTGCTTTGTTTGATTTTCAGCAATCGTCGCTAATCTTTCCAGGGAATAGAGGTGATAATCCATGAGCGATTCCTGGCGCATTGGCTCGGCAACCGCAGCTGCGGCCAGTTTGGCTCGCTGCGCTACCGGTGCGGCAAATTCCTGTTGCACCCGGTGAACATCGCCGGCCACTAATTGCAGCTTTGCATTGGGATAATGAGTTCCACTGGTATTTGTCAGTGTGACCCAGCCCGACAAATCCAGTTTGTCATCCGCATCATTGAGTTCAGCCACATAATCCGCTTTCCAGGACAATCCCCCGGTCAAATAACTCAATTCCAATTCTTGCGCCGCGTGGCCGTTATGGATTCCTTCGATCACCAGCGTGGGACGATCACGCAAATTGCCTGGCACATTCTCGAACGTTATACGCCCGGGCATGCCGGTTTCAATGCGATCGGCCATTTTGAGCACCACGCCTTCACCGGCTGCCAGCACAATCGCACTCTCCTTACTTTCAACTCCGGTAGCCGGATTGATTTTTACAATCGAGACTGTTTGCCCAACGTATTTTTTCAGTAGATTCTGCGGGGTGAGCAAATCGAAATTGAAGTTCTGCTCCACTATGGCAATGCTTCCTGGATGATTGACGCTTCTTAACAAGGCGGTTTCAGGCCGCATAAGCGCGCTAACATCGCGCCAGGCGAGATTAAAATCGCCGCTCGCCAAAACGATATGCCGCACATCCTTTATCAGCGCTAAATCACTGTTGTAGATGGTTACTGCGATGGATTTCTGATCTTTCAGAGTACTCAGTTGTTCGCCGCTATCGGCTATTGCCACAACGGAAGACAACGAAACGGCGCAGCTTGCCGCCAATAGAATATGATAAAAAACGCGGCGCGTAGTGTGCATAGAATTCCCCTCTAAAGCAGTGCTTTGAACGGATTCAGTTATCGGATTTAGGCCGCTCGAACGACAATATTTTAGCGGCGGGAGCTTGTTCCAAAGTACTCACTGTTTTCTTGGGTTCTTGAAGCGTTTTCAACAAACCGGTTTCCCCAAGCACATTGGCCCACAATTTTTGCGAAATCTGCAAACAAGAAGCCATCGGGTTACCGGCTTGTTTGCGGATTTGATCAACTTGCCACTGCAGGCCCGTTAAACGCGGTTTAAGATGAGCAGGCGCTTGCGCGATCAAATTATCGATCATTTGCTGACGCATCACTTCGAATTTCTCAGGTTCTTCGCGAGCGATCCTGGACCACTGGTCAAAGTCAAAATCCGGTATTTTTTCTTTTTCGTTCATGAAAGTATTCTAGCACTACGCTGTCAAAACTTGCGAGAGATGCCTGGCAATCAGAATTGCGCCAACTCGCAACCGATTCGAATATATTCTGATACCGGGGGATGAATTGTTGAGAATTTAGCACTGCGAAACTCAAAGGGCCTCGATATCAACCTGGTCCAGCCTAGTTTAATTTCTGTGACAAAGCTGGATTCTGCTTGCTCAGTAAAATAAAAAAGCCGGAATTGATAATTATGCTGATTCCGGCTTTTTGGTTAAGGCAATTTTTTCGATTAGATTATCTAAATTGATCCGCCAGACTTGCAAGCCTTTTAACTTTATCATTCATGGCATTGCTGGCAGAGGACAAATCTTCGACCAGACTGCCATTTTGTTGTGTCACGCCATCAATTTGCATAATGGCCTGATTAATTTGCTCGATGCCGTTGGCTTGTTCTTGCGAAGAGAGCGAAATTTCATTCACGAAATTAGCAATTTTCTTGATACTATCGTTGACCGTTCTTAAAGATTCGGCTGATTGAGTCACAAGCTTTGTGCCGTTCTCGACCTTGCTAACACTGTCACTTATTAATTCCTTAATTTGTTTTGCAGATTCTGCGCTACGTCCGGCCAGACTGCGTACCTCGTTGGCCACCACTGCAAATCCGCGTCCTTGTTCTCCGGCTCTTGCAGCTTCTACTGCCGCATTAAGTGCCAGCAAATTGGTTTGGAAAGCGATTTCATCAATCACATTGGTAATTTCAGCAATTTTTTTGCTGCTTTCGTTAATTTCGTTCATGGCATGCATAGTACTTGTCACTACCCTCTCACTGGTTTTAAATTGTTTATTTGCGCTAGCTACGATGATATTGGCTTGTTTGGTATTGTCGGCATTCTGCTGAACGGTGGAAGCCATCTCTTCCATGCTCGACGCCGTTTCTTCAAGGCTTGATGCTGTATTCTCAGTACGGCTTGAGAGGTCGACACTGCTTTTCGCTACTTCATCGGTGTTTTTTTCCAATACGGAAATCGATTCTAAAACACGGCCGATTGCGGTACGGAATTTAGCGCGTTGAAAGATTTGCACGTATTCCAATTGTCCTATTTCATCTGTCCTTCCGGTATAGATATAGCGGGCAACCGGGTCATTGGCGATACTTTCCGATTTTGCCGCCACGCTTCGTAGCCCTTCTAGCAGGCGATGCACAATAGCTGCGCTGATTAGGCTGCCTGCAAGAAAACCCGATAGTGCAAACAGGATAGAAATTTTTTCTGTCAGCGCAAGTCCTGCAAAAACCAGAGCAAAAACACCGGTAATAGCCAAAACGATCTTAGCAGTTAAGCCGATCGGGAGTCTCGTCAGCTTTACCTCATCAAGCTTGGAGCGGCGTTTATCATCATCCGATTTTTTGGACATTATTTGGGCATATAACGCTTCAGCACGGTCAACCCAGATTTTTTCCGGTTTTACCCGGACCGACTGATAACCAACGATCTTACCGTCTTCAAACAAAGGACTCGCATAAGCATCAACCCAATAGTGATCGCCATTCTTATTCCGGTTTTTTACCATGCCAATCCAAGGTTTTCCGGCTTTTAGAGCCTCCCACAGCATGGCATAAGCTTCCGGTGGCACATCCGGGTGGCGGATAATGTTATGGTTTTTATTTTCGAGCTCTTCCCATGAATAACCGCTCATGCGGATAAAATCTTCATTTGCTGAAGTTATGGCGCCCTTTAGATTGGTCGTTGAGATAATTTCACAACCATTATCCATACCCATATCCCGTTGGGTAACCGGCTCATTGATTCTCATTTTGTACCTTTACGAGTGATTAAGAAGAGGTGAGTATTTTTTTACGGAGAAAATTTATACAACTTTAATTTTGGGTTCAGGAAGTTAGAACGGGTATGGATGCAGCAACTTAATAATTTGATGGGAGAAAAAGGACAATGATAAAAACTGGCGCGCATCGGAAGCAGCCGTTTTCATTTCTTTGATACATAAAGTTCCGGTGAAAAGATCGCCGGTTTCGGAGGGGACTTGCTGCGGCTACTTAGCGCGATTGAACTTCCCTGACAGGTATGCGCCACACGAAAACCGCCAGAATGCTGCCGATGACAACCAACATGATTTTCTGCCATAGCTCAGGCACAATCAAAATCGAACTGCCAAATGACAATGTCATCAAAAAATACACCCAGCGCTTAACACGCTGCGGAATGCTGCGATAAAGCGACCATTCACGAATGATGGGTCCGGCAATGCGGTTTTCCAGCAATTTATGATGAAAGTATTCGGAGCCGCGTGCAAAACAAGCTGCCGCCAACAGCACAAAAGGCGTTGTCGGCAACACCGGCAATACTGCTCCCAAGATAGCCAAAAACAACGCCAGAAAACCGGCGCTCAGGTACATGGCGCGCACCAGCGGAGAATCGTGCAGACATAACAAATCGGCTGCTTGCTGATCCGCAATCTGCTGCTCAGTTTTTTCTGCTTCACGATGTTCAGGTATATGCATGTTCAATACTTTCAAAAAATTGACTGCTAAGAAAGCGCTGAAAAACTACTGCGCTCAACCTTATTGCGCTGGAATCAGGCTCGCAATGCGCATTGACTACTCGTAAGCTGTGCTTTCTCGCCCGATTTCGCTTTGCCTGGTGATCGCTCGCAACCTTTTTCAGGGTTTTCCTGAATATAAAAATGCAGTAATCAATTGAACCAGTCAGCCATAAAAAGAATTGATGTTACCAGTTATAATACCCAAGCGTTAATTGCTAAAATTAAGCGGGTTTAATTTTTTCTTGAGGAAATCATGCGTAATATGAAAACACTGTTTCATTTAAGTTTCATCCTGCTAGCATTTGTGATGTTGCCGCAAGCGGCCTTCGCTTATAAAGATATGGCCTCCACCGACGGGCCGGCGTTGCAGAAAATTGACACCAAAGTGGGTAGCGGCGAAGAAGCGGAGATCGGGAAAGTTGTTAATGTGCATTATACCGGCTGGCTCTACGATGAAAATGCGCCGGATAAAAAAGGTAAAAAGTTCGATAGCTCTTATGACCGTAAAGAATATTTCTCGTTCATGCTTGGAGCGGGCCGTGTGATTAAAGGCTGGGATCAAGGCGTTCAGGGTATGAAAGTTGGCGGGCAACGCACGCTGATTATTCCGCCATCGATGGCTTATGGTTCGCGCGGCGCCGGTAACGTTATTCCACCGGATGCAACTTTGATTTTCGATGTCGAACTGATCAATCTGAAAGCCGGCTCAACTCATTGAAATAGCCTGTCCATCAAGATTCCGGCAAATTCTGCAAATTGAGCTGTCGGGTTGATTCACAAAAACTTCCGGGTAACTCAATTTGCTTTTCCGGCTAGGGAAGCGCTTAAAAAGCAGCAAACGATAGCTGAGCACAGCAGTTTTTCAGCGCTTCCCTATAAATTTTGTCATCAATAACGCATTTATCGGTCTAAAATGTTTTGAGATTTGGCTAATTCGCTGTAGAAACTGACAGGGTATTGTTATGACTCCGACCTCACAGCAACGTTACATCCGGTACAAACGGCTGACCATTGCACTTGCCGTTATTACAGTTCTAGCCGCCGCTTTAGCAGCACTCGTCATATTTTGGCTACCCGGTTATGCAAAATCCCAGCTCGAAATTCACCTGTCGGACTATCTGCAACGCCCGGTAACCGTAGCGTCCATTGAACTAAAACCCCGCACGCTTGAGTTGACCGTACAAGGTTTTCGTATTGACGAAAAAATGGACACGGCGGAAACGCGTCCGGTACTGTTTTCCTTTAACACGTTGCATATCGGTGTCAGTTTTGAATCGTTGAAACAGCGTGCACCCATTGTCACATCGATCACTTTGTCGGAGCCGCAACTGCGGCTGGTGCGGAAGAACAAAGATCAACTGAACATCTCCGACATCCTGGAACGGCTCCAGCAACCTTCCGATAAAAAAGATACCGCGAACGATCAGGGCATTCCGTTTTCCATCAGCAATATCGCCATTCAGGGCGGCCGTGTCGAATTTATCGACCAATACGAAAATGCCGGGCACACCCTCAGCGAAATTAATCTCAGCGTTCCCATTGCCGCCAATATCAACAGCACCCAGGAAAACTGGATAGAACCGCGTTTCAGTGCAAAAATCAACGATGCGCCCCTTTCAATCGATGGCAAATTGCGGCTTTTCACGAATGTTCGGGAAGCAGCCGTGGCCATCAAGCTCAATGACGTGGATTTAAATCGCTATAACCGCTATGTAACGCTGCCCGAAGGCATTCATCTGCTATCCGGTTTTTACGACAGCGACCTGAATCTTAGTTTCGCACAAGAACCAGACAAAGCGCCGGAAATTTCGATTACCGGTACGACATCGCTGCGTCAGCTGGCGATCAAAAATAATGCCGTTGCCGCACCCTATCAAAGCAGTCTGAAAAAGTTGAATATTGTGCTGAGCAACGTCGATCTGGGTGGCAAAAAGCCCGCACGCATCAAACTGAGTATCGATCAAGCGCAGTTGACGCGCGAAGGTGAAAAAGAACCGGCACTATCGTTTGCCAAATTGGCAATCCCCGATATCACCATCAATACCGCAGCGCAAAAGATCGGCTTAGGGAATATCGCTCTGGATGGTTTCAGCACGACTCTGCGCCGCGATGCGCAAGGTAATCTCGATCTTTCCCGGCTTTTCAGTTCAACGGGTGCACCGGTACAAACGCAAACGCAAACGCAAGCGCCAGTGGCAGAAATCGCTCAGCAAGTGGCGGCGCGTATCCCGATCCCAGCACGTAAACCATCGCACTCCGCCAGCCCGGTTAAAAATACCGAAAAAGTAATGGAACAGCGCGATGTTGCACGTGCGGATACCCGTAAAAATAAACCGGATGCAGCAGAAAAGCCTTGGATACCGCAGCTTAAAAGCATTCAACTCAAAGCGGCCAAGCTGCACTACGAAGATCTGTCGATGACCAAAGTCACGCCGATGATTGTGGATTCACTCGACCTGGCGCTGGAGGACATCGATCTGGATGGCGTAAAGCCATTACAGTTGACCATGCAGGGGCGAGTCAATCAACATGGCAGCATCAAAGCCAGCGGCGCGCTGGCGTGGTCGCCGCTGTCGGCGGATTTGCTGCTGGACTTGACTGCGGTTGATCTGGTATCGCTGCAAGGCTGGCTGGGCGATAAACTGACTGCATTGCTCACCAGCGGTGACATTTCCTTCGCGGGAAACATCAAGGCCAGCGGTGAGCCGTTGAGAATTAAGGTAAACGGCGATGGCAAACTGGCCAATTTCAATATCTTCGACAGCAAAAATGCCTACGATTTATTGCACTGGAAAAAGCTCGATATCAACCGTTTCAACTTCAGTAACGATCCGCTGCAGGTGGATATCGGCGCGCTGTATTTGAGCGATTTCTTTGCACGCATGACTATCCTGCCGGACGGTAGTCTTAATCTTAAGCAAATCATTCAAACCGAAAAACCGGCGGAACCGGTCACGCCGGTGGCCGCAGCGGAATCCAAGGATCACGGTACAGCCGGGGCGAAAAACGAAACGCCGGTGCATATCGCCAAGATTTACCTGCAACAAGGCAACATCAACTTCAATGACCGCTTCATTAAACCGAATTACCGCGCCAATCTGACGGCATTGACCGGGCAGATCGGCCCGCTCTATCCCGGCAAATCGGGAAAAATCGACATTCGCGGCATGGTCAGCAAAACCGCGCCTTTGCATATCCACGGCACAATCGACCCGTTCAGTTCGCAGCTGCTGATGGACCTCGTGGCGCAGGTTAAAGACATCGATCTGCCGCCATTCAGCCCTTACTCCGGCAAATATATCGGTTACGAAATTGAAAAGGGAAAGCTGTCGGCCGATGTGAATTACCAGATCGAAAATGGCGCATTGTCCGCGGACAACAAAATCTTTCTCGACCAATTCACGCTCGGCGAGAAAGTCGAAAGCGAAAATGCGGTATCGCTCCCGCTCGATCTTGCCATCACGCTGCTGAAAAACCGCCGCGGTGAAATCAATCTTCATCTGCCGCTCAAAGGTTCGCTCGACGACCCCGACTTCAATCTCGGCGATATCGTCTTCAACGCGTTTATCAACATGATTTCCAAGGCGATCACATCGCCTTTCGCATTGCTCGGTTCGGTATTTGAAGGCGGCGAGGAATTGTCCGAGATTTCCTTCGCGCCCGGTTTTGCCGAAATCGAAGCCGACGCAGTGCCGCGCCTGAAATCTTTGGCCGATATTTTGACCGACCGTCCGCCGCTGAAACTGGAAATTTCCGGCCATATCGATCCGGAAACGGATTACGAAGGATTGAAACAAGCCATGCTGCAAAATAAGGTAAAAGCGCAGAAGATCTCGGAAGATACTAAAAAGGGCATCGCCAGCGGCACACTGGCCAATATCACACTCACGCCGAAGGAATATAGCAAGTACCTTGAAATCGCGTACAAGAAAGAACCTTTTGAAAAACCCAAGAATGCCGTGGGGATGGTCAAAAGCATTCCCGATAGCGAGATGGAACAGCTCATGCTGACGCACACCGTCATTACTGACGGCGACTTGCAGGCGCTAGCGGAAAACCGTGCTACCGCGGCGCGTAATTGGCTCGTTGAGAACGGCGGGATTTCCGGTGAACGCATTTTTGTCGTGGGCGTTCACGAGAGCGATGATAGCGATAAAAAAATAGGCAGCAAAGCGGAATTTTCGCTGAAATAGACGCTTGCGCTTCCTTGCCGTTCAAGACAGCCTTAATACACATAACACATCCCGACTCAATGAACACTATGAAATTCTTACTTCCTGGAAAGTTGACTCGATCATTTTTGCTGCTTGTACTGAGCTTGTTAAGCTCGATACCGGCGCACGCCGACGAAACACTGAATATCAGGCCGCAAGAAGCGCCTGATGCCTGCAATGCGCGTAGCGCTCAAGTCAGGGTTACAGTAAACAATATGAGAGCCGGCGGTGTTTTGAATGTTGAACTGTACGATGACCCGGACAATTTTTTATTCAAAAAAGGGCGCAAACGCAAGGTTCGCATTCCAGCGGCGGACGGACAGCAAAAAGTCTGCATGAATCTCGAGCAGCCGGGCACGTTTGCTGTAGCGGTTTATCACGACATCGACGCCAACCGTAAATTAAAAAAACGCTGGAACTTGCTGCCCGAAGAGCCTTTCGGTTTGTCCAAGAATCCTAAGCAACAGACCGGCTTTCCCAAGTTCAGCGATTCCGCGTTTACCACCGGCAAGCTGGGCGCCGATATCGTCATCGATCTGCAGCAGCCGCCCCAACCATAACCGTGCAGATACTGATCAATCTGTCGGTAGCGTTATGCGCCGTTTATCTCGTTTTCGTCCTGCTGGTATATTTCGGTCAAGCGCGCCTGGTTTACTTCCCGGAAAAACAACTCAGCAACACGCCGGACGTAATCGGTTTGGATTATGCCGCTGTCAGCATCCCGGTTGGCAACGGTGAAACATTGCATGGCTGGTGGATGTCCGTGCCGGATGCCAAAGGCACGGTGCTGTTTTTTCACGGCAATGCCGGCAACATTTCACATCGCATCAATTATCTGACAATGTTCAAACGGCTCGGTTACAACACCTTGCTGTTCGATTATCGCGGCTACGGTCAAAGCAGCGGCACACCGTCGGAATCTGGCATGTATCAGGATGCGTTGGCAGCTTGGCATTATTTGATCGGAACCAAAGAGATCGCACCTAAGCGGATTGTCTTGTTTGGCGAATCGCTGGGCGGTGCGGTGGCAAGCTGGCTGGCGGCACGGGAAAAGCCCGACTTGCTGGTGCTGGCGTCCACTTTCACTTCCGTTCCGGAGCTGGGAGCGGAAATCTATCCGTTCCTGCCGGTGCGTTGGATCAGCCGCTTTGAATACAACACGCTGGCATCGCTGCAAGCGGTATCCTGTCCGGTTTTCATTGCGCATAGTCCACAGGATGAAATCATCCCGTTCCGGCATGGCCAGCGATTGTTTCAGGTAGCCCCAGAACCGAAGCAATTTCTGCCCTTGGAAGGCAGTCACAATACCGGTTTCATTTTCATGCAACCGGTCTGGAAAAAAGCTTTGGGTGCTTTCATGGATAAAAACCTGAGCAATGCTGGGATTTAATCCGGAATGGTTAAAAAACCATCAATCCCTGCGGTTACCCCGGTCATGTCCCTTTTTACCATGATCTCCATGATCACCCCTGTCATGGTCTCCGCCGTTACCTCGACCGGGATGACGGTCATAACCGCGGCGTTCTGCCCGATCGTCATCATCATAATGCCGCCCGTCATCATGGTAGCCGCCGGGATAACCGCCCTGACTGTGATAATGCGGCACATATACGTTGTTATACCAGTCTTTTTCCACAAAATAGACCGGCTGATAGCAGGCATTGTAGCGATGGCAGTATTTATCCCATCGTTTGGCGTGACCCGGCGGCACATAGAGATAAATCGGTTGCTGCTGAACAGCGACCGCGGGCGGTATAGCCAGAATAGGATTCGGATAAAGCAATCGCGGCACGGGATACTGATTACCCAAAGTAATTTGGCCATAGAAACCGGGTTGACCGATGCTGATAGTAACCCCTACATCGCTTGCCAATGCCGGTGCTGGAACCGCTAAAATCATTGCCGCCAGTAAGAATTTGCGCATGTGAATACCTCTTTTGTGAAAAATCACGATTGAAATGGAGCGGCGCTTTAACCGCTTGGCTCGTCGGGAAATGGTACTGCACTCACGGAAAAAAAAGTAAAAAATAAATCGGCGCTGTAAAACCATTAGGTTCCCTTATAATGGAGCCAGCAATATGTGCGGGAGCCGGAAATCTCTGATAACGATCAAACCACTTACGACTTGGCAGCAAAGGTTGGGCAAAGTCTTGCTCAATGCGGCTGGATGCTGGTAACAGCGGAATCGTGCACCGGCGGCTGGGCCGGTCAGGCAATAACGGCGGTATCGGGCAGTTCGGCCTGGTACGAGCGCGGCTATATCACTTACAGCAACACCGCCAAACGCGAAATGCTCGGCGTGCAACAAGCCACACTGGATCGGCATGGCGCGGTTTCTCCGCAAACCGCGCAAGAAATGGCTATCGGTGCGCTCAACAGAAGTCATGCGCACATCAGTGTTTCAATCACCGGAATCGCCGGACCGGACGGCGGAACAGCCACTAAACCGGTCGGTATGGTGTGCTTCGCTTGGGTAGCTCAGAATGGTTTAGTGCAACAAGAAACCCATTATTTTACCGGCGATCGCGAATCCATCCGCCGTCAGGCCGTGGCTACAGCGCTGCAAGGTATTCTGCTTATTTTGGGTGATGCAACAGCCGTAGCCTGAGACAATAACAAACGATGGCAATCAGTGTTCATCCGATTGCTGGCTGGTTTGCGTAATAATGCGGTCGCAATAAGCGATGGCAAGCGCCGAAAGCAAGAACGCCATATGGATACCGGTTTGCGCCAGCAGCGTTTTTACATCGTACGCACTGGCGTTGATGAACGTTTTCAGCAGATGAATCGACGAAATCCCAATAATCGCCGTGGCCAGTTTCACTTTCAACACCGACGCATTGACATGCGACAACCACTCCGGCTGATCCGGGTGTCCTTCCAGATTCATGCGCGAGACGAAAGTCTCATACCCGCCGATAATGACCATGATCAGCAGGTTCGAAATCATCACCACGTCGATCAATCCCAGCACGACGAGCATGATGGCCGTTTCGGTCAGCTTGGCCGGTCTATCCGCGCCCTTGATCGTAACGGTATCGAGGATATGCTCCAATGCATTTTTGTTTCCCATCACGGCGCCGATCAGATCGGTCAACTCAACCCAAAAGTGAAACACATATACGCACTGCGCCAACACCAATCCCAGATATAAAGGCAACTGCAACCAGCGGGTGAAGAAAAGAAAATGCGCAATGGCGGGAATTCCCCGCGCCGATGTTTTCTGAGAGTTATCTTTTTGTTCCATATCTTCTTATGCTGTAAAAAAATGCCGCAAGAATAGCACAGCGGCAGTTAAAAATATCCGGCTTTTTACCCAGTTTGACGCGGAATTTAGGGGTGCTTGTCAGGAATTTCAATAGGTGTTGGTTAACGTAGGATGCGACGACCGCAAGGAGGCGCATCCTACGAAGCTCCGATTGTAGGTTGGGCTGACAACGGAAGCCCAACATTCATCAATCGTCACGAGACGAATCCTTTGATTTACCGCTGTTTGATGTTGGGCTTTCTTTGGCAGCCCAACCTACCTCGCTACGTCAGTTCAACTTTTTTTATAAACTCAAGAAGTTCCTTTTGCATTCCTTGAGTGAACAATAAAAGCATGCCTATTGTCGAAAACATGCCCTTTACCATATGTAGTACATCGGTAATTTGTTCAGTTGTATAAGACATTTTTTCACGCTCATAGTCATAGTATGCTTTTAAAAGCACCCCTTTGCCGTGACTAAAAAGAGAAAACTTTTCATAACTCGCAAGATGCCTTTTTGTAAATTGCGAAAATACACCGTTAAAGCTATCTCCCTTCGGGTTTTTGACCTCTTCTAGTTCTTTTGTCATCTGAAAGAAGCTAGGGAATTGTTTCTCTTCATTTACGTATTCGCTTACATCGTCGCCCTGTTCTTTGGCTATAAATTCCAGGTAATAGCTTTTAACATAAATCTCAAGCATTGTTCTTACTAAAACAATTCCTGACGTGTAATAGCCGCCAGAGTGAAATAGGTGATTGATTGCTTCGTAGTGTGTTGCAAATACTCTAAAGTAAGCCCAGTTAATTTTCTTGTAATCATCGGAAAGATCCATTTCGCGGTTTTTTAGAAAATCATGAAACACGCGATATTCATCCTCCATTTTTCTTACTAGGTATTCAACTTCTTTGCTCACAGCATGCTCCATAATTGGATGAGAGACATAACTAGAATTAGGTATCCGAAATGACGCAATATATGACGTCAAAAATAACATCTAACAGGGTGCTACTCATGATATCCATATGTATTTTAAGTTAATTTCCTGGTTTAGACATTATTGCAATGAACTGATTTAGATCCACTGATGTAATGAAGTATATAGCCAGTACTTAAGTCTCTCGAGTATATCGTATGAAAATAAACAACGGGATTTTGATTCCCTGAAATAAAAAACCCGGAAGTACCAGCCCCAGGGTTTTTTATTTTTACAACAACTACGATTAGAGATTTACAACTTCGCCAGCACTTCCGCGACCGTTTGTCCCATCAACGACGGAGTAGGGCAGATGGTGACGCCGAGTTCTTTCAGCATCGCGACTTTTTCGGCGGCGCTTTCTCCGGCGGAGGAGATGATCGCGCCGGCGTGGCCCATGCGGCGGCCTTCGGGGGCGGTCAGTCCGGCGATGTAAGCCACCAGCGGTTTGCTCATGTGCTCTTTCGCGAATCGCCCGGCTTCGACTTCTTGCGGGCCGCCGATTTCGCCGATCATCAGCGCGACTTTGGTTTCCGGGTCTTGTTCGAGCCGTTCCAGAATGTCGCGGTGCGAGCTGCCGGGGATCGGGTCGCCGCCGATACCGACCGAGGTGGTAATGCCGATGCCAAGTGCACGCATTTGATCGGCGGCTTCATAACCCAAGGTGCCGGAACGGCCGACTACACCGACGTTACCGCGGATATAGATATGGCCAGGCATGATGCCGAGCATGGCGCGGCCGGGGCTGATGGTTCCGGCGCAGTTCGGGCCGGTCAGCAGCATGCGGTCTTCTTTCGGGAAACGGCGCAGGAAATTCTTCACCGTCATCATGTCTTGCGTCGGAATACCGTCGGTGATCGAGACGCAGTATTTGATCCCGGCATCGGCCGCTTCCATGATCGAATCCGCGGCGAACGCGGGCGGCACAAAGACGATGCTGGCTTCGGCGCCGACTTGGTCGACTGCTTCCTTAACGGTGTTGAACACCGGCAAGCCGAGATGTTTTTGTCCGCCTTTACCCGGCGTGACACCGCCGACCACGTTGGAACCGTAGTCGATCATTTCTTGCGCGTGAAAAGTACCGATCCTGCCGGTAAACCCTTGAACGATGATGCGTGTTTTTTCGTTGATTAATATCGCCACTTTGAACTCCTAGGCTTTTGCGACGACTTCGTTACGGGCGCGGACTACTTTTTCCGCGGCTTCCGCTAACGTTTCGGCGGTAATGATCGGCAGGCCGCTGTTCGCAATGATGCGGCGGCCTTCTTCTACGTTGGTGCCGGACAGGCGAACCACCAGCGGCACTTTCATGTCGATGTTTTTGACGGCTTGCACCACGCCTTCGGCGATCCAGTCGCAGCGGTTGATACCGGCGAAAATGTTCACCAGCATGGCTTTGACGCCGGAATCGGCGAGCACCAAACGGAATGCTTTTTCGGTGCGCTCGGCCGATGCGCCGCCGCCCACGTCGAGGAAGTTGGCAGGTTCGCCGCCAGCCAGTTTGATCATGTCCATCGTCGCCATCGCCAAACCGGCGCCGTTGATCATACAACCGATGTCGCCGTCCAGGCCGACGTAGCTCAAACCAGCCTCAGCCGCTGCGACTTCGCGGTGATCGACTTGCGTGTTGTCGCGCAATTCGGCGATGCGGTGGCGGCGGAATAGCGCGTTCTCGTCGAACACCATTTTGGCATCGAGCGCCACGATGTCGTTGCTGGCGGTGATCACCAGCGGGTTGATCTCCAGAATATTGGCGTCGAGATCGCGCAGCGCACGGTAACAGCCTTTGATGGTTTTCACCGCGCTGTTCAGTTGCGCCGGATCGATACCCAGGGCAAACGCCATTTTGCGCGCCTGGAAATCCTGCAAACCGACCGCCGGCTCGACGTAGATCTTGATGATTGCTTCCGGATTGGTCACCGCGAGTTTTTCGATTTCCATGCCGCCCTCGGCGGAGCCGATCATGATCACGCGTTCGCTGACGCGGTCGATCATGAGCGACAAATACATTTCCTTGGCGATTTTGGTGCCCGCTTCGATGTACAACCGCGAACAAACTTTTCCCGCCGGGCCGGTTTGATGCGTTACCAGTTTTTTGCCAAGCAGCGCTTCGGCGGCTTGTTCGACTTCCGCATGGCTTTTACAGACTTTGATGCCGCCCGCTTTGCCGCGCGCGCCAGAATGAATCTGCGCTTTGACCACCCAGACATCGCCATCGATTTCCCGGGCGCGCTGCACGGCTTCCACCACGCTGTAGGCCAAGCCGCCTTGCGCAATCTTGACGCCGTACTCGGCCAGTATTTCTTTTGCTTGATATTCGTGAATATTCACTTCAGTTTCCTCAACAATCGCATGTATGCGTTAATTTTTATCGTTTCAAACTACCAGGCCCTAAAGATAAAGGCCGCATCGCGCGGCCTTCGTCATTAACCGTTTTTTGCTGCAATCGCATCCGCGATTTTCACCACATTGTTCGCCATTCTTTCCGAAGCTGCATCGATCAAACGGCCATCCAGCGCCGCAGCGCCTTTGCCTTGCGCGGCCGCTTCCTTGAGCGCAGCCAGAATGCGCTTGGCTTTTTCGATTTCCCGTTCCGGTGGCGTAAACACATCATTGGCCAGCGCAATCTGCGTCGGATGGATCGCCCATTTGCCTTCACAGCCCAGCGCAGCAGCGCGTTTGGCCGCCAGCACGTAACCGTCGGGATCCTTGATGTCGCCGAACGGTCCGTCGATCGGACGCAAACCGTACGCGCGGCATGCCACGATCATGCGGCTGATGGCGAAATGCCATTGATCGCCGGGATAATCCGGGTTCAAGCCGCCGATGTTGGTGGTTCTGGCGCGGTTGCTGGCGGCATAATCGGCCACGCCGAAGTGCAGCGCTTCCAACCGTCCTGCTGCGCCGTTGCGCGCGATGTCCTCGACATTGGCCATGCCGAGCGCGGTTTCGATCAACGCTTCCAGTCCGATGCGGTTTTTTAATCCTTGTTGCATTTCAAGCTGTGTCACCATCGCTTGCACCATGTAGATATCCGCGTATACACCGGCTTTTGGAATCAACAATGTATCAATCTTGCTTCCGGCTTGCTCGACCAGATCGACCACGTCGCGCACCATGTATTGCGTGTCCAAACCGTTGATGCGCACGGAAACCGTGATGCCGTGGCCTTTCCAATCCAAGTCGTTGAGCGCTTGAATGACATTCTTGCGCGCCTGTACTTTATCGTCCGGTGCAACCGCGTCTTCCAGATCGAGGAAAACAAAGTCAACGCCGCTGTTCAGCGCCTTTTCAAACATGCCGGGACTGGAACCCGGAACCGCCAGTTCGCAGCGCTGTACTCGCTGAATCTTGGTTTCATAAAGCGTGTGACTCATTTTTCCTCCAGAATTGAATAAATTTTTAAATAATCGATCGCGTTAATCGGCATAGAAGCCAAGCCGGTTGGTTGTTTTTCCGGTGTCTTTCATTTGATCTGCAGCGAATGGCAGCAGCGGATTTAAGACATACTGTGGTTCGTGATTTAACAACGCAGGCAATCGTGAAGAGATGAATGGATAGAGTGTTTCTTGCTTTTTGTTTTAAAGACTAATTTTTCAGCAAATTATATCCATTCCACGGGAATTTATCTACTCACACCCTTCCCGCCATGAATCGGACTAACACCGTTCGATTCCGTACTGATCCGCACGCAGCAAAGACAATCAACGAAGACAAGCCGAATTGCCAGCGGGATCAAACGGTTATTACAATCAATCTTTGGCTAGCGGCAATTCCGGACAAGTTGCCCGGTAGGGCCGGTTTCCCATGTACTTCTGCCACTCCGCCCGGGTCAAATTGCGGTTGGCGACACGGCAAGCGCGGACTTTCCATGGATCAGCGGAAGATTGAAGCTGAAAGCTGCTGGCTATGTCCCACAAACGGACCGTGTTGTCATCTCCGCCCGAGGCTAATGTTTTGCCATCCGCGCTCAACGATACGCTGAGCACCGAGTCATTATGACCGATGAGCGGCACGCCAACCGGCTGAAGATTAAGCGTATCCCACAAGCGGACAGTACCATCGTCGCCGCCGGAAGCCAGAATTTTACCGTCCGCGCTTAAAGCGACGCTTCGTACCGCGCCATCATGACCAATGAGCGGGGGGCCAAGCGGCTGCTGGGTAGCCACATTCCACAAGCGAATCGTATTATCGACACTGCCGGAAGCCAAAATCCGGCCATCGTGACTCAACGTCACACTCCGGACAATACCGTTATGCCCCCTGAGCGGCGATCCTATGGCCTGACCGGTAGCTACATCCCATAGGCGGATGGTTCTATCGCCGCCCGCCGAAGCCAAAATCTTGCCATCGGCACTGAACGCGACCCCCCATGTCGTCCCGGTATGGCCGGTAAGCGGCGATCCTACCGGTTTCCGCGTCGCGACATCCCATAACCGGATAGTGTTATCGTCACCGCCCGATGCCAAGATTTTGCCATCCGCGCTCAAGGCAACGCTTAACACCGGACTGGTATGACCGGTGAGCGGCGGTCCAAGCGGTTCACCCGATTGCAAATCCCACAGAATGATCGTTTTATCGCCGCTGCCGGAGGCCAGGATATTTCCATCGGCGCTAAGCGCCACACTGGTGACAGTCCCGCTATGATTGTCGAGCGGCAACATTTGCTGCTGATGCGTATCCACTTTTTTTATACGGATCGACTTATCGTCGCTGCCGGAAGCCAAGGTTTTTCCATCGGCGCTCACGGCCACGCTCGATACCCTGCTGGCAAAATGATTGAAGGATATTCCAACCGGCGGGCGGGTGGACACATCCCATAAAATGATATTGCTATCCTCGCTGCCGGAAGCCAAAAGGGTTCCGTCTGCGCTCAATGCCACACTCCACACCAAGCTGGTATGACCGGTCAGCGGCAACTCAAGCGGCTGACCGGTCGCCACATCCCAGAGCATGATCGTTTTATCCACGCTACTGGAAACCAAAGTATTGCTGTCGGCACTGAATGCCACACTCAATACGGTTCCGCTATGACCTTTAAATGGCGATCCGAGCGGCTGCCGGGTGGTCACGTCCCACAACATAACGGTTTTATCCTTGCTGCCGGAAGCCAGAATCCTGCCATCGGCACTTAAAGCCACGCTTCGCACAGGACCGGTATGCCCCTTGAGTGGCGGCCCGAGCGGCTGGTGTGTGGAAACATCCCATAAAATGACGGTATTGTCGGTACTGCCGGATGCCAGAATTTTACCGTCATGACTCAATGCCACGCTGCGCACTTGCCCGGTATGACCGGTAAGCGTTCCAAGCTGCCGCCGGGTCGCCATGTCCCACAAAATGATGGTGCCATCTTCACTGCCGGAAGCCAGGAGGGCGCCGTCGGCGCTTAAAGCAAGGCTCAGCACCGGTGCGGCGTGACCGGTCAAAGGCAATGCCAGAGGTTGCTGCGTGAATAAATCCCACAGCATGATGGTATTGTCGGCGCTACCGGAAACCAGGGTTTTGCCATCGGAACTGATGGCGATACTCCACACGGTTCCGGTATGTCCGGTAAGCGGTTCTCCGATCGGTTCGCGCGCGGTTACATCCCACAACATAATGGTGTTATCCGCACTGCCGGAAGCCAGGATCTTGCCATCCGCCGTTAAAGCCACGCTCCGCACCGTGCCGGTATGACCGCGCAGAAACGTGATGAGGTGAGGGGTTTGTTGCAGCGCATTGAGCAATACGCTTTCGTTATCGTGCCGGTCATCGATTTCCAGCGCTTCAACGCTGAGCAGCAGCGACAGATCCAATTCTCTGATATGGCTGAGCGCAGATGCCTCCAGACTGCGTAAAGCGGCAATGTTTGTTTGCTGAATCGCCCAGATGGCGGCACCCACGGCAACGATCAGCGTTGCGATGAGCGTAATGGTGAATTTGCGGAACCGCCGGATCGACCGCGCCTGCTCTCTCGCTCGCCGCCGCTCGGTTTCGGCTATCCGTTGCTGCTCGGCCAAAATCCGCTCTTGCTCCAAGGCATGCTGGCGTTTCGCTTCCTGCTCACGTAACTCATTATCGCGATACGCGACGCTGGCGTCCAGAAAGCGCATGGCTTGAGCAAAGTTGGGGTAGTAACGCTGTGCCCAGATCTCATTGGGCTTTTCCTTGGCCCGCCAGTCGAGCGCCAGTTGCAAATCCGGGTCTTGCCAAAGCCCGGCCCGGCCTTCCTTGTGCAGCATCGATGTTTCCACTAAGCGGTGGTAAGTTTGCACCGATTGCGCTTCGGCGTCGGCCCAGGCGCTGAGCCGCTGCCATACGCGCATCAGACTCTCGTGCGAGATGTCGATGACGGTATCCGCTTCCAGTATTTCGCCCGCTGGCGGCATCAAAAACGAACGGCTCGGCTTGCGGAATTCATCGATGACCGCCGTCACTTCCTCCTGCGTGGCATCAGCCAGCGCGCATAAAGTGCCCAGGGTCGTCGGACGCCTTACACCGCGTAAATCCGTGGCTTTGTCGGTGAGCGCCTTGAAGATTTTTTCGCACAACTGTTTCTTTCTTTCGGTATCCAGTCCGGCGTAGGCTTGTTCGGCATGCTTATCCAACGCATACGCCATCGTTCCTATGGCTTCGTAGTGCGTTAAATCGAGCGGCACGGCACTGTCGCTATGGCTTTGCCAATACGCCCAGGTGCGGTTCAAGGCGTGCTGCAGAATCGATAATTGATCGGGATTATCGCCGACGTCGTTGACGAGTCTTGTCAAAAGCACCGGCGAGATCGTAGCACCGCTCACACCGATCGGGCCGCTGATAGCCGCGCGGCGCTCTTCCCGCGTCATGCGCGGAACCAAAAACTGTCCGGTGCTGATGATCTCAGCCAAGCCGGGAAATTGCGCACAATCGCCCAGAAAGTCGGAACGCATCGTCAGCACGATGTAAATCGGGCAGGTGGTTTGCAGCTTGGCTTCCAGCAGCAAGTTGACAAAAGCAACCGCGTCTTCGCTGATGCCATAGATATTCTCGGGATGACTGACGCGCAGCTGCCGGTAACGGAACAGCTCTTCAAACTGATCGACCACGATCAGCAGATTGGTATCTGCGCTCAACTGCGCCTGCTCGACGATATCGATCAGCCCCAGCTTGCTCATGCGTAACGTGGTGTCGATAATCTCAGCCAGCGCCAAACCTTTGGCCGGATAGTCGCGGAACAAGACGCCATCCTTGGCCAATGCGTTGACCAGCGCTTTGATCGGATTATTGCCGGGCCGGAACTGCGCCATGCGCCAATTCGTGCCGGCGGCTGCCATGAGCCCGCCGTGCAAAGCCGGACGCAAGCCGCAATTGACCAGCGAGGATTTGCCGCTGCCCGAATTGCCGACCACCGCCAGGAAGCGCGTGGCCGCCAGCTTGTTGACCATGGCGTCGACCTGATTCTCACGGCCGAAAAACAAATGTTCTTCATCTTCGCGGAACGGCCGCAAACCCGGAAAGGGATTCTGAAGGGGAGCTGGCGCGCTCATGGCTTTGCTCCGCCCGGCTGCATGGCGTGCAGAAAAGCCGCCATTTCCGTTTCAGAAAAGCCCGCTATCCCGTTAATCAGATGCGGTTCTTCCATATCGATGAGATCTTCTTTATCCACCGTGACGGGTTCGGCCAAATAAGTAAAGCATGCCAGCAGCGGTTTGCCGTTGCGGTAGCCCGGCATTTTTTTCAGCTCGCTATCGATCGTGCGCTTCCAGGCTTCACTCCCGGATCCATAAAAAAGGATGACAGCATCGCAATTGCTCATGAGCTGCCGGTGTGCTTCACGCACTGTCGTGGCATCGCCTTCAAAGGCCGGCAAAAAGACTTCGCACCCCTGTTCGCGCAAATACTTGCGGATGGGAATCGTCGCTTTGCGATCTTTCTCGTTACAGATCAGATAGATCAGTTGCGTGGCATTGGCGGCATCCGCTTGAATTTCATGCAGCATCGGCTCCGGCTGCTCCAGTTTCTTCAGCGTGGCATGGATTGAAGCTTTCAGTGCTTCGAGATCGCCCGTGATCAGATCGGCGCCAAACTGCACCTCAGCATCTTGGTGCAGCGCCTCGATAAACAAATGCTGCGATATTTGCGAGGAGGAAGTTCCCTCGGGCAACCAGATGATGCGGGGAAATGCGCTGTTTTTACTCTTATTGACCGCAACTTCGTTTTGCAGAACGACCACGGATTTCTGGCTGAGTCCATCGGGCACCGCGCCGTAGCTTTCTCCTATCAGATGGATGGAAAATTTGCTGCGGGCCAATAGCGCCTCAACCGCCGCGACATAACCTGCCTCATCGCGCGGCAGCTGCTGATCCGGCAATACCGTGTAGCCATGACAGCGCAAATCGCTCTCCAGTATTTCCCTGATTTCTTTCCGGTCGTAGCTGCATTCCGCCAAATAGACCGTTGGCTTGGGCGCTGCCGGTGTGTCGGCTTCCTTATCGCTGGCTTCCGCATCGGTTGCCAATTGTTTCAGCAGTTGCGAAATATCCCACGCCAGTTTGCCCACCTTGCGATTGAAATCCTGGGCAAACTTGTCGCCGTAAGCCGGATCCAGTTCGAGCGGCGTACCGTCTTCCAAACTGAAAAATTCATAGCCGAGAATATCTTTTATCGCCGGTGGCAAAAATTCCTGGGCATCGACCGGTGTTTTCACGATTTTGAAGACGCGGGCCTTATTATCGATAACGACGCCACCGCTTTGCTTTGCCTGCTCGCAAAATTCGCGGACTTCGCGGGTGCACCATTCGGATTTGAGGTAGCGCGGTGTCAGGATGGATAGAAATACTGCGGTATGAGCGAATTGCTGGATAATTTCATCGGAAAATATGTCGTTTCCTTGCAGTTTATCGTCGCGCCAGATTTTCGCCGTCTGCCCCAAACGCATGCTGAGCAGCGCCTCGAGCGAAGCATGAAAACGGCTGATCCAGCCTTTATCTTCTGGCCTGATCGGCTGATTGTCGATGTGCGAGTAACTGATGAAAAGATCATTTTTAAAACGTGCCATTCCGCTTTCCTTGAATCAAATGACAATGACTGGGGGTTTTCTTCCCGATCCTCGATGGAAACGCTGATTCAGGTTCTGTCCTGCAAAATTTTTATCCATGACAATGGCTAAGATTCATTAATTGCACCAATCATAACGGAAAACCCGCAGGCTGTAGAGCAAGCTGTCAACAGAAATAACCGGAAAAGCCGGATTGTTCATGATTTATCAACAAACATATCGATCTATCATTAACCAATCCTGTGCTGTCTGCCTGAGAAAAAGATCAATCACCTATAAGTAATCCCGCTATCTTGAGGAGCGATGATTGTATGAAAAAGATTATTTTCGTTTTACTGATTTCGATCACTGTTTATGCCATGTTCTTTTCAGAAAAGGCTCGGCTGGATCGGGAAGTGGATCGGCTCTGCGCTATCGATGGGGGGATTAAGGTGTACGAGACGGTGACATTGCCGACTGATAAGTTCAATGAGCGTGGTGAGATTAATTTTTATAAGCCCACTCAGAGAGAGAATGCATTGGGGCCTGAGTATATCTTTAAGTGGGATATCTATGATTACAAAAAAGGAAATCCAAGTAGTGAAGGGCCTCAAGAATCAGTCATGGGGCGTGATCACGTCAAGATTATTCGCAAATCGGATATGAAATTACTGGGGGAGTTTGTTTTATACAGTCGAATCGGGGGAGATTTGCCCGGTCCTTGGGTGGCTTCATCGCATCGATGTCCTAGTGCTCAAGAAGCAAGTTCTGGCAAGTTAATGCAAAAAGTCTTTATTCAATCAACAAGAGAGATCGGAAAATGAGTGCTATCAAAGAATATTTTTTACAAGCAGAATTAGCACAGGCGGCTTATGGCACGTTCTCTGGTAACACTATAGAAGTTGAAGAACTGACCAGAATCGGTGCCGACATGTCTCCCTCTCAAGCCACCGCATTCGTAGAAAAATGGCAAGTAGCCGCTCAATTTAATGATCCACTCACTGGCTGTTTCCGCCACGGTTTTTGAAGCCAAAGAGGGGGCGCAAAATACCTCGCAATTCGTGGCACTGAACTTGAAGCCAAGGATTTATTAGCGGATGGGATTTTGGCAACAGCGATGCCTTCATTTCTCAATCCGCAATTTAATATGCTGCAGCTGAAATTAAACGAATGGCTAAACGATCCCAATGTACTTCAAGGCCAAAGTTTTACCGTTACTGGACACAGTCTGGGCGGTTATTTGGCGGCAGCAGTAAAGCAGAATTATGCGCAAGTCACCGATGCATCTCTCTACAATGCACCAGGTGTGGGCGGTCTGGTTGGAAATTTGGTGGATGTGCTGAGTAATGTGCTTGGTTTTAGTATCACGGCATCCAACAATATCTGGAATTTACGTGGTTCCGAGGGTTTCCCGGTTATATCCGGATTGGGTTTTCAACTGGGTACATCAGTCAGCATTCAAACCGAGTCATCCAATAATAATCACAGTATTGGCTTATTGACCGATGCGCTGACGGTGTATTCGATGTATGCGCAATTATTGCCCAATTCAAGCTTGGAGCAAATAAGCAAACTCATCGATGCTTTCGGTTCGACCAAAGATATTGCCGGATCGAATAGCAGGACATTGGAATCGGCGCTGGATAGCTTACGTACTATCTTGCTCAATCCGAATAATGGCAAAGTTACGTTATCCGATGGTCAAAAAACCGAAGTTGGAAACCGCGAGCAGTTTTATAGCAATCTTTATCAATTGCAGGATAGCGCCAAATTCCAAAAACTGTCTGGTAATGTACAACTCACCATGCTTAACGATCTATCCGCCAGTACGATCTTATCCAAAATCGAAAGCAGCGGACAGCCGGGTTTGGCTGCCCGTTTTGCTTTGGTAGCGTTGAATCCTTACGTGCTCGAAGGCGACGGCGCAGACTATGGTACGTTCAATCTTAACGGTGAGCTGGAGCGTTTCAATCCGTCAACCGGCAGCGGCGCGTTGACTTCCCAATATTTGGTAGACCGGCTGGCGATGCTAATGCGCAAGAATTGGTTCAACATCGAAGATAAAAATCCGCTCGATGCCACGGTGGCGTTTAGTAGCAGCAATCATCCATATCAAAACATCAATGACTATTACGAGGATGTAGCGGCCGGTTACAAAATTTCACAAGGCGCGTTGTCGGGAAAGACGCCGCGTTATTTCTTCGGTGCCGATGGTGCGGATAATCCGGCGGCCTCGGCGGTTGAGGATCATTTGTACGGTGGCGCTGGCGATGATTTGCTCAAAGCACGCGAAGGCGACGATTACCTCGAAGGCGGTTCCGGCAACGATAGCTACAGTATCGGCGCAGGCGACGGCATCGATACGATTTGGGACGCCGGCGGTCAAGGGGTGATCCGGTTTGGCACGGTAGAAGTAAAAGGAAAAAACGGCATCGACGACAAAGATTGGGTGAAGCTCGGCAATAGCTGGGTGGATCAGAAAAACGGCATCGAGTATGTATTGGAGGATAAAGGCAATGGCGTGAACGACTTGCTGGTTATGCCGGGAAATGGCAGCGGGGCAAGGATCAAGGCTTGGCACGATGGGGTTTTGGGTATTACGCTGGGTGAAAACGCACTGCCTGAGGCGCTTTTGTTTGATCAAACCATCACGGAAACGGAGCCTGATCGTAATGACAACTTTGAAGGCAGTGCCGGCAATGATTTGATTCAAAGTTTGGGTGGTGATGATTTTATCCAAGGAAAGGACGGCAATGATCGCCTAGAGGGCGGCAGCGGTACCGACAGCTTATTTGGCAATCTCGACAGCGACGTGGTGCTTGGCGGTACGGGCAGCGACCTGATCGCGGGGCAGGAAGGTGACGATCGGCTTTATGCGGATGCTGAATACACCATCGATGAAGCCTACGGCCTGGGTGAGACGCAGGCGGGCAATGGACAGCGCGGCGATCTGCTGGATGGCGGCCCAAGCAATGACATTGCCGCGGGAGAGGCGGGTGACGACATTCTCATGGGCGGTATGGGAAAAGACATCTTGATGGGATTGGGCGGTGACGACACCATCGAAGGCGATATCGATTTTACAGCCGGAAATTCGTCTTGGCTTGTGACCCGTTCTGTTACGAGCGAAAACAATTCAACTGCTTATCGCCGCGATTACAACTTCCCCACCACACACAGCACGGTCGATGCCAACACCGGCGATAACGACGTGATTTATAGCGGTACTGGAAAAGACTGGATTTTCACCCAGGGTGGCAACGATTTTGCCGATGCCGGCGCGGACGATGACGTGGTTTTCGGTGAAGGCGGCAATGATTTTATTTTAGGCCAACTAGGTGACGATGTTTTGATCGGCGACAGCCATGATCTCGATACAGCATTGCACGGCGCCGATTATATCGATGGCGGCGACGGGATCGATACGATTTGGGGCGATGGCGGAGCGGATCATCTACTGGGGGGAACCGGTGACGACAAACTTGTAGGGGATGGCGATTACATTCCCGTGCCCTATCAAGGCAACGATGTCTTGGATGGCGGTGGCGGCAATGATGAATTGACCGGCGGTTACGGCAACGATACGTTGATCGGTGGAACCGGAAGTGACCGGCTGTACGGCGGCCCCGGCGACGACACCTATCTCGGCGTGGAAAACGGCGACTTCATCGGCGATATTGAAGGCAAAAACACCATTGTATTGGCCGATAGAAACAACCTATCGACCAGTGCGCTGAATCTGCCTGTCGGCTTTACCCTGACGGCATCGACCGAACCGGCAGCCGGACTGACCAATGCTCCATCCAGCGCCACATGGCTAAGCGATGTCAACGTATTGCGCATAACGCTTGAAAATGGCGATACGCTGGATTTACAGGCCGCGCTTTACGGCATGGATGCGCAAATTCGCTTCGATCAAGGGGTGCAAAGCATCGATTTGGAGTCGTGGGTTAGTGGAAATCTGCATGATGCAGTGAATTTAAGTTTGAATTTCGATTGGATGGCAACCGGTTTGCAACAACCGGCGACCTATCTCTATAGCGGAACCGGCAATGATTTTTTATACGGCGATACCGGCAACGATACGATCAAGGGCTACGGCGGCAACGATCAATTACTGGGAAATGCAGGCGATGATCGGATTCTCGGCGGCTTGGGCAGCGATGTGCTGGTTGGCGAGGATGGCGCAGATACGCTGCAAGGCGAAGCCGGTGCCGATCAACTGCAAGGTGGATTGGGCGACGATAACCTCGACGGCGGTAGCGGCGATGACACCCTTTTCGGTCAAGAAGGCAGTGACACCCTGAATGGCGGTGATGATAATGACGAACTGCAAGGCGGGCTTGGCAATGACACGTTGATGGGTGATGCAGGCAACGACAATCTGTTCGGGCAGGAAGGCAATGATGTCTTGGATGGCGGGGCAGGCAACGATGTTTTGCAGGGAAATTCCGGCGATGATGTCTACCGGTTTGATCTGGGCGGCGGGCGCGATGAAATCTGGGAGGAAGGCGACAGTAGCGGCGATGTGCTGCGTTTTGGTGAAAATATTGTGCCGTCCGATATAACAGTGGCAAAGTCCGGCAACCATTTGCTGCTTTTTCATGTAAACGGCGCCGATCAAGTAATGATCAACAATTGGTATCTCGATTCATCGTGGCGCTTGATGCAATTCGAGTTTGCCGATGGCACGATTTGGAATGGTAATACTATTGGCAATCTTGCTATGACAACTTTGCGTGGCACGGCGGGAGATGATGTGATTTACGGCGATGTGCTGAATGAAACCTTGATCGGATTGGATGGCAACGACAATCTGCGCGGCAACGACGGCAACGATACGTTGGTTGGCGGCAAGGGAAATGATTTTCTGCACGGTGGGGCGGGCAGCAATACGTATCTGTTTGCACTGGGTGATGGCACTGACAGGATTGATCCCTATACTTCCGATACATTGCGCTTTGCCGTTGATATTTCCAGCACGGATATTACCGTTGAGCGTGCCGGAAATGATCTGGTGTTGCATCACCAAAATGGCAGCGATAGCGTTACGATAATCAATTGGTATCTCAATATCTATGATCGATTACAACAAGTGATATTTGATGCGGATGGCACGGTTTGGCCGACGGCTACGCTGGATCAGATGGGAATCAATTTCAGCAATCAGTACACGTTCAATGTAGGTGACGGTGCAAAAACGATCGAGGATTGGGGTGGGACGGACAGCCTGACATTTGGCGCCGGAATCTCTGACGCCGATATCACAATCGCCCGGGTGGGACAGAATCTGAAACTCACGCACGTGAATGGTAGCGATAGTGTGACGATCAAAGACTGGTTTAATAATCTGTCCAAACAAATTGAAACCATCCGGTTTCTGGATTCCAACACGGTATTGACGGCAGCGCAACACACCACGCCTTTTTTGACGTTGACCGGAACTGCCGCAAACGATGTCATTCAGGGTGGAGATGCTTATGGTGAGACGCTTGCCGGGCTGGGCGGCAACGATACGCTAAACGGTGGTCAGGGTGCGGATATTTATCTCTTTAATCAGGGCGACGGCCAGGACACCATTATCGATACTTCTTCCCCTTGGTATGACGAGAATTCGATCGTCTTCGGCGAGGGATTGCTCGCTCGGCTTAATGTAACGTTTGCGAGCAACAACGATATTATCTATTCGTTTGATACGGATAGTGTTCGAATCAAGGCGGGATCCGGTGTTTCCCCTCAATTTGTTTCCAGCGGAACAGCGGCGGCAGATACGCTGAACGGCAGCAGCTACAGGGACATCATTCACGGTTTGGCGGGCAATGACACGATCTATGGTAACGTGAGTGAGGATGAGCTGCATGGCGATACCGGTAACGATACGATAACCGGCGGCGAAGATACCGATTGGCTGTACGGCGGAGATGGGGATGATGTGCTGGATGGCTACCTGTTGACCGGTGGCAGCGACGATCAGACTTACGGCAGCGACAGCACGGATTATTACGTGGGCGGAGCCGGTAACGACACACTATATGGCAATTCCCGTGATGACAGCTATTATTTCAATCTTGGCGACGGTAACGATGTCATCATCGAGGGCGCTTTTTATCTATCCGGATATTGGTATTACAGTTATTCCGACACATTGATCTTCGGTTCCGGCATCACAGCAAACAGCATCAAAGCCAGCAAACTCAACAACGATCTGGTGATCACAGTAACCGCAACCGACACTGTCACCATCAAAAATTGGTTTAGCGACTATAAGTTGCAATTGGAATCTTTCCGCTTTGCCGACGGCAGCACCCTCACGGCAGCGGAAATATCGCAAATGGTCAATACGTTGCGTGGTACCGCAGGCGATGATGTACTGACACTTGGCACTTCCGCCGCCGGCGTGCTTTATGGAGAAGGCGGCAACGATACATTAACTGGCGGCAGCGGCGACGACGCCATTTACGGCGGTAGCGGGAACGATGCGCTGAACGGAGGAAGCGGAAATGACAGCTATTTCTTGTCGCGCAATAGCGGACAGGATGTGATCAGCGATACTTCAGGCAGCGATACGGTTCGTTTCGATGCATCGGTTACAGCCACGGATTTTGCGCTATCGCGCAGCGGCAACGATCTGGTGCTGACACGGGCTGCAAGCGGCGACAAACTGACTATCAAAGATTATTTGAATGGCAATCTCAGTCTGTTTATTTATGCTGGCAGTAATACCGTCAATTTCACCAACTTGGCATTGATCGAATCGTTCATTTTTGCCGACGGCAGTGTTATGCGCAGCCAGACATCGATTCAAGACAGCCTGCTCAATATTCGCGGCACCGCCGATAATAATATCTTGAATGGAACCGCTTGGGCCGATGTGATGTACGGCGATGGCGGAGACGATGAACTGTACGGTTTTGCCGGCGGCGATGTGTTGTATGGCGGGAACGGCAACGATTTTCTGGACGGCGGTGCAGGCGATGTCAATTTGCTGTACGGCCAGGATGGCGATGACGTGCTGATCGGCGAGGGCGGTACCGGTTTCGGGCAGGCTTATTTGCACGGTGGTATGGGTAACGATACCTATGTGTTCAAATCGAACGCTTACTTCGATATTTACGATGACAGTGGCAGCGATGACAAGATTGTTTTTGAAGGTAACATCGGCCTGTCCGGCTTGAGCTTTCAGCGATGGGGCAATGAACTCGATATTTTGGTCAACGGTGGCGGCCGTATCAATATCCCGAATCATTTCCAAAGCAATTCGTATCAGGTTGAACGGCTGATGCTGGCAGATGGAACTGTACTGGGATTACGCGATATTCAAATGGGCACGGGAGCAAAAGATACGCTTAATGGCACCATTGAAGACAGTATTTTACTTGGCGATTACGATACCGATACCCTAAACGGCAACGATGGTAACGATTGGCTCGACGGCGGTGCATCGGGCGATACCATGACGGGCGGTAACGGCAACGACACTTATTTCGTCGATGCCGCCAAAGATAACGTGACCGAGCTTGCCGGCCAAGGTTTCGATACCGTAGTAAGCGCCATTAGTTATACCCTCGGCGCGAATGTCGAGCGCCTGATGTTGACGGGGGCGAGTAATATCAATGGCACCGGTAATGCGCTGGATAACTTCATTAGCGGCAATAGCGCCATTAACACACTCACTGGCAACGACGGTAACGATTATCTGGATGGCCAAGGTGGTATCGATAAGATGGTTGGCGGAGCAGGCAACGATATTTATGTGGTCGATAACGCCAGCGAAACGCTGACCGAGCGTTCCAACGAAGGTACGGATACCATTATTTCACGTGTAACGTTGACACTGCCCAATTACATCGAGAACCTGACATTAACCGGTACACTGCCCATTCAAGCCACGGGCAACACGCTCAACAACGTACTGACCGGCAATGCAGCAAACAACACGTTAACCGGCAGCAAAGGCGGCGATACCTATCAACTTGGACGAGGCTCAGGCACCGACACGGCCATCGAAAACGATACCACCGCCAATACCATCGACACCGCGCAATTTTTAACCGGCATCGCCGCGGATCAAATCTGGTTTCAGCATGCCGGCAACAACTTGGAAATCAGCATCATCGGTACCACCGACAAACTGATCGTCAAGGATTGGTACTTGGGCAGTGCTTATCACATCGAGCAATTCAAAACTGCCGCTGGTCTTACGCTGCAACATAGCAACGTCGAAACCCTGGTCAATGCAATGGCGAGCTTCGCCCCGCCCAGCCTTGGCCAAACCATCCTGCCCGCAGCTTACGAATCAAGCCTCGATCCCGTTATCGCTTCTCTGTGGATATGAGGTTCTTTACAGCGCCATACCCATTTGATCAGCATTTATCCAAATTCCTCGAGTGAAATTGTTTTCATCGCTGATGTATCTTGCATTGAAATAATCTAAGGAAGCTCTGAAAAAGTACTGCGCTCGGCCATGCTGCGTTGAAATCATGTTCAAAATGCTCATTTGCCCATCGTAAACTGCGCTTTTTCACCTGATTCCGCCTTGCCTGGCTGTCGCTCGCTACCTTTTTCAGAGCTTCCTTAAGCCAGCCTCGCCATCGCATCCGCCACTTTGGCCAAATTGCGCAGCTTTGCCGCCCATTCCAGCGGGATCGAATGCAAGCTGTTTTGCTGCGAGATGTGCGCAGCCACGATGGCGCCGAGCATGATGGCGCGGCCGCAGCTATCGCCGCCAATGCGGATATTTTCTTCGATGGCACTGCGGTAATCGGGCGCGTGTTGGGCGATATGCGCGATCACCGGCAAGCCTTGCGGCACATGGCAGGCGTTACCGAAACGCTTGGCAACAGCCGCGCAGTCCAGCGTTTTTACTTGCAATGCTTCTTCCAGCAGCGGCCTTAATTTCTCACCCGCGAACGGGAGTGAACCGGCCAATGCCTGCTGGACCGGCTGGCCGTTCAATACCGCCAGCAAAGCGCATCCGGCATATTGCGCCGCCGCAACGGCGGTATCGTTATGATTGGTCAAGCGCACCGCTTGCTCGATTTTCGCGTTCAGCGCGTCTGGCGATTCACGATGAGCCGCCACAATGGCTGGCAACGCCGCCAATGCGGCAAACTGATCGTCGTCGGCGCCGGATTGCAGCGGAAAATCTTCCGGTTTGAGCGGCAACAGCGTTTGCAGGGTTAGCCGCGTCGGCGAATCGATATAGCCTTGATACCCGCCGCCGGGACCGAAATAGCTGCGATATTCGCTTTGGTAATCGACGCGATAGAATTTGCCGTGCCGCGCAATGTGCCGCAACATCAGCAAACACAATTCGCCGTAAGCCGATGAATCGCCTGCTTGCTTCTTGCCGTGCGCGAAATAACCACTGACACCGGCATAATCGCTTGGATCCGGTTGCAGAAACACCAATCCCTTGGTTTTCTCGATTTGCGCGATGCGTTCGGCATCATACAGCCAATGCAATCCCAACGACGCCGAATCGGCGACCAAAGCGCCCAGAATAGCCGCAACGCGCGGCTCAAGCGTCATGGATGTATTCATGGTGCGGCGCGGCCTTATTTAATTTCAACTTCATCCGGTATGCGGCGCGCTTCGTCTGCCAGCATCACCGGGATGCCATCCTTGATCTGAAACGCCAGCCGGTCCGGCTTGCAAATCAGTTCCTTGTCGTCCTTTTTGTAGACCAGCGGCCCTTTGCACAACGGGCAGACCAAAATATCCAATAATCGTGCGTCCATAGTTTTCCTTATTCGGTCATTTCAAAATTTGCTGAGAATATCGTCCAGTTGATCCAAGCTGGTATAGTGAATCACGATATTGCCCTGGCCGTTCTTTTTCGGCTTGATCGCCACCTGTGCGCCCAATCGCTCAGAAACATCTTCCTGCAATCGCAACAGATCGCGGTCGGGCTTTTTTATTTTTTTTGCAACCGGATGTTCGATCTGATTGACCAGCTTTTCAGTTTCTCGCACCGACAGTTGTTTTTGCACGATCGCATTGGCGATTTTGATCTGCTGCGCGGCATTCAGCGGCAGCAGGGCGCGACCGTGCCCCATATCGATTTTACCCTGCATCATCAATTCCTGCACCGGTGCCGACAGATTCAGCAAGCGCAGCAAATTGGAAATAGTGCTGCGCGAATTGCCCAGCGCTTCCCCGGCGGTCTGGTGCGTCATGCCGAACTCGTTGATCAAGCGCTGAATTCCCAGTGCCTCTTCGAGCGGATTCAGGTTCTCGCGCTGAATGTTTTCAATCAGCGACATAGCCAGCGCCGATTCGTCGGGAACTTTACGGATCAATACTGGCACTTCGGCTAATCCGGCCAATTGCGCGGCGCGCCAGCGGCGTTCACCGGCGATGATCTCATAGCGATCGGTATCGATAGGCCGCGCCAAAATCGGCTGCATCACGCCCTGCGCTTTGATCGACTCGGCCAGCTCGGCTAAGGCTACTTGATCCATGTTGGTTCTGGGCTGATATTTACCGGGCTGCAACTTGGCGATGGCGATATTCCGCAATGATTCTTCGGCGAGCGCAGCGCTGCCGTCGCCTGACAGCAATGCATCCAATCCGCGCCCCAATCCTTTTTGTTTTGTCATGTCGCCGGTTTCCTTCCGTTACGGTTACGCGTTGAGTATTTCTCTGGCCAATTCCAGATAAGCCTGCGCGCCTTTCGATTGTCCATCGTGATACAAAACCGGCAAACCGAATCCCGGCGCTTCAGCCAAGCGCACATTGCGCGGAATCACGGTACGGTAAACTTTATCGCCAAAATGCTTCTGCAACTGATCGGAAACCTGCTGCGCCAGAATATTGCGCGGATCGAACATGGTGCGCAGCAATCCCTCGATGCGCAACGATGGATTGAACGAGCTGCGCACGCGCTTGATGGTATTGACCAGATCGCTCAAGCCCTCCAGCGCATAATATTCGCATTGCATCGGAATCATCACCGCGTGCGCCGCGCACAAACCGTTCAAAGTCAGCAAGTTCAATGCCGGCGGACAATCGATCAGAATATAGTCGTATTCGTCCTGAACCGGCTCCAACGCAGCTCTGAGACGCGCCTCGCGCCGCTCGAAACCGACCATTTCCACTTCAGCGCCAGCCAAATCGCGATTAGCGGGAACCAGATCGTATTTTCCTTGCGTACTGGTGACGCGCGCCGCCTGTAGCGGCGCTTCGCCCAGCAATACCTGATAAACTGTGGTGCGGGCAATCTGCTTGTCGGTTCCGCTGCCCATCGTGGCATTCGCTTGCGGATCGAGATCAACCAGCAGCACATCCATGTCGGACGCCGCCAGACTGGCGGCCAGATTGACGCTGGTGGTGGTTTTTCCGACCCCGCCTTTTTGATTCGCAATCGCTAGAATTTTTGTCATCGCATGCACTCCAGATTATTTGGGTCCGAATCAAATCCGTTGCTTGATGATCACCAGCTGCCGGGCTGCATCCAATCCGGGCACGGTCAGCGAAATAATCTTTTCGAGATAAAAGGGATCAACAATTTGTTTCAATTCACTATCGGCACAATCCGCCTTCATCGCCACCCAAAGGCGGTTCGCGTCATGTTCCGCAGCTAAATTGCGGGTCAGTGCCATAAACTTACCCAATTCGGAAAACGCCCGCGTGATAATGGTATCGACTGTGCCGGTCAAACGGACATCCTCAATGCGCCGCGCCATGATTTCCACATTGTGTAACGCCAGTTCAATTTTAACTTGCTGCAGAAAAACAGCTTTTTTCTGATTGCTTTCCACCAAAGTTATTTGCCAATCCGGTCTCGCCAACGCAATCGGAATGCCCGGCAGTCCCGCGCCGGTACCGACATCGACAATATGCGGGCCGTGAATATGCGGCAGCACCGCCAAACTATCCAGCACATGCTGCGTCAGCATGGCGCGCGGATCGCGGATTGCGGTCAGATTATGAATCTTGTTCCATTTCTCGATCAGCAATAAATACTGCTCGATACGCTGCGCAAGTTGGCCAATCGCAACATCAAAATGAATATCCAATGCCTGCAAAGACTGTTCGATCTGCGGTAACAGGCTCATGCGGTCTGTTTTTTGTCATTAGCTGCAAAACCGCGCTTCAAATGCACCAGCAATAACGAAATCGCCGCCGGTGTCACACCGGAAATGCGCGATGCTTGGCCGATGGTTTCCGGCTTATGCTGATTGAGTTTTTGCTGCACTTCGCTCGACAGTCCCTTCACTACGCGGTAATCGATATCCTGCGGTAGCAGCGTATTTTCGTACTGCGCTTGACGCGCCACTTCTTCCTGCTGGCGCTGGATATAACCGTGATATTTGGCTTGGATTTCCACCTGCTCGGCGACTTGCGCGCTTGCTACCGCCTCACCCGCGCCCGGCAATGTCATCAACGATGCATAATTCACATCGGGACGCTTTAATAACTCGGTCAACGTATATTCGCGTTCGATCCCTTTGCCGAGCACGCGGATGGCATCCTGTTCCGGCAACGTGGCGGGTAAAATGCGGATCGAATCGAGCCGCTGCTGTTCCTTGATAATCGCCTCCTGCTTGGCGGAAAATGCGGCCCAGCGCCGATCGTCTATCAGACCAAGCTTTCTGCCGATTCCGGTCAAGCGCAAGTCGGCGTTATCCTCGCGCAATTGCAAGCGGTATTCGGCGCGGCTGGTGAACATGCGGTACGGCTCGGTCACACCGGACGTTACCAAATCGTCGACCAGCACGCCGATGTATGCTTCATGACGCTGCGGCGACCAAGCGTCGCGTCCTTGCACTTTCAATACTGCGTTGATGCCCGCCAGCAAGCCTTGCGCAGCGGCTTCTTCGTAACCGGTGGTGCCGTTGATTTGTCCGGCAAAAAACAAATTCTCGATGGTTTTGGTTTCCAGAGAACGCTTCAAATTGCGCGGATCAAAATAATCGTATTCGATGGCGTAACCGGGGCGCGTGATATGCGCGTTTTCCAGTCCGGCAATCGAATGAATCAGCTTGACTTGGACATCGAACGACAAGCTGGTCGAGATGCCGTTCGGATAGATTTCATGCGTGTTCAAGCCTTCCGGCTCGAGAAAAATCTGGTGCGAGGCGCGCTCGAAAAACCGCACCACCTTGTCCTCAATCGACGGGCAATAGCGCGGCCCGACGCCTTCGATCTTCCCGGTATAGAGCGGCGAATCGACCAGGCCATCGCGGATGATGTCGTGCGTTTCGCTATTGGTATGCGTGATCCAGCATGAAATCTGGCGAGGATGTTGAATGCCGTTGTCGATCAGCGAAAAAAAAGGCGCCGGTTGATCGCCGGGCTGCTCCAGCAATTTGGAATAATCCATGCTGCGGCCGTCGATGCGTGGCGGCGTGCCGGTTTTCAGCCGGCCTGCCGGAAACTCCATGTCGCGCAAGCGTTGTGCTAGCGTTAAAGCCGGTGGATCACCGGCACGGCCCGCCTTGAAATGCGTTTTGCCGATATGTGCCAATCCCGCCAGGAATGTGCCGACCGTCAGAATCACCGCGCGAGCGCGTATCTTCAGTTGCAACTGCGTCACCACTCCCACCACGCGATCTTGCTCGATGATCAAATCATCGACCGCCTGCTGCATCACCCGCAGATTTGGCTGATTCTCCACACGGTTGCGGATCGCTTGCTTGTACAGAACCCGGTCGGCCTGCGCGCGCGTTGCCCGCACCGCCGGACCTTTACTCGAATTCAACACGCGAAACTGAATCCCGGCCTCATCCGCCGCCATCCCCATCACACCGCCCAGCGCATCGATTTCCTTCACCAAATGGCTCTTACCGATACCGCCGATAGACGGATTGCACGACATCTGTCCGATGGTTTCGATGTTATGCGTCAGCAACAGTGTCTTGCAGCCCATCCGCGCCGCCGCCAGCGCCGCTTCCGTTCCGGCATGCCCGCCGCCAACCACGATAATGTCAAAATCCGAATGATGATTCATTGTACTAAAGCCATTGAAAACATGAATGATATGAAAGAATATTTACTGGAATGTTTCACGTGAAACCTTTTTGCATGGTTAGCGAAAAGGTGAAATATCAGGGTGCAATTATAGATGTCTCAGAAGTTCAAGAGCAAGTTAAATTCTAAACTCAAAGAGCTCACGCAAATATTTCTGCCGATCGTAAAGTGTTGCCAATAATAAGCATTCTGTAAGTAGCGCAGCTAGACGGAAGAAAGTTTTGGCGTGCAGAGAACCGGCCTGCGATTTCGCAAATACTTTAGTCACCAAACTCGGGTCGCGATAAATTGCACTAGCTATGAATCTCGGAATCTCGACAATTCTTTCTTCGACTCCAAGCACACGCATATTGCTGGCAATTGTTACGCATGCCTCGGCAATAATTAATGCGTTACCTTTTACTGGCAAATCATTCTCTTTTCTGCTACCTGAATACCTTGTTTCTCGAATTTTTTTCTTCTGCCCAGATGTTAAAGCAAGCTTTACGAAGGATGAAATATCTCTCTCTTCGTTGGCAATCTCATCGAGTATCTGTACGAAGCAATCGATTAGGAAACGACCATCATCCAGGAGACTCGAAACCATTAGAATGACCTCTCGCCACTGATCATCAACCGCATAAGTTCGCATAAGAACTACTATTTCATCTGATTTCGTGCTTTCGATAATCTTTTTTGCCGCGAAGTACTCGTGTACAGTCAAGTGAGAGAAAGAATAGATGTTGTGCGCCCTCTCGATCAAAAGTCCATGCTGCGCCTCCATGGCACGCAGAACAGCTTCCCCATCAATACCACTACGAACATCGTCAGGCGGAAGCTCAGAAAGATAGCTTTCAATCGATTGGCAAATTTGATTCTTCGGAATCAAAATATCTGCAGTTCGAAAAGTCTCTAGCGCAATACGACGAAGCATCTGCTCTTTCCGGTTATGCGATAGACTCTTGTATATCATATCGCGAGAAAGTTCGCGTGAAGCGTCCCACTTTCGCAAAAGTGCATTCACAGCTTCTTCGTATAGCTCAACTCGCCTTCGGGGAAATGTAAGCGTGGCATCGTATGCAAGGCAAAGTAATGCCAAAAGGAGTGGTGTTCTTGCTAGATCGACGAGTGCTTCACTATCTCTTTTTTCCCACTCATTGAGGAGTTGCTCGAGGCTTTCGGGGTGATCGGCATACCACTTTGAAATGAATGAGCGCTGCTGGTCCTTTGTGAAGTCCGCTATCTCGACATAAGTGAAGCGATCAAATGAATACTCGGTTGCCGCCGTGCGGCAAGTTAGCATTATCTGAGTATTTGAATATTGTCGAGAAAACTCAGAAACCATTGCTATCGCCCTACTTCTCTGCTGATCGAAGTTTGGGACTTCGTCAAGTCCATCGAACAGAGCAATAGCACCCCCCGATTCCAGTAATTCTCGCACGAAAATTGCCGCATCTGGAAACTCACAAATTGCAAATTCCCTGGCAATGAAATCAAGAAGACTTAATTTGCTATCACTCCAGCGTTTAAGTGATATGAAGATCGCAGTCTTGTTCAGACTTCCATCACAACATAATCGAACAACTTTCTTAAGAAAAGTGGATTTACCTGCACCGGGTTTTCCGAGAATGTACAAACGGTGAGCAGTTTCTGCGATGGTCAGCAAAGGTTTTCTTGTGACATAACTTGGCAAGCCTGTTCGATTGAACTGCTCTTTCTTCATGTCTTCAACATCTAGGCGGCGAAACGCACTGATCTGATCGAGGATGTAGACATCTGTGTAGATCTCATCTAGACAAATCTCTTTTGGATTTCCGAGTAACTTTGTAGTGCTATGTTCAGCGAGAAGATGCTGACTATACTTACGTTCATGATCAGCCCAATTCATCTTGGTCCAGCCTACCTGTAGTTTTTCTCCCAAGGTCCTAAGCAAATTTGCTCCGTACTTTTCCCAAAGCCACCCTGCGACACCGGCTGAGGTTGGTTCTATCATGCTACCTCCGATAGCAAATACACGTCACAACTGTGCATTACATGATTTTCTTGTCACTTTCCTTCTGATACCTAATTAATTCGATATTCAAAATGACGCAATATAGTGCGTCAAAGATAAAATTAACAAATAAAAACAGCAAACTATTTGCATTTTCTTACTAAAAAGACATCAACTATGCTTCAATATAACACATTCGATAAAAGTATCAGCAAGGGACCCTGAACCGGGTTTTGTAAGGTGTAAGAACTCTCAGGGTTGTTT